>NZ_CP098401.1:1200000-1800000 GCF_023674425.1 Sphingomonas donggukensis
GCCATGCCGTGGATCAGCAGCAGCGGGTCGGCGATCTTCGCGGCGTCGTCGATCGCGTTCGACGCGGCATAGGCCTTGGCATCCTTGCCCTTCGGATCGGCGCCCATGTAGCGTTCGGTATAGTGGGTGTCGTACATCTCCCACTTGGTCACCGGCGCGCCCGAGATGCCCGCCGCATAGACGCCGGGGTTCGCCTCCAGCATCTTCAGCGTCATGTAGCCGCCGTACGACCAGCCGTAAGTCGCGATCCGCTTGGGATCGACGAAATCCAATGACTTCAGATAATTCGCGCCGGCGAGCTGGTCCTTGACCTCGATGCTGCCCATCGCGTGCCAGATCGCATCCTCATAGGCCTTGCCGCGATTGGCGGAGCCGCGGTTGTCGATCTGGAAGACGATATAGCCCTTGTCGACCAGATACTGGTGCAGCGGGCTGCCCCAGTTGCGGCTGACGGTCTGGCTGTGCGGCCCGCCGTAATGTTCGAAGAATACCGGGTATTTCTTGCCGGGCACAAGCGCCGGGGTCAGCATTTCCCAATAGAGCGTCGCGCCGTCCGCGGTCTTCAACTCGCCGAAGCGGGTCTGCGCGTGGCTGGCGAGATAGGGGTAATAGGGGTGGCCGGGGGCGATCCGGTTCTCGTTGATCCACGCGATGCGCTGGCCGGTGTTGTCGGCCAGATAAACCTGGGTCGGCTGGTCGGGGCTGGAGCGCGAGACGATGAAGCGGCTGGCGGTCTTGTCGGCGGACGCATTGTTCCACCAGCCGGCCTGCGTCAGGCGGGTCAGCGGATAGCCCTTCGCCTTCAGGTCGAGCGCGTAGATGTGACGCTCGAGCACGCCGTCCTTGTTGCCATTGAGGTAGAGCTTGCCCGCGGCCTCGTCGATGCCGTTGATCCCGGCGACGTCCCACGCGCCCTTCGTCAGCTGCGTCCACTTGCCGCGCGCGAAGCGATAGAGGTGGCCGTGGCCGTCACGTTCGGACCACCAGACGATGCTGCCGTCCTTCATCGGCGCGAACACGCTGGACAGGTTCACCCAGCTCTTCGGGCCCGATTTCTCGGTGAAGAGGATCGTCGAGCGGCCGGTCATGGGATCGACCTTCAGCACGTCGAGGCGGGTCTGATCCCGATTCTGCCGCTGGACGTACAGCGCGCTGCCGTCCGGCGCCCATTTGACGCGGGCGAGGTAGATGTCGCGGTCGCTGCCGAGGTCGACCTTCACCGACCCGGTGCCGTCGGGACGCATGACGTACAGGTCGACCAGCACATTGGGGGTGCCGGCGGCGGGATAGCGTTGTTCGAAGACCTTGGTCTCGTTGGCGCCGATCGCGGCGCGGACGACGGTGCCGACCGGCGCCTCGTCGAACCGCTCGACCGCGACATGGCGCTCGTCGGGCGACCACCAGTACCCGGTCGAGCGATCCATTTCCTCCTGCGCGACGAATTCGGCCTCGCCCCAATGGACCGTCCCGGCGCCGTCGGTCGTCACCTTGCGCTCGGTACCGGTCGCGAGATCCATCGTCATCAGGTTCTGGTCGCGCACGAAGCTCAGATAGCCGCCGTTCGGGCTGATCGCTGGGTTCAGCTCGCCGCCGGGCGTATTGGTCAGCCGCCGGGTCTTGCCGTCGAGGGTGGCGAGGTACAGGTCGCCGTCCAGCGGTACGAGGATCGCCTTGCCATCGGGCGTCCAGTCATAGGCAACGATGCCGCGCTGGCCGCCGATGCGGGCGCGTTCGCGCTGCATCTTCTCGGCCTCCGACAATTCGGCGCCGGTGCCGACCTTCTTGCTGTCGACCAGCATCCGCCATGCGCCGGTCGTCGTGTCCATCGCCCACAGGTCGTAGCGGTCGCGCTCGTCGGCGCGCGGGCGCAGCGAGGTGATGAGCGTGCCGTCGGGCGACAGGCGCAGGCCGCGCGGCTGCTCGCCGGCCAGGTCGGGGCTGGCGAAGATGCGCTGGAGCGTCAGGTCCTGGGCCTGTGCCGGGGCCGGGCTCTGGGCCTGCGCATGGGCGACGGGGGGTGCTGTCATGGCGATAGCGGCGACGGCGGCGGATGCCGCGAGCAGGGTGCGAAGCATGGGGGCAGGGTCTAACGCGCCCCCCGCCCCACGCCAAGCCTCATGCCGTGACCGGCACGCCCCCGCCTGCGGACGACCCGCGGCCCTTGCGGAACGGCAGCGCGCGGCCGGCGATGATCGAGCGCCACGCCCATTCGACCGGCGCGATCCGGTAGCGGTCGACGTACCAGTTGGCCGCGATCAGCAGCGCGATGTTGACCGCCGCCGCAGTCAGCATCAGCGCCATCCACCCCTGCGTCCCGTACAGCCCCAGCGCGAATGGCGGGTAGAGGATCCAGAGGCAGATCATCGTTTGGGCGATGTAGATCGTCAGCGCGGTGCGGCCCGCCGCCTCGAACGGCTTCAGCAGCTTCGCACCGGTGACAGTCGCGAGCAGGACATAGACCAGCCCGACATGCCCCAGGGTCGTGGCCACGCGGGCAACTTCGTGCAGCGACCACATGATGTTGGGCGCGTCATCGAACCGCATCGTCTGGAACGCGCCGATCGCGCGGCTGCCGAGGCCGAAGGCGTAGGCGATGAGCGTCATGCGGACGTAGAATGCGCGCGAGCGCGCACCCTGAATGATGCCCCATTTGTAGAGCGCGGCGCCGATCAACATCGTCGTCGCCGCCTCCAGCACGAAGGCGATCTCGAGACCTTGTTTCTCGAGGTGGAGGAAGAAGTCCCAGGCCGAGCGCGCCCAGCTGTCAAAGGTGCCGGTCGCGGCACTGCGTGCCCGGTCCTCCGCCGGGATGCGCGCGGCATCCTTCGCCTGCGCTTCCTCACGCTTGGCGCGGGCGTCGAGGCCGGTCTTGAGCGTTTTGGCGTCCTCCGCCGAGAGCTTCACCCCGGACTTCTGCGCCGCCTCCAGCCGGGAGACCTCTGCGCGTTTTCCGGGCACCGTCAGATATCCGTAAGCGCCGCCACCCAATTGCAGCACCGCCAGGCTCAGGCCGATGCCAAGCAGCCATTTCGGCCCCAGGCGGCGGAACCACACCGCGACCAGCGCGGCCAGGCCATATGTGTGGAGGATATCGCCGGGCCACAGCAGGATGAAGACGTGGGCCAGCCCGAACACGAACAGCACGATGTTGCGCCAGTAATAACTACGCAGCACCGCCCATTTGCTCGACGCGGCCTGCGCCGCGCGGTCGGTCAGGATCACCATGCCGACGCCGAAAAGCATTTCGAGCAGGCAGCGCGCGGTGCCATCGGCGAAGACCTCGCGCAGCCACCACGCGACCTGATCCGCCTGCGACCAACCCATGTGGCGGATATCCTGCGCCCAGAACGCCCAGATCGACCCGCCCATGTCGTTGATGTTCATGAACAGGATGCCAAGGATCGCGAGGCCCCGCAGAATGTCGAGCCCGGCGACGCGCGGCGCGCCGTCCGGTTCTGTGGCGGTCGTCATCACGGTGTCGGTCATGGCAGTATCCTCCCCCCGGAGTGTTTCATTCCGCTAACACACATCCGAACGGACCCGCAACGAAAAACGGCCGCTCCCGCACGCGGGAACGGCCGTTTCGAAAAAAGCTGCCGGTGACCGGCCGCCTGCGCGGCGATTACTCGGCGGCGGCGACGGTGCCCTTGGCCGGACGCGGATCGCGGCGCTCGGCGATACGTGCCGACTTGCCGGTGCGACCACGCAGGTAATAAAGCTTCGCGCGACGCACGACGCCGCGGCGGACGACTTCGATCGAGTCGATGTTGGGCGAATACAGAGGGAAGACGCGCTCGACGCCCTCGCCGAAGCTGATCTTGCGCACGGTGAAGTTGCTGCCCATGCCCTTGTTCGAGCGCGCGATGCACACGCCCTCGTAGTTCTGGACGCGGGTGCGCTCGCCCTCGACCACGCGCACGCCGACGCGCAGCGTGTCACCGGGGCGGAATTCCGGCACCTTCTTCGATTCCAGGAACTTGGCGACCTGCTCGGCTTCGAGCGTCTGGATGATGTTCACTTCGTTTCGTCCTCTGACGTGTGCCGCGCGCCAGAGGGAGGCTTGACCCGAGCGCCGGCATGGCGCTCCCAAAGGTCCGGCCTCCGTAGCCGTGTATCGGTTTCGGCCTGTGACTTGCGCCACGCCGCCACCTTCGCATGATCCCCCGATCGCAGCACTTGCGGGATCGTGCGGCCCTCCCACTCGACAGGTCGGGTGTAATGCGGATATTCGAGAAGGCCGCTTTCGAAGCTCTCGTCGTCACCGCTGGACGGCGCGCCCATTACGCCGGGAAGCAGCCGAATGCAAGCATCGAGCAGGACGAGCGCCCCCATCTCCCCGCCCGACAGGATATAGTCGCCGATCGACACCGGCTCGACCGCACGGGCATCGAAGATGCGTTCGTCGAACCCCTCGAACCGTCCGCACAGGATGGCGACGCCCGGACCGGCAGCGATCTCTCGCACGCGGGCCTGGGTCAGGGGGCGCCCGCGCGGGCTCATCGCGAGCACCGGCACGCCCCCACCGACGCTGTCGATCGCCGCGGCGAGGATGTCGGGCCGCAGCACCATCCCCGCCCCGCCGCCTGCCGGCGTACCGTCGACGGTGCGATGCCGGTCGATGGCGAAGTCGCGGATCTGGGTGACGCTCAGCGACCACCGCCCCTCCGTGAGCGCGCGGCCCGCTAGCGACACGCCGAGTGGCCCCGGAAACATCTCCGGATAGAGGGTCAGGACGGTGGCGGCGAAGGTCATCAGCGCGGCACCGCCACGAACCGCAGTTCCTGGATGGAGGGCACGGGCGTCGGCGCCAGCAGGATGCTGCCCGCCAGGTCACCCTTGTCGCAGCGCCAGCGGAAGCGACCCGCCATCGCGGTTACCGGTTCGATCGGCGTGTCGGTAGCGCACGCGCCGACCTGTCCGTGCAACCGCGCCAGCTCCGCCCGCCAGTTCGCCGCGGAGCGATCCATCAGCATGTTCATCGCCATTCGGTCGCGCGCGGCGAGGATGTCGCCCGCCTGCCATACATCGCGCGCCGCCGCGTAACCGGTCGTCATGCCCGGCGTCAGCGCGACCGGGCGCCGCGTGGCGAGACCGGCGTCCTTCATCAGCCTGGCGACCTTGTACGCGGGCGGCACCGGCGCGCCGTAGGTGCGACTGGAGAAGGCGAACACGCCGACGCCCGCCTCCGGCATCAAGATCACGACCGATCCGTAGCCGGGGTAGCCGCCGGTGTGGGTGACGTAGGACAGGTCGCAATCCTGGATGACGCGCCAGCCCATCGCATAGGCCGTCGCCTGCTTGCACACGCCCTCCCCCAGCCCGGCGCGGCGATCGGCGAGTTCGGCGAAGTTCGATCCCTGGACGATCTCACGCACCGTCGATCGCTTGAGCGGCCCACGCTCGGCGCCGTCGCGTGCCGGCCAGGCCGACAGCAGCCACGCGACGTATTTGGCATAGTCGCTGGCGGTCGTCTCGACCCCGCCCATCGCACCGAATGCGCCGTCCTTCATGTCGGGTTCGCGCAGGTACGCGCCGTTCTCCCAGCGATAACCGATCGCGCGGCTGCCGGGGGGCGATGCGAGCACGTCGTAGCCGGTGCTCGTCATGCCGAGCGGCGTCAGGATGCGCTCGGTGATGTAGCGCTGGTACGGCTTGCCCGACACATTCGAGATGATGCGCCCGAGCGTGGCGTAGCCGAAGTTGGAATACTCCATCGCCGATTGCTGTGGGCGGCTGAACGGAACGCCGGCCTTCAGCATTGCGGTGAACTCGGCCTCGGTCAGCACCTGCTGCCGGTCGCCCCAAGGGTTGTCGTCGACGAAGCCGGCAGTGTGGGTCAGCAGGTCGCGGATGCGGATGCGGGGGGCATCGCTGGTGGCATATTTCCAGCCGCGCATCTCGGGCACGTAGGTTTCCGCCAAGTCGTCGAGGCGCAGCTTGCCCTGGTCGCGCAGGTCGAGGATCGCGAGCGCGGTGAACGCCTTGGACATCGACGCGATGCGGAAGCGAGTGTCCGCGGTGACCGGACGTTTCGCCTGCTGGTCCTGCGTGCCGAGCCCGCGCACCGCGACCAGCCGACCGTCCCTGACGATGCCGTACACCAGCCCCGGCGCGTGCTGCTCGCGCAGCCACGTTTCGAAGAACTGGCCGATCTGCGGTTCGAGCGCCTGTACGGACGCCGATGTTTCCACAGGTGTCGACTGCGCAACTGCCGGCCCGCCCATCACCAGCGCCACTGCCAGAGCCATCGCCTTCATCGCACCCTCCCCGTCGTTCGACCGGTCGATACCGGCGCGTGCCCGTGCCGCCAAGCGGAACGAATGCGGTGTTCGTTACTTCAGCGTCACAATGGACGATTGCATCATCATCGGCGCAGGGCCGGCGGGGCTGACCGCGGCGATCTATCTCGCGCGGTTTCACCTCTCTATCCGGCTGTTCGACTGCGGATCGAGCCGCGCCGCGCTGATCCCGCGGACGAACAACCACGCCGGATATCCCGAGGGGATACCGGGCCCGGACCTGCTAGCACTGATGCTGCGGCAGGCGGAGCGGTTCAGCGCGGTGCGCGAGGGCGTGGAGGTAACCGCGATCGAGCGGGAGGGCGATGGCTTCGTGGTCCACGCCGGCGACCGTGCCTTTCCTACCCGCACAATCCTGCTGGCGACCGGGGTCGTCAACAACCGGCCGGACATGGACGTCGCCGAACATGACGCGGCCCTCGCTCGCGGGCTGCTGCGCTATTGCCCGATCTGTGACGGGTACGAAGTCACCGACAAGCGCGTCGGCGTGATCGGCACCGGCGATCACGGCATGCAGGAAGCAATCTTCCTGCGCGGCTTCACCCCGCATGTCACGCTGATCGCGCATGACGGCGAGCATGACCTCGACGCCGAATGCCGCGCGGCGCTGGCCGACGCCGGGATCGACTGGGTCGACGGCCCGTGCACCCCGATCCGTGTCGCGGGCGACGAGATCATTGTCGATACAGCGGACGGCGAACGCCGGTTCGACAGCGTGTATCCCGCGCTCGGCTCGGTCATCCGGTCGAAACTGGCGATCGCGGCGGGCGCCAAGGCGAACGAGGAGGGCTGCCTGGAGGTCGACGCGCACCAGCGCACCAGCATCCCCGGCCTGTTCGCGGCGGGCGACGTGGTGAAAGGGCTGGACCAGATCAGCAACGCAATGGGCCAGGCCGGAGTCGCCGCGACCGCGATCCGCAATCTGCTGGCCGAGCGGGCGCCGATCAGGCGTTAGACGCGACCCGTCTCGAGCCAGCGTGCCCAGCCGTCGAAGCCCTCGCGCCGCGCCTTGGCTGCGGCGGCATGGTGGTCGTAGGCGACCTCCAGCAACGTGGCGACGCCGTCTTCGACCATCGCATAGCGCGCGGCGGGGCTGCCGGCTTCGACGCTGTAGGGATAAGGGCGATCGTCGGTGAACGCCTGTAGCCCGACGCTGCCGGGATTGGCGATCTGCTGCTGGCCAATCGACCGCAGGGCCGGAATATGCGTGTGGCCGCACAGGACGATCGCTTCCGACGTGCCGGCGATCCGCATGAGGAGTTCGTCGTCGGTCGCCGGGCGCAGGCCATCCGGCGTGACGGTGACGGTCAGGTGCTCGACATCACTGGCGGGGGTGCCGTGACACATCCACATGTCGCCGACCGTCAGCCCGGTCGGCAAGGCGGCGATCCAATCGCGGTGCGCAGACGACAATCGCTCGGCGGCGAAGGCGTCGCTGGCGCCCATCGTGGCTCGGTCGGCAAGCAACTGGCGTTCGTGGTTGCCGGCGATCGTCGGCCAATCCCGCGCCATCAGGAAAGTCGCGGTTTCGGCGGGCCACAACGGACCGGACACGCAGTCGCCGAGGTTGAGGACGGCATCGCAGCCGCGTGCGGCACTGTCCGCGACGACCGCTTCGAGTGCGGGGAGGTTCCCGTGGATGTCGGAGAGAACCGCGACGCGGCTCATTCGGCCCAGCCGTCGGCCACCACCAGCCGCTGGTCGTTCCAGTCGGGAACGGCCTGCGCATTCATCGGAACCATGAAACGACCGCCGCCGGTGCGCTCGATCTCGATCACGTCGCCGGCGCCGAAATTGTCGATGGCGACGACCGCGCCAATCGTCTCGCCCGCTTCGCTCACCGCGGGCAGGCCCAGCAGGTCGGCGTGGTAATATTCGCCGTCGCCAAGCGGAGGCAGGGTGTCGCGCGGGACGGTCAGTTCGGTGCCCCGCAACGCCTCCGCCGCGGTGCGATCCGCCACCTCCGCAAAGCGCGCGATCGCGCCCTGCGGAGTGACGCGGATCGACCTGGCAGTCAGCGTGCCGGCGTTGAAGCTGCGGTGCGCCGACAGATCGTCGGCGAACACCTTCAGCCGCACCTCGCCGCCCACGCCATGCGCGCCGGTGACGACGGCCAGCGTGACGGCGCGCGCGGTGGAGGGAGAGCGGTCGCCGGAGCCGGCAGCGCGATCCGACTGCCCCTCTCCCCGACCCTCTCCCCGCCGGGGAGAGGGGGATTTTGCCATTATGCCTTGGCTTCTTCCTCGGCACCCTCAGCCGGGGCAGTCGCGGACTCGCCGTCGGCAGCGGCGGGCGTGTCGCCGGCGTCGCTGTTCGGGGTCGACTCGTTGCTCTCGACGGCGGCAGCAGCCTCGGGCTCGGGCGCAGGCGCGGCGGCTGCCTCGGCGGCGGCTTCCTCGGCGGCCTTCTGCTTCTCGGCACGCTCCTCGGCGCGCTCGGTGGCCTTCTCGCCCGGCTTCGCCTTGTTCGGGTTGTTGCGGGCGGCACGCTCACGCACGCCGGCGGCGTCGAGGAAGCGTGCGACGCGGTCGGTCGGCTGCGCGCCGACGCTCAGCCAATGCTTCGCGCGGTCACCGTCGAGCACGACGCGCTTCTCATCGTCCTTGGCGAGCAGCGGGTTGTAGGTGCCGATCTTCTCGATGAACTTGCCATCGCGCGACGACCGCGCGTCGGCGACGACGATGCGGTAATAGGGACGCTTCTTGCTGCCGCCACGCGACAGACGAATGCTAACTGCCATGATATTCTTCCTTCTCTTCAAATCGTCATCCCAGCGAAAGCTGGGATCTTTTGGTTGTTGTCGTGCCCTTGCCGCCTGAGACCCCAGCTTTCGCTGGGGTGACGACAGGGAAATTCACTTCTTCTTGATGAGATTTTCGAAGCCGGGCGGCAGCTTCATGCCGTCGGGCCCGCCGAGACCAGGAAGCGCGCCGGGCGCATCCATCTTGCCCATCATGTCGCCCAGACCCTGACCGCCCAGCGCATTGCCAAGGCCGCCCATGCCGCCCTTGCCCAGCATCGACAGCATCCCCTTCATGCCGCCCATCTTCTTGATGCGCTTCATGGCGGTCGCCATTTCCTGATGCATCTTCAGCAGCTTGTTGACGTCCTGCACCGTGGTGCCCGACCCCTTGGCGACGCGGATCTTGCGCTTGGCGCTGATGATCTCGGGCTTGGCGCGCTCCTTGACGGTCATCGACCCGATCATCGCGTCCATGCGGAGCAGGATCTTCTCGTCCACCGCGCCCGACGCCATCGCCGCCTGCGCCTTCTTCATGCCCGGGATCATGCCGGCGAGCGCGCCGAGGCCGCCCATGCGGCGCATCTGGGCGAGCTGGCTGCGCAGGTCGTTGAGGTCGAACTTGCCCTTCTCGATCCGCGCGGCCATCCGCTCGGCATCTTCTGCCTGGATCGACTGCGCGGCCTTTTCGACCAGCGAGACGACGTCGCCCATGCCGAGGATGCGCCCGGCGACGCGGCCCGGATGGAACGGCTCGATCGCGTCGAGCTTCTCACCCACGCCGGCGAACTTGATCGGCTTACCGGTGACCGCGCGCATCGACAGCGCGGCGCCGCCGCGGGCGTCGCCGTCCATGCGGGTCAGGATCACGCCGGTCAGCGGCACCTGGTCGCTGAAGTTCTGGGCGACGTTGACCGCGTCCTGGCCGGTCAGGCTGTCGACGACGAGCAGGATTTCATTGGGCGTCGCGATGTCGGCGACAGCCTTCATCTCGTCCATCAGCGCCTGGTCGACGTGAAGGCGGCCGGCGGTGTCGAGCATCAGGACGTCATAGCCCTGGAGCTTGGCCGCCTGGAGCGCGCGGCGGGCGATATCGACCGGCTGCTGGCCGGCGACGATCGGCAGCGTCGCAACCTCTACCTGCGTGCCGAGCACCGCCAGCTGCTCTTGAGCGGCGGGGCGATTGACGTCCAATGACGCCATCATGACCTTCTTGCGCTCGCGCCCCGACAGCAGTTTCGCGAGCTTCGCGGTCGTGGTTGTCTTGCCCGAGCCCTGGAGGCCCACGAGCATGACCACCGCCGGCGGGGTGACGTCGAGGTCGAGGCCGGTATTCTCCGACCCCAGCATCTCGACCAGCGCGTCGTTGACGATCTTGACGACCTGCTGCCCCGGCGTGATCGAGCGCAGGACGTTGTGGCCGACCGCCTTTTCGGTGACGTCGTCGACGAACTTGCGCGCGACTGGCAGCGCGACGTCGGCCTCGAGCAGGGCGACCCGCACCTCGCGCATCGCCGAGCGGACATCGGCCTCGGTCAGCGCGCCGCGACCGCGCAAGCGGTCGAACACCCCACCAAGCCGGTCGCTCAGACTATCGAACATGCACGTCTCCAGTTGCCTGCGAGAACCGTAACGCGAAAAACGCCGGCGGACGAAACCTCGTCGGCCGGCGTCGCTCCTGGGAGCGGCAGATGCGTCACGAGTCCCGAAGGGTCGCTACGCGGCGGCTCCTAGCCCCGGCACCGGCAAAACGCAAGGCCGCACGCCCTTAACCCGATCTACACCTCGCACCCGCCAGGATGCCGCCACGGCGTAGCGCGAGGATGACGGGACCGGATGGCATATGACGACGGCGACGCCGCCCGCCCGGGCGTGACGATACGGCGCACCGACCTGATCGCCGGCGCGATCAGCGTCGCGGCCATCCTGATGTTCGTCGGCATCGCCAGTTCGGTGCTGTCCACGACGCTCGATCATTACGTCAACGGCGGCGCGCCGGTCGATCAGCCGCTGGTCGTCGCGCTGCTGCTGAACGTCGCGCTGATCCTGCTCGGCTGGCGGCGCAACACCGCGCTGCGTCGCGAAGTGACGGTGCGCACCGCCGCCGAGGAGCGCGCGCAGGTGCTGGCCGCGCGCGACCCGCTGACCGGGTTCCTCAATCGCCGCAGCCTGGGCGAGGAAGGCGCCGCGATGATCGCGCGCGCCAACCAGCGCGGCAAGGCGATGGCGCTGCTGCTGCTCGACCTCGATCATTTCAAGACCGTCAACGACATGCACGGCCACGCCGTCGGCGACGCCCTGTTGCGCGTCGTCGCGGCGGAGATCCTGGCGATCATGCCGCAGGTGGCACTGACCGCGCGGCTGGGCGGCGACGAATTCGCCTGCGGATTCCTGTTCGACGCCCATCATCCCGACACCGTCGAGCGCGTCGCCGAACGGCTGGTCAGCCGGATGAGCCAGCCGTTCGACGCCGGCGGCATCCAGTGCCACATCTCGGCCTCCATCGGCATCGCGCGCTCCGACATCGACTGTTCGGGCATCGACACGCTGATGCGCTCCGCCGACATCGCGATGTACGCCGCCAAGAAATCGGGCAAGAACCGCCACGCCTGGTTCGATGCCTCGATGGAGCGCGACCTGCAGGCCAGGAACGAGCTGGAAAGCGGCCTGCGCGTCGCCATTCCGCGGCACCAGATCGTCCCCTATTTCGAACAGCAGGTGGAATTGGGCAGCGGGAAGCTGACCGGTTTCGAGGTGCTGGCGCGGTGGGAGCACCCGACGCGCGGGCTCATCAGCCCGGAGGCGTTCATCCCGATCGCCGAGGAGACGGGCATGATCGCCGATCTGTCGCTGTCGGTGATGCACCAGGCCTTCACCGCCGCGCGCGACTGGGATCCCGGCCTCATCATCTCGATCAACATCTCGCCCTGGCAGCTGCGCGATGCGTGGCTGGCGCAGAAGATCATCAAGGTGCTGACCGAAACCGGCTTCCCCGCGCGCCGCTGCGAGATCGAGATCACCGAGACCGCATTGTTCGACAATCTCGCGCTCGCCCAGTCGATCGTCGGATCGCTGAAGAACCAGGGCGTGCGGCTGGCGCTCGACGATTTCGGGACGGGCTATTCCTCGCTCGCCCATCTGCGCGCGCTGCCGTTCGATCGCATCAAGATCGACAAGAGCTTCGTCACCTCGCTGATCGAGAGCGCTGATTCCGCGGCAATCGTCGGCGCGATCGCGCGGCTGGGCGAAAGCCTGAACCTGCCGGTCACCGCCGAGGGCGTCGAGGACGCCGAGATCGAACAACGGCTGACCGCGATCGGCGTCAGCAAGGGCCAGGGCTGGTATTACGGCAAGCCGCTGTCGGTCGCGGGCGCTCGCCGCCTGCTCGCCGAACGGCGGCTGATCCCGCAGGCGCCGGCGGCAGGCGCGCCGATCGATGCTACCAGCCGGCGCCGGGCTGGCTGAGATAGCCGCGTTCCGCCGGGGTTGAGGCGCGCCCGAGTGCGGCGTTGCGCGACGGAAACCGTCCGAACCGGACAATGACCGCCGCGTGATCGCGCGCGAATTCGGCGTTCGTTTCGATCCCCAATGCCTCGAACTTGGCGACGCTCAACAGCTGTGCGTCGGCATGCTCGGCATGCATCAGCGGCATCAGCAGGAACACGGCACGCTCCGGCGGCAGCGTCCGGTCCCAGCCGCGCTCGATTCCCTCCCGCGCCAGCGATTCCGCCAGCGGATCGGCGGCGAACGCCTCCGCAGAGCCGCGATGGATGTTGCGGGAAAACTGGTCGAGCAGGATGATCGCGGCGAGCAGCGTGTCCGGTTCGCTGCGCCAGCCGAGCGCATCGCTCGCCAGCACGTCGTCGCGCCACCCGCCGAACCGCTCGGCGATGATGCGGTCGAGCGCGTCGTCCTTCGCGAAGTGGTTGTCCGACCCGACCTCATCGAACCAGAAGTCGAGCACTGCCCGTGCCGCCGCATGGACTTCGCCTGTCCCTGACCCTAGATGCCCGCCCATGCTCGCTCCTCCTGCCGGCCCCCATATCGTCACGCTCGGCTGCCGGCTCAACATCGCCGAAAGCGAAAGCATCCGCGCGCTGCTCGGTTCCCGCGACGTGGTGGTGGTGAACAGCTGCGCGGTGACGAACGAAGCGGTGCGCGCGACCCGCGCCGCGATCCGCCGGGCGCGGCGCGAGCGCCCGCACGCCGAACTGGTGGTCACGGGGTGCGCCGCGACGATCGATCCGGTCGGGATCGGCGCGATGGCCGAGGTCGATCGGGTGGTCGGCAACATGGCGAAGCTGACCGCCGATGCCTGGGGGGCGATTGGCGACGCGCCGGCCCCGCAATTTTCCGGCCACGCCCGCGCCTTTGTCGAGGTGCAGAACGGCTGCGACCACAGCTGCACCTTCTGCGCGATTCCCGCGGGGCGCGGCCCGAGCCGCTCGATCCCGGCAGGCGTGCTGGTCGAGCGCATCGCGGCGCTGGTCGCGGCGGGGCATAACGAGATCGTGCTGACCGGGGTCGACGTTACCAGCTACGGCGCCGACCTGCCGGGGCAGCCGACGCTCGGCCATCTCGTCGAGCGCATCCTGCGCCTGGTCCCCTCGCTGCCCCGCCTGCGGCTGTCGTCGCTCGACGGGGTCGAGATCGACGCGCGGCTGTTCGATCTGGTGACCGGCGAGCCGCGGGTGATGCCGCACCTGCACCTGTCGCTCCAGGCCGGCGACGACATGATCCTGAAACGAATGAAGCGCCGCCACACCCGCGCGCAGTCGGTCGCGCTGGTCGAGCGGCTGAAGGCGCGGCGCGGCGATATCGCGATCGGCGCCGACCTGATCGCCGGCTTCCCGACCGAGGACGACGCGATGTTCGCCAACTCGCGCGCGCTGATCGACGATTGCGACATCGTCCACGCCCACATCTTCCCCTATTCGCCGCGCGCCGGCACACCCGCAGCGCGGATGCCGCAGGTGTCGCCGCCGGTCGTGAAGGCGCGCGCCGCAGACCTGCGCGAGCGCGCGGCGGCGCGGCGGGGCGCGTGGCTGCGCAGCCTTGGCGGAACGCAGCAGCACATCTTGGTCGAGCGCCCCGGCGACCGCGGCCACGCCGCCAACTTCGCCGAGGTGCGCCTGTCCGAACGGCACGAACCCGGCACCATCCTGACCACCCACATCACCGCGACCAGCGACGGAACCCTGACAGCATGAGCACCACTCCCTCCTGGCACCAGAAGCTGATCGGCGGGTTCAAGCGGACGTCGGACAAGCTGGTCGGCAACCTCGCCGGGCTCGGCGCGGCGCGGCTGGACGATGCGACATTGGACGAGATCGAGGAAGCGCTGATCGCGTCCGACCTCGGCCCCGCCACCGCCGCCAGGGTGCGCCAGCGGCTGGCCGACGGGCAGTTCGAACGCAACATGGAGGAGCTGGGCATCCGCCTGGTGGTGGCCGAGGAAGTCGCCCGCGCGCTCGCCCCCGTCGCCGAACCGCTGGAGGTCGACGCCTTTCCGCGGCCACAGGTGATCCTGGTCATCGGCGTCAACGGCAGCGGCAAGACCACGACTATCGCCAAGCTGGCCAGCATGTTCATGGAGCAGGATTACGGCGTCATGCTGGCGGCGGGCGACACTTTCCGAGCCGCCGCGATCGGGCAGCTTCGCACCTGGGCGGAGCGTATCGGCGTGCCGATCGTGACCGGACCGGAGGGCGGCGACGCGGCGGGCATCGTCTATGAGGCGGTGAAGCAGGCGACGGCGACCGGCATCGACGTGCTGATCGTCGACACCGCCGGGCGATTGCAGAACAAGCGCGAGCTGATGGACGAACTCGCCAAGATCCGCCGCGTGCTGGGTCGCCTGAATCCGGAGGCGCCGCACGACGTCGTGCTCGTGCTCGACGCCACCACCGGCCAGAACGCGCTCAACCAGATCGAGGTGTTCAAGGAAGTCGCCGGCGTCACCGGCCTCGTCATGACCAAGCTCGACGGAACGGCGCGCGGCGGCGTGCTGGTGGCGGCGGCGGAGAAATACGGCATGCCGATCCACGCGATCGGTGTCGGCGAAAAGGTCGATGACCTGCGCCCGTTCGACGCGATGGAAGTCGCCCGGATCATCGCCGGGGTCGAGGAACTGTTGTGACCGCTCCGAAGCCCCCGAACCCCGCGCCCTCTGCTGGCCTGCGCGCCGCGATCGATTACGGGCCGCTGCTCGTGTTCTTCGCGGTCAATTTCTTCGCGCCGGGACCGGCGCTCGCGCGGATCATGGCGGCGACGATCGCTTTCATGGTCGCGATGGTGGTGGCGGTCGTCGTGTCGTGGGTGAAGACGCGCCACGTCTCGCCGATGCTGTGGATTTCGGCGGTTCTGATCCTGGTGTTCGGCGGACTGACCCTGTATTTCCACGACGAACGCTTCATCAAGATGAAGCCGACGTTCGTCTACGCGCTGTTCGCGGGCGTGCTGGGGTTCGGGCTGGCGACGGGGCGACCGTTGCTGCAGGCGCTGCTGGGGTCGGCGTATCCGGGCCTGAGCGAGAACGGGTGGCGCAAACTGACGGTCAACTGGACCGTCTTCTTCGCCGCGATGGCGGTGCTGAATGAAGTCGTGTGGCGCTCGACCACGACCGATCAGTGGGTGTTCTTCAAATTTCCGGGCTGCGCGATCATCACGGTCGTGTTCGCGCTCGCGAACATACCGATGCTGCTGAAGCACGGGCTGACCCTGGGCGACACCGACGAAACGCCGGTGCCGCCCGAGGGTTGAGCGATTACTTCTTCGCCGCGTCGTAGCGCTGGCCGGCGACGTCCCAGTCGACCACGTTCCACCACGCCTTCAGATAGTCGGGACGGACGTTGCGGTAGGTGATGTAATAGGCGTGTTCCCACACGTCGTTGCCCAGGATCGGCGTGCCCTTCGTCTCGGCGACGTCCATCAGCGGGTTGTCCTGGTTGGGCGTCGAGGTGATGGCTAGCTCGCCGTCCTCGCCCACGATCAGCCAGACCCAGCCCGACCCGAACTGGCCGACGCCGGCGGCGTTGAACTTTTCCTTCATGGCATCGACCGAACCGAACTTCGCGTCGATCGCGTCCTTCAGCGCGCCCGATGGCTCGGACCCGCCGCCCTTCATCGATTTCCAGAAGAAGTCGTGGTTCCAATAGCCGCCACCGTTGTTGCGCAGGATCGGCGGCTTGCCCCCGACCGACTTCAGGATGTCCTCGATCGACTTGCCCTCAAGGCCGCTGTCGGCGGCGACCGCCTCGTTCAGCTTGTCGGTATAGGCCTTGTGATGCTTGTCGTGGTGGAGCGTCATCGTCTCCTTGTCGATCGTCGGCTCCAGCGCGTCGTAGGCGTAAGGGAGCGGCGGAAGTTCGAAGGCCATGACAAATCTCCTTGTGGGAATGACGTGCGGGCAACGCAGGGCGCGGGCGTTGGCTCCCACCCTCCGGGCTCGTTACGGCAGCGATATGGAGATGCGGGGCTAGCCGAGCAACCCGTGACGACGCAGTGCGTGGCGAAGCTGGTCGTAGGTCAGACCAAGCGCGGCGGCGGCAGCGCGCTGGTTGTAGCGATGCTCGGCCATGCAGCGGCTGAGCAGCTCGCGCTCGAACCGCGCGACGCGGGCCTTGAAATCGGACGGCCCCTCCTCGCACGCGACGACCGGCTCGTCGGCGCTAAGCGGGGCGGAAGACGGGTTCTGGCGCGCCGCAACGGTGGCGCCGGGACGGTGGGGCGAGGCGAACGGATCGATCTCGATCGCATCGATCGGCCCGGCTTGCTCCCATCGATAGACCGCGCGTTCGACCACGTTCTTCAGCTCGCGGACGTTCCCCGGCCAGCCATATTCGGACAGCTGGTCGATCGCGCGCGGGCCGAAGCCCGTCCAGGTCTCGCGCCCCACCTCCGACGCCATGCGCCGCCCGAAGAAGTCGGCGAGCACGAGGATGTCTCCAGCACGCGCGCGGAGCGGCGGCAGCGTCACGACTTCGAAGCTCAGCCGGTCGAGCAGGTCGGCGCGGAACGTGCCCTTCTCCACCCGTTCGGGCAGATGCTCGTTAGTCGCCGCGACGATACGAACGTCGACGCGGATCGGACGCGACGCGCCGATGCGCGTGATCTCGCCATATTCGACGGCGCGGAGCAGGCGGTCCTGCGCCGCCATCGAGAGCGTGCCGAGTTCGTCGAGAAACAACGTGCCGCCGTCCGCCTCCTCGAACCGCCCGACACGCGACTTGGTGGCGCCGGTGAACGACCCCGCCTCGTGCCCAAACAATTCGGCCTCGATCAGCGTCTCGGGCAGCGCTGCGCAGTTCATCACGACCAGTGGCTGGTCCCACCGCGGGCTGAGGCGGTGGAGGCGTTCGGCGACGAGTTCCTTGCCGGTCCCGCGTTCGCCGATCACCAGCACCGGGCGGTCGAGCGCGGCGGCGCGACTGGCGCGTTCGAGCGCGTCGAGAAAAGCTCCGGACTGGCCGACGACCTGGGTGGCGCGCTGCATGATCCGGAGGATTGGCAAATTTCGCCAGATGTTGGCAAGCGGCAAAATCGCGCTGTCAGCAACTATCGGCCATATCGCTGATTTCAGGCGTTTTTCGAAACTGGCACGGCGCGTGCAGAGCTGTTGGCAACCGCCGATCGACCCCTTGATCGGCGCGCCGGGGTGGGGATCCCTCTCCCCGCCCCGGCAAACAGTCGAGTAGGAGTTACCGTTTCATGGGCATCTTCAGCCGCACGCGCGACATCATTGCCGCCAACGTCACCGACCTGCTCGACAAGGCGGAAGACCCGGCCAAGATGGTCCGCATGATCATCTCCGAGATGGAGGACACGCTGGTCGAGGTTCGCGCGTCGGCCGCGCGCACCATCGCCGACCAGAAGGAAATGCGCCGCCACATCATCAAGCTGGAGGGTTTGCAGTCGAGCTGGACCGAAAAGGCCGAGCTGGCGCTGTCGAAGGACCGCGAGGATCTCGCCAAGGCCGCCCTGGTCGAGCGCCAGAAGGCCGCAGACATGTGCGACCAGCTGAACGCCGAGATCGCGGTGCTCGAGGATGCGCTGCGCGCCTACGAAGTCGACATCGCCAAGCTGCAGAAGAAATTGAGCGAGGCACGCGCCCGGCAGAATTCGGTCGAGACGCGGCTGGAAAGCGCCAACAACCGCTACCGCCTGCGCGACATGTATGCCGGTGCCAAGACCGCCGACGCCTTCTCGCGCTTCGACGTGATGGAGCGCCGCGTGGACGAGGCCGAGGGCCGCGCCGACGCCGCCGGGCTGGGAGCGATCCGCACGCTGGACGACGAGATTGCCGACCTGCGCTCCAACGACCGGGTCGATGCCGACCTCGCCGCGCTCAAAGCGCGCCTGAACAAGGAGGGTTGAGACGATGGAAGGCTTTTACGTCGTTTTGATCGTCGCCACGCTGTTCGTCGGGCTGCCGTGGATGGTGTTCCATTACATCACCAAGTGGAAGCAGGCGCCGCGGATCACGGACGAGGACGAGAAGATGCTCGACGAGCTCTATCACTTCGCCCGCCGTATCGAGGACCGGGTGCAGACGATCGAACGCATCGTTGCCGCCGACAACCCCGATTTCCGCCAGCTGTCGGCGCCGACACCGCCCAGCCTGACCGAAGCCACCGATTATTCGCTTTCCCGGAGGAACTGAAATGTCCGCCAGCCGCACCAAATTCTACACCGACAAGCCCAATGGCAAATGGATGGGCGTCTGCGCCGGGATTTCCGATTACACCGGCATCGACGTCACCTTCGTCCGGGTCGCGATGGTCCTGCTGACGGTCGTCACCAACGGCGTCGCCATCATCGGCTACTTCGCCGCAGGCAAGCTCGCACCGGCCAAGCCGTACGACCTTTACGAGACCGCCGACGACCAGAAGTTCTGGCAGGGCGTGCGCACCAACACCAAGCGCACCACCGCCGAGGTCCGCAGCAAGTTCCGCGAGCTCGACCGGCGCCTGGCGGATGTCGAAACCTACTACACCAGCCGCAACACGCGCCTGGCCGACGAGATCGAGGCGCTGCGCTGAAGCGCAGGCCGGCTGATACAGGAGACGACCGATGAGCTGGGGTGGACCGGGTTTCGTGCTGGCGATCATCGCGATCAGCACGATCGGGTGGGTGCTGACGACCTGGATCAGGGCGCGGCACGGCTATCCGATCGAGAATGAATGGTCGGGCAGCGCCCACCGCGGCGATCCGGAGGGCGAGCGCAAGGTGACGCTTCTCACCAACGAGAATGCGCGGCTGACCGGACAGGTCGGGCGGCTGGAGGAACGGATCGCGGTGCTGGAACGCATCGCCACCGACCCCGCGACCCGCACCGCCCGCGATATCGACGCGCTGCGCTGAGCAGCGAACGACAGGAACAGACGATGGAAAAACTGCAGTTCATCCTCGACGCCGCCCCCCTGATCGTCACGATCGTCGGGATCGGCGTTACCGGCTGGGTCGTCACGACCTGGATGCGGATCAAGAACGGCTATCCGCTCGACGGCCAGTGGGGCCAGGCGCTCTACCCCGTCCGCAACGACGAGACGGTCGAGCGGGTGAAGCTGCTGACCCAGGAGAACGGCCAGCTCCGCGCCGAGCTGGGTGCCATCAAGGACCGGCTCGCCAACGTAGAGCGCATCGTGACCGACGGCAGCCACCGTCTCGATCGGGAGATCGAGATGCTGCGCGGCCCGGCCAACTGAAGGATTTGACGATCATGAGCCCGATGCTGGTCCCGATCCTGGGAATATCCTGCGGCCTGCTGGCGATCTTCGGCGGCGTCTTCGTGAAGCCCTGGTTCGCCTATCGTCACCGCCGCATGGAGCTGGAGGCGCAGATGGTCGCAGAAAAGGCCGCCCAATACGCCTCGCGCACCGAGCAGCTGGAACAGCGGGTTCGGGTGCTGGAGCGTATCGCCACCGATCGCGGGATCGAACTCGCCGACCAGATCGAACAACTGCGCGACGGCACCGTGGAGCCGAGCCGACCGCTGAACTGAACGAGGGGTGTGGGCGGACACTTTTCCGCCTGACCGGATAACAGGATACGAACAATGCTGGTATTTTGCATCGTCATGGCGGCGGTGGCCGGGGTCGGCTGCTTTCTGACCGAGCGGATCGACCGGCCCCGCCGCCGCGCGGCCCGAATGGCCGAGCTTCAGCCCGCCGAATAGGCGCGCCACACACAGGATTTCGAGGGGAGCAGATACGATGAGTGGTGGACAGTGGATGGTCGTGATGATCGTCCTGATCGCGAGTTTCTCAGGCATCATCAAGGCGAAGATGGGCATCGGCCGCCGTCGCGATCGCCGCGACTACGGCGTCGCCGACGATGCCGCCGCGACCGCCGAGAATTATCGCCTTAAGAGCGAGATCTCGAACCTGAAGGAGCGCATCCAGGTGCTGGAGCGCGTCGTCACCGACACCGAGGGCAGCGTGCGGCTCGATCGCGAGATCGAGAAGCTGCGCGACGCTCGCCACGACTAATGCCGGGAGTTCAGCGAAATGATCGATCCCAACCTGTACATCACCATCGCGACTGCCGGCCTCGCCGGGCTGGGCATGGTGACCGTCGCCGGCCTGTCGGGGTGGCGCGGGTGGCTGGCGCTGAAAAGCCAGGAACTGGCGCAGCACCGCGGCGAAACGCTGGATGCCCCGGCCCCCAATGCCAGCGCCCGCATCGAGATCGCCGACCTGAAGGAGCGTATCCGCAAGCTCGAAGCAATCGCGGCGGGGGTGGACCTGTAAGGGCGGCAACGCTTGTCGCCCTTCCCCGCCCCGGCTACCGCGCGGCGATGACCCGTATCGCCGACCTTGCCGAGGAATATGACTTCCTCGAACCCGACGACCGCTACCGCCTGCTGATCGACCTGGGCCGCGCGCTGGAGCCTATGCCCGACGCGCTGAAGACCGATGCAACACTGGTCAGGGGGTGCTCCGCTTCGGTCTGGGTTTACCCGACGGTTCGGGACGACGGCACGCTCCATTTCCTGGCCGACAGCAATGCCGCGATCACGAAGGGAATCATCGCGCTGGTCCTGCTGACGGTGCAGGATTCCGCGCCCGCGTCGATATCGGCGACCGATTTCGAGGCTGCGCTCGCCCCGTTCGATTTGAAGAACCAGCTGAGTTCGAACCGGACGCAAGGGATTCCGAACATGATCGCGCTGATCCGAGCGACGGCGGAGCGGTACGGATCGTGACATAGGCCGTTCGTGCTGAGCCTGTCGAAGCACGGGCCGCGAGCGTGGCGCCCTGGGCACGCACTTCGACAGGCTCAGTGCGAACGGTGAGAAGAATGCCTCAGGCGGCTTTCTGATCGCGCGCGGCAGGCGGCCTGGCCAAACCAAGCGCCAGTGCCACCCGCCCGACGCTCGTGCCCGCCGGCACCACCAGCCACTCGCCCGCCCGCGCGACCACGACCGCTTTCCTCGGGCAGACGCCCAGGCATTTCGTCTCGACGATCCCGACCCGCGCCTTGCGACCCTTGCCGAGCCGCAACGCCTTGCGGAGCAGCTTGGCGAGCGAAGTCTTGCCCTTCGGCCCGAAGCCGCCGTCCAGCTTCTTCGAACATTTCCCGCAGACCATGACCGCGTCCTGCCAGTCCGACCGCAGGTGGCGGATCACGCGGGCTTCCACTGGCGCTGGTCCTCGGCGGATTTCAGCACTTCATACGCGGCCTGCACTGCCTGGAAGCGCTTTGCCGCCTCCGCATCGCCGGGATTGACGTCGGGGTGGCTGTCCTTCGCCGCCTTGCGCCAAGCCGCGCGCACCGCCTCGAATTCGACGTCGGGGTCGAGATCGAGCACCTCGAGCGCGCGCATCTCGTCACGCGAGCGGCTGCCGTCGCCGCGACCGGCCCAGGCATTGTGTTTCGACTGCGCGAACCCGCCCGCGTCGCGGCGCTCGTCGGCTTCGCGCGCGGCGGCGTCTTCGGCGCTCAGCCCCTCGAAATAGTCCCAGCCGCGGTTGTATTCGCCGGCGTGGGCCTGACAGAAATACCAACGCTCCGGGCTGTTCGGCGATTTCGGCGCGGGGCAATTGCCCGGCTCCTCGCAACCATGACGGTCGCAGATCCGGACGCGCGCGGCCTCCCGCGCCGCACCATAATCGCGCCAGCGGGGAAAGCCCCAGTCATCCGAACGTGTCGATCGCGCCATCGCCCCGACATAGTGGGACCGCCGACCAGTGCAAGCCGAGCGGCAAGCGGCGGCGCCCGCAACACTTCCTCACACGGCCATCACACGCGGTTGCGCGTCGCGGCATAGATGCTGCGGGGAAAATTCGTCTCATTCTGTCATCAGGAGGCCATGTGCCGCCCAAAGCATCGTTTCCATCGACCCTGAAGGCGGATCTGCCCGCCTCGATCGTCGTGGCCCTCGTCGCACTGCCGCTGTGCCTGGGCGTCGCGCTCGCATCGGGGGCGCCGCTGTTCTCCGGGCTGATCGCGGGGATCGTCGGCGGTATCGTCGTCGGCGGCCTGTCGACATCGCCATTGTCGGTCAGCGGCCCGGCCGCCGGGCTGACCGTGATCGTGCTGGCTGCGATCGAGAGCCTGCCGAGCTACGAGGTCTTCTTGCTGTCGGTGGTGCTCGCTGGCGTCCTCCAGCTCGCGTTTTCGGCCACCCGCTCTGGCGTGCTGTCCGAATTCGTGCCGTCGTCGGTCATCACCGGCATGCTCGCCGCGATCGGCCTGATCCTGATTTTGAAGCAGGTGCCCCACGCCTTCGGCTACGACGGCGATTACGAGGGGACGTTCCAGTTCTGGCAGGCGGACGGCAAGAACACCTTCACCGCAATCTGGTACGCGGTTGCCGAAAGCGTGTCGGCGGGCGCGGTCATCATCGCGGTCCTCGGCCTCGCCTTCCTCTTCTGGTGGGACGCCAACAAGCCGAAGGACGGCCCGCTGCGCTACCTGCCCGGCCCGCTGGTCGTCGTGCTGCTCGGCGTCGGGCTGAACGCCGTGTTCGGGCTGGTCGCCCCCAGCCTTGCGCTCGGCCAGACGCATCTCGTCAGCGTGCCCGTCGCCGCATCGATCGGGGAATTCGCCAAGCTGTTCTCGCTTCCCGATTTCTCGGCCATCGGCAGTTCGGCGATGTGGACCGTCGCCGCCACGCTCGCCATCGTGGCCAGCCTGGAATCGCTGCTGAGCGTGAAGGCCATCGACGAGATCGATCCCCGCCGCCGCACCACCGACAAGAACTGGGAGCTGATGGCGCAGGGCGGCGGCAACATCGTGTCGGGAATGCTCGGCGGCTTGCCGGTCACCTCCGTCATCGTGCGATCGTCGGCCAACGTCGAGGCGAATGCCCAGTCCAAGGCGTCGACGATGATGCACGGCGCCTGGCTGCTGCTGAGCGTGCTGCTGATCCCGACCGTCCTGAACCTTATCCCGCTCGCCGCGCTGGCCGCGATCCTGATCGCGACCGGTTACAAGCTGACCAAGCCGCAGCTGTTCGTGAAGCGCTACGCCCAGGGGTGGACGCAGTTCGTGCCGTTCGTCGTCACGATCGGCGCGATCCTGTTCACCGACCTGCTGGTCGGCATTGTCATCGGTCTGGCCGTCGGCTTCGTGTTCGTGATCGCGCGCAATTTCCGCACCGCGATCACCTACATCCACGAAGGGCATGACGTGCTGGTCCGCGCGCGGCGCAACCTGTATTTCATCCACAAGGTGGAGTTGCAGCGCGTGCTGACGCAGATCCCCGACAATTCGAACGTCATGATCGACCTGTCATCGACCAGCTACGTCGACCTCGACAACGTCGACATCATCAACGCGTTCATCAAGGGCGCCGAGTTCCGCGACATCACCGTCGTCGTCCGCGGCGACATCAGCCAGCGCAGCGCCGCCCTGATTAACGCTCCGTCACAAGAGGTTCGCTTCGCATGAAGGACTATCGCCAACTCCTGCTCTCCAACCGCGCCTGGGCGACCGAGCTGACCGACGAGAATCCGGAGTTCTTCTCGCGCCAGGTGGCGGGACAGAAGCCCGACTTCCTGTGGATCGGCTGCTCGGACAGCCGCGTGTCGCCGGAACAGATGACGCAGACCCAGCCCGGCGGCATGTTCATCCACCGTAACGTCGCCAATCTGGTCGATCCCGACGACCTGAACCTGATGTCAGTCGTGCAATATGCGGTCGATGTGCTGGGGGTGAAGCACGTGATCGTGTGCGGCCATTACGCCTGCGGCGGGCTGATCGCCACGCTGAAGGGTGGCACGACCGGGCCGGTCGACGAATGGCTGGCCCCCGCGCGCGATGTGTACCGCGATCACGTGCACGAGATCGACGGCTGCCCCACCGAAGAGTCGCGCGTCAACCGCTTCGTGGAGGTCAACGTCTGCGATCAGCTGATCCGCCTGGCGCAGACCGACATCGTGCAGGGCGCGTTTGCCCGCGGGCAGGAATTGTTCCTGCACGGCTGGGTTTATGACCTGCGCGACGGCCTCATCAAGCCGATGATGGAGATCGACGGCAACACCGTGCTTGAGGATGTGGGCCGGCCGGAGAAGGTGCTGGTCTAGCTCCCCGTCACCCCGGCAGCCGGAACACAACGCCGCGGATGGTGCCGCCGCAGCCCAGGCCGCCATCGGGGCGATAGCTTTCCTCGAACCGCGACGCGGCGACCGTGTCGATGGCCGCCTTGCCGAACACGAACGGCGGGAAAGCCGCGACGATGCGCTGACCGGTCGTCCGGCCCTTCGCATCGATATCGAACTGCACCCTGCCCCAACCTTCGAAGCCCCAGCGCAGCGCCTCCATCGGAAACGTGTTGTTGCCCAGCGACTTGAAGGCCGGCGGCTTGTCGAGCAGCGCGCATTGATTGGCGGCCAGCCCGGTCTTCGCGAACGCCGCCTGCGCCGCCGCGGTGTCGCCCGCGGCCTGCGCGAGCGAGGCGGAGCGGACCAGTGCCGCAACCTTCAGCGGATGCGCGGCGGGGAGCGCGAGGTCGTTTGAGACCTGCGCCAGATACGCACGTATGTCGCTACGCTTGCCCGCTTTCGAATAAGGCGCGGCGTCCGACATCATCAGCGCCAGGATGCCGCGTGCTTCGGCGTCGCTGGCATAGGGCTGCGCCGCGCGCATCGCCGCGAGCCGCCCGAAATAGCTTTCGCTGCTGGTGCGATCGACCGCCGCCATCGACGCGACCTTCACCTCCGCCGCCAGCAATGCCACCGGCGGTGCCTGTGCCGCGATGAGGCTGGCGCGCAACCGCTCGGCGGCGATGGCCGATTCCTCGCGCGTGCTGGCGACGTTTTCGATGAGATCGTAGAACGTCGGCGCCAGCGACAGCGGGGCCACGCCCCCCGTCGGCGCCGACGCCATCGCCGCACGGAGCGCCGGCAGCCGCGACGCATCGCCGGTGGTGCTGCGATCGCCGAGGGCCACGCCCTTGGTGGCCAGGAACTCGCGCAGCCCGTCGCGCAGATAATCCGCACTCGCCGGACGTGCGAACGCGGTCGAGCACCGCATCTCCACCCGGACGCGAGTGCGGTAGAATGTCGGCAGGCCCTTCACCTGTTCGGGCGTCCACGACCAGCCGCGCGCGGCGCGCGCGAAGGCGATCGGCATGGCGCCGGGCCGCGATCCCCAGACGGGGGCGCTGTCGCTCACCGCGCCGTCGTCGTCCACGCTGAATTCGATGACGGCAACGTCGTCGGGCGTGATGCCGGCATCGCCCCCGCAATCGGGCGACACCAGCTGCGCGGCGGGATCGAACGCCGATTTCGACCGCCCGGCCCCGGTATAGGCGAGGTACTGGCGCGCCTCCTCGTCGCGCCCGAGCTTCAGCGCGGCCAGCGCATAGTCCCAGCGCGCGGTGACGTCGGCGACGCTGGTCTTCAGGGTCAACCCGCCGAGGCTCTTGACCGCGACGCCCGCCGCCCGCTTCGCATCGTCGTAGCGACCGAGGTTCAGATAGAGTTCGCTCAGCACGGCGCCGATCGCGCCCTTCGCATCGGCGGCGACGGTCGCGACCTGCATCATCGTTTCGATCCGGGCGGCTTCGGGCAGCACCTCTGCCGGCGTCACGAACGTGCCCGTCCGGACGATACCGACCAGCGCCGACAGCGTTTCGCCCGGCTCGCCCGACAGCGCCAGCGCCTCGCGGTAATGGGCAAGCGCGCCGGGGTAATCGAGCGCGACCCGGTCGATCAGCCCGAGCGTCATCTGCGCGTTATGTCGATCGGCGCGCAGCGTCGCGTCCGTGGTGGGCATGCCGGCGAGCCCTTCACGCGCCGCGACCGACGCCTCGTCGAGCCGGTTGAGCCGCAGCAGCGCCACCGCCTTGCGCACGCGCACGATCGCCATGCTGCGCGGCGTCTTCGCCACGCGCGGCTCGAGCGCGGTCCAGGCGGCGAGCGCCTCGGCATCCTTGCGCGCGTTGGCGAGCGCGGTCGCCGCTTCATAGGCCTGCTGGACGGTCTGGGGTGCCGCCGGCGGCGGTGTCTGGGACGCGGGCGCCACCTGCCCGCTCGCTACGCCGATCGCCGCGATCAGGATCGCGCCTGCCTCAAACCCCATTCCAACCCCCTGTTTTATTTGGGGCAGCATGGCGAACGACGAAGCGCAGGTAAAGCGTCAGAGGGTCTGTAAGCCGGGTTCTGTCCACCCCACGTTCGCGGGGATGGGCGACCATTCCTCTAGGACGGTGCTTGCGCGCCGCCTCCAGCAACCAACCCGGACGACGCGCCGGAACGAGGCGCATGTGCCGTCCCTATTCGGTCTTGCTCCCGGTGGGGTTTGCCGTGCCGCCGCTGTCACCAGCCGCGCGGTGCGCTCTTACCGCACCCTTTCACTCTCACCGACCCGAAGGTCGGCAACCTGCTCTCTGTGGCACTTTCCCTCGGGTCACCCCGGCCGGCCGTTAGCCGGCACCGTCGTTTCCGTGGAGCCCGGACTTTCCTCCCGCCTGCGCCGACGCTTCGGCGGGCAAGCCCCCGTCGCTTCATCACAGGCCGGCGGCCGCCCGACCCTCTGACACGGCCGTCCTACTCGTCGCCGGTCGGTTTGGGAAGCAGCAGCGCGAGCAGGATCATGCGGCACTCCGCGTCGATCTCGCCGTCGATCAGCTCGGGGCGGAAACGCCGCTGGAACGCCCTGATCGCCGCCATCGGATTGGTGACGTCATAGCCGAAGCGTTCGAGCGCGAGCAGGAACCCGGCCTCGGTCCAGCCCGGGTCCATCAAATTCTTGGTCGGGCGCGGCAACGCGAGGCGCAGGCGGGCGAGGCGATGCCACGGGAACAGCTCGCCGGGGTCGCGCTTGCGGGCCGGCGCGATGTCGGAATGGCCGACGACGTTGCCGCGGCTGATCCGGTGGCGATCCTTGATGTCGGACACAAGCCGCACGACCGCGTCGATCTGCGCATCGGGATAGGGCACGTAATCGAACTCGTGGCCCGGATTGACGATCTCGATCCCGATCGACGAGCTGTTGAGGTCGGTGAGGCCGCGCCAGTGCGAGCGCCCCGCGTGCCAGGCGCGCTTGTCCTCGGCCACCAGGCGGTGGATCGTGCCGTCCTCATACACCAGATAGTGCGACGACACTTTCGCGGCGGGATCGCACAGCCGGGCGAGCGCGGCGGGCGCATCCTCCATGCCGGTATAGTGGAGCACGATGGCCGATATCGGCATCAGGCGATCGTCGAAATTCGGCGAGGGGCTGTCGATGAAGTCCATCGCGGGCGAGATTGCGGCGGACGCCCGCGAAACGCAACCTAATCGCGCCGGGCAGCGAGCGTGTAGAGCCCGCGCCAGCGATCGGACGGCGCGAAGCGGTCGGTCTGGCCGATCACGGTTTCGCTCGCGCCGAGCACCAGCACGCCGCCGGGGCGCAACGCCTTGGCGAAGTTCTCGAACGTCGCGGCGCGCAGTTCCGGCGACAGGTACAGCAGGACGTTGCGGCACAGGATCATGTCGAATCCCCCCGCCGGAGCCGGATCGGTCACCAGATTCTGCTGGCGGAACTGGATGCGGCGGACGAGCTCGCGGCGCGCGGTCCAGTCCTCGCCCCCGCCCTCGAACCAGGTCATCATGCGGCGGATCGACAGGCCGCGCTGGATTTCGAACTGCGAAAATCTTGCGGTCTTCGCGCGGGCGATCGCGCCGTGCGACACGTCGGTCGCGACGATCTCGACCGAATCCTCGCCAAGGCCGCGCTCTTCGCACAGGATGGCGAGGCTCAACGGCTCCTGCCCGTTCGAACAGCCCGCGGACCAGATGCGCAGACGGCGCTGGCGCTCGGCATGCAGCGCCTGCGCCGCATCGCCGGCAAGGTCGATGACCGCGGCGTCGCGGAAGAACGAGCTTTCCTGGTTCAGCAGCGCATCGACGACCTGGTCGGACAGCTTCGCATCGCGTGCCGTCACCAGGCCGCTCACCAGATCATCGAGGGTCGTCATGCCGTGGTCCCGCAAGAGGGGTTTGAGCGTCGTTTCCAGCCGCCATGCCCGCGACGCCGCGATCTGCTGGCCGGTGCGATCCTCCAGCAGCCGCGCGATCATGCCGAGGGCGGTGGCCGAGCCGGTCGGGTGGGCGATCGGAGCCTGGATCACCGCGCCACGCCCAGCGTCGCCGCACCGGGCGCCGACCGCTGGAGCGCGATCAGCCGACCGATCGCGTCGGGGGGCAGCACCGCGGTCGCGCCGCCGCTGTTGGCGACGGCGCCGGGCATCCCCCAGACCACCGAGGTCCGTCGGTCCTGCACCACCACCGATGCGCCGGCGGCGGTCAGGGCGCGGGCGCCGATCGCGCCGTCGCGGCCCATGCCGCTCAGCACGACGCCCAGGCCGCGCTTCCCGTACACCTCGGCCAGCGAGGCGAACATCGGATCGACCGAGGGCAGGCACCCGCTGGCGCTCGCTTCGCTGGTCAGGCGGATCGAGGCGCCGTCGTCCATCTTCGCCAGCCGCATATGGGCGTGGCCGGGCGCGATCACGATCCGGCCCGGACGGACGCGCATATGGTTTTCGGCGACGTCGCACGGCCGCCCGGCGAGCAGCGCGAGCTGCGCAGCGAAATAGGGCATGAACGACGCCGGCAGATGCTGGGTCACCAGGATCGGCACGTCGAAGGTCGCGGGCAGTGCGCGCAGCAGCGCACTGAGGGCGTGGATGCCGCCGGTCGAGGCGCCGATCGCGACGATGTCGAACGGCGGCAACGGCGGATGCGCATGCTCGGCACGGGGCGGCGCTGCCGGCAGCGGATCGGGGTTCGCATCGACCAGCCGCTCGAGCCGCTCGATCAGCACGTCGGAGAAACGTCGTCCCCCGGCGCCGAGGCCGGGCTTCACCAGCGTGTCGGCGGCCCCCAGCGCGAGTGCCTGCAGCGTCGCGACCGCGCCTTCGCCGGCGGCGGCGGACACCACGAACACTTTCGCACCCTGCCCCGCCGCGATCAGGTCGGGCAGGCCGGTCAGGCCGTCGGTGCCGGGCAATTCGAGGTCGAGCAGAACGATTTCCACCCGGTGCCGGTCGAGGAAGTCGAGCGCGGCGGCCACCGTGCCCACGGCTCCCGCCACCACGAAGCGCGCGGTCGCGTCGATGATCCGCCCGAATGCCGCCCGCGCGACGATCGAATCGTCGACGATCAGCACGCTGGCGATCGACGGCGCGGGCTCCGCCTCGATCCGATTATGGGTGGCGAGCGTCACGGGAACGCTCAGGCCATGCCGACGATCTGGAGTTTGCTCTCTAGCGTTTCGCGATCGAACGGCTTCATGACATATTCGTCGGCGCCCGCCTCGATCGCGGCGCGGATATAGGCCATGCCGTTCTCGGTCGTGCAGAACACGACCTTCGGCTTCGATCCGATGTCGGTGTCGCGCAGCGCGCGCAGGAAATCCATGCCGCTCATCACCGGCATGTTCCAGTCGAGCAGGATCACGTCGGGCGGCGTCGCCATGCAGGCATCGAGCGCCTCACGACCGTCACCGGCCTCGCGCACCTCGAAATCGAGGGTTTCGAGGATGTGACGGGCGACCTTGCGGATCACCTTGGAATCGTCGACGACGAGGCAGGTCTTCATGTGTTCGCACTTCCCGTTGCAGGCGTTGCCGTCCCTTCATGGGCGCACAAGCGTAAGCGTCGCGTTAATCGAAACGATTTCATGCCGCCGCCGCCAGCCCGCGCGGGATCAGCGCGTTGAGGTCGACGACCAGCACCGGCTCGCCGTCGCGCTCGATCAGGCCGAGCGCGACCCGGCGCCAAGCCGGCGACAGGCCGATGCCGCCCGCCAGCGGCTGGCGCACGAACGGCGCGATATCGTCGAGGGCATCGACCAGCATCGCGTAATGATGCCCCTCGTCATGGACGATGATGGCGCGGCCCGAGGCGCTGCGCCCCTCCAGCCCCAGTGCGGCGCGGGTATCGACGACGGTCACCACCCGGCTGCGCAGCGCGGCGAGACCGCGGACCTGGTCGGGCGCGCGCGGCACGGCGGTGACCTCGCCGATATCGACCACCGATTCGACCTGCGCAGAGGCGATGGCGACGGTGCGACCGGCGACGTGGGCGATCAGGTAGAGGTCTTCCATCATGCGGCGGTTCCAGAGACCCGGGCCGCCACCGCGGCGAGGATGGCATTGCGGTCGTAGCGGTAGATTCCGCCGATACCGCCCGGTGCGTGGGCCAGGCGAATGACGGCGCCCCCGCCCTCCCCGCCCGCATCGCCGGGCTCGTCCAGTCGCAGCACCGCCGCGGGCGCATCGCCGCGGCCCAGCGTCGCCGTCACGCGGTATCCGGCCTGTTCCAGCATCGGGCGGACGAAATGCGTCAACCAGGCGGCATCGCCCTCGATCAGGCAGAGCGGACGTTCGTCGGCGGTGCCGGCGGACGCGGCGTGGGTGGCGAACAGCCAGTGCGGGTCGAGCAGCTCGACCGGCTGGTCGTCGATCAGCACCACGCCCGAAACCAGGCCGACGCCGACCGAGGACACCGCATCGGCGGGCAGGGTCACGATATCCAGCGGCTCGGCGATGGCGTAGGCGAGTTCGCTCGCCCCGTCCTTCAGCCGCAGGATGCCGACGGTGCCGTGTCCGGCGGGATCGACGACCGCGGCGATCGGAATGATGTGGCCGTCGACGGTCAGGCGCAGGCGCCCGGCGGCATGCGAAATGGCATCGGGCGCGGCGCTTTCCACGCGGTCGACGATGGCCAGCGCGATGGCGCGCACCCGATCGTCGAGGTCGCGGAACATCAGCGCCGATACGGTCGGATCGGCGATCTTTTCGCTGTCGTCCTCGAACGCGGCGACCCGCTCGAACTGGAGCCCGGCGTCGTTTGCGAACCCGGCGCAGTCGAGCAGCAGCATCGGGCGCCCGGTGTCGGGCAGGGTCTGGCCCGCGAACAGGCCGCACGCCATCACCGCGGGCGCGGCGGGCTTTACCACCAGCTCCTCGGCGTCCAGCACCGCGTCGACCGCGACGGCATAGCTGCCGACGCCGATCCCCACGATCACCAGCATCCGCGGCTGCGCGGACGCCGGTGCGGCGAGCCGTAGTCGTCCCGCGAGATCGACCAGCGGCAGGCGGCGATCGCGGACGGTCACCACCTGGCTGTCGCCGATCTGGTCGATGCGGATCGCCTCGCCATGTTCGCTCACGATCTCCTCGATCGCCTGGCGGGGGATAGCGAACCGCTGGTCGCCCGCGCCGACGACGATCGTCGGGATGATCGACAGCGTCAGCGGCACGTGGATGGCGATGCGCAGGCCGTGGCCGACGACGCTGTCCAGTTCGATCCGCCCGCCGATCTGTTCGATCGCGGTGCGCACGATGTCCATGCCGACGCCGCGCCCTGACACGTCGGAGACGATATCCTTGCTCGACAGGCCCGGCTCGAACACCAGCTCGCGCTTGGCCTTGGCGCTCAGCGCGCGCAGTTCGCGCTCGTCGCGGGCGCCGTTCGCGACCAGCTTCGCGATCAGGCGGTCGGTGTCGATCCCCTGCCCGTCGTCGGCGATCTCGATCACGATCTGGTTGCCCGACTGGCGCGCGCTGACGGTCAGGCGCCCGTTCTCGCGCTTGCCGGCGGCTCGGCGGATCGCGGGCGGCTCGATACCGTGGTCGATCGAATTGCGGATGATATGGACCAGCGGGTCGCGCATCACCTCGATCATCTCGCGGTCGAGCTCGACGTCGGCGCCCTCGATGTGCAGCGTCACCGACTTGCCGAGGCTGGCGGCGGTGTCGCGCACCATCCGCGGCAGGGCCGAGAACAGCGCGTCCACGGTCTGCATCCGGGTCCGGGTGACGGTATCACGCATGTCGGCGACGGTCGCCGACAGCCGCTCCAGCGCCGCCTCCAGCGCCGGATCGGGATCCTCGTCGCGCACGCGCCGGGCGAGTTCGTTGCGGGCGAGCACCATGTCCGACATGCCCGACATCATCCGGTCGAGCAGGTCGACGTTCAGGCGGACGCTGCGCGCCGGCGCGCGCGGCCCCGTCGGCGCAGTGGCGACAATCGCCTCCTGCCCCTCGGCCAGCGCGGCGATCAGCATGTCCTCGCCACTGTCGTCCAGCGCGACTTCGGCATCGATAGCCTCGGCCAGCTCGCCGATGCGGTCGACGATCGCCAGGACGGCGTTGACGAGTGCGCGGTCGGGCGTGCGGGTGCCGTCGCGCACCGCGGCCAACACGTCCTCCGCAGCATGGCTCAGCCGCGCGAGCCGCGGCAGGTCGAGGAAGCCGCAGCTGCCCTTGACGGTATGGACGAAGCGGAAGATCGCATCGAGCCGCGCGCGATCGGCCGGATCAGCCTCCCACGCGACGATCTCACCCGAGAGAGCCTCGAGCGTCTCGCGCGTTTCGGCAATGAATTCCTGAAGAAGCTCGTCCATCGGTCCCCGCCGCACTGACGGACGATCCTTGGACGATGCTGGTTAAGGCGCCGTTTACGCCGCGCCCAGAATTGCGCCGAACATTAGCACGGGTGAGTCTGCGTCGGACACCTGGAGCTCGCCGCCGCCCTCCAGCACCAGCGACCGGGCGAGGTGCGCCGCCGCCGACCGCGCCGATACCGCCCCGTCGCCCTCACCGCTCAGCGTCGCGCGGATTTCCTCGTCGAGGATGATGCGCTGACCCTCCGCGCGGATCACGATCTCGACATGATCGCCGACCGTCTCAGCCCCTATATCCAGCTGCCCGCCGCGCACCAGCGCGTCGCCGCCTATCATCGCGAGGTTCAGCAAAACCTTGATGGCGCCCTTGGGTAGCGTCTCTTCCTCCACCATCCAGCCGACCTTGACGCGGTGGTTGTCGCCGAACAGCCCGCTGATCGCTGCGCGCGCTTCCCGCGTGTCGACGCTCTCGCCGAATCCGCCCGCCGCGCCGAACGCTAGGCGGAAGAATTTCAGCTTGTTTGCCGATGCCTTCGCGCTTTCCGACAGCAGTTCCAGGCAGCGCGCGCGCATCTCCGGGTCGTGCTCGTCAGCCAGCAGCTCCAGCCCGTTGTTGAGCGCGCCGACCGGGCTCAGCAGGTCGTGGCACAGGCGCGAACAGAGCACGCTGGCGAAATCGGTAGGGGACAGGGTCAAGGCGTTGGGCTCCCGGCAATCCACCGGCTTTACGCGGACCTTGGCCGCCGCCGCAACCGGCTTGGCCGCAACCGGCTTGGCCGCAAGCGGCTCAGCCTTCGTCGATCACGAGCGGGACGGGATCGAACCGCCCGTGGATCGCGCCCGCGGCCACCGCGCGAAACGCGGCGAGCGCCCCGCCGCCGGCGATCACCCACAGCCAGCCGTCCGGCGCCGCCGCGGCGGCGTCGCGTAGTGAGGGCGTGGCGGTGCCCGAGGGGTGCGAATGGTAGCAACCGGCGATCCGCGGCCCACCGCCGCGCGCGGCACGGTGGGCGGCGAGCAGCGCGGCGGAATCGATCTCGAACGCGCGGTGGGGGGTTTCGGCGACGTTCGCACAGCGAAGGGCGGTGTCGATTCGCGTCGCGCTGCCGAACAGGAGGCCGCACACTTCGCGACTCCCGCCGGCGCGCGCTTCGGCGAGGATGGCGTCCGCCACCGATCTTGAAATCCTGAGCGTCATCCCCATCTCGCGTGCCACATGGACCGGGGGGTTTCCACTATCGAAGCGCGCATCGCCGCCTCTGCCGATGGCTGGAGGCTTGATCGCGCGCTGGCCGATGCAGTCCCGGCGATGTCGCGCGAGCGGCTGAAGGCGCTGATCTCGACCGGGCAGGTCACCGGTCCCGACGGCCTGATCCGAGATCCGGCACGAAAGGCCGCTGCCGATGCGGTGTTCACGATTCTGGTGCCCGACCCAGCGCCCGCCCACAATGAAGCGCAGGCGATCGATCTGGTGGTGGCGTATGAGGACGAGCATCTGATCGTGATCGACAAGCCCGCGGGCCTCGTCGTCCATCCCGCGGCGGGCAATCCCGACGGGACGCTGGTCAACGCGCTGCTCCATCATTGCGGGGGATCGCTGTCGGGCATCGGCGGGGTCGCGCGTCCCGGGATCGTCCACCGGATCGACAAGGACACGTCGGGGCTGATGGTGGCCGCCAAGACCGACCGCGCGCACGTCGGCCTCGCCCGCCAGTTCAAGGCGCACAGCATCGACCGCCGCTACAAGGCGATCGTTTCGGGGCGTCCGTCGCCAAGCGAAGGCACCGTCGACGCGCCGCTCGCCCGCAGCGCGCAAAACCGCAAGAAGGTCGCGATCGTGCCGAACGGCAAACGCGCGGTAACGCACTACCGCATGGTCCGCCCGCTTCGGGAGGCGGCGCTCGTCGAATGCCGGCTGGAAACCGGGCGCACGCATCAGGTGCGCGTCCACATGACGTCGATCGGCCACGGCTTGCTCGGCGACCCGGTTTACGGTAGAACAAAACCGGCCCATAGGGCGCTGCTGGAAACGCTGGATTTCCGCCGGCAGGCATTGCACGCGGCGCATCTGGGGTTCATCCACCCGCTCACAAGTAACGCTTTGGCGTTCGATAGCGAAATGCCTGCTGACATGCAGGAACTGTTCAACCAGCTTCTCGTATAGATATTGTGCGGTGCCGCGGAACGGCGGGTGCGCGCTGAAGGGAGAATTCGAGGTCATGGCAAACGGCAGCAACGTCCCGGCGACGATTCCTGCACTCGGCGGGGAGCAGAGCCTCAACCGCTATCTGGCCGAGATCAAGAAATTCCCGATTCTGGCGCCCGAGCAGGAGTACATGCTCGCCAAGCGGTTTCAGGAGCATGGCGACCCTGAGGCCGCGGCCCAGCTGGTCACCAGCCACCTGCGCCTCGTCGCGAAGATCGCGATGGGTTATCGCGGCTACGGCCTTCCGGTCAGCGAGCTGATTTCCGAGGGCAACATCGGCTTGATGCAGGGTGTGAAGAAATTCGAGCCCGATCGCGGTTTTCGCCTCGCAACCTATGCGATGTGGTGGATCCGCGCGTCGATCCAGGAATTCATCCTGCGCAGCTGGTCGCTGGTGAAGATGGGCACGACCGCGGCGCAGAAGAAGCTGTTCTTCAACCTGCGCCGGATGAAGTCGAAGCTGGATGCGTTCGAGGACGGCGACCTGTCACCCGAGCACCTCACCAAGATCGCGACTGACCTGGGCGTAACCGAGGATGAGGTGACCTCGATGAACCGCCGCATGGCGATGGGCGGCGACACGTCGCTGAACGTGCCGATGCGCGAAGATGGCGAGGGTCAGTGGCAGGACTGGCTGGCCGACGATGCGCCGCTGCAGGACACGATCGTCGCCGACGCGCAGGAAAAGACCGTGCGTCACGACATGCTGGTCGAGGCGATGGACGACCTGAACGATCGGGAGAAGTTCATCCTGACCGAACGTCGCCTGACCGACGAGCCCAAGACGCTGGAGGAACTGAGCCAGGTGTACGGCGTCAGCCGCGAGCGCGTCCGCCAGATCGAGGTGCGGGCGTTCGAGAAGCTGCAGAAGGCGATGATGCGCCTGGCCGGCGGCAAGCGACTGCTTGCCGTCTGACCCCTGTCGCAGGCGGGGTTGAAACCCGCGGGCGATTGCTCCTAGGCGTCGGGTGATGCCAGCCCACGCCCGCACCACCACCGCACGCCGCCGTCGAAAGACGGGCCCGACGCTGACCCAGCGAATTATGCGCTGGATCGGAGCAGTCGTGCTCGCCTTCCTGCTCGCATCGGTCGGGATGACGATCCTCTACCGCTTCGTGCCGCCGCCGATTACCTGGACGATGATCGGCGACGTCATCGGCGGGCACGGCGTGACCAAGGACTGGGTGCCGCTCAGCCGGATCGACGGCGACATGCCCCGCGCGGCGATTGCGGCGGAGGATTCGCGATTCTGCGCGCATTCGGGCTTCGACTATAAGGCGATCGCGGCGGCGGCGTATCGCAACAGCAAGGGCGGGCGCATCCGCGGCGGATCGACGATCAGCCAGCAGACCGCGAAGAACGTCTTCCTGTTCCAGGGCGGCGGCTATGCGCGCAAGGCGCTGGAGGCGTATTTCACGGTCCTGATCGAGACGATCTGGGGCAAGCGCCGGATCATGGAAGTCTATCTGAACGTCGCGGAGACGGGCATCGGCACCTACGGGGTCGAGGCCGGGTCGCGGCGCTATTTCCGGCATGGTGCGGGCACAATGACCCCGCGCGAGGCGGCGCAGCTGGCGGCGGTGCTGCCGCTCCCCAAGAAGCGCGCGGGGATCAGCCCCACGGGGTTCACGCGCCGATATGGCAACACGATCAGCCGGCGGATCGGGGTCGTGCGGAACGACGGGCTCGATGCCTGCCTGAAATAGGATAGGGCCGGAGCCGCAGGCTTTGCGCCCACGACTCCAGCCCTACATCTACGCGAATGGCGTTACTCGACGGCCTTCTTGGCTGAATCGCCGACGTCCTTCGCGGCGGACCCGACGTCCTTGGCCGCGGCGGTGATGGCGTTGTTCTTGCGCGTCTCGCTGCTGTTCTGGGTCAGCAGGAAGAAGGCACCGACCGCGACCACGATCAGGACGATCAGCCCGATCAGCAGCCCGCCGCCGCCACCGCTCCGCTCGACGACGGTCGTGGTGTGCACAGGCTGTTCACGGACGACAGTCGTCTCGGTCACTCGATCATCGCTCATTACGCATCCCCTTCATTACACTTGATGATGGGGCGATAACGGCGCCGCGCGAATTACGTTCCCGCCGCGCAACGATCGCATCAGAACGGCAGCTTGAAGCCCGGGGGCAGCGGCAGGCCGCTGGTCATCTTGCCCATCTCCGCCTGCGATGCGGCATCCGCCTTCGCCTTGGCGTCGTTGAAGGCGGCGACGACCAGATCCTCGACCATCTGCTTCTCGCTCGGCTGCAGCAACGACGCGTCGATGTCGATCGCGATGATGCGGCCCTTCGCCGACGCCTTCACCTTGACCAGACCGCCGCCCGACGCGCCCTCGACCTCGATCTCGTCGAGATTGGCCTGCGCCTTGGTCAGCTCGGCCTGGACGTTCTGCGCCATCGCCATGATGTCTTCGATGCTCTTCACTGCTTCATGCCCTTTTGCTGTTCGTCCAGCCGATCAACTCGGCATCGGGGAAATGGTCCATCGCCGCCGCGACGATCGGAGAGGCGAGCACGGCGGCCCGCTCCGCATCCTTCACCGCCGCGGCCTGCTCGACGAGCGTGGGCTCGCCCTGCGCGGGATCGCTCGTCACCTTCCACGCCCGCCCGGTGATCGTGCGCAGGTCGGTGGCGAGGTCGCGGGCGAAGTCGGCGGGCATCGGCACCGCGCTGCTCATCACCAGTTCGGGCGGGTCGTAGCGCACCGGGCGCAGGCGGTTGCGGACCCCGGCGGCAAGGACATGGCGGCTCGCCCCTTCCAGCAGGTCGGCAAGCGCAGCGACGCTGCTCGGCAACGCCGATTCGGCGGGCGTGGCGGCGCGATCAGGGAGCGCAGGCGCGGTCGGCGTGGCGCCGGTCGCGATCTGGCGGGCAAGCTCGCCGGGATCGGGCAGGCTGGCGGCATGGATCACGCGCAACAGCGCCATCTCCGCCGTCTCGATCGGCAGCGCGGCGCGCGACACTTCTTCATGGCCCTTCAGCAGCAATTGCCACAGGCGATGGAGCGCCGGGAACGACAGCCCCGCCGCCCAGTCGGCCAGCGCCTCGCGCTCCTCCGCCGCCTGGCCTGCGCCCATGTCGGCCCCGAGCTTGGCGAGCGTCACGCCGTGCACCGTTTCGAGCAGCGTCTTCATCACCGCCGCCGGATCGACGCCGAGGTCGTATTGCTGGCGGAGCGCGGCCAGCGCCGGCGCCGCCTCGCCCGCCAGCAGCGCGGCGAACAGCGCGCGGATCGCGCCGCGGTCGCTGAGGCCCAGCATGTCGCGAACCGCGGCGGCGTTCACCGCCCCGCCCTCGATATCGGCATGCGCGATCGCCTGGTCGAGGATCGACAGGCCGTCACGCGCCGAGCCTTCCGCCGCGCGGGCGATCAGGGCGAGCGCGTCGCCCTCCGCCTCGACGCCCTCGGCCTTCACCACCCGCGCGAAGTGATCGGCGAGCAGGTCGGCGGGGATGCGCTTCAGGTCGAACCGCTGGCACCGCGACAGGACGGTCACCGGCACCTTGTTCACCTCGGTCGTGGCGAACAGGAACTTCACGTGGCCGGGCGGCTCCTCCAGCGTCTTCAGCAAGCCGTTGAACGCGGCCTTCGACAGCATGTGGACTTCGTCGATGATGTAGATCTTGTAGCGCGCCGACACCGCGGCATAGCGCGACGCCTCGATGATCTCGCGGATATCGTCGATGCCGGTGTGGCTGGCGGCGTCCATCTCGATAACGTCGATATGGCGGCCCTCGGCGATCGCGCGGCACGGCTCGCACACGCCACACGGGTCGATCGTCGGCCCGCCCTGCCCGTCCGGACCGATGCAGTTGAGCGCCTTCGCGATCAGCCGCGCGGTCGACGTCTTGCCGACCCCGCGCACCCCGGTCAGCAGAAAGGCGTGCGCCAGCCGGTCGCGTTTGATGGCATTGCCCAGCGTCTGGACCATCGCGTCCTGGCCGATCAGCTCGCTGAACGTCTGCGGCCGATATTTGCGCGCCAGCACGCGGTAGGCGGCGCCCTTGGGCTGCGGCGGCTCGCCGAGATCGAAGCCGTCGCTCACGCCGCGTGCCTGCGCGAATGTTGACAAAGTTGACGGCCGATCGGGGGGGTGCGGGGCGGCAGGGTCGCAGGTGTCGGGAGCGGCGGGATCATGCGTTCCGGATTAGCGCCGGGCGAATGCTTAGGACAGCGAAACTTGGGGGGCTTATCCGCGGTCGGCGCGTTGATGGGGTGTGACACAGGAGGATGGCATGGACGAGCGGAAACCGACCGACATCGATGCGAAAGACGCGGCGAAGAAGATCGAGGAGGCCGGGGTGGCTGACGAAACAGCCGCGTATAGCGATGCGATTCAGGATAACGGGCGGACGCCGGCGAGCGAGGAAAGTGCTGCGCATCCGAGTTGATCAGCGCAAGTCGTTGTGATTGCTGGGTAATTTGCCGGGCGGCTGCGCCGCGGCGAAGCCGCGTCGTCGGACGGGCTTGGCCCGCCGGCCGCGCTTGTTTGCATGGCGCGATACAATCGCGCTCTTGCAAACTATGCGGTGGAAGCCGGACGACCCGGGGCGAAATCGTTGTGGCTGCTTCCTTCCGGATCTGACCAGGTTGGCGACGACCCCGTCCGCCCGACTTCCGTGGGCGCAGATAGGGGGAGAGCGCGGCGCGATCAAGCGGTTGTGTGTCGCAAGCGGTCTTGAGCTGTCGTTCGCTAGAGGGGTCGTTAACTTACGCCATGCGCCGCAGCACGGATACACACCCTGGCGTCCCGCTCCCCACCCCAATTCCGTTCGCGTCGAGTAGTCGTCGAGCTTGTCGAGACGACGTATCGAGAGGGGGGTGCCTCATCGAGGGGCCTTCTCGATACGGGCTCTCGACAAGCTCGATCCCTACTCGAAGCGAACGGATGTGGTTTGGGCGGATGGCCTCAACCATCCACCCGCCTCACCGATACACCCGGAAACACCGCTTCACCCGGCCATAATAGCCGCGGTCCCAGCGGCACGCGACGCGGCTGCGGTCGCGCCAGCCGCGGTTGCCGCGCCAGTGTCGGTCGCCGCGCCATCCGCGGTCGTCGCGCCAGTTGCGGTCGCGGTCCCAGCGGCGGTAGTCACGGCTATCGTTCCAGCCGCGGTCCTGGTGATAATAGCCGTCACCGCGGTACTGCGCCTCGGCCGGGGTGGCGGCGATGCCGGTCACCGCGACCAGTCCGGCCGCTGCAAGAGCGAACAATTTCATGGTCCATCTCCTCAACTCGCCCATTACGCGGGCTTCGGGTGAAGATAGGCCCCGGCCATGAGCCTCGCCTGAACGCTTCGTTCAGCTTGGCCTACCGCCCCTGCATGTTGCGCGCGCCGGGCGGCATGCGGACGGTCAGGCCGTCGAGCTCGGGGGTCAGCACGATCTGGCACGCCAGCCGGCTGGTACGGCAGGCGCCGAGGGCGAGGTCGAGCATGTCCTCCTCCTCCTCGCTTGCCGGGGTCAGGCGGGCGAAATCCTCGGGCGCGACGATGACGTGGCAGGTGGAGCACGCCATCTGCCCCTCGCACGTGCCCTCCAGCGGCTGGCCGGCGTTTTGCCCGACTTCGAGCAGGGCATAGCCCTCGGGCGCATCGACCGCCTGCACGCTGCCGTCGGTGGCGACGAAACGGACGCGGATCATGCCGCGATCCGCTGGGCGCGGGCGGCGGCGTCGATGCGGTCGAGCGCGGCGATCAGTTCGGCCTCCGTGGTGTAGCGTCCGAAGCCGATGCGGATGCTGGAGCGGGCCTGCGCGTCGGTGAGCCCGAGCGCGCGGAGCACGTGGCTGGGCCGCCCCGATCCGCTGGCGCAGGCCGATCCCGCCGAAAAGGCGATGTCGCGGCACTCGCTCATCAACCGCGCCACGTCGAGGCCGTCGCGGCGGATGTTGAGGTTGCCCTTGTAGCGTTGCTCGAGCGATCCGTTGACGACCCAGTCCGCCCCGAGCCGATCGAGCGCGCGGTCGAACAAGCGGGCGACGTGCGCGGCGTCGGCGTCGGATCGGTCGGCGGCGAGCTTCGCCGCGGCACCGAAGCCTGCGCACAGCGCCGGGCTGAGCGTGCCCGAGCGTCCCGCCGCCTCCTGCCCGCCGCCGTGAAGCAGCGAGGCGAGCGTGATACCGTCGCGAATCCAGAGCGCGCCGATGCCCTTCGGTCCGTGGATCTTGTGCGCGGATATGGCGATCAGGTCGCAGCCGTCGGGAATGGCGATGCGGCCATAGCCCTGCACCGCGTCGCACAGCATCAGCGCGTCGGCGTCGCGCGCGCGCGCGGCGATGGCGGCGATTGGCTGGATCACGCCGATCTCGTTGTTGACCAGCATCGCCGCGACCAGCCCGGTGCCGGCGGGGATGTTCGGGTCGGCGCGCCCGTCTTGGTCGACCGGCGACACGGTGGCGGCGCGTCCGCTCGCGGTGACGGTGTCGAGCACCGCGGCATGCTCCGTCGCCAGCGTCACGATGCCCCCGCGCGTGCCCTTGATCGCCCAGTTCAGCGCCTCGGTCGCGCCGCTGGTGAAGGTGACCGTGCCCCCTGTAGGTAACAGCGCGGCGACCTGTGCGCGTGCCGCCTCCACCGCGGCACGCGCGGCACGGCCCGGGGCGTGGGCGGAATGGGGGTTGGCGTGCTGATGCTCCAGCCAGGGCAACATCGCCGCCAGCGCCTCGGGGGCCAGCGGGGTCGTCGCCTGGTAATCGAGATAGGTCACGCCGGCGTCTCTGTGGTGGTGGCGGCGCGCGCGCGCACTTCGCGGGCGATGTTCGCCCAGGCGGTGATGAAGCGTTCGATATCGGCAGGCGTCGTGTCGCGCCCGAAGCTGACGCGGATGACCTCGCCCGCAGCCGCCCCCTCCCACCCCATCGCGCCGAGCACGTGGCTGGGGCGCATCGTCCCCGACGAGCACGCCGATCCCGCCGACACCGCGATTCCCGCCATGTCGAACCGGATGAGTTGCGCCGCCGCCGACAGGCCGGGCAGGCGATAGGAGGCGATGTGCGGGCTGCGCGGGGCGGTGCCGGCGACGACTTCGCCGCCGAGCGCCGCGATCGCAGCGTCCAGCCGCGCGCGCATGCCGGCCATCGCCGCCAGATCCTCGGGGATGGCGACCGCGGCGGCATAGCCGAGTGCAGCCGGCACATTCTCGGTCCCGCCGCGATAGCCGCGCTCCTGTCCGCCGGTCGGCAGCAGCAGGGCGAGATTGCGTACAAGCAGCCCGCCGATGCCAGCGGGGCCGGCGCGCTTGTGGCCGGAAATGGCGATCAGGTCGGCGACGTCCTGCGGCTGGTCCTCGCCGCGCCAGTTGGCGGGCATCTGCGCGGCATCGACGAACAACACGCCTTCCGCTTCGGTCACCACGTCGGCGATCGCGCGCAGCGGCTGGATCACGCCGGTTTCGCTGTTGCCCCACTGGATCGCGACCAGCGCCGGGGCGGGCGCGTCAGCGAGCAGCTCGCGCAGCACGTGCGGATCGACTCGCCCGTCGCTGCCGACCGGCAGGCGGATCGCATCGGGGGCGACGCGCAGCACCGCGTCGTGCTCGGTCGCGGCGATGATGCGACTCGCGGCCTGCGCGCGGGTCAGCGCCATGCCGATCGCCTCGCTGGCGCCGCTGGTCAGGATCAGCTCGCCCGCCCAGCCGTACGCGCCCTTGATGACGTTGCGCGCGCTTTCCAACGCGGCGCGGGCCTGGCGCCCCTCGGCGTGCGGGGACGACGGATTGGCCCAGGTCGCCAGCCCGCGCGTCACCGCCTGCGCCGCGGTCGGGTGCAGCGGCGTCGTCGCGGCGTGATCGAGGTACAGGCGGGTCGGCAGGGCAGCGGCCTTTCGAAGTGATTGCGCGTCGGCGCGCCACCCTTATATAGCGCCGTGCTCTTCGCGCGCCATGCGTCCGCATGGTTCCGCGCCCTTTTTCAGATCGCAGGTCGCCCGATGCCAGAAGTCATTTTCCCCGGACCCGAAGGCCGCCTCGAAGGGCGTTTCGCCCCCGCCCCCCGCCCCCGCGCGCCGGTCGCGATGATCCTGCATCCGCACCCGTCGTCCGGGGGCACGATGAACAACCGGATCGTCCAGGAACTCTACAAGACGTTCCAGCGCCGTGGCTTTGCGACGCTGCGCTTCAACTTCCGCGGCGTGGGCAAGAGCCAGGGCGTTTTCGACAACGGCATCGGCGAACTGTCCGACGCGGCGAGCGCGCTCGACTGGGTGCAGAGCTTCCATCCGGAAGCGTCGACGACGTGGGTCGCGGGCTTCGGCTTCGGCGCGTGGATCGGCATGCAGCTCTTGATGCGCCGCCCGGAAATCCGCGGCTTCATCTCGATCGCGCCGCCGGCCAACATGTTCGACTTCACGTTCCTGGCGCCCTGCCCGTCGAGCGGCATCATCATCCAGGGCGAGAACGACGAAGTCGTCACCCCGCTCGCGGTCCAGAAGCTGGTCGACAAGCTGCGCACCCAGCGCCACATCACCATCCACCACGATACGATTCCGGGCGCGAACCACTTCTTCGAACACGAAATGCCGCAGTTGATGGGCAGCGTGGACAAGTATCTGGACATGCGGCTGGACCCGAATTCGCCTATTCGCTGAGGCGAAGTGCGAAGCTGGGCCACGCCCGGCCGGCGGCGCTACCGGCGCCGTCCGACGGCATCGGCTTTGCCGATGGCGGTGCTTTTAGAAAAGCGCTGATAAGTTAGATCAAACTCACGAAGCAGCCAATATGAACGGGCATTCTCGCGGTGCTGTCTCCTACTGTGATCCGAAGGTTATCTCTTGGGCCGACCTACCGGTCCAGTAGCGGCAATTAAGCACTCTCCAATGCGCCGTGGCGTCGCGTTGATAGAATCTCTCAGACACCGCGTCGCTAGTTTGATATTCGGATGAAGCTATGAAAATCCATCGGCCGCCCACAATGAGGTAAAATTCTATAAGTATTATGACAACCGCAATCAATACCAGCATCGCCTTTAGAGGCTCTCGTCGGTCGACCAACCGCATAATGCTCCCCTATTCAAGACGTTCAAGAGATTGCCGCATAGAAGATGCAAGCACAGCAATCGTATCGATGCAAACTTTAGGAAAAATGTCTTAATGTTAAAGGCAAAACCCGAGCGATTTGTGGGCCAAATTACCAAAATTCACTTTTAAACCGTCCAGATCGCCACATTCCCTAGCAACACCGCGGCGCAGACCAGCATCAGCACGCCCTTCGTGCGATCCGCCCTGCCGCGGCGCAGGAGTTGGATGCCACCGAAGGTCAGGGCGAAGACGGCAAGCATGGCGATGGCGGGAAAGAGATTGGTCACTGCCTCCCCCCTCCTCCGTTCGTCTCGAGTAGCGATTGAACAGGCCGCAGGCCGTATCGAAAGCGCGTATCGAGAGGCTGCGCCCAGGCAACGCTGTCTCGATACGAGCCCTCGATACGCGGCTGCGCCGCTACTCGGTCTCTACTCGACACGCACGGTAATGGGGTGTGCGCGAGCGGGGATAGGGCGAAATCAGTCATCGCGCCCCAACACCGCGGCATAAGCGTCCGCATCGACGTTGCCGCCCGACACGATCACCAGCATACCCTCCTCGGGCGTCACCTTGCCGGCGAGCAACGCCGCGATCGCCACCGCTCCGCCGGGCTCGACCACTATCCGCAAATTATGCGCGGCCCAGCGTTGGGCGGTGCGGATTTCGGCTTCGGCCACGGCCACGCCGGTGGCCGATCGGCGGGAGAGGACGTCGAAGGTCAGTTGCGACACCCGCCGCGTCTGGAGCGAATCGCAAGCGGTGGGGGGCGCCTCGTCGGCGGCCTCCTCGATCCAGCCGGCCTCAAGGCTGCGGCGCATGTCGTCCCAACCCTCGGGCTCGACCACGGTGATCGCGGCGTCGGGCAGCGCGAGCGCGAGGCCGGCGGCCAGCCCGCCGCCGCCGCAGGGCGTGACGACGTGGACGATGCCGTCGTCCAGCCCGAATTCCTCGAACTGGTCCTCGGCCTCTATGCCGACGCTGCCCTGTCCCTCGATCACCCAGGCGTCGTCGAAGCTCGGCACCAGCACCGCACCGCGGGCGTGGGCCAGATGCGCGGCGATCTTCTCACGCACGCCCTTGCCGCGGTCGCAGCCGACAACTTCGGCGCCGAGCGAGAGGGTCGAATCGCGTTTCACGCGCGGCGCATCCTCGGGCATCACGATGACCGCGGGCATGCCGAGCTCGCGCGCCGCCCAAGCCACCCCTTGCGCATGGTTGCCGCTGGAGAAGGCGACGACGCCCTTCGATCGCTGGGATTCGTCGATCGCGGTCAGGCGGTGCCACGCGCCGCGGATCTTGAACGCGCCGATCGGTTGCAGAGACTCGGCCTTGAAGGCGACCTCCACCCCCTTGATTTCGGCGAAGAAAAGCGGCGTGGGCGGCAGGATGGCCGCCACCTTTGCCGCGGCGTCGCGCACCCCGGCGCGGGTCGGTTGTCGCACGATGGTCACGGCTCGTCCTTGCCGCAAAAGCGATGCGATAGAAACTCTTTACATGGGGGTCCGGTGACCCTATTTGCCCGCCTCCGCTGCCCCATGGGACTTCCACCGCAAGGCAGTGATTTTCGTAGCTGAAGACCGGGGGCGTGCCCCTGGCACTGGAGGTCCCTTGAATTGCACAACGATCATCGAGCGCTGGGGCTAGCTGTCCCCTCGACGGCCGACAACGCCGTCGCAATCGCCAAGGGCGCACCGGTCCAGCCGGTGACGCTCGTTCGTCCGCACGCCGCTGCGCGCGCCGCCCGCTTCTTCGTGGAGAAGTTTCCGGGCCGGTCGATGTATGCGGTGAAGGCGAACCCGAGCCCGGACCTGCTCCACATCCTGTGGGACAGCGGTATCACGCATTACGACGTCGCGTCGCTGGGTGAAGTGCGGCTGGTGGCGCGCGAGCTGCCGGAGGCGACCCTGTGCTTCATGCACCCGGTCAAGGCCGAGGAAGCGATCCACCAGGCGTATTTCGAACACGGCGTGCGCACCTTCAGCCTCGATTCGCTCGAGGAGCTGGAGAAGATCGTCCGCGCGACGACGTGGAACGGCGTGGCCGCCGCGGACCTGACGCTGTGCGTTCGCATCCGCGTGTCGTCGGACCTGTCGAAGCTGTCGCTCGCGTCCAAGTTCGGGGTGATGCCCGACGAGGCCAAAGCGCTGCTGTTCGCGGCACGCCAGGCGGCCGACGCGCTCGGCATCTGTTTCCACGTCGGTAGCCAGGCGATGTCGCCCGACGCCTATGCGCAGGCTATGGAGCGGGTGCGCGCAGCCATCGTCGAGGCGGCGGTGACGGTCGATGTGATCGACGTCGGTGGCGGCTTCCCATCCGTCTATCCCGGCATGGAGCCGCAGGCGCTGGAGCGGTATTTCGAGACGATCCACCGCGCGTTCGAATCGCTGCCGGTCAGCTATTCGTCGGAACTGTGGTGCGAACCCGGCCGCGCGTTGTGCGCCGAATATTCGTCGCTGATCGTGCGCGTCGAGAAGCGTCGCGGCGACGAACTGTTCATCAACGACGGCGCCTATGGCGCGCTGTTCGACGCCGCGCACATCGGCTGGCGCTTTCCCGTCCGCCTGCTGCGCGAGCCGGACAGCCGCGCGAAGGACATGGCCTTCAGCTTCTACGGCCCGACGTGCGACGACCTCGACCACATGACCGGGCCGTTCCTGCTGCCCGCAGACGTCCAGGCCGGCGACTATATCGAGGTCGGGATGCTCGGCGCCTATGGCTGCGCGATGCGGACGACGTTCAACGGCTTCGGATCGGACCAGACGGTGATCGTTACCGACGAACCGATGGCGTCGCTGTACGTTGCCGCAGACGAGCGGGTCGCGTCGAACGTCGTCACGCTGTAACAGGTTTCAGCTTCACGCCGCTCTTCCCCCCTCCCGCTTGCGGGAGGGGTCGGGGGAGGGCTTGTTCCTATCCGGAGTGGCGACACGCCCTCCCCTAGCCCCTCCCGCAAGCGGGAGGGGAACGGAGATCGAAATGACCGATACCCTGACCAAGACCGCCGCGGCGAACCCGCCGATCAACGACACCCGCAAGGCGGAACTGCTGTCGAAGCAGGTCAAGCACATCGACATCACGTCGTTCGACGCGCGGCCGATCGTCGATGCGATGGCGGACATGAGCTTCACCAGCCGCGACCTCGGCCGTGCGACCAAGATCTACAACGAGATGCTGGCCGACAAGGACTGCACCGTCTGCCTGGTGATTGCCGGATCGACCAGCGCGGGCGGCTGCATGGACCTGTATGCCGAGCTGGTGCGCAACAACATGGTCGACGTGATCGTCGCGACCGGCGCGACCATCGTCGACATGGATTTCTTCGAAGGGCTTGGCCACAAGCATTATCAGGCGCTGGAGATCCCGGACGACGACACGCTGCGCTCGCTCTACATCGACCGCATCTACGACACCTACATCGACGAGGAAGCGCTTCAGAACGTCGACCATACCATCTTCGAGATCGCCGAGACGCTGGAGGCCAAGCCCTATTCGAGCCGCGCGTTCATCCGCGAGATGGGCAAGTACCTCGTCGAGCACGGCAAGAAGGACAACAGCCTGGTCAAGCTCGCCTACGAGCATGACGTGCCGATCTTCTGCCCGGCGTTCGTGGACTCGTCCGCAGGCTTCGGCCTGGTCAAGCACCAGGTCGACCGTGCCAAGGCCGGCCAGCCGTACATGGTGCTCGACGCCATCGCCGACTTCCGCGAGCTGACCGAGATCAAGATCCAGGCAGGCACCACCGGCCTGCTGATGATCGGCGGCGGCGTGCCCAAGAACTTCATCCAGGACACCGTCGTCTGCGCCGAAATCCTGGGTCACGAGGACGTCGCGGTTCACAAGTATGCGGTGCAGATCACCGTCGCCGACGTCCGCGACGGGGCGTGCTCGTCCTCGACGCTGCAGGAGGCGGCGTCGTGGGGCAAGGTGAACACCGGGATCGAGCAGATGGTGTTCGCCGAGGCCGGGTCGGTCATGCCGCTGCTGGCGAGCGATGCCTATCATCGCGGGCACTGGAAGGACCGGGCGAAGCGGAAGTGGGCGTCGATTTTCGGCTGAGCCCAACCGACAGTCACTCCGTGCTCCCGCGTAGGCGGGAGCCCAGAGTTACAGGGGCCGCCGATTGTTGCCCAGGGCTCCCGCCTGCGCGGGAGCACACTGAATTTGCAATCGCGCGATTGCCCTCGACTACCGAATGATGCAGCCTCCCCCGCGCAATCGGGGGAGGTTTTTTTCATGGGTCGTGACATCTTGCAGCCGGTGGTCGTGCTGATCGCGTGGACGCTGGTGATGCTGGTGTGGATGGTCGTCACGCGGCTGCCCGCGATGAAGGCGGCGGGAATCGACATCACGAAGGTGCGCGGGAGCAAGCCGGGGCAGCTCGACGCTATCCTGCCGCCCGAGAAGCAGTGGGTTGCCCACAACTACATGCACCTGCTCGAACAGCCGACGATCTTCTACGCGGTCGCGCTGGTGATCGCGATGACGGGGACCGGCGACGGCTTCAACGCGTGGCTGGCGTGGGGCTATGTCGGCCTGCGGATCGCGCACAGCCTGGTGCAGGCGACCTTCAACAAGGTATCGGTGCGCTTCATGCTGTTCGCGCTGTCGACCCTTTGCCTGTTCGCGCTGACGCTCCATGCGGCGATGGCCGTGTTCGGGTGGCACATGCATGGCTAAGGGCGAAGGGTTCGAGCGGCACAAGCAGCCGTGGCGGCAGGACGAGGTTCAGAAGCTGCACACGCTGGCCAAGAAGGGCATGGCGCTGAAGGCGATCGCCAAGGCGCTGACGCGTAGCGAGGAATCGGTGAAGGCGCGGGCGAAGGAGGATGGGCTGAGCATCGCGAAGCTGCATTGAGCCCGACCACATATACCGTTCGTCTCGAGTAGCCTTCGAGCTTGTCGAGAAGGCGTATCGAGAGATCGGTCGCGGAGAATTTCTCGATACGGCGTCTCGACAAGCTCGACGACTACTCGAAACGAACGGGTTGGAAGATTACCCGAACACCCGCGCCACGCTGCGCTCCAGCATCAGCAGCTGCCACAGCTTCCGGCCATGTTCCGCCCGCCCACTCCGGTGGTCGTCGGCGAGCCGCTCGATCGCGCGCAGGTCGAACCAGGTGGCGAGCACCGGCGACTTCGCCAGCGCCGCCGCTTGGCCCGCCAGGGGGCCGCGGAACCACGCGCTGATGGGCGTCACGAACCCCATCTTGCGGCGGTAGAGCACGTCCTTGGGCAACCACGGCTCCAGCGCCTTCTTCATCAGCCACTTGCCCTGCCCGCCGCGAATGCGCAGCGACGGCGGCAGGGTCGCGGCGAATTCGAGCAGGCGGTGGTCGAGTAGCGGCTCGCGCGCCTCAAGGCTGACGGCCATGCTGGTGCGGTCGACCTTGGTCAGGATGTCGCCCGGCAGATAATGGTGGAGATCGGCATATTGCGCCGCGTCGAGGCCGGTGCGCGCCGGGGCGTCGCGCATCGTCGCGATCATTGCGTCCTCCCCCCGATGCCCGCCAAGCGCCCGGCGGAAGGGGTCGGCGTAGAGCGCGTCGCGGGTCGCGGGCGTCGTCACTCCGACCGCGCGAGCGTAGGCGGTGGCGCCATCGTCGGCGAGCGCCAGCAGCGTCGATTTGGCGCGGAACACCTGCGGCGCCCAGTCGGCCTTCGGATAGGCGCCGCCCAGCGCCCCGAAGACGCGCGCGCGGAGATGTTCGGGGAGCAGACCGCGCACCCGCTCCTCCGCGGCGTGGAATTTGTAGCGACGGTAACCCGCGAACGCCTCGTCCGCGCCGTCGCCCGACAGCGCCACCGTCACATCCTCGCGGGCGAGTTCGCACACCCGGTACATGCCGATCGCGGAGGCATCGGCGAACGGCTCGTCGAAGGCGCCGACCAGCGTGTCGATCAGCGCGAAATCGTCGGCGGCGACGATGCGTTCGCGGTGGTCGGTGGCGAAGCGCGCGGCGACGGCGCGGGCGTAAGCGCTTTCGTCATGGCTTGCTTCGTTGAAACCGATGCTCATCGTCCGCACCGCGCGCGGGCTGGCCTCGGCCATCAACGCAACTACTGCGGAGCTGTCGACCCCGCCCGAAAGGAAGGCGCCGAGCGGCACGTCGGCGACCATGCGCGCGCGGACGGCGGTACGCAGGCGATCGGCGAGTTCGGCGGACAGGTCTCTCGTCGATCCCTTTGCACGGATCGAGAAGTCGATATTCCACCAGCGCCGCGGGTCGGGCATTGTCCGCCCGCGCTGGAGCGTGAGCAGGCTCCCCGCGGGCAGCTTGCGCACGCCCGCCACGATGCAGGCGTGGTCGGGGACATAACCTAGCGCCATGAAATCCTCGATCGCGCGCGGATCGATCTCGCGGCGGAGCAGCGGGTGCGCGAGCAGCCCCTTCAATTCCGATGAAAACGCGACGCCGCCGTCGGACAGCTCGACATAATGGAGCGGCTTCACCCCCAGCCGGTCGCGGACCAGCGTCAGGCTCTGCGCATCGGCATCGTGGATGGCGAAGGCGAACATGCCGACGAGGCGATCGAGCAAGCGCGGCCCCCACGCGCGCCAACCGTGGAGCAGTACCTCGGTATCGCCAGCCGTCGTGAACCTCGCGCCGAGCGCCTCCAGTTCGGTGCGCAATTCGGCGAAATTATAGACTTCGCCGTTGTACACGATGGTCAGCGGCCCGGCCTGCATCGGCTGCGGCGATCCGGCGACGTCGATGATCGACAGGCGGCGATGGCCGAGCCCCACTCCCGCGGCGGTCCATACGCCGGCGCCGTCGGGGCCGCGGTGGGCCTGAACGTCGGTCATCAGGGCGATGCGCGCAGGGTCCACCGGCTTGGGAGTGGCGGGGTAGAAAACGCCCGCGATGCCGCACATCTATCGCCCCGCGGCGATGCGGTCGGCGAGGGTATCGACGGGCCCGGCGGCGGCCAGGAACGCGGCGATCGCGGCGCGCGGGGCCGGCCCCTCCCCGCCCTCCGCCGATAGGTGCAGCGCGACGCCGCGTTGCGGACCACCGATCAGCTTGGCCTTCAGGGTCTCGATCTTCACGCGTCGCTCACTCGCCGTTGTGGTTCCGGCGATGCGATACCAAGTCGCGACCTCGCGTTCTACCGGCCCCGGCGCCACGATGCGCTCGACCCGACCGCCCGCGATGCTCGGTTCGTCCATCACCTTCACCCAGCGGTCGTTCTCGCGCAGCAGACCCTGGCCGAAGCCGACGAGCTCATGCCCCTCGCGCTGGCCGGCATAGACCGCGACGGCGAGATCGACGACGTGCCCCTGCGCATCGGCGTAGCGGCCGTTGAGGACGTGGTCGGCGGTCGGATACCAGGGAGCCCACGGCGCGCGGGTGGAGACTTCGACGCGGGTCCAGCCGGGCACATCGGGCAGCTCGAGCTGAGCCGGTAGCGCATCGCTGCGGGCGACGAGCAGTGCGCCGACCGCATAGGCGAGCACCGCGATGGCGATGATCGCGCCGGTCACCGCCGAGCGATCCGCGGGCGCGGGCGGCGTCTGCAAACGCGTCGTATCGACCCAAGCCGCGTCAGGATCGCGATCGAACCAGCGCCATCCGATCGCGAGCACCGCCGCCATCACCAGCCCGAAAAAGACCCAGCCATAGACGATGTGATCGAACCCCGTCGCCGCCTCGACCGAGGTCAGGTGTGCGGCATAGATGGTGCCGGACGCGCGCAGGCCGTTGGCGATCACCGGTACGACCAGCGCCATCGCGACGAACGCGGCGCGGCGACCCCAGGACACGTAGCAGACGTTCGCGACCAGCGCGCCGTACGCCACCATCGCGATGACGAACTTCGCCCCCGAACACGCCTCCGCCACCTCGAAATAGCCATTGGGGATCGTGATGAGCACGCCGTCGACGGTCGCGGGCACGCCGAACAGGTGGAGCAGCGGCATCGTCATCGCCGTCGTGACGTCCTGCAGCGGTCCTTCCAGAAACTCGCCAAACGGCACCAGGAAGACGAGATAGGCGAGCGGAAACAGGATCGCGCGGGTGACGTTGGGACCGAGGATGGCCGCCACGGCCCCTTGCAGCATCAGGACGAGCCCGAGGTGCCGGGCAAAGGCGACTCCGGCGATGTCGCCCAGGAACCAGCCGCCGGCGCCCGCCACCACCAACGCCAGCCCCGGCCACCATGCTGCGGGCATCACCTGCGCCAGGTCGCCGCGCCGCTGCCACACCAGCCACGCGATCACCGGCAGCACGAACAGGCAATGGCCAAAGGTGGTCGAGTTCCAGTAGATGAAGGCGAGGTCGGCGACGTCGCGGTGGAAGATGGTGAGCAGCGCCCCCCATGCGAAGACGAGCAGCGCGAGCGGGCGCTGCCACGTCGTGGAGAGTGGTTGCGCTGTAAACGCAGCGGGCGATGCGTGAACGGTCACCTGCGCCTCCCCACACCGTTCGCACTGAGCGTGTCGAAGTGCGTGTCCGGGGCATGTGCTTCGACAGGCTCAGCACGAACGGGGTTGGGTTGTAGGCCGAGCAGCGCATCGAGCGGTTGCAGGCGCGCCTCCCAACCATAGCGGCGTTGGACCTGCGCGCGGGCGGCTTGACCGAGCAGGTCGCCGGCCACGCGATCGTCGAGCAAGGCAATTACTTCGCGCGCGATTTCGTTTGCGTCGGCGCCGGTGCGCAACGTGCCGGCGTGGTCGATCCCCTCCGCCGCGGGAGTCGAGGCGACGACCGGGCGCGCCATCGCCATCGCCTCCAGCACCTTGTTCTGGATACCGCGCGCGATGCGTAAGGGGGCGACGACCGCGGCGGCTGCGGCGATCCAGCCGCGGACCTCGGCGACTTCGCCGGTGACGATCACGTGCTCTCCGGCCAGCGCCTGCACCGCCGGGGTCGGCGCGCGTCCGACGATGGCGAAGCGGGCGTCCGGATGGCGGGCGCGAACGATCGGGAGAATGTCGGTCGCGAACCACGTCACCGCAGCGACGTTGGGCTGGTAATCCATCTGCCCCGTGAACACGATCAGCGGGCCGTCCGCTTCTACGCTTGCGAAGTCGGCGGCGGGGTCGAACAACTCGGTATCGATACCGTTCTCGATCACCGAAACGCGCCCGCCCCCGCCGATTTCGGCGAATAGCGCGGCCTCGGCATCGCTGACGAACAGTGACGCATCGGCGCGGCGTGCGATGGCGCGGTCGAAGGCCAGCAGGCGGCGCTCTTCGCGCGCGCAGAGCCAGCGTTTGGGCCCCCGCGCCTCACGGGCATATTCGCCGAACTTCGCCGAATCGACATCGCAGAAATCCATGACCACCCGCGCCTTCGTATGCGTGGGGAGGTATTGGGCGAGCGCGCTGGAGAAGACGTGGATCGCGTCGATCGGCTGGGTCGCCAGCACCCGCGAGACCGCGGCGCGCAGGGCCGGATGGTCAAACGCGGCGACCGACACCGCCCGGCCGGTCGCCAGCGCCTCGATGGCGGCACGGGCGTTCGACTTGGTGCGCGGCACGATCGTGTGGCTGGCGGTCAGCGCGTCGAGCGCGGTGTGATCGACGGGCTCGTCACCGTCCGAGAACGCGACCAGGTGTACGCGCGCCCGCGCGCCGATGTAGCGCAGGAAATTATACGCCCGGATACGGTCGCCGCGGTCGGGCGGGAACGGCGTGCGGTGCGCCAGGAACAGCGCGTCGCCCATCAGCCGAGGCCACGCGACAAATACGGCCCGACCAGGTTCGCGATGGGCAACGGCAGCCGCTTCCACGCCGCGATCTTGCGGGCATAGCGCGGGTCGAGGGGGTTGACCGTGCGCGGCGCTGCGCCGTCGGCGGTGCGGACATGGTAGGCGAGCGGCTCGCCCGAGAACCCCCAGTTGCGTTTGAACGCAGCGGCACCGGTGCCGGCCTTCGATCGGCCGAAGTCAAAGCGGGTGCAACTCTTAGCGCGCGCGTGGTTCATCAGCGCGAAGTACATCGCGTCGTTGGCGCGCAGCGGGCGCGCCGCCGCGTTGCCCCCACCCCAATAGGGGTAAACGGTCCCGCGCCAGTAGAGGCTCAACACACTCGCGACCGGGCGGCCATCGTGGCGCACGGTCAGTATGTCGGCGGCGTCCCCGAATGCATCGAGCACCGCCGCGAACAGCGAGCGGGGGAAGACCGGGGTGCCGAGGTTGCGAACCGATTCGGCATAGACCGCATAATGCGCCGCGCGATCGGCGGGCGCAGTGCCGGTGGTGATGGTCAGCCCGGTGTCGAACGACTTGCGAACCTCTGCGCGTTGCTTCCGCGGGATCGCGGCGAGCTGCGCGGCGTCGTCGGCGGCGAGCGGGGCGACGAAGCCCAAATAGGTCGCGGTGTCGGTGTGAAAAGCGTCGGACGGGCTGTCGCCGCCGCGCAATTCCAGCGAGGTTGCGCCCTCCTGCCCGGCAATCCGCCATGCCGCGTCCGCCAGCGTGCGGGAGACGTCGGCGTCATCGGCGAGCACCCCGCCATCGACCCCGAACCCGGCGGATACCAGCGCGCAGCCGAATAGCCGCGACCGCACCAGCGTCAGCGGGAGGACGCCGGCGATCTGCCCATCGCCGCGCTCCGCCACCAGATAGCGGTTCGCCTGCCCGCAGCCCTTCGCCACCGCCAGCGACCATATGAGCAGGTGGAACGGCGTGCCCCCGGAATGCCCCGCGACATAGGCGGCGATGCGCGCGGCATCGCCCTGCGCATCGGCGGCGCGGATCGCGACCGGGCGGGTCAGCAGCGGCGCGTTCATGCGAGCTTCGCCGCGGCGACTACGGCATCGACGCGGCCCCACTCGTGACGACGCACCAGCCGCTCGAGCTTGCCGGCCATCGCGCCCAGTCGGGCATAATGGCGCAGGCGCGACTTCAGCGGCGCGTTCCGCACCCGCGGCTGGCCGGGATCGACCTCCCACGGGTGGAAATAGAACACCGCCGGCGCGCCCCGCGCATTCGCCGCGCGCACCGCGCCGTCGGTCAGCCGCCCCGGCAGCAGGCGGAAGAAGCCACCGCCCGCGGTCACTTCCTTCCCAAGCACCGCCATCGTCGTGATCGGCAACTCGATCAGCGGCGCGTCGGGTAGCGGGCGATGCGCGGTGCGCGGCGCGTCGACCCAGCCATAATGGTCGTGCGTGATCGGCGCGACGCTGGAGGAATAGGTATAGCCGTCCTCGGCCAAAATCGGGTGTGCCCACGGCGTGCGGGTATCGATCGAGAAGCTGGGTGCGCGATAGCCGGTAACGGCGACGCCACCCGCATCCTCCAGCGCGGCGCGCGCACGGGCGAGGTCGGCGCGGAACTGATCGGGCGTGAAGGTGAAGACACGCTGATGATCCCAGCCATGGCTCGCGAGCTCATGCCCCTCGGCCACGATGCGGCGGATCAGAGCGGGATGGCGATGCGCGACCCAGCCGAGCGTGAAGAACGTGCCCTTCACCCCCGCCGCGGCGAACAGGTCGAGCACCGCGCCGGTATTGGCGGCCACGCGGCTTTCGAGCGTATCCCAATCGGCGCGATCGATCGTGCGCTCGAACGCGCCGACCTGAAACCATTCCTCGATATCGACCGACAGCGCATTCAGCATGGGGCTAGCCCGCCGTCTGGCGCAACTCGGCGGAGTCGGCCTGCGGACCGCTGCCCTCGACCCAGTCGACCAGCAACGTCAGGACGCGGCGTAGCGCCACGTCCTGATCCTCCAGCCGCCGCTCGATCGCGGCAAGTCGCTCGTCCGACAGGCCAGCGAGGTCGGTGACATCGGGCAGGTCGATCGCCGTGGCGCCATCGACCAGGAACGGGCGCGCGACCCGCTCGGGGGTGGCAGCCGCCGGCTTGGTATCGCGCTGCATGTCGGCGATCACCGCGGCGACGTCGTCGGCCCCGAACACGTCGATCCCGTCGAGCGCGCCGTGCAGCATCAACCGCGCGGTCAGCTGATTGATCCGGCGCGGGATGCCCCCCGACCAGGCATAGATCGCCGCAACCGCATCGGCATCGAAATCGGGGCGGCCGGTCCAGCCGACGACGCTCAGGCGGTGCGCGAGATACGGGTCGACTTCCTCGACCTCCATCGGCCCCAGATGATGGAGCGCGATGACCCGCTGGCGCAGCTGCTCCAGACCGTCCTCATGCAGGCGGTCGCGGAACTCGGGCTGGCCGAGCAGGAAGATCTGGAGCAGCGCATAGCCGCCGGCCTGGAAATTGGAGAGCATGCGCAACTCCTCCAGGCTGTCGGTCGGCAGCGCCTGCACCTCGTCGACGATCAGCAGCGTGCGGCGCCCGCCGCGCGCGACGGCATGCAGGCCCTTTTCGATCGCGGTCAGCATCGCCGATTTCGACAGGCCGGCGGCATCGACGTTCAGCCCGGCACACACGGTGCGCAGCAGGTCGTCGGCGGCGATCTGGCTCGACACGACCTTGATGACGTTCAGGCGCGCCGGGTCGATCGTCGCGGTCAGATGGCCGACGAGCGTCGTCTTGCCCGCGCCGATATCGCCGGTGATGACGATGAAGCCCTCGCCCTGGCTGAGCCCGTAGCCGAGGTACGCCATCGCCTTCTTGTGGGTGGCGGTGTCGAACCAGAAACGCGGGTCGGGCGTCAGCTGGAATGGGCGCCCGGTCAGCCCGTAATGTTCGTCGTACATCGTCACTCGCTCCACCGGGCGTCGCGCGCCCGCGTATCGATCATCGTCAGAAGGAATAGCGCATGCCGACCAGGCCCTGCGCCGACACGTCGCTGCCGACAAATTCCTGGTCGTAGCCGAATACCCCCAGCGACGCGGTCGCGCCCAGGCGCCCGAAGCTGTAGGAATAGGAGGTATTGGCGCCAGCGGCGAGCACGTCGGACCCGTTGAGGATGCCGCTGTCGAAATAGTTGAGATAGGCATTGGCCGACAGCGTCGATCGCTGGCCGAGCGTGCGCGAGGCGAAGGCCTGCGCGTAGTAGATCTCGTCGGTGACGTTCACCAGCGGCGTGCCGATCGCGAGTGTGGGCAGCAGGTAGCGCCGGTTCGAATAACCGCCGCCGAAGCCCAAAGTGTACGGCCCCATCGCGGTGGTGAACACGCCATCGACGCCCCGCGCCCGGTAGTTGGCGGTGGTGACGCCGCCGAGAGAGGAATTAAGGCATGCGCCGCGATTCGTCCCCTCGCCGGTCGCGAAGATGCAGCCGCCGAACTGATTGCCGAAGGGATCGTTCGACGCGGCGAAGCTGGTCGGCAGCCGCGACAGCGCGTCGTTCAGCCCGCGCCCGAAGCTGGTCACGCTATCATAGACCCCGATCTGGAGCCCCGAGCGCGACGACGTCTGGTAGCTGAGCGAGCCGAGGTAGGTCATGCTGTCGTAGCGGCGACCGACACGTCCTGTCAGCGTCGTGCGCGACGACGGGCGCCAGATCACCCCGGCGTCGTAGAACAGCCCGTCGAAGTCGTAGGCGATTCGCCGTGGCGAGGCCGGGTCGGTCACGAAACGACCGTTGTTGTCGATCACCGGCGCACCGCTGGCGTCGACCGCGGGATCGCGCTGGCTGATCTCGATATTCTCGTATCCGACACCCGCGGTGACGGCGAGCGTGGGGCTCACCGGTTGCACCGCATCGAAGCGCGCGAATTTGCCGTCGTACCGCTGGTCGAGCTGGCTCGTTCCCTCGCGCACCCAGCCGCCCGACAGCGTCATGCCGAACGGGGCGTAGGTTCCCGCGCGCGTGCCGAGCGAGGCGGTCGCCATGTGGACGGTCGAGTCGTCGAAATTGTCGAGCCGCGGCTGGCCCGGCAGGAACGCGGGCAGGCTCGGTTCCTCGACCTTGGTATAGCCGAAGCGATAGGCGGCGTTCAGCGTCGCCTCGCCGACATGGGTCGCGAGCGTCGGGCCGAGATAGGCGGCATAGACTTGGCTGAGGTTCGACGGGTTGCCGGCAAAGCTGCCCGGCGCTGCGCCCCGCAAATCTGTGCGCGCCAGCGTCGCGAGCGCCCCGCTCTCGAAATTCAGGCCGTAGCCGAGCTTCACCGCGGCGCGGGCAAGACCCGAATGGATGTCGCCATCCTCGACGCGGTCGCCCCAGCCCTCACGGTGCTCGAAGCGGTAGTTGACCTGCACCTCGACGCGCGCGGTCTGGACGGAAGCGTCCACGCCGGCAGCGATGCTGGTGTACGTCAGGACGTCGCTCGGCCCGTCCAGGTCGGCGGTCAGCACCTGTCCGACCTCGATATAGGGAGTGACCTGCTTGCGGCGCTGCGCGTCGGCGGGCGCCGCGGCGACCACGGCGGCGGTGCCGATCATCAGGACAAGGCGGTTCATGCCACGGACTCCTGGCCGTAATAGTCGCCGAAGCGCGGACCGCCCGGCTGGAAGGCGACGGCGTTGAGAACGAGCTGCACATGCTCGCACCCGTCGAGCAGGGCGACCGACTCGCGCAGGTCGCTTTCGCTGGTGCGATCGGCGCGAACCACCAGCATCACCTGTCCGACGTTGGCGGCGAGTTCGGCGGCGGGCGACGCGGCCAGCGCGGGCGGCGAATCGAAGATCACGATGCGGCGCGGGTTGGCGCTGACCAGCCGGTGCAGCACGGCGCGCGCGCGGTCGCTGGCGAGCAGCTCGGTATCGCCGTTCATGCGGGTGCCGGCGGGGAGCAGCGCCAGTTGCGGCACGTCTGTGTCGGCGATGCACGTCTCGACATCGAGGGTGGGGTCGGCAAGCGCGTCGAGCAGGCCGGGGCCACCGTCTGCGACGACGCCGAGCGTCGGCAGCACGTCGGGCTTGGCGAAATCGGCATCGACCAGCAGCACTTCGACATCACGTTCGGCAGCGAGCGAGAGCGCGAGGTTGACGGCGCACCACGTCTTGCCGTCGCCCGGTCGGGCCGAGCACACCAGGATCGCACGCGCCTTGTCGGCGTCCTCGACCTTGCGGGACGTCTGGAGCAGCTGGCGCTTCACCAATCGGAATTGTTCGGCGAGCGCCGTGACCGCAGTGCCGGGCACGATCATGCCGCGCTCCTGCAATGCCGCACGATCGACGACCGCGGCCGGGCGGTCGTGCTTGACCGGCGCGACCGCGCGCAGCGGCGTGCCGCCGGGGTAGCCGCTGTCGAAAGCCGGGGCCGCCGCATAGGGCTGCCGCGCCGCGAAGGCGTCGGGTTGAAGGTCGTAGAGCGCAGCGGCGCGCTCGATCAGCGTGCCGGTCATGCGCCGGGGTGTGACGTCGTTCATAGCTTCCCTCACGCCACCATGCCGCGCTGGACGAATTCCAGGCCGATCAGCAGAACCCACGCGGCGCCCAGGGCACCCGCTCCACTTGCAAACATCCGCAGCTGGCGACGGCGCAGCGCCGTCTGCGCCGCGGTTACGACTTCGCCGATCGCGCCGATCACCGGCATGCCGCTCGCGCGCTCCAGTCGGGTCGCGGTCGGGAAGGTCGTGCGCAGCTGGCCGAGCGCCCATGCCGCGCCGACGCCGCCGCACAGGCCGACGATCAGCACGCCGGTCAGGAACAGCGGACGATTGGGTGCGATCGGCGCACGCGGGCTGGTCGGCGGGTCGATCACGCTGAACTTGACCGCATCGGTCTGGGTCTGAACCTGATTCTGCAGCGCGACCTGCTCGCGGTCGGCCAGCAGCTTGCTATACTGGTCCTTCAGCACCGCATAGTCGCGGTCGATCGCGCTCTGCTCGGCGGCCGCGCCGGGCGACTGGGCGACGCGGGCGTCGAACGTCGACAGGTCTGCCGTGATCTGCGCCTTGCGCTGCTGGAGCGCGGCCACCTGCGACGCCTTGTCGGCGCGCATCGCCTGAAGCGAGAGGTATAGCGGATTGGGCGATCCGCCCGTGCCGCCGCCGACGTTCACCGGCTCGCCACGTGCGGCGGACTGGGCTGCGGCCAGCTGCGCCTTCAGCGCGATCACGTCGGGATGGCTGTCGGTCCAGCCGCGGCCGCGGGCCTCGGCCAGCTGGCCCTGGATCGCGGCGACGCGGGCGCGGGCCGGGCCTGCGGTCGCGGTGCCGCCGACGCCGGCCACCGACGCGCTGGTCCCCGCCATCTGGCTGGTGACCGCGGCGAGACTCGACTGGGCGGCGGCGAGATCGCTGTCGATCTGCGCCAGCTGAGAGCGGGTGGTGGACATGCGATCGTCGAGACTGCCGGTGCCGGGCAGCGAGCCCAGGAACCGCGCCTGGAATTCGGCGCGCTTGGCCTCGGCATCCTGCAACTGCGTCTGGCGCGCAGCCAGCTGCTGGTCGAGGAACTGGAGCGACTGCGACGTCTGGTCGCGGTTGTTCGACAAATTGTCCTCGACGAAGATGTCGATCAGCTTCTGCACGACCTGCCGCGCCAGCTTCGCGTTGGCGGCGTCGGACGCGCCGGCATTGGCGATGGTCGCCGAAATCTCGAACAGATTGTCCTGCGCTGCGGTGATCTTGATCGCCTTCTGCAGGCTTGCGACCCGGTCGGCGACATCGCGATCGGTCGCGACCGTCTGGGCGATATCGGTGCCGCGCACGACCTTCTGGAGGTTCACCGACGAGGTCAGCGTCTGGCGGATGCGATCGATGTCGCGCGTCTGCTCCGCCTGGGTCACGCCGCTGCCGGTCGGCAGGACGGTACGGAGCTGCACGAACACGCGGGCGTGCGATTCATACTGGTTGGGGATCTGGGACACGACCAGCCACCCCGCAAGGCAGATGCCCCACGCGACCGCCAGCGCCACCCAGCGCCTGATCCACACCGCATGCAGCGCGGCGCGAAGCTCATCGAAGACCGTGCTGCCCATCGTCAGAACATGCTTTCCGGGATGATGATGACGTCGCCCGGCTCCAGCCGGACGTTGGCCGCGGCGTCACCGTCCTTCAGCAGCTTGCCGATGCGGACGCCGTATTCCTTCTGCTTGCCGGTTTCGCGGTCGAAGCGGACCAGCCGCGCCTTGTTGCCCGCCGCGAATTCGCTGAGGCCGCCGACCGCGATCATCGCGTCGAGCAGCGTCATGTTGGCGCGGTAGGGGATCGAGGCCGGTTTCTCGGTCGCGCCGACGATGCGGACCTGCTGGCTGTAGGTGCCGCTGAAATTCTCGACGATGACCGAGACGATCGGATCCTTGATATATTCGCCCAGCGCCAGCTTCAGGTCGTCGGCCAGCATCGCCGGCGTCTTCCCCACCGCGGGCATGTCGTTGATGAGCGGCGTGGTGATACGGCCGTCGGGGCGCACCTGCACCTTGGCCGACAGCTCGGGATTGCGCCAGACGAAGACCTGGAGCTGGTCGAGCGGGCCGATCACATATTGCTCGCCGGGACCTTCCTTTTGCGTGACGAAGGATGCGGAGGGCAGCTCGGGCCGTGCGCCCCCGCCCATGCAGCCGGTCAGCAGCGCAGCGAGCGCGCCGGAGGTGAGGAAGGACTTGGCAAATCGGCCCGAACGCATCGCGAAATCTCCGTCTGCGCGTGACGGCCCGCGGCGCAAGACTGCCACGGACCCCACGCAGGACAGCGCCAGCTATGGGTCGGACAGGTAAAGATAGCGTTAGGCGAGGATTTCGGGCGGCTTCGGGTGGCCGAGGAAGTCGTGCGGGCTGGCGGTGAGGCCGTAGGCGCCCGCCAGGAAGACCGCGACGACATCGCCGACATCGGCGCGGGGAAAGGCAATGCGGTCCGCCAGGCGATCGAGCGGGGTGCAGAGCGGGCCGACGATCGACACCGTCTCGGTGGCCGCGCCGCCGACGTCGCGGGCGAGCGCGACGGGATAGTTGCGGCGGACCACGGTGCCGAAATTGCCGCTGGCGGCGAGCTGGTGGTGCAGCCCGCCGTCGAGGACGAGGAATATCTCGCCCCCGCTCTCCTTCCGATCGACGATGCGCGCCAGATAGACGCCGCATTCGGCCACCAGCCAGCGCCCGAGTTCGATGGCATAGCGAGTGCCGGGGTGCAGCCATCGCCCGAGCGCCGCGCCGATCGCGGCCACGTCGACGGGCGTGTCGCCCGCGAAATAGGGTACGCCGAAGCCGCCGCCGATGTTGACCAGCGGCGGCTGGGCGCCCGCCTGCTCGGCAAGCTCCGCCGCCAGCGCGACGGTCGCCGCCTGCGTCTCGATGATCGCCTGCGTATCCAGCGCCTGCGACCCGGCAAAGATGTGAAAGCCGCACCAGTCGGCGCCGCTCGCGATGATCTGGCGTACCAGCGCCGGGACGCGCGCAGCATCGACGCCGAACGGCGCCGGACGCCCGCCCATCTTCATGCCGCTGCCCTTCAGCTCGAAGCTTGGATTGACCCGCACCGCCAACCGCGGCGCGATGCCCAGCCGGTCGCCGATGGCGAGCGCACGCGTCGCCTCGCCTTCCGACTCGACGTTGATCGTCGCGCCCAGCGCGATCGCCGCTTCCAGTTCCGCATCGCGCTTGCCCGGCCCGGCGAAGCTGATCGCCGACGCTGGCTTTACCGCCACCGCCTTCGCGAGTTCGCCTGCGGACGCCACATCGAGGCCGTCGACCAGCGGCGCGATCGCCGCCAGCAGCGGCGGGAAGGGATTGGCCTTGATCGCGAAATGGATGTCGAGCCCCGCCGGCATCGCCGCGCGCAGCGTCGCGATGCGGGTCGCGACGATAGCGGGATCGTACACGAACACCGGGCTGCCATGCGCGGCCACCCAATCCTCGGCGCTCCGACCGGCGATCGTCAGCGCGCCCGGCGCGGCGAATTCGGGCGGGATCGGGCCGATCGGCTTCACGACTGTACCTCGGCCTTCAGCGCGGTGCGATCGAGCTTGCCGTTCGCATTGCGTGGCAAATCTGACCTCCAAATATATTGCGAAGGCTGCATAAAGCTTGGCAGCTCGCGCCGCAGCCTTGCCCGCAGCGCATCCTCGCCGCTGCCGTCCCCGCGCGCCACGACGACGATCGCCTGCCCCAGCCGCTCGTCGGGCACGCCGAACGCCGCCGCCTCCGCGACTTCTCCGCCGCCCAGCACCGCGTCCTCGATCTCGGTCGGGCTGATGCGGTTGCCGGCGGCCTTTATCATCTCGTCGTCACGCCCGACGAAGCGGAGCAGACCGTCGGCCCCCTCGACCACCGTGTCGCCGGACCAGACCGCGGTGCCGCCGCTCTTCGACCAGGCGGGCGCGGGGCGAAACCGCTCGGCGGTGCGCGCGGCGTCCTGCCAATAGCCCGCGGCGACCAGCGGCCCGGCGTGGACCAGTTCGCCCGGCTCCCCCGTCCTCGCCCGCTCACCGTCACCGCGCACCACCATCACCTCCGCAAAGGGTATCGCGCGCCCGATCGCATCGGGATGGTCGTCGACCAGTTCGGGCGCGAGGAAGGTCGATCGGAATGCCTCGGTAAGTCCGTACATCGGGTAAAGATCGGCCTCTGCAAACCGCGTGCGCAGCGCCCGCACCAGTCGCGGCGTCAGCGCACCGCCCGAGTTGGTCAGCCGCCGGAGCTTTCCCGCCGCCTCGCCCCAGTCGGCCTCCAGCAGCTGCACCCAAAGCGGCGGCACTCCGGCGATCGTGGTGACGTCATGCCGCCCCACCGCCTTCACCACGTCACGCGCGGTCAGGTAATCGAGCGGGATCACCCGACCGCCCGCGGCCCACGTCGAGAAGAGCTGGTTCTGCCCATAATCGAAGCTGAGCGGCAGCACGCCGAGCACGCGGTCGTCGGGCGCGAGCTTCAGATAATGCGCGACGCTGACCGCACCAAGCCAGAGGTTGGCGTGCGTCAGCATCACGCCCTTGGGCCGCCCGGTCGACCCCGACGTGTAGAGGATCGCGGCGAGATCGTCGGTTGCGGCGGACGACGGCGGCAGGGCAACGCCCGCCCCCGCCCCATCATGGACCGCCACGCCCGCCGGCACATCGCCGGCCTCCAGGCTGGCGGTGCGGCTCGCCTGGCTGACGAGCGCGGCGGCGCCGCTGTCGGCGAGGATATGGGCGACCTGCGCGCGCTTCAGCACCGGATTGATCGGCACGTGGATCAGCCCGGCGCGCGGCGCGGCGAGTGGCAGCAGGCAGGCGTCGCGCATCTTGGGCAGCCAGCTGGCGACGCGACTGCCCGGCGGCAGGCCAAGGCTCGCCAGCCACCCCGCCATACGCGCGACTGCATCCTCGGCGGCGTGGTAGGTGAGCGTCCCGGCGCGATCCTCCAGCGCCACGGCGTCGCCCGCCCCGCGCAGGACATGGTCGATCGGACGAGGGACGGGATCGAGCGCCACCATGCGGCCCACGTGGCGCGAACCGCCCGCCCTTGGCAAGCGGCCTCCCGCAAACTATCGCCCGCCCGAGGACATAACAGGGGCTTGCTGCGACGTGTTGCCAGACGGTGCGCCGGAAATCATCGAGACGGTGCGCGCGGTGCTGCGCGACGTGCTGGGCGTCAGCGCGGAGCGCGCTGCGCAGTTCCGCGAGGACACGCCGCTGTTCGGCGCGTTGCCCGAACTCGATTCGATGGCGGTTGCGGGCGTGCTGACCGAGATGGAGGATCGCCTCGGCATCCTGATCGACGACGACGACATCGACGGCGACACGCTGGAGACGTTCGGCGCTCTGACCGGATTCGCCATGCGCAAGGCGCTTGGGTGATCGACCATTACGACTGGTCCGGCGGGCGTGAGGCGATGATCCGCCTCGGCCCCGACGACGGCCCGGTCGTGATCGTCGCGCTGCCGCTGTTCGAAGAAGCCAACCGCACCCGCACCTTCGCCGTCACGATCATGCGCGCGCTGGCGCAGCGCGGCGTGGCGAGCGTGCTGCCCGACCTGCCGGGCACCGGCGAGAGCCTGGTCGCGACAGAGGATGCGACGCTTCTCATGATGCGGGAAGCGCATGAAGGCCTGGTGCTGCATTTTGACGCGTCTGGTCGTCAGACCTACGCCGTTGGCTTGCGAAGTGGAGCGCTTATCGACGCATTCTCTCTGATGTTTGGTCGCTGGCACCTGTCGCCGCAATCAGGCGGCGACCTCCTACGCGAGTTGGTGCGAATGAAGAATGCTGAAGTCGGACGCGCCGAGCGGTACGACGTCCACACCATCATCGGTGCTGAGGGCGATCCCATAATAATCGCCGGCAATCGCATTTCCAGCGCGATGCTGGCTGACATCTCGGGCGCGTCGCCTTTTGATCACGCTGAAATCCCGCGTCGCGTGCTCCGCATGGACAGCGATGCCCGGCCAGCCGACCGAAAGATTAACGGCGCACCGCTCTGGCGTCGCGCGGAGCCGGACAATGATCCGGCGCTAGCGGAAACGCTCGCCGATGATATTGCAGCTTGGGTGCGGTCATGCGCCGGCTGATTGAGTTTGCTTCAAAGGGAAACCGCCTTGTTGGCACGCTGGATGTGCCAGACGGCGGGAAGCCTCGCGTTGGCGTGCTGATAGTGTCGGGCGGGAATGAGATTAGAATCGGCGCACATCGCGGGATGGCAGCTTTGGCCCACTACCTGGCAGCGAACGGCGTCGCGGCATTTCGTTTCGATCGTAGCGGGATCGGCGACGCCAGCGGCGAAAACGCCGGATTCCTTGGCAGCAAACACGATATCTTCAATGCGTCGCTTGTTTTCGGCAATGAAACCGAGACCGAAACAATTCTCGGCTTCGGCAATTGCGACGCGGCGAGTGCGCTGGCGTTGTTTCATGCCGAGGCCGGGATCGACGCGCTGTTGCTGTCGAATCCGTGGACCGGCGGCACCGAAGACACCCTCCCCGCTGCTGCGGCGATCAAGGCGCGCTATGCCGAGCGCCTCCGCGATCCGCGCGAATGGCTGCGACTTGCCAAGGGCGGCGTCAATATCGCGAAAGTTTTCGGTGGCTTGGCGAAGATTGCCAAGAGCCGGTCGGAAGATCGCTACCTCGTAGATCGAATGGCTGCGGCGCTTGCCAACTCGAACATCCCGGCGACGATCCTGTTGGCCGAGCGCGACAATACCGCGATCGCCTTTCGGGATGCCTGGGCGAAATGCCGCGGCGCACCGACGCTGCCGATCCGCACGATCGCGTCGGACAGCCACAGCTATGCGAGCGCGGCGGACAAGGATTGGCTATTCGAGCAGGTGCTAGCGGCAGCGAAGAGTATGGATGGCGGTCCTGGGGAGGCCAAAGACTAGGGCTTTGGAGCGCAGCGCTACGCCGCCCAAGGCTCCCGCCTGCGCGGGAGCACCAGACGGCCCGTTACTCCGCCGCTTCGCGCTCCGCCTCGAACTCGGCTTCGGCCAGGAACCGCTCGGCATCCAGCGCCGCCATGCAGCCCGTTCCTGCCGCGGTCACCGCTTGGCGGTACACCTTGTCCATCACGTCGCCGCACGCAAACACGCCCGGCACGCTGGTCCGTGTCGATCCCGTCTCGACCGCGATATAGCCGTCGTCGTCGAGCGCCAGATGCCCGCGGAACAACTCGGTCGCCGGGTGATGGCCGATCGCGACGAAGCCGCCGTCGACGTCCAGCATCGACAGTTCGCCGGTCTTGGTATCCTTCAACTCGATGGCAACCAGTCCTTCAGGACTGCCGCCGCCGACGAAGCGATGGACTTCCTTGTTCCACAGCACCGAAATCTTGTCGCTCGCATGCAACCGCGCTTGCAGGATCTTCTCCGACCGCAACGTGTCGCGGCGGTGGATCAACGTCACGTCGTCCGAATGGTTGGTCAGGTACAGCGCCTCCTCGACCGCGGTGTTGCCGCCGCCGATCACCGCGACCTTCTTGCCGCGATAGAAGAAACCGTCGCACGTCGCGCACGCGCTGACGCCCTTGCCCTTCAGCGCTTCCTCGCTGTCCAGCCCCAGCCATTTGGCCTGTGCGCCGGTCGCGATGACCAGCACGTCGCCCTCGTAAATGTCGCCGCCGTCGCCGACCAGGCGGAACGGGCGTCGCGTCAGGTCGACCTCGACGATGGTGTCCCACATCATCCGCGTGCCGACATGCTCGGCCTGCGCCTGCATCTCCTGCATCAGCCACGGGCCCTGGATGACCTCGCGGAAGCCGGGGTAGTTCTCGACGTCGGTGGTGGTCGTCAACTGGCCGCCGGGCTGGATGCCCTGCACGACGATCGGCTCCATCCCCGCGCGTGCGCCGTAGATCGCGGCGCTGAGGCCGGCGGGCCCGGAACCGAGGATGAGCATCTTGGTGGTGTGAATGGTCATAGTGGCGCCGATGTAGAGATTTTTATCGTCCGCGAAAGGCAGGTTTGCGCTTGGCAAGGAAAGCCATGCCGCCCTCGATCGAATCGGCGGTGCTGCGCGCGGTGCGCTGGTCCGCCGCCTCGCGCGCCATCGCGGCGGCGTACCCGCTCTCCAGCGCATCGCCCACCGCGCGCCGCATCAGACCCAGCGCCAGCGTCGGCCCCGCCGCCAGCCGCTCGGCGAGCGCAAACGCCTCGCCATCCAGCGCATCGTCGGCGACGACCCGGTGGATCATGCCCCAATCCAGCGCCTTGGCCGCCGGCACCCGCTCGCCCAACAGCACCATTTCCAGCGCCCGCGCCCGTCCGATAAGCCGCGGTAGCATCCAGCTGGCGCCACCGTCCGGCACTAGCCCGATGTTCACGAACGCCTCCAGGAAATAGGCGGTTTCGCTGGCGACGCAGAGGTCGGCGGCGAGCGCCAGGCTGCACCCGATCCCCGCCGCCGGCCCGCGCACGGCGCTGATCACCGGTACGTCGAGCGCCGCGATCGCAGCCAAGGTCGGGTTGTAATGCTCGGTCAGCGCCGCAAATGTCGCCTGCGCGGGGTCATCGGACTGCATCGATCCACCCGCGACGTCGGCGCCCGAGCAGAACCCCCGCCCCGCGCCCGTCAGCAACACCGCGCGCGCACCGTCCAGATTGGCGAGCGCGTCGCGGATCTCGTCGAAGGTCGACGGAGGAGCTGCGTTCAGCCGATCGGGCCGGTTGATCGTGACGACCAGCACATCGCCGCGCCGCTCGCTCAGGATCGTCTCATAGGTCATGCCGCCTCCCCGTTCGATTCTCGCGAGACGCATATGCGACGCGACGGGCGGCGCATAGTCGGCGCGGACCCACCTCAATCCGTTCGTCTCGAGTAGGGATCGAGCCTGTCGAGAGCCCGTATCGAGAGATCGTCTCCCCGCACAAGGACCTCTCGATACGTCGTCTCGACAAGCTCGACGACTACTCGAGGCGAACGGATGTAAGGGTTTGACCGCCGCGCCCCCACGCGACACCTTGGCAGCAATCAATCGGGGATCACCATGACCAACGCACGCCGCCTGCTCACCGCGCTCGCCCTATCGACCGCGATCGTCGCGCCCGCCACCGCCCGCACGACCGCGCCGCAGCCGGCGAAGGTGCTGCCCGCGACCAGCTACACGCTGCCCAACGGCCTGAAGGTCATCTTTCACATCGACCGCTCCGATCCGGTCGTCTCGGTCGTGCTCGCGGCGCATGTCGGCTCGTCGCGCGAGGTGAAGGGGCGCACGGGCTTTGCGCACATGTTCGAGCATCTGTTCTTCCTGAATTCGGAAAACCTCGGCCCCGGCGGGCTCGACAAATTGTCGGCGCGGGTCGGCGGCACCGGCGCCAACGGCAGCACCAGCCGCGACTGGACCGTGTACAATCAGGAAGTGCCCCGCGACGCGCTGGAGAAGATGATCTGGGCGGAGGCCGACAAGCTCGGCTATTTCATCAAGACGGTAACGCCCGCGGTGCTCCAGAAGGAGAAGCAGGTCGTCAAGAACGAGAAGCGCCAGTCGGTCGACAACCGCGCGTTCGGCCACGTCCAGGAGTTGCTGACCGCGGCGCTCTACCCCGCCGACCACCCGTATAACTGGCCCGTTATCGGATCGATGGCCGATTTGGATGCCGCGCAGCTGAGCGACGTGCAGGACTTCTACCGCCGCTGGTACACGCCCAACAACGCGACGCTGACGATCGCCGGCGACTTCGACCCGGCGCAGGCGAAGGCGTGGGTTGCCAGATACTTCGGCGAGATTCCTCGCGGCGAGATTGCGGTGCGGCCCGCCAAGCGCCCCGTTGCCCTCACCGCGTCGAAGTCGCTCGCCTATGAGGACAGCTACGCCAAGCTGCCCCAGCTCACGATCGCCTGGCCCACCGTCGGCATCGCCGACCCCGACTATGTCGCGCTGGAGGCGCTGTACGACCTGCTGACCGACGGACGCGACGCGCCGCTGACGAAGCTGCTGGTCGAGGATCGCAAGCTGACCGACGCCGTATCGATGGGCAGTTACGACAGCGAAATCGCGGGCGAGGCGATGCTGAGCGTGCGCGCCTATGACGGGGTCAAGCTCGACGCGGTGCGGGCGGCCATCGATGCCGGTCTGGCGCAGTTCGGCACCGCCGGGGTCGACCCTGCCGCGCTCGCCCGCGTCAAGACGCTGCGCGAGGCGGCGATCTATGCTGGTATCGGCGATGTCGACGGCAAGGCGACGACGATCGCCCGGTATGAGGCGCAGACCGGTGACCCCGAATTTCTCGACGTGTACCTTCGTCGCCTCCTCGCGCTGACCCCGGCCGACATCGACCGCGTGTTCCGCCGCTACATCGCCGGGCGGCCCAATGTCTCGGTCAGCGCGGTGCCCAAGGGGCAGCCGGCGCTGGCACTCACCGGCGCAACGATGGTCGTGCCCGCGACTGAACCGATCGTGCAGGGCGCGGAAGCGGAGGTCGACCAGACCGCAGGCCGCACCGCCTATGCCCGCACGCCGTCGAAGATCGATCGGACGAAGGAGCCGGCGTTCGGCCCCGCCCCCGCCGTGACGCTGCCCGCAGTCTGGCAGGCGACCGCCGCCAACGGCCTGTCGGTGTCGGGGATCGAGGACCGCGAATTGCCGCTCGTGCAGTTCGCGATGTCGGCCGATGGCGGGCAGTTGCTGGACGATCCGGCCAGGCCCGGCGCCGCCAATCTGCTCGCCCGGATGATGACCCGCGGCACCCGCACGCGCACCGCAGCCGAGCTGGAAAAGGCGCTCCAATCGCTGGGCGCGAAGGTGGAGGTCAGCGCCGATCGCGAACGCATCGTGCTCGGCGGCGCGACGCTTGCCCGCAATTACGACGCGACCATGGCGCTGGTGCGCGAGATGCTGCTCGACCCGCGCTGGGACGCGAACGAGCTCGCGCTCGCCAAGGCGGCGGTGTCGGCGCGGATCGCCGACGAACGCTCGAACCCGCAGGCGCTCGCGAGCCGCGTCACCAACGTCGTCAGTTACGGTCCACAATCGATATACGCGCGCAACATATTGGGAACGCAGGTTTCGGTCGCTGCTCTGTCGATGGCCGACCTCAAGGCCGCCTATGCCCGCCTTTCGCCCGGCACAGCCCGGTTCCGCGCGGCGGGGGCGGTGACGCAGGCCCAGGTCATGGCGTCGGTCGCGCCGCTTGCCACCCGGTGGACGACCGCGCCGATGGCGCTGCCGACCGTCGCGCCGTTGCCGCTGCCCGAAAAGGCGCGATTATATTTCTACGACATTCCGGACGCCAAGCAGTCGCTGCTGACCTTCACCGCCCCCGGCCCGGCGCGCGGCGATGCCGATTACACCGCGGCGGCGGCGATGAACTATATCCTCGGCGGCGGCGGTTTCGCGTCGCGGCTGACCCAGCAACTGCGCGAAGGCAAGGGCTATACCTATGGCATCCGCTCGGGCTTCACCGGCTGGCGGCATGACGGGCGGTTCACGCTCAGCAGCCCGGTGCGCGCCAACGTCACGCTCGAATCGGCAACGCTCGCGCGGTCGATCATGGCGGACTATCCGCGTACCTTCACCGCCGATGATCTCGCGGTGACCAAGGGTTATCTGACCAAGAGCCGCGCATTCCAGTTCGAGCAGTTGGGCGACAAACTGAACATGCTGGCGCTGATCGGCGACTATGGCCTGGCGACCGACTTCCCCTTGCGCGATGCCCGTGTGGTCGAGGGGATGACCGTCGAGCAGGTCCGCGCGCTGGCGGCGAAGTATCTGCCGACGGCGCGCATGACCTACGTGATCGTGGGGGATGCCGCGACGCAGGCCGGGCGGCTCGATGCGCTCGGGCTAGGCAAGGCGGTGCCCGCGAAGCCGCTGATCGAGTGAGATTGCAACGCCGGTGGTAGCGGAGGAGGGACTTGAACCCCCGACCCCAGGATTATGATTCCCGTGCTCTAACCAACTGAGCTACTCCGCCCCGGCGTTGGCAAGGCGCGCCCAATAGGTCGGGGTGCGGATGGGGTCAAGCGAACTTGTGGACCGACAGCGCTTCCCACGGCCCGCCGCGATACCACCAGCTGGCGAGGCCAGCGATCGCGAGGGGGCGGCGGACGAAGCCGGCCTCCAGCTCGGCCTTCAATGCTGCGGCAACCGCGGGGGCGACCTTGTTCTGGATCGTGACGTGCGGGCGCCACCCGGCGCGGTCCTGCGGGGTGAGCAGCGGGGCGAAAGCGTCGGCCAAGTCGGCGCGCATCGCCTCCAACTCGGGCGATTCGACGCGGAACGCGACGCCGCGCCCCAGCGACATCACCCCGCCGAGCCACGCCCGCGGCGGCGCCTCCCCACGGGTCAGCGCGGTCAGGCGTTGCTTCAGTTCCGGCGCGACGTCGGGCGGGAGATGATGGAACAGCGTAAGATGCGCCGCCAAATGGTTGCGTTCCAGTGGAAAATGCGCGCGGCGCAGGCCGTCGAGATGCGCATGATCCTCCGCCCCTAACACGGCAGTGACGATGATCGGCGCTGCGCTCTCGCTCAAGCGAACACCGATTTCGCGATATGGGTGATGCGGCACGCCAGATCCGCCTCACCGCTCGCCACGACATAATGGTCGCCGCCATCGACGATCCCGGTCGTGAACACGACGTTGTCGAGGTACATCTGGTCCGCAAGCGGCGCAGTCAGCGCTGGCGCGGGCTCCAGCAGCGGCGCGTGGTCGGTCGCCACGACGACGCTCGGGTCGTCGCGGTCAAGGATCGACCAATAGGTCCGGTAGATGCCGATCACCCCCGACGGCTCGACCCCATGCCAGAGTGTCAGCCACCCGCGCGGCGTCAGCAGCGGCGGCGCGCCGCCCCCCATCCGCGCTGTGGCATTGGTGGCGGCATGGGGGCGGATGCCGGGGCGGTCGTAGGGCTTCCAGTGCAGCGCGTCGGGCGACGTCGCGAGGTTGATCGACGGCCCCGCCCGCCATTCGCTGTCCGGCGGATAGGCGAAATACAGGTCGCCCAGCGGCCGCGTCTGCGTCCAGTATTTGCCGCCGACCAGCCCCTCGAAGATCAGCATGTCCTTGTTCTGATGATCGAGGACGATGCCCTCCAGCGCCCATTCCACCACATCGTTCGACGAATAGAGCGTCGTCGCATGCCGCTCAGGGCTGACCGAGCACGTCGTCATCAGCCAGCGGTCACCGACCCGGCTGATCCGTGCATCCTCAACACCATAGCATTGATAGCTCGCACGCGGTGCTATGGCGCGGTCGTAATGGATAGCGACCACCGAAAGCCCGTCCGCAGCCAGCTCGACCGGCAGCAGCCAGCTGAGCGAGGTCAGCGCCATCACCTTCCAGCCCTCCCCCCGGATCATGAACTTGCGCGGATCGCTGGTGTCGACCTGGTCGAGCGGCCAGGCGTCGAGCGCATAGCCACCATCGACCCAGCGGATCGCCCGGATGTGCCCGCCCACGATCGGCGTGCGCAGCGCCTCCGCCACCCGCACCATCATCAGCAGATTGCCGTTCGGCAACCGCGTCAGGCCGGGGTTGAAGGCCCCCAGCACATAGGTTTCGTCCTCGAAATGCCCGCGCAGCGGCGACCGCGCCAGATCGACGTCGTCGGGCGCGAACACCAGCCTGTCAACGGCGTGCATCATTCGCCGTCCTGCGTGCGCGGGACGATCGTCACCTGCTGGATGACGCTGCGCCGCGGCTGGGTCAGGCAGAAATGCACGCCCACCGCGATGTCCTCGGCCCGGAGCATCGTCTCGTCGTGGATCATCTCGCGCTGCTTCTCGGCGGGAATGTCGGGATACTGGAAATCGGCGCCAGTCTTGCCGGGTTCGACCAGCGACACCTTGATCCCTTTCGGCCCCAGCTCTCTGCGAAGCGCCTCACTGAAACCCGCGATCCCGGCCTTCATGCCGGCATAGACGGTTGATCCCGGCCCCAGCACATGCGCCGACATCGACCCGATCAGCACGATGTCGCCGGCATCGCCCATGCGGTCCACCGCGGCGTGGGCGCTCATGACATAGGCGGTGAAATCGGTAGCCAGCGCGTAGCGAACCTCACCCGCGCTCATGTCGGTCAGGCCTTGGGCCGGCACCGCGGCGTTGATGACGGCAACGTCGATCCCGCCCAGTGCGGCGACGCCAGCGTCGAACAGCCGATCGACCGCGCCAGGCTCGGCCAGGTCGATCGCGGTGCCGTGGCCTTCGCCGACCGCGTTGATCCGTTTCAGCGCGTCGGCCAGGTGATCGCGGTTGCGCCCGCACACATAGACCCTCGCCCCCTCCGACGCGAGCAGCACCGCGGTCGCGCGACCGATGCCGGTGGTGCCGCCGGTCACGATCACGCGCTTGCCCTTCAGGCTGGTGACGGCGGTATGGGCGTCGGACAGGTCGGTCATGGTTTCTCCCTCGGGCATGCCCAGGGAGAAGCGATCAGGCGGTCACCGGTTCCCGCAAAACCTTGTCGAGCAGGCGATCCATCGCATGCGCGACCGCTGGCTCCTCCAGCGTCGGGGCATGGCCGACGTCGGGCACGGTCGCCAATTCGGCACGGTCGCCAAGCCGCGCGACCATCCGGTCGGCGGCGGCCTGCGACAGGATGTCGGACCGCCCGCCGCGCACCACCAGCACCGGCTTCCCCGCCAGCGCATCGAGCATCGCCCACATGTCGGGCGCAGCCTCGTTCGCCGGCACCCGGAACGGCTCGGCGATCTTCATGTCGTAGTCGAGCACGATGCGACCCGCCGAATTCAGCCGGTACAGCCGCTTGGCCATGCCCAGCCAGTCCTCCAGCACATAGCCGGGATAGACGTCGCCGTTCGCCTCCCACACCGCGCGCGCGGCGTGCAGCCAGGTCGGGTGCCAGCTGTTCTTGCCGACATAGGTGCGGATGCGCTGCAATCCCGCGGGGTCCAGCTCCGGCCCGACATCGTTCAGCAGCGCCCCCGCGATCCGATCCGCCCCGCCCGCCGCCAGCAGCATGGTGACGATCCCGCCCAGCGACGTGCCGACCGCGACGAACCGGTCGATCTTCAGCTCCGCCAGCAGCGCCTCGACGTCCTGCATGTAGGTGAGCGGGACATAGCTCATCGGATCGCGGGCATAGGCGCTTTCGCCCCGACCGCGGAACTCGACCGCGACGATCCGCCAGTCGGGCGACAGCCGCCGCGCGACCCCTTCGAAATCGCGGACGTTGCGGGTCAGTCCCGGAAAGCACAGTATCGGCGGGCGCCCCGCGCCACCGCCATAGTCGCGATAATGCAGGCGCAGGCCGTCGTGCGACGTCCAGTGACCGTCTTCGAAACCGGGATTGCGTGTCGGGCCCATCGCCACCCATATCGCCGCATGACCGACTTCCCGCAAGCGCGCGACATCACTGTGTTCCAAGGCGCCGTCACGATTCTGGAGCTGGGCGACGCCTTCTACGATCCGGTGGCGGCGGCGGACTTCCCCGAAACCGTCCTGCGCTTCCGCAACGATCGCGCGGCGGCGGAAATCGGGCTCGACACGCTCGAGGACGCCGCGTGGCTCCGCCATTTCGGGCGGTTCGAGCCCTTGCCGGGAAGCCTCGTACAGCCGCTGGCGCTGCGCTACCACGGGCATCAGTTCCGGGTGTACAATCCCGACATCGGCGACGGGCGCGGCTTCCTGTTCGCACAGGCACGCGACCGCGACGGGCGGCTGATGGACCTCGGCACCAAGGGGTCGGGGCGCACGCCGTGGAGCCGGTCGGGCGACGGGCGGCTGACGCTGAAGGGCGGCGTCCGCGAAATCCTCGCGACCGAGATGCTCGAGGCGCTGGGCGTCCAGACCTCGCGCACGCTGTCGCTGATCGAAACCGGCGAGGCGCTGGAGCGCGGCGACGAACCCTCACCCACCCGCTCGGCGGTGCTCGTCCGGCTCAGCCACAGCCATATCCGCATCGGCACCTTCCAGCGGCTGGCCTATCTGCGCGATACCGAAAACATGGCGCGGCTGGTCGATTACGTGCTCGTCCACCTCCACGGCGACGCGCCGGGCGATCCGGTGAAGCTGCTCGACACCGTCGTCGCCCGCACCGCGCGGCTGGCCGCCAGCTACATGGCGGCGGGTTTCGTCCACGGCGTGCTCAACACCGACAACATCACCGTGACGGGAGAGAGCTTCGATTACGGCCCCTGGCGGTTCGCGCCGACGTGGGAGCCGGGCTTCACCGCCGCCTATTTCGACCACGCCGGCCTCTACGCCTTCGGTCGCCAGCCCGAGGCGATCCACTGGAACACGATGCAGCTGGCGGTGTCGCTGCGCGCGCTGGTCGAGGCCGAGCCGCTGATCGCGGTGCTCGACACCTTCGGCGATCGCTACCAGGCGGCGGTCACCGACGCGCTGCTCTGGCGGCTTGGCGTTACTCCGCGTGGGGGGCCGGAGGACCGCGCCCTTATCCAGGCGATCGAACCGGCGCTCAGGGAAAGCGGCATCGGTATTGACCGCTTCTTCTTCGATGCGTTCGGCGGCACCCTGCCCGACACGCCGTCCTTCGCCGAGCCCCGCGCGCGCGTCGCCCCCTATCGCCCGCGCAAGGATCGCGCCCACGCCTATTGGTCGGGCGCCCCCTGCTCCATGCTGATCGACGAGGTCGAGGCGATCTGGGCGGCGATCGACAGTCGCGACGACTGGGCACCGCTCCACGCCAAGGTCGCCGATATTCGCGCGATGGCCGAGGCACTTCGCTAGCCCGCTCTTGGCTTTAGCGGCGTTTCCCGGCAGGGAGGCGTCATGGCGGGGCAGGAAATCGTATCGATCGAGCCGGCGACGGGCGCGATCCTGTGGCGGGGCATGCCGTCGGACGTCGATGAGGAGGTCGCCCGCGCCCGCGAAGGCTGGGCCGGCTGGGCCTCGCAACCGCTCGCCTTCCGCATCGAAACGCTGCGCCGCTTTGCCAACGTCGTGCGCCAGCGTGCCGAGGGGTTCGCCGACACCATCGCCCGCGAAACCGGCAAGCCGCTGTGGGAAGCCCGCACCGAAGTCGAGACCGTCGTCGCCAAGGTCGACATCTCGGTCACCGCCTTTTCCGAGCGCACCGGCCAGCGTCGCATCGACGCGCCAATGAACACGCGCATGGCCCTGCGGCACAAGCCGCACGGCGTGCTCGCGGTGCTCGGCCCCTATAATTTCCCCGCGCACCTGCCCAACGGCCACATCGTGCCGGCACTGCTCGCCGGCAACGCGATCGTATTCAAGCCGTCGGAAAAGACCCCGGCATCGGGCGCCTTCCTGGTCGATTGCTACCATGCCGCCGGCGTGCCGGAGAGCGTCGTCCGCATGGTCATCGGCGGCCCGGACGAGGGCAAGGCGCTCGCTGCCCACGACGGTATCGACGGCCTGTTGTTCACCGGCTCGGCGCGCACCGGCCTGGCGCTCAACCGCCTCTATGCCGACCGGCCCGAGAAAATCCTGGCGCTGGAAATGGGCGGCAACAACCCGATCGTGGTGTGGGGCCAGCCCGATCTCTACGCCGCGGCGGTGCTGGTCGTGCAGTCGGCCTTCACCACCTCCGGCCAGCGCTGCACCGCCGCGCGCCGGCTGATCGTGGACGAGACGCTGGCCGACCCGCTGCTCGCCGAGATCGAGAAGATCGTGTCGCGCCTGATCGTGGGCGAACCGCACGCCGATCCCGCACCTTTCATGGGCCCGGTGATCGACAATGATGTCGCCGACATGCTGACCGAGAGCTTCCTCGCGCTGCTGACGATGGGCGGTCGTGCGATCCGCCATCTCGAACGCCCGATCGACAACCGCCCGTTCCTCACGCCCTCGCTGATCGACATGACCGGTGCCGGCGAGAGCCCCGACGTCGAGCTGTTCGGCCCGATCCTCCAAGTGTACCGGGCGAAGACCTTCGACGACGCGATCCGCACCGCCAACGACACCCGTTACGGCCTGTCGGCGTCGCTCATCAGCCAGGATCCCCAGCTCTACAACGCGTTCTGGGCGAACATCCGCGCCGGCATCGTCAACTGGAACCGCCCGACCAACGGCGCGTCATCGGGCGCACCGTTCGGGGGCATCGGCTGGTCGGGCAACCACCGCCCCAGCGCCTTCTACGCCGCCGATTACTGCGCCTATCCGGTCGTCAGCAACGAGGCAGACCAGGCCCGCGCGAGCATCGGGATTGGCCTGCGCGACGTCGACGGGGATCGCTAGGGCCGCGTCGACGGCGCCGGCTCGCGTGACAAGTTTCGCTACGCTCCATGCAAGGAAGCGTCGATTGCCCTCCCGCGGCGACCGGCCCATTTCCCCGGCATGGCAAGTCTCCTCGATCCCACCGCGCGCGGGCGCGTCATCCTAGTCGGCGCAGGGCCGGGCGACCCCGGCCTGCTCACCGTCCGCGCGGTCGAGGCGCTGAAGGTCGCCGACGTCGTCGTTCACGACGGCCTGATCGACCCCCGCGTGCTCGACCTTGCCCCTGAAAATGCCCACCGCATCTCGGTCGCCAAGCAACGCTCGCGCCACACCCTGTCTCAGGACGGCATCAACGCGCTCATCGTCGCCCACGTCCGGCTGGGTCAGGTCGTCGTGCGGTTGAAGGGCGGCGACCCCTTCATCTTCGGGCGCGGCGGTGAGGAAGTGGAGGCGGTTCGCGCCGCCGGCCTGCCGGTCGAGGTGATCCCCGGCGTCTCCGCGGCGCTGGGCTGCGCGGCGGAGGCGATGCTGCCGCTCACCCACCGCGACTGGTCCTCGGCGGTCAGCTTCGTGGCTGGCCAGTGCAAGGGGCTCGCCGATCAGGACTGGTCGGGCCTTGCCGGCAAGGGACGCACCCTCGTCATCTACATGGGCGTCGCGACCTGTACCGACATCGCCGACAAGTTGATGGCGGACGGCGTCGCCCCCGACATGCCGGTGGCGGTGCTGGAGAAGGGCACGCTCACCGGCCACCGCGCGCTGCGCACCCTGCTCGCCGACCTGGGCGACATGATGCGGCGGGAGGATGTGCAGAGTCCGGCAATCATCGTCGTCGGCGAAGTCGTCCTGCTCGCCGACGCCGACGACCGGCTCGGCACACTTGCCGCGCAGGCGGAGGTATTGGCGTGAAACTGTTGACCGGAAACGACTTGCCGACCGGCGATGTGCTGTGGTGGACCGGCACCGGCTGGTCGCGCCACGTCGACGATGCCGCCGACGTCGACGAGAACGGCGCTGCCATCGCGACCGCGGAGGAAGGCGCCCGCCGCGTCAACGCCCCCTACGTCATCGACGCCACCGCCACCGCGGACGGACCCCGCCCCGCCCACATCAAGGACCGCGTCCGTGCGCTGGGGCCGACGGTGCGCCCCGACCTGACATTGAAGCCCGCCGATCCGGCGGCGGGAAGCTGGGTGATCTGATGTACCGCTACGACACCTACGACCAGGCGATCGTCGATGCCCGCGTCGACGAATTCCGCGACCAGGTGCAGCGTCGCCTCGCCGGCCAGATGACCGAGGACCAGTTCAAGCCGCTCCGGCTGATGAACGGCCTGTACCTCCAGCTTCACGCCTATATGCTGCGCGTCGCGGTGCCCTATGGCACGCTCGACAGCCGCCAGACGCGGATGCTGGCGCACATCGCGCGCAAATACGACCGCGGATACGGCCATTTCACGACGCGCCAGAACATCCAGTACAACTGGATCAAGCTGGCCGACGCGCCCGACATTCTCGCCGACCTCGCCACGGTCGAGATGCATGCCATCCAGACGTCGGGCAATTGCATCCGCAACATCAGTTCGGACCAGTTCGCCGGCGCCGCCGCCGACGAGGTGACCGATCCGCGCCCCTGGGCCGAGCTGATCCGGCAATGGTCCACCTTCCACCCCGAATTCAGCTACCTGCCGCGCAAGTTCAAGATCGCCGTGATAGCCTCGGAATCTGACCGCGCGGCGATGCGGCTGCACGATATCGGCATCCAACTGGTGGAGCGCGACGGGCAGATTGGCGCGCGTGTGTTTGCCGGCGGCGGCATGGGCCGCACGCCGATGATCGCGCCCGAGATCAACGACTTCGTGCCCGCAGCCGATATCCTGTCGTATCTCGAGGCGGCGCTTCGCGTCTACAATCGCCACGGCCGCCGCGACAACATCTACAAGGCGCGGATCAAGATCCTGGTCAACGATCTGGGCGCCGAAGAATACGCGCGTCAGGTCGCCGAGGAACATGCCGCGGTGAAGGCGCTCGGCATCGACCCGCCGCAGGCCGAACTGGATCGCGTCAGCGCGATGTTCGCCCCACCCGCCTTCGTCCCCGACCTGCCGACCGATCTCGATCGCTCCGACCCCGATTTCGCGGTCTGGCTCGACCAGAACGTCTCGGCGCACAAGCACCCCGGCTACAGCATCGTCTCGATCAGCCTGAAACCGATCGGCGGCATCCCCGGCGACGCCAGCGCCGACCAGATCGATACGCTGGCCGACCTCGCCGAACGCTACAGCTTCGACGAACTGCGCGTCACCCACGCCCAGAACATCGTCCTGCCGCACGTCGCCACCCGCGATCTGCCCGCGGTGTGGGCGGCCTTGCGCGAAGCCGAACTCGCCGACGCGAACCTCGACCTCATCAGCGACATCATCGCCTGCCCCGGCCTCGATTACTGCAGCCTCGCCAACGCCCGCTCGATCCCCGTCGCACAGAAGATCGCGACCCGCTTCGTGGATCGCCAGCGCGACCTCGGCGAACTGAAGCTGAAGATCAGCGGCTGCATCAACGCCTGCGGCCATCACCACGCCGGCCACATCGGCATCCTCGGCGTCGATAAGAAGGGGGTCGAAAACTACCAGCTCCTGCTCGGCGGATCTGGGGCCGAGGACGTCAGCCTCGCGAAGATCACCGGCCCCGGCTTCTCGGAGGACGGCATCGTCGACGCGGTCGAAAAGGTCACCGACCTCTATCTCGCCGAACGCGCCGACGGCGAACGCTTCCTCGACACCTACCGCCGGCTCGGCATGGAGCCGTTCAAGGAGGCGATCTATGGGTGACCTGCTCAACTACCGCGACGCCGCGCCGCAGGAGCAGCCCGCGGTCACGCTCGAGGCCTTCCTCGACCAGCCAGATGCCGGCGCCGTCCGGCTGGAGGCCGGCGACGACGCCCGCGCGCTGCTGCCCCACCTCGCCCACCTGACGCTCGTCGAAATTGCCTTCCCCAGCTTCCGCGACGGTCGCGGCTATTCGGCGGCACGTATCCTTCGGGAGGCGGGCTATGCCGGCGAGTTGCGCGCGCAGGGCGACGTGCTGGTCGACCAGGTGGCATTCATGCGCCGCTGCGGCTTCGACAGTTTCGCGCCCGAGGCGCCGATCGACCAGACCGTCCTCGCCGCCGCCCTCGCCCGCTACGACGCCGTCTATCAGCGCGCCGCCGATGAGCGCGTGCCCGTCTGGCAACACCGTCATGGCTGAGGCCGCCCAACGCCGCGTCGACCGCATCGACGTCCGCTCCCGGTGGAGCGCAGCGGACGCGATTCGGCTCAATCGCCTGTTCACCGGCGCCGACACGCACGAGATGCTCGCGACGCTGCTACGCGAGCACATGCTGGGCGACGTCGCCATCGTGTCGTCGTTCGGCGCGGAGTCGGCGGTCCTGCTCGATCTCGTCGCAGCGGTCGACCGTACGGTGCCGGTGCTGTTCCTCGATACCGGCAAGCATTTCGCCGAGACGCTCGCTTACCGCGACGCGCTTGCCACCCGCCTCGGCCTGACCGATCTGCGCGTGCTGGCCCCCGACCCGACGGAGCTCGCGGCCCGCGACGAGGCTGGCCTGCGCTGGTCCTACGACCCCGACGGCTGCTGCGACCTGCGCAAGGTTCGCCCGCTCGAGCGCGCGCTCGCCGGGTTCGACGCGAGCATCACCGGGCGCAAGGCGTTCCAGGCGACCACCCGCGCCGCGCTTCCCCGGTTCGAAGTCGACGGAGACCGGCTGAAGGTCAACCCTCTCGCAAACTGGACCCGCGCCGACATCGACGCCCATTTCGCAGCCCGCGCCCTGCCTCGCCACCCTCTGGAGGCGCAAGGGTTCGCGTCTATCGGCTGCTCCCCCTGCACCAGCCGCGTACAGCCCGGCGAAGACCCCCGCTCGGGCCGCTGGCGCGGCTGGGACAAGACCGAATGCGGCATCCACACCGACACCGGCGAGGACGACCAGCCGAGTTTTTGAGAAAATGGTCGGGGAGACAGGATTCGAACCTGCGACATCCTGCTCCCAAAGCAGGCGCGCTACCGGACTGCGCCACTCCCCGACGGATGCGGACGCGCCTAGCGAAGCTGGGCGCGACACGCAACCGGCGCGGACGGCCTTCGCGCAGCGAAAGGTCCGACGACGCGGCTTTGCCGCGGCGGGCGATGCGGGTTTTCGGTGGGCGCGCCGCGGGCAAAGCCCGCGTCGTCGGTCGGGCTGCGCCCGCCGTCCGCAGCGCAGCCCAAACTCGAAATAGCGGCGCTATTTCTCGTGCGGCGCTGGTGGGCCCGGCAGGACTTGAACCCGCAACCTAGCCGTTATGAGCGGCCAGCTCTAACCAGTTGAGCTACAGGCCCCCAGCGTGGTCGGTCGATACGGGGGTGTTTGCGACCGCGCAAGCATCGAGGATATCCGCCTCGCTCGCCGAGCGCACGCCCAGTCGGTCGAGCAGGCCGAGCACCGCGTCCCACCACCCCCAGAACGCCGCCAGGTCGCGCGCATCGCGCACGTAGGGAGTGTGGCCGGGCACCAGCGAGGGCGAGTGGAACGACAGATTCAGGAGCGCCAGCCCCTCCCCGACCGCCACGCGCACCGCTTCCAGCGCCTCGGCCTGCGGCATGTCCTCGGGCGTCAGGGCGACGCGGTTGAGCAGGCCGGCGCGCGCGAGCAGGCCCGTGCCGCGGGGGATGCGGCCCGCGAGCGCATGCAGCCACTCCCCGCCGCGCCGGGCGACGCCGGTGAAGATCGTCGTCAGCGGCAGCTCGACCAGCCCGTCCACCCGGAACGCATCGTTGCCGATCGCGCGGTAATCCGGCCCGCCCTTCGCGGTGAAGTCGTATCGCGCGCGCATCGACGTATCGATGCGGTAGCCGCGGTCGGCGAGCAGCGCGGTGCTGCCGGTGCCGAGGCCATAGCGCCCCGCGCGGTAGCTGACCGGCCGTCGCCCGAACGCCTGCGCGATCGCCGCGGTCAGCACGTCGAGCTTCGCCGCCTCGAGCGCCGGCGGCAGGTTGCCGACGAAGCTGTTGGCGGGCGTTACCGCTTCGTCGAACGGCGGGTTGACCCAGGGGTGCAGCTGCGTGCCGACCGCCGACCGCCCGTCCTCCAGCGCACGCGCGATCGCGGCGACGGCGCGGGGATCGGTGGCGACCGGATGGTCGACCAGATAGGTGAGCGGCGCGCCGAGCCCGGTGAACCGCGCCGCCGCGTCCGGGATCGCCGCGGTCGCGGTCACGCCCGTCGCGTCCCGACGGAACGGCGCGTCCCAGTCGAATTCCTCCTCGGTATCGACGAAGATCGTGTAGCGGCGCCCGAATTCGGCGGGCCAGCAGAGCCGCGCGCCCGGCGCCGGCACGGCGGGTCGGAAGGGCGGGCGCGCTTCCACGCTCAGAGGTGCTGCGCCTGCTCCATGCCCTGCTCTACCGCGCGCGGCAGGGTGAGTGTCAAGCGCCGCTGCCCGATCGTCAGCGCGCCGCCGATCTCGCGCGCCAGATTGCGTGCGAGCCGCAGCGCGAAGCCGGTACCGAGCAGCGAGGTCGCGCAGTCCTCCGCGGCGATGTCCAGGATCGTCTCGCCCGGATAGGCGTCGAGCGCGGCGGGGCGATCGACGGCCAGCGCCACGCGGTCGGCGGTCGCGGGCGCGATATCGATGGCGATCGCCTCGCCCGCCGCGGCTGCGCCCAGCATCGCCGCCAGCAGCCGCGCGACCAGCCGGGCGAGCGCATCGCGGTCGGCGACCACCTGCGCCGCCGTGCCCGACACCGTGATGCCCGCGCCGCGATCCGCGGCCAGCGCCGCCAGGTCGCGCACGCTCTCTGCGACCAGCGCGTCGAGCGCGACTCTGTCCTTGCGCGTCGGCAGCGACCCCGCCTCGATCCGCGCTGCGGTGTCGATGTCGTCGATCGCCGCCAGCAACCGGCGCGATTCGCCGCGGATGGTCGCCGCCTGTTCGCGGTAGGGATCGGCGACGGGGCCGAGCAGCTGATGCTCGATCATCTCGGAAAAACCGGAGATCGCGTTGGTCGGCGTGCGCAGTTCGTGGACGATCTGGCGCACCGCATCGGCGGCGGCGGCCTGCGACGCGCGCGGCAGTTCGTCGGCGCGCGGGCGGCGCGCGCTGCCGCGGTAGCCGGTGAAGCGCCCGCTGGCGGGATCGAATCCCGGCACCGCGGAGATCAGCCACAATCCGGCGGCGGGCGATCCCGCGCCGACCTGCAAACGCGCCGCGTCGAAGCGGGCGCGGCGGCGGCAGGCCCCCGCGGCGATGCCATCGACGCCGGGCGCGCCAGGCCGCGCCGCCTGCGCCAGCGACACGCCGACGATAGCACCGCGCGGCGCCCCCTCCACCCAGCGAACGATGCCGGCGGCATCGGTTTCGAAGCGGAAGCCCTCGGCACCGAATGCGGGCGCGGGCGCGGGCGGCGGCGGAGCCGCGCGCGGCTCCTGCTTCTGATATGCCTCGATCCGCGCGACGATGTCGGCAATGCGGAACGGATGATCCGCCGCCGCGAGCGGCGATTCATTGTCGTTCTCGCGGCGCAGCGCCTCCGCGACCACCGGCAGGCCCATCGCGATCCGCCCAAGCGACACGAACGCGCCCGGATCGCCGGGGATCGTCGCCGGTGCGGGCGACGGCGTCGCGGCTTCGGGCAGCGATATTGGCGTCGCGATAGCAGCGGTACCGGGCGCGCCCTCGATGACGAAATCGACCGTGCCGTAGCTGTCGAGCGCATGCGCCATGCCCTCGGGCAGGTCGCGGCGATGGCGCAGGATCGCGCGCGCCGCCGGGCCCAGTTCGGGGAGCAGCGTCACCCACTCGGCGTGCGCCAGCGTCGCGGTGCGCAGCACCGGCGCGGCCACCGTCATGTCGTCGCGCGCCAGCAGCCGGACGAGCGCCAGCGGCGGCTGCGCCCCGATCAGCGCCCGCGCGCTCGCCGCGCGCACCGCCAGCGGCACCTCCGCCTGAAGGTCGGCCAGCGCCGCCACCGCCGCCTCGACCGAGGATACGCGCCCGCGCCCCGCCAGGTCGACCAGCTGGCGCCAGGCCGCCTGCACCGACGCGGGACTCGCCAGGGGCGCCGACATCACCGTCGTCAGGGCATCGTCGAAGCGCACTCTCGTCTCCCGCCGACGCCGGGGCGGCCCGCGTCGTAAGAATTTCTTAACTCCGCGAGTCTGCGGGTGAAACCGCCAAATTTTGCCCGTCGCAATGTGGGACAATTGCGTTCGCGTGTAATTTTATTATCGTAGGGCTGATGATTCTGAATATTATGGGGCGACACACGATGGCTTTCGACCGCATCGACCGGCAGATCATGGCGCTGCTCCAGGACGACGGGCGCATGACCAACGTCGACCTGGCCGAGCGCGTCGGGCTGACCGCCCCGCCCTGCCTGCGCCGCGTCCGCGGGCTGGAGGAACAGGGAGCGATCAAGGGGTATCACGCCGCGATCAATCCGGCGAGCCTCGGCTACACAATCACCGTCTTCGCGATGGTCAGCCTGAAAAGCCAGGCCGAGGGCGACCTGTCGGCGTTCGAGCGCCACGTCGCGACCATCCCCGAGATTCGCGAATGCCATATGCTGAACGGGGAAATCGACTTCATCCTGAAGATCGTCGCGACCGACCTGCAGGCGTTCCAGGAATTGCTGACGACACAGCTGACCCCTGCGCCCAATGTCAGCCATGTGAAGACGTCGCTGACGATCCGCACGGCGAAATCGGAGCCCGGCATTCCGGTCGGCTAGCCTGGCGAGCGGGTACCCGATCACCCCCCGCACACGAAAAAGGGCGACGCATCGCTGCGCCGCCCCCTTTCGCTGGATGCCTTCGAGCAGATCAGGCCGCCGGCGCGGCACCGGCCACCGTGCCGGTATCGAGCCAGGTCAGCCAGAAGCTGGCGATTTCCTTGCGGGTACCGTCTGTCACCGCCCGGAACGCCGTGCGCGCGGCATCCTTCTGACCCAACTGGGTCTGGGCGATACCGATGCGCATGTTCGCCTCGGACGCATCGATGCCACCCTTCTGCAGGGCCACGTTGTACAGCTCGACCGCCTTGGCATAATTGCCGAGCGCCAGGTTGGCGTCGCCGGTCTGCAGGGCGACCTTGCCGGTGGCGGCGGCCTTCGCCTTCGTTTCCAGCCCGGTCAGCGAGCCCTCGTTCTTGATACCGGCGTTGGCATCCGACAGCAGTCGCGCCGCAGCGGTATCGCCCGCGGGCACCTTTCCGGTCGCGCGACCTTCGTCGATCACCGACTTCGTCTCGCCCGGCAGACCCGCATAGAAGGCGGTGTCGGCGTACTCGATATAGTCGCCGCGGCCCGCCAGCGACTTGGTGGCGCGCATCAGGCGGTACAGGTCGAGCTGCGTGCCGCGATCCATCGCCGGCGCACCCTTCACCTGCTTGCCGTCGCGATAGGTCACCAGCGCCTCGCGCCAGTTCTTGGCGGTCGGATAGGCGACGACGCGCTTGTTCAGCCACGTAATCATCTGCGGGTCACGCTTCGTGTACAGCTGGCCGATGGCGACGCTGTACCAGCTTTCCGGCGCCTTGCGGCCCGCGGCAGCCTCGGCGTCGATCGCCTTCTGGATGCCGGCGATGCCGCCCTGGAGGTCACCCGTCTCCATCGACGCGAGCGCGATCTGGAGGTTCAGGTTCTCGTTGGTGAAGCCCAGGTCGCGCGCCTTCGTCAGATACGGCAGCGCCTCGGCGTACTTCTTCTGCTGGAAGGGCAGCGCGCCGCGGTAATAGTTGTACGTCGGCAGCATCGTCGCCGGTGTCTTGCTGTTCTTCACCAGCACGTCGAGCACCGGGATCATCGCGTTGGCGTCGTTGGCCGGCGCGATCAGCTGCAGCTTCAGCGCGTTATAGGCGTACAGCTCGTCCTCGGTCTTCGCGAACGGCGCGGCCTCGGCCAGCTTCGCGGTCGCGGTCGCGGTGTCCTTTGCAGTCAGAGCGGTCTGGGCTGCGGCGAGCGGCGCGCGGAATTCGGGCGACAGCTTCAGCTGCGGGCCACCGGCGCCGGCGGAATCGCCGCCCTTCTTGTCCTTCTTCTGCGCGGCGGCGGGCGTCACCACCGCGGTGGTCGCCAGGCCGGCGGTGAGCGTCGCGGCGAGCGCGAGCTTCGAGATGAGCCTCATGATTCCGAAATCTCCTCTTGGGCATCCCCTCTTCCAGGGGTTGGCTCCGCTGTAGTTACCGGGCCGTCCGCGTTCAAGCGTCTGCCTGGGGCGGCGATGCCACCCGCCAAATGAACCGATTTTGAACCACTTGGTTGCGCTTTGACGGCGCACCGCGGGCCAGCTAGCGCACCGGGATGGCAGGATCGGCAGTCGTCATCGGCGCATCGGGGGGAATCGGCGGCGCGCTGGAGGCCGCACTGGCCGACGAAGGAGCGTATGCGCGGGTCCTCGGCTTCGCGCGCAGCCGCGGCGGCGCCGACCATATCGACCTGGCCGACGAAGCGACGATCGCCGCCGCCGCCGCGCGCGTCGCTGCGGGTCCGGCGCCCGACCTGATACTGATCGCGACCGGCCTGCTCCACGACGACACCCACGGCCCGGAAAAGTCGTTTCGCGAACTCGACCCCGCGTGGCTGGCGCAAACTTATGCCATTAACGCGATCGGCCCGGCGCTGGTGATGAAGCATTTCCTGCCGCTGCTCCCGCGGGAGGGCACGCCGGTCCTCGCCGTGCTGTCGGCGCGCGTCGGCAGCATCTCCGACAACCGGCTGGGTGGCTGGACCGGCTACCGCGCGGCGAAGGCGGCGCTCAACATGATCGTCCGCAACGCCGCGATCGAGGCGACGCGCACGTCGCCGCGCGCCATCGTCGTCGCGCTCCACCCCGGCACCGTCGCCACGCCGCTCTCCGCCCCGTTCCGCGGCAACGTCGCCCCGGGCAATCTCTTCGCCCCCGATCGCGCCGCGGTGCAGCTGCTCGACGTCATCGACGGACTGAAGCCCAAGGACAGCGGGCACATCTTCGCGTGGGATGGCGCCGAGATCGCGCCGTAGCAGATACCCTACCGCTCGCCTCGAGTAGCCGTCGAGCCTGTCGAGACGGCGTATCAAGAGGGTCGCGCCTCAAGAGAGCCTCTCTCGATACGGCCCCGGATCAAGTCCGGGGTCGATCCCTACTCGAGACGAACGGGAGTGTAGGACGGGGCAACGCCGCCCCCTCGCGCGTACGCGTGCGCGCGGGGTTGCTGGTGTGTCGCCCGGCAGCTAGAGCCGTAACGATCGTTTCAAACCGAAAGCACTGGCACCTTGACCGACGAGACCCTGCTCGCCGACCCTTCCGACATTACCCCCATCTCGATCGTCGACGAGATGAAGTCGAGCTACCTCGACTATGCCATGTCCGTCATCGTCGCCCGCGCGCTGCCCGACGTGCGCGACGGGTTGAAGCCGGTGCACCGCCGCATCCTCTATTCCGCCTATGAAAGCGGCTATGTCGCGGGCAAGCCGTATCGCAAATCGGCGCGCATCGTCGGCGACGTCATGGGCAAATACCACCCGCACGGCGACAGCAGCATCTACGACGCACTGGCCCGCATGGCGCAGGACTGGTCGATGCGCGTGCCGTTCATCGACGGCCAGGGCAATTTCGGATCGATGGACCCGGATCCGCCCGCGGCCATGCGCTACACCGAATCGCGCCTCGCCCGCGTCGCCAATTCGCTGCTCGACGACCTCGACAAGGATACCGTCGATTTCGTCCCCAACTACGACGGGCAGGAGGAGGAGCCGTCGGTCCTCCCCGCGCGCTTCCCCAATCTGCTGGTCAACGGCGCCGGCGGCATCGCGGTCGGCATGGCGACCAACATCCCGCCGCACAACCTGGGCGAAGTCATCGACGCCTGCCTGGCCTACATGGACAATGGCGCGGTCACGGCGGAAGAATTGATGGAGATCGTGCCGGGGCCGGACTTCCCGACCGGCGCGCTGATCCTCGGGCGGTCGGGCTGCCGCTCGGCCTATACCACCGGTCGTGGCTCCGTCATCGTGCGCAGCCGCTACATCACCGAACAGCGCGGCGACCGCCGCTCGATCGTCCTCACCGAAATCCCCTACCAGCAGGGCAAGAACGCGCTGGTGGAAAAGATCGCCGAGGCGGTGAAGGACAAGCGGGTCGAGGGCGTCAGCGATATCCGCGACGAATCGAGCCGCGCGGGCGTCCGCGTCGTCATCGACCTGAAGCGCGATGCGACCCCGGAGGTCGTCCTCAACCAGCTGTGGCGCCACACGCCCGCGCAAGGGTCGTTCGCGGCCAACATGCTCGCGATCCGCGGCGGTCGCCCCGAGCTGCTCAACCTGCGCGACATCATCTCGGCATTCGTGACCTTCCGCGAGGAAGTCATCACCCGCCGCTCGAAGTTCGAGCTGGCGAAGGCCCGCGACCGCGCGCACATCTTGCTCGGCCTCGTCATAGCGGTCACCAACCTCGACGAGATGGTGCGCATCATCCGTGGCTCGGCCAGCCCCGCGGCGGCGCGCGAGGCGCTGCTGGCGCGCGAATGGCCGATCGCCGAGATCGCGCCCTACATCCGCCTGGTCGAGGCGGTCGACGTCGAGGTCACCGGCGACACCTATCGCCTGTCCGAAATCCAGGTGCGTGCGATCCTCGACCTGCGCCTCCACCGTCTGACCGCGCTTGGACGCGACGAGATCGGCGACGAACTCGCGAAGCTCGCCGGGTCGATCGCCGAACTGCTCGAAATCCTCGCCAACCGCGCCCGCCTGTACGAGGTGATGCGCGAGGAGCTGGTCGCGGTGCGCGACGCCTATGCAACCCCACGTCGCACCGAGATCGCCGGCGCCGCCGACGGGATCGAGGACGAGGATTTGATCGAGCGTGAGGACATGGTCGTCACGGTCACGATGGAAGGCTATATCAAGCGCACCCCGCTCGACACCTTCCGCGCGCAGAACAAGGGCGGCAAGGGTCGCGCCGGCATGGCGACCAAGGACGCCGACGCGATCACCAACCTGTTCGTCACCTCCACCCACACACCGGTCCTGTTCTTCTCGACCGCGGGCAAGGTGTACCGGCTGAAGGTGTGGCGCCTGCCCGAGGGCGGGCCGGCGACGCGAGGGCGTCCGATGATCAACCTGCTGCCGCTGGCGGCGGGCGAGACGATCTCGACCGTGCTGCCGCTGCCCGAGGACGAGGGTGCGTGGGGCGACCTGCACGTCATGTTCGCGACCGCGAAGGGCAGCGTGCGTCGCAACTCGATGGACGCCTTCGCCAACATTCGGACCTCGGGCAAGATCGCGATGCGGTTCGAGGAAGGCTCCGACGACCGCCTGATCGGCGTATCGCTGCTGACCGAGGACGACGACGTCCTGCTCGCGACCAAGGGCGGGCGCGCGATCCGTTTCGCTTCCACCGACGTCCGCGAGTTCCAGAGCCGCGATTCGACCGGCGTGCGCGGCGCGCGGCTGGGCGAGGGCGACGAGGTCATCTCGCTCTCCGTCCTGCGCGGTTTCGCCGCCACCCCGCAGGAGCGCGAGGATTATCTGAAGGCCGCGCCGTGGAAGGAAGGCGACCGCGAGGTCACGCTCACGCCCGAGCGTATGGCCGAGTTCGAGGCGGCGGAGGAATTCATCCTCACCGTCACCGCCAACGGCTATGGCAAGCGCACCTCGGCCTACGAATACCGCCGCACCAATCGCGGTGGTCAGGGCATCACCAACATCGTCAGCTCCGACCGCAACGGCCCCGTCGTCGCCAGCTTCCCCGCGCACAACGGCGAACAGCTGATGCTGGTCACCGACCAGGCGAAGCTGATCCGCACGACGGTCAGCTCGGTGCGCGTCACGGGCCGCAATACGCAGGGCGTTATCCTGTTCCGAGTCGCCAGCGACGAGCATGTCGTCTCTGCTGCACGGATCGACGAGGAGCCGGAGCCCGAGAACGAGGCGGAGGAACTGATCGCGGGCGAACTCACCGATATCGCGGAACCTGCCGAGCCGACCCCCGACGCCGACACTGGCGACGACCTATCGGCAGGCCCGGAGAACGGCCAATGACGCACCCGACCACTGCCTATAAGGTTCTGACCGGTCCCCAGATGGACGCACTGGAGGCCGACGGCAGCTTCGCCGGCGCGCCCGTCGACCTCGCCGACGGCTACATCCACTTGTCCACCGCCGCACAGCTGACCGAGACCGTGGACAAGCATTTCGCCGGGCAGAGCGACCTCCACGTCGTCGCAATCGACGTCGAGGCGCTCGGCGAAGCGATCCGCTGGGAGGAATCGCGGGGCGGCCAGCTGTTCCCGCACATCTACGCACCCCTGCCGCTCGACGCGGTGATCGCGTACAGCCCACTGGAACGCGACGCCGACGGACAGGTTCAGCTGCCCGTCGCGGGCTGATACGTAAGCCCCAACCCCCGTTCGTGCTGAGCGAAGTCGAAGCACCTACGCGACGCGCCTGTCCTTCGACTTCGCTCAGGACGAACGGTTTCAGCTAATGACCCCCCGTATTCTCCTCGACACTGCCCCCGTCCCGGGCGGCGAGCCCCTGCGCCTCTTCCGCCGCGGCGCCGATCACATGATCGTCCTCGACCGCAACGAGCTAATGAACAGCCGGATGAGCGGATCGGAGGAAGCGCTGGCGACGATGACGCTCGACCGTCTCGGGCCTCGCCCCGCGCCGCACCTGCTGATCGGCGGCTACGGCATGGGCTTCACGCTGCGCGCCGCCCTCGCGGCGTTGCCGAGCGATGCGTGGGTGACCGTCGCCGAACTCGTCCCCCAGATCATCGAGTGGGCGCGCGGGCCGATGGAGGCGCTGACGGCCGGCTGCCTCGACGATCCGCGTGTGCACATCGCCTTCGGCGATGTCGCGCAGCGCATCGGCGAGGCGTCGGGCGAGTATGACGCGATCCTGCTCGACGTCGACAACGGCCCCGACGGCGTGGTCCGCGATGCGAACGACCGGCTCTACACCCGCCCCGGCCTCGAATCCGCCCGCCGCGCGCTGAAGCCCGGCGGCATCCTGGCGGTCTGGTCAGCCGGCGACGACCCCGCCTTCACCCGCCGCCTGAACGACATCGACTTCAAAGTCGACCAAGTCGCCGTCCGCGCCCGCCAGAACGGCAAAGGCCCCCGCCACGTCATCTGGTTCGCGACGCGGCGGTAGGCGCGGCCACCCGCCGCCTAGGCGCACTCACCCCTCTCCCCGTTCGTGCTGAGCTTGTCGAAGCACTTGTCAAAAGCGTTTCGCCCGTTGAATGTGCTTCGACAAGCTCAGCACGAACGGAAAGGGGCGCCTCAAGCCACCAGATCCACCACCTCGGCCCCCTCACCCTCCGCCGCCAGCAGCAGCGTGCGGTGGCACACGCAAGGATCCCGCTCGAAGCACAACAGCGCGCTCGGCATCTCAGCCGCCAGCGCCCGCATCCGCGCCGCCGCGACCTGCGCCTCGGGCAGGTCGAGCTGCCCCGCGTACACCGCCTCCAGCGTCGAGCGGTCGCCCTTCTTGGCGGCGTCTCGCCCCGGCTTGGGCGTGCCGAGCGCCTTCAGGTGGACATAGTCGATGTCATGCTCGGCCAGCGACGCGGCGAGCGAGGATTTCGAGAATCCCGGCCGCCGCGACAGCGGCAGCTGGCGCACGTCGATCACCCGCCGCACCCCCGCCCGCTCCAGCGCGGCGATCACCTCGCCCTGCGTCGCGCCTTCATAACCGATGGTGTAGATCGTCACCGTGCTTCTCCAGATGGCACACCGCCTCGACGTTCATGAAGTCGGGATCGAGCACGAACGCGGCGTAATAGCGCCCCTCATATTGGGGCCGCAGCCCCGGCGCGCCATTGTCGCGCCCGCCCGCCGCCAGTGCCGCGGCGTGGAAGGAGTCGACCATCCCCGTCGTCCGCGCGCGGAAGGCGATGTGCAGGCCGGGGCTCACCGTCTCACCGCCCGCGATGACGAACCCGATCTCGCTGTCGCCCATCAGCACCGCCTCGTGCCCGAGCGTATTCGTCTCGGTCCGATGGGTGCGGATGCCGAGCGGGGCCAGCGCCGCTTCGTAGAACGCCCGCGACCGTGCGATATCGCCCACCGCCACCCCGATATGATCGATCATGCCGCCTCCTCGCGCAGCGCCCACACGACGCCGTGCGCGATCAACGCCTGGGCGGCGAAATAGGTCGGCCAGACCAGCAACGTCGGCACGATGCTGTCCGCCAGCACCCCCATGCGCGCGAAGATCAGCACGTCGCTGACCACGAACAGCACCGCGCCCCACGCCACCCGACGCGGAAAGCGGCTGCCCCACGCGCACTCCGCCATCGTTCCCAATCCGGCGGCGTAGATCGCGACGCCGACGTCGTGCGTCAGCGCCGCCGCCAGCCCGATCGTGGCGCCGGGGATCACCAGAACCGGCGCGTGCAAGGCTCCCCTCGCGTACCGCCGATACAGCATGATCGCGACGACATGCCCCGCCAGGAACGCCACCGCGCCGACGGTCAGCCCAACCGATGCCAGCAACACATCGCCGAGCGCCCCCAGCGCCAGCATGCCCGCGATCAGCCACCCGTCCGTCCCCCGCGCCTGCACCGCCGCCCACACCGCCAGCAGGCCTACGCCCGCTCCCTTCCACGCGATCACCCAGCCGCCGTCCCAACCGCTCCACGCCGCCAGCGAGTAGCTGACCCCCGCAACCATCGCCGCGATCCAGACCCAGCGCACCGCGCCGCTTGACTCCATCACGACTCTGCCGTAATTTCTGAAATTACAGAAGTGGACGACAGATGCAGCCGACCGACCATCCCGATGCAAAGGCCTTCATCCTCCACTGGGGGGAAATGGGCACGCAATGGGGCGTCAATCGCTCGGTCAGCCAGGTTCATGCCTTTCTCTACCTCTCGGACCAGCCGCAGACCGCCGACGCCATCGTCGACGCGCTCGGCCTTGCGCGCTCCAACGTATCCACCGCGCTGAAGGAACTGCAAGGCTACCGCATCGTCCGCCGCGTCCACGTAGAGGGTGATCGCCGCGACCATTTCGTCGCCGAGGCCGACCTTTGGGAGATGCTGATGCGCATCGCCGAGGAGCGCAAGCGCCGCGAGATCGACCCGACCATCCAGTTGCTTGGCGAACTCACCGCGCGCCTGGCGGCCGACAAGACGGCCCCGCCCCACATCCGCGAACGCATCGGGCGGATGCACGATTTCATCGGGACGCTCGGCACCTGGTACGACCAGGTCCGCGTGTTGCCCAAGCCGACGCTGGTCACGCTGATGAAGCTGGGCGGCAAGGTCGCCCGCCTGATCCCGGGAAAGAAGCCCAAAGCCTGATCGCACAGGAGGTTAGCAATGCCGACAATCAATCCGACACGCCGCACGGCTTCTGTAATTACAGAAAAGCCGGTCAAGACGGATTTGATACCGGCATTCGATTGGGAGCGCGACTACGGCCCCCTCTACCGCGCCTGTCCGGACGCCTTCTGGCTCGCCCCCGATGCCGATGACCTGCTGCCGACGCCGGATCGCGCGGCGCCGCAGTGGACCCTGGTGACGCGCTTCGAGGACATCGATCCGCCGAGCGTCCATCACGGCAAGACCGCTGCGACGATGGCGTGCCTGACGGCGGGGCCGATCTTTCTCGCGTTCACGATGTTCGCCGAAGTAGCCGGTCGCTCGGGTATGGTCGCCGGACTAGGCGTGGCCGCAATATCTCTGTTTCTCGCACCGTTCACGATGGCAATCGGGGCTTTCCTGGCGGCGATCCCAGTCACTTTCGGCACGCTGATCCTTGGCGAACTCGGCCTGACCCGCGCCCCGTGGCGCCGCCCGCTGCTATGGACCGCGGTCGGCACCGCGATCGGTATCGTCATAGCCGCGATGTTCGCCAACGAAAGTCTGGTCGCAGCCACCGCTCTGATCTTCACCTCCGCCGCCAGCGCCCGCATCGCCCGCTCGGTGATCCGCTGGGAAGGGGCAGAGCCCGCTTGAACCGTAGCTTCGCCCCCAACCCGTTTGTGCTGAGCGAAGTCGAAGCACATGCCCCGGAACACGCCCTTTGACGTCGCTCAGGGCAAACGGGGACGGTAGTTCACAAAGGGAGAGAATCCGTGGAAGCCGCCCGCATCGCCCGCCCCACCCGCCACCTCCTCACTCGCGTCGCGTGGCGAGACCTCACCGCGATGCGCCCCGCCGACGGCGTGGTCGAATGCCTCCACCCCCTCCCCTGGATCGCCGTGGCATGGATCGCCGCCGCACACGGCTGGTGGCTCGTCGCCTTCCCCTGCGCCTTCATGATCTTCCTGACCGCGCTGCGCCTGAATCACGAGGCGATCCACCGCAACCTCGGCTTCGGCGAACGTGGCCACCGCGCCGTCCTCCATGTCTTGAGCGCACTGATGCTCGGATCGAACAGCGCGGTTGCGTGGAACCACCTCCACCACCACACCCATGTGGGCAAGCCCGACGATCTGGAGGGTAAGGCCGGCGCGATGCCCGGCTGGCGGGTGCTGCTCTACGGTCCCAAATTCCCCGTCGAGATGCATCTGGCGGCATGGCGCGCCGGCGGCCCGGCGCTGCGCCGCCGGATGCGGATCGACTTCGCCCTCAATGCCGCGGTGCTTGCCGCCACGCTCGCGACCGGGTGGCGCGTGCTCGCCTTCCACATCCTCGCGATGCTGATCGCACAGTGCCTGACCGCCTTCTTCGCGGTGTGGATCACCCACCACGACTGCGCCGACGACGGCCCGGTCGCGCGGACCCAGCGCAGCCGCCTGGTCAACATGGTCAGCTACAACATGTTCTTCCACCTCGAACATCACCTGTTCCCCGCGGTCCCCGTGAAGCGGCTGGCGGTGCTGGCGGAAAGGCTGGATGCGGTCGCGCCGGAGTTCACGGCGAGCGCGAGACGGGTGGTGCCGGAGGGATTTGATTAGTCCCCAACGCACTCAGCCCCAAAACCCCGCCTCAGCCCAAGCCCAAGCCCCAAGCCCCGGCACCAACTTTCACCACCAACCCTACCCCAACCAAACCCGTTCGCTTCGAGTAGGGATCGAGCTTGTCGAGAGCCCGTATCGAGAAGTCCTCTCCATGAGGCATTGACCTCTCGATACGTCGTCTCGACAAGCTCGACGTCTACTCGAGGCGAACGGATGGGTTGGGGCCAGCGTTTGTGCGGGTAGCTGCGGGGTCGGCACGCATTCACCCCATAAACCACGCCAGCACTGTCCTACCCCGCCCCAAAAGCCTATGCCGCCCCATCGAACCCAACCCCTCGAACTTTTCCCGTTTTACAGGTCACAAGCGCAAACTTCATGAAATTCGACGTTCACATCATCGGCGGCGGTCTCGCCGGATCGGAAGCGGCCTGGCAGTTGGCGGAAGCCGGGGTCCGCGTGAAACTCTCCGAAATGCGCGGATCGGGCGCGACCACGCCGGCGCACCACACCGATGGCCTGGCCGAACTCGTCTGCTCGAACAGCTTCCGCTCCGACGATGCGACGTCGAACGCGGTCGGGCTGCTGCATCAGGAAATGCGGACGCTCGACTCGCTGATCCTGCGGGAGGGCGACGCGCACAAGGTGCCCGCCGGCTCGGCGCTGGCGATGGACCGCGACGGCTTCTCCGCGGGCGTCACCGCCGCGCTGGAGGCGCATCCCAACATCACCATCGTCCGTGAGCGCGTCGAGGCGCTGCCCGACGACGGCCTGACCATCGTCGCCACCGGCCCGCTCACCGACCCGCTGCTGGCCGACAGCATCGCCGGCGCCACCGGCAGCGACGCGCTCGCCTTCTTCGACGCCATCGCCCCGATCGTCCACCGCGACTCGATCGACATGGAGACGGCGTGGTTCCAGAGCCGCTGGAACAAGGGCGAGGGCCACGATTACATCAACTGCCCGATGACGAAGGACGAGTACGACGCCTTCCACGCCGCGCTGATCGCGGGCGAAAAGACCGAGTTCAAGGAGTGGGAGAACGTCCCCTATTTCGAGGGCTGCATGCCGATCGAGGTGATGGCCGAACGCGGGCAGGAGACGCTGCGCTACGGCCCGATGAAGGGCGTCGGCCTCGACCACCCGGTCACCGGGCGCTGGCCCTATGCGGTCGTGCAGCTGCGCCAGGACAATGCGCAGGGCACACTGTGGAACATCGTCGGCTTCCAGACCAAACTGAAGCACGCCGAACAGGTCCGTCTGTTCCGCACGATCCCCGGCCTCCAGAATGCCGAATTCGCGCGGCTGGGCGGGCTGCACCGCAACACCTTCATCCGCTCGCCCGAATTGCTCGATCCGGAACTGCGCCTGAAGGCGCGCCCGCACATCCGCTTCGCCGGGCAGATCACGGGGTGTGAGGGCTATGTCGAAAGCGCCGCGGTCGGGCTGATGGCCGGGCGCTTCGCCGCAGCCGAGGTTCTGGGCCGCGCGATCACGCCGCCCCCGGTGGAGACGGCGCTGGGCGCCCTCCTCCATCACATCACCGGCGCGGCAGTGGCCGAAACCTACCAGCCGATGAACGTCAACTTCGGCCTGTTCCCGCCGATCACCGGCCGCACCAAGAAGGCGGATCGCAAGCGCATGTACACCGACCGCGCCCGCGCGGCGCTGGCGGACTGGCTCAATCCGCCTCGTTCGGAGCCTGTTGCGGCGGACAGCGAAGGCGCGCCCGCGGCGACCGCTTGACCGCGGTGGTCGCGAATTCCGCCGGGGTCAGCGTGCCGGACTTGTCCCTGTCCGCACCGGCGAACTTGGTGGTCGTCTTGATCGCCCATTCGTCGAACGACAGCCGCCCGTCGCCGTTGACGTCCAGCTTCGCGAACGCCTTGCGCCGCGGCGCCAGATACTCGTCGCGCGCGATCACCCCGCTGCGATCCTTGTCGACGCGGTTGAAACGCTTCTGCTCGCGGGTCAGCGCGCTCGCCTGCGGCAGTGGCTCTTCCTCGACCGGGGCGGCACCCTCCTGCACCTCGGCGGCGAACGCCTGGCGCGGCATCGGGGTGGCGGGTGCCTCCGCCGTGGCGCTCGATCGATAGACGAACACCCCCGCCGCGACGAGCAGCAACGCCGACACCACGCCCGCCAGATACCGCAGCATCGCCCGCTCTCCCGCCGTTGAGCGGCAAGGCTATCGCAAGGCCGATGCTTCCGAAAGCTACTTTCCGGTCAGCCGATGCAGCAGGATCCGCCCGATCCGCGCCGCGGGCGTTGCCTCCGGCATCCGCGCCAGCAGCGCCATCGCCGACACCGGACGCAGCGCCCGCGACCATCGCGCCGCAGTCAGCCCGCGCAGCCGCTCGTTGCCAGCGGCTCTCGCCCGCGCCGCCAGCTGTGAGTCGCGGGCACGCCCCGCCAGATCGGCCAGCGCCCAGCCCTCGCCAGCGACACGCACCCGCGCGTCCTCGGGGCCCACCAGCCGCGCCGCCGTCGCGAACAGCGTCCCGCCCCGCCCCGCCGCATACCGATCGAGCATCCCCGCCTCGCCCGCATCGCCCGCGTCCAGCAGCTCTTCCCACCCCTCGACCATCCCGGCCAGCATCGCCCCCGGCACCCGCGGCACGACATGCGCGGCCAGCGCCCGCAGCACGGGCTGCGCGGGCGGCGGTGCGGTGTCGAGCGCCGTCAGCGCGCCATGCCACCAGGTGAAGCGCATCTGCCCGACCATCGCCTCGCGCGTCGTCCTCACGACGTCGGCCAGCTGGTCGTCGAGCGCCAGCAGCGCCACCAGCCCCTCGCGCGCCGCCGCGGGCGCATAGCTCAGGATCACCCGTCGCTCGGCCGCTGCTCGCCCGTCGCCGCCACCGTCAGATGTTACCCCCGCGTTAACCATCCCGCTTCATGCCACCTTATCGCTGTCTGTCGCATGGCTCCCCGATGATGGGGCAGGAATCGGGCGACGCATCGTGATGTGGGGGTCGAAATCAAAGGGCAATCGCGCTGGCGGGCTGCTGTCCCGGCTGGCGCGCGACGTGCGCGGCAATGCCCTGATGATCATGGCGGCGGCGCTCATACCGCTGGCGGGGATGGTGGGCGGCGGCATCGACGTCAGCCGCATGTACATCCTGAAGACGCGACTGCAACACGCCTGTGACGCCGGCTCGCTCGCCGGGCGCCGGACGATGGGCGGCGGCACCTGGGCCTACAACAACAACTACGCGAATTCGCAGGCCGAACAGTTCTTCGACGGCAATTTCGAGTCGGGCTCGTTCGGATCGAGCGACCTCAGCCGCGTGTTCACCGAATCCGCGGGCCGCGTGACCGGCACCGTGTCGGCCAAGATCCCGATGACGCTGATGCGCATCTTCGGCAAGACGACCGAGACGATCGCGGTGACCTGCGCGACCGAAATGCGGCTGCCCAACACCGACATCATGTTTGTGCTCGATACGACGGGGTCGATGGCGCAGCAGCAGCCCGGCGACACCGTGTCGAAGATGGATGCGCTCAAGACCTCGGTCAAATGCTTCTACGAAATCGTGGCGCGCAACGACACCGACGCCAACTGCACGACCGGCACGCCCAGCGGCGGCGTCGGCAACCAGGTGCAGGTGCGCTTCGGCTTCATGCCCTATTCGACCAACGTCAACGTCGGAAAGCTGCTGCCGATCGACTATTTCGCCGACACATGGAAGTACCAGACGCGCAAGGCGAACATGGTCAACGACCCGAACAATTTTACGTGGGTCCAGCGCGGTCAGCCGAAAACCACGAACACCGACTATCCGGCGGCGACGAACGTGCCGCAATCCTATTGCTCGCCCCAGCAGGCGGCGGCCAGCGGCTATAATTCCAGCACCGACAGCTACAGCAACAACAACACGGTCAAGACCACGCTGGCGAAGACCGTGACGAGCACCGCATGGACGTCGGCCAACGGTGGCACCTGCACCGGCACGCGTCCGTGGGTCGAGACGGTCTATGACAAGGTGCCCGGTCAGGCCTTTCAGAACTGGACCTACGATCAGCTGTCGGTGAATGTCGGCCTGCTGAAGAACGGCAACAGCTGGCGCGACAGTTTCAAATGGCCGATCGGCGCCAACGGCACCGACCGCACGATCACGTGGGACGGCTGCATCGAGGAGCGGCAGACGACGAAGACGACGTCGTACAACCCGATCCCCTCGGCGGCGAAGGACATGAACATCGATCTGCTGCCGAGCACGGGCGATGACACCACTCGCTGGGGTCCGGCGCTGCAGGAGCTGATCTATGCGCGCCAGGTCCAGACCGACTGGAACCAGATGAACCGCGCCGCGGTCACCACCACGGCGGAATATTACAACAACGTGCCCTATTATTGCCCGACCGAGGCCCGCAAGCTGCAGGAATGGCCGAGTGCGAACCAGTTCGACGATTACGTCGACTCGCTCCAACCATCTGGGAATACCTATCACGACATCGGCCTGATCTGGGGTGCGCGCTTCGCGTCGCCGACCGGCATCTTCGCCTCCGAGAACGCGACCACCAAGCAGGGCGGCGAGATCGAGCGGCACATCATCTTCATGACCGACGGTGACGCCTGCACGAACAACACGGACTATGCGGCCTACGGCATGCCGTGGTTCGACCGGCGCCAGACCAGCGACAGCGCGGTGCCGACCGGGGGCTGCACCAGCAATTCGTACACGCTCGTCGAACAGGTCAACAAGCGGACCGAGGGGCTGTGCGCCGCGATCAAGAATAAGAACATCACGCTGTGGGTCATCGCCTTCGGCGATCTCGCCACCGAAACCGAAACCCGCCTGTCGAACTGTGCGACCTCGGGCCGGTACTTCAAGGCGACCAGCGCGTCGCAGCTGCAGCAAACGTTCAAATCGATCGCCGACCAGATCTCGATGTTGAGGCTCACGCAATGACCGCCTTCACTCTATCGCAGGCACTCCGCCGGCTGCGGCGCGACCGCCGCGGGGCGACCATCGTCGAATTCGCGATCGTCGCGCCCGTCATGTGCCTGATGCTGCTCGGCGCCTTCGACGTCAGCCATACGCTCTACACGCGCGGCGTGCTGCAGGGCATCGTGCAGAAGACGGCGCGCGACTCCTCGCTGGAGGCGGGCACCGCGGCAAGCCAGCAGGCGATGCTCGACGGGCGCGTGAAGAAACAGGTGACCGCGCTTTACAACAATGCCGACATCGATATCACCCGGCGCTTCTACCGCACCTTCAGCGACGCCGCGGCGGCCAAGGCGGAGGCGTTCAGCGACACCAACGACAACGGCGTGTGCGACGCGAACGAACCCTATGAGGACGCCAACCGCAATTCGGTGTGGGATGCCGACGGCGGCAACGACGGCCAGGGCGGCGCGAAGGACGCGACGCTCTACACCGTCACCGTCACCTATCCGCGGATGTTCCCGGTCTATAATCTGGTCGGGGGCAGCAACACCGCGGTCGTCTCGGCGAGTACCGTCCTGAAGAACCAGCCTTATGCCGACCAGGCGAGCTACGGCGCCGCGGTCGTGCGGAACTGCCCGTGATGCGCCGCCTGCGCACCTTCGCCCGGCGCCTGCGCGCGGATACCGGCGGCCTTGCGCTGCTGGAATTCGCGTTCATCCTGCCGATCTTTCTGGTGCTGAGCCTGACCGGAGCGGAGCTGACCAACTACGTCATCACCCGCATGCGGATCAGCCAGCTGGCGCTCCAGATCGCCGACAACGCCGCGCGCATCGGCAGCGGCAGCCAGTTGCAGGCCAAGACGATTTCGGAAACCGACATCAACGACCTGCTGACCGGTGCGGGGCTGCAGGGCGGCGAGCTCGATCTCTATCCGCGCGGGCGGGTGATGATCTCCAGCCTGGAGCCGATGACCAGCCCGAACGTGGCCAAGCTGTACAAGATCGCGTGGCAGCGGTGTCGCGGTACGAAGACCTACGATTCGCCCTACGACAACACGCTGACGAACATCAGCAGCGGGATCGGGCCGACCGGGCGCAAGGTCACCGCACCCGACAATGGCGCGGTCATGTTCGTCGAGGTCGCCTACGATTATAAGCCGCTGGTGAAGACGTCGCTGTCGCCGTCCTCCGCCATTACCGAATTCGCATCGATGATGGTTCGCGATCGCCGCGACACGTCGAAGATCTACAACACCGAAAACGCGACGAAATCGACCTGCTGACGCCGCCCCGGCGATGGCCGGGACGGCGTGCAGGCTCAGCGGTACGTCACCTTCTTCACCGCCGCGATGACCTTGTCGGCGGTGATCAACGCCAGCTTCTCCAGGTTCGCGGCATAGGGCAGCGGCACGTCCTCGTCGGTCACGCGCAGCAGCGGCGCGTCGAGGTCGTCGAAGCCCTGCTCCATCACCACCGCGGCGATCTCCGATGCGATCGAGCACGTCGGCCAGCCTTCCTCGACCACCACGATGCGGTTGGTCTTGGCGAGCGATTTCAGCACGGTCGCGGTGTCGAGGGGGCGCAGCGTGCGCAGGTCGATAACCTCGGCGTCCACGCCTTCCTCGGCCAGCTTGTCGGCGGCGTCCAGGCTGATGCCGACGCCGATCGAATAGCTGACGATCGTCACGTCCTTGCCTTCGCGCATGATGCGGGCCTTGCCGATCGGCAGCACCCAGTCGTCGAGCTTCGGCACATCGAAGCTGCGTCCATAGAGCAGTTCGTTTTCGAGGAACACGACCGGATCCTGGCTGCGGATCGCGGCCTTCAGCAGGCCCTTGGCGTCCGCCGCGTCATAGGGCGCGATCACGATCAGGCCGGGGACGCTGGCATACCAGGGCCCGTAGTTCTGCGAATGCTGCGCGCCGACGCGGCTGGCGGCACCATTGGGCCCGCGGAACACGATCGGGCACCGCATCTGGCCGCCCGACATATAGTTGGTCTTGGCCGCCGAATTGATGATGTGATCGATCGCCTGCATCGCGAAATTGAACGTCATGAACTCGACGATCGGACGCAGGCCGCCCATCGCCGCGCCGGTGCCGATGCCGGCAAAGCCGTATTCGGTGATCGGGGTATCGATGACGCGTTTCTCGCCGAACTCGTCGAGCAGCCCCTGCGTCACCTTGTACGCGCCCTGATATTGCGCGACTTCCTCGCCCATCACGAAGATGCGGTCGTCGGCGCGCATTTCCTCGGCCATCGCATCGCGCAGCGCTTCGCGGACGGTCGTCTTGACCATCTCGGTACCCGCCGGGACCGCGGGGTCGCGAACCTCGGCGTCGTGCTTTGCCGCCTCGAACATCTGGCGGGCGCCGGTCTCGACCTTTTCCTGCGCCGGATGCGCCGAATCCTCGACGCCGTCGTCCTTCTTGGCGTCGGCCCGCGCCGTCGGAGCGGGCGTGTCGTCCTTGGTCGCGGGCGCCTCAGACGCCTCTTCGCCCTCGGCGTTCAGCTGCATGATGACGGTGCCGACCTTCACATTGTCGGTGCCCTCGGCGACCAGGATTTTGCCGACCGTGCCTTCATCGACAGCCTCGAACTCCATCGTCGCCTTGTCGGTTTCGATTTCGGCCATGATGTCGCCGGACTTCACCGTGTCGCCTTCCTTGACGAGCCACTTGGCCAGCGTGCCTTCTTCCATCGTCGGCGACAGCGCCGGCATCTTGATGTCGATCGCCATCTCAGTACGTCTCCACCAGCACGTCAGTGTACAATTCGCCAGGCTCCGGTTCGGGGGTGCTTTCCGCGAAGTCGGCGGATGCGTTGACGACCTTGCGGATCTCCGCCTCGATCGCCTTCAGCTCGTCTTCCTTGACGCCCTCAGCATCCAGCAGCTTTTTCACGTGATCGATCGGGTCGGACTTGTCGCGCACCGACTGGACCTCGTCGCGGCTGCGATATTTGGCCGGGTCGGACATCGAATGGCCGCGGTAGCGATAGGTCTTCATCTCGAGGATGACCGGCCCCTTCCCCGCACGCACCCATTCGAGTGCCGTTTCAGCCGCACCGCGCGACGCCAGCACGTCCATGCCGTCGACCTGGATGCCGGGAATGCGGAAGCTTTCTCCGCGACGGTACAACTGGTCCTCGGACGAGGCGCGGTTGACCGACGTGCCCATCGCATACTGGTTATTCTCGATCACGAAGATGATCGGCAGCTTCCACAGCTCGGCCATGTTGAACGCTTCGTACACCTGGCCCTGGTTGGCAGCACCGTCGCCGAAATAGGCGAGCGTCACGCCGCCATCGCCGCTGTACTTGTGCTTGAACGCCAGGCCGGCACCCAGCGACACCTGCGCGCCGACGATGCCGTGGCCGCCGTAGAATTTATGCTCGGTCGAAAACATGTGCATCGACCCGCCCTTGCCCTTCGAAATGCCGGCGGCGCGCCCCGTAAGCTCGGCCATGATAACCTTCGGGTCGATGCCGTAGGCGAGCATGTGGCCGTGGTCGCGGTACCCGGTGATGACCGAGTCCTTGTCGTTGTCGAGCGCCGACTGGAGCCCGACCGCCACCGCTTCCTGGCCGATATACAGGTGGCAGAACCCGCCGATGAAGCCGAGGCCGTAGAGCTGGCCCGCCTTTTCCTCGAACCGGCGGATCAGCAGCATGTCCTTGTAGAACTGCAGCAGCTCGTCCTTGGTCGCCTCATACGGCTTGGGCTCGGCGGGACGCTCGCGGTTCGGAATGGGGGGCTCGGCGACGGTTTTGACGGCGGGTGCTTTGGCCACGTTCGAAAAGCCTCGTTTTCCGTAGGGGGAGGAACGGCGCGTATAGGCGCATCCTCGCGCGTCCTGCAACGCCCGGACCGGCGGTTTCCGCTTGCCGTTTACGTCACTTCAGGGGGATGATGATCTCGTCGGGGTGAGCGACGTTCAGTTCCTTGCGGACCAGTTCGTCGGCCATGTCGGGATCGGCGCTCTTTGGATCGACCAGCGCCACGCGGTTCTTCATCTGCGCGCGTTGCTTGTCGAGCGTAGCGAATTCCGCCTGCCGCTTCGCCAATTGACGCTGATAGTCGCGGTAGGACAGGATGCCGTTCGGCCCCAGCACCGCGTAATAGGCGAAGAACCCGGTCAGGATCACCGCCGCCGCCGGCAACCCGGCCTTGCGGAGCATCACGAACACGGGCTTGCGGCTACGGGCGGGCATGGCCGGACTGATGTGCCAAGTCCGGCCCCGAATCAAGCATTTCGCGCCGACAAGGCCTTAGCTTTTGAGGATGCTGCGCCCGGCATAGCGCGCCGCGTTGCCCAGTTCCTCCTCGATGCGGATCAACTGGTTGTACTTGGCAAGCCGGTCGCTGCGCGCGAGGCTTCCGGTCTTGATCTGTCCACAGTTGGTCGCGACCGCCAGGTCGGCGATCGTCGCATCCTCGGTCTCGCCCGAACGATGCGACATGACCGCGGTGTAGGACGAACGCTGCGCCAGCGACACCGCCTCCAGCGTCTCGGTCAGCGTGCCGATCTGGTTGACCTTCACCAGCAGCGAATTGGCGATGCCCTCGCGGATGCCGCGGCCCAGCCGCTCTGGGTTGGTCACAAACAGGTCGTCGCCGACCAACTGGACTGTGCCGCCGATCGCATCGGTCAGCGCCTTCCACCCCTCCCAATCATCCTCGGCCATGCCGTCCTCGATCGAGAAGATCGGGTAACGGCGGGTTAGATCGGCGAGGAATTTGGCGTTCTCGTGCGGGCTGAGCGTCTTGCCCTCCCCCACCATCCGGTACGCGCCGTCGCGGTAATATTCGGTCGCCGCGCAATCGAGCGCCAGCATGACGTCGTCGCCCGGCGTGTAACCCGCCTTCTCGATCGCCGACATGATGAAGTCGAGCGCGTCGGTGGTCGACGACAGATTGGGCGCAAAGCCGCCCTCGTCGCCCACGCCGGTCGCCAGCCCTTTCTCCGACAGGCCCTTCTTCAGCGTGTGGAAGATTTCCGAGCCGCAGCGCACCGCCTCGACGATATTCTCCGCGCCCACCGGCACGATCATGAATTCCTGAAAATCGATCGGATTGTCGGCATGCTCGCCCCCGTTGATGATGTTCATCATCGGCACCGGCAGCAGGTGCGCCGCGACTCCGCCCACGTAGCGATACAGCGGCAGGCCGCGCGCATCCGCCGCCGCCTTCGCCGTCGCCAGGCTGATGCCCAGGATCGCATTGGCGCCCAACCGACCCTTGTTCGGCGTGCCGTCCGCCTCGATCATGGCATGGTCCAGATCGGCCTGATCCTCGGCATCGAAGCCCAGCACCGCCTCGGCCAGCTCGCCATTGACCGCGTCGACCGCTTTCTCGACGCCCTTGCCCAGCCAGCGCGTCTTGTCGCCGTCGCGCAACTCGACCGCCTCGTGCGCGCCGGTCGACGCGCCCGAGGGCACCGCCGCGCGACCGAAGCTGCCGTCCTCCAGCATCACGTCGACCTCGACGGTCGGGTTGCCGCGGCTGTCGAGAATGGTGCGGGCGTGAATGTCGATGATTGCGGTCACGAAACGACCTTCCTATCTGTCAGGGGGACGGGATCGGCGCGGCCTGTACCCGTTCGGGCGAAAGCGGGCAACGGCGATGGAACCGCGACAGTCCCGCCTTGTTGTGCAGGCGTATCATGAAAGGGCTCAGATCATGGCCAATGACAATCTCAACGACGGCACCGCACTCGACGTGGAATTCACGCCGGAAAGCGCCCCCGCCGCTCCTGCGAGCCGTTTCGACGCCACTGCGGAAAAGGCCCGCGGCGCACGTGCGCTGGTGAAGGACGAGGCGGGCAAGCTCGGCGGCCAGGCCACCGACCGCATCCGCGCCTTCGCCGACGACGGCAAGGCTCGCGCGACCGGTGCGCTGGGCGAACTGGCCAAGGCCATCGACGATGCCGCCGGCACCATCGACGACAAGGTCGGCGTGCAATTTGGTGGTTACGCCCGCAGCGCATCGAGCGCGGTTTCCGACTTCTCGAAGAAGCTGGAGGCCAAGGACGTCGACGCGATCTTCGATGACGCCCGTGAGTTCGTCCGCAAGTCGCCCGGCGTGGCGATCGGCGCGGCGGCGGCGGTGGGCTTCGTGCTCGCGCGCGTGCTGTGGTCGGGCGTCGATGCCAACCGCGACAGGTGATGGAATCCGGCACCGATAAGCGCGTCGTCGGCGCGGCTGGCGACGACGGAATCGGAGCGGTCATCGTCCAGGTGGCCGAGGATGCGAAGGCCTACGGCGCGGCGCAGGTCGCGCTGTACAAGGCGATGGCCACCGTCCGGCTGAGGGCCGCGAAGGCGGGGTTGATCCTCGGCGCCGTGGCCGCGGTACTGGGCCTCGCCGCGCTTGGAGCATTGCTGGTCGGCCTGATCTTCGCGCTTGCCGCCTCGACAGGTCCGCTTGCGGCGACGGCGATCGTGGTCGGCGTCACGCTGGTCATTGCCGGCGTGCTCGGAAAAATGGCGGGGTCGCGCATCGCGCGTGCGCTAGGGAGCTTCGAATGACGGTCGATCCCCAGCTGCTGGCGGCCCGGGTCCGCGTCGCCTCCGCCAAATCGCAACTCGACGATTCGCTGGTCGAGGCCAGGGCTCGGCTCAGCCCGAAGGCGCTTGCCAGCGAAGCGGTGGACGGCGTCAGGACGAAGGCCGGCGCGATCGCCAGCGAGGGCGTGACCGCGGTGCGCAAGCGTCCGGGCATCGCGGTCGCGGTGGCCGGACTGGTCGGGCTGTTCCTCGCCCGCAAACCGATACTGGCGCGGCTTTCGGCGCCAGCCGCCAAGGCAACCCGCCGGGCGTCCGCGAGTTCAACAGGAAACACCGGGCGCGCGGCGCCCCGATCAAGGAAGTGACGATGGCTACCACCAAACCCACCAATTCCACCGCTCAGGCCAAGACGGGCAAGCGCACCGCGCTGAAGGATGCCGCGGACGGCGCCTTCGACCGCGCGCGATCGACGGTGAAGGGCCTGGAATCCAACCCGGTCGGCGTGCTCGTGGGCGGGCTGGTCATCGGGTTGCTGGCCGGTGCCTTCGTGCCGCGCTCAAAGCAGGAGAAGACGGCGCTGAAGGGCGTCGGCAAGACGCTGGCCGAAGGCGCAACCGCAGCCTTCGCCGCTGCGAAGGAAACCGGCAGGCAGCAGCTGAGCGGGTCGATGCTGTCGCGCGACGCCGCCGCCGAAAGCGCGCGCATGGTGTTCGACAGCGCGGTCGAGGCCGCGAAATCGACGCGGTCGGGCACGAAAGCCGCCTGACACCCGCCAATCGCCTTGACCCCGGGGGTCCGCCGGCTATTGCGCCGGCCAAATCCCCGGGAGTTCAATTGTCATGAGCAAGATGCATCTCGTCTTCGGCGGTCGCGTGACCGACCCGCAGACGCTCGATTTCGCCGACCTGTCGAAGATCGACGTGGTCGGCATCTTCCCCGACTATGCCAGCGCCGAAAAGGCATGGCGCGCGGCCGCGCAGAAGACCGTCGACGACGCCGAGATGAAATATGTGCTGGTGCACCTGCACCGGCTGCTCGAGCCGGAGCTGCCGGGCGCCTGAGGCGATTGTCCGCGCACGGTTCGCCTCATTGCCGCGAAACAGAGCGTATACGCCAGCGGGTGGCTAGGCCCAGCCATACAGGAGACATCGTGCTCCCGCGCAGTCGGGAGTCTAGAGCCACTAGCGACACCGACGGGAAACCCTGGGCTCCCGCCTGCGCGGGAGCACGGTAATCAGTCCAGCTTCACTGCTCCGCCGACCGGCTTCGCCTGATCCACCAGCCGGATGTTGAGCTCGCGCAACTGCTTCGCCGTCGCGAAGTTGGGAGCGCCCATCATCAGGTCTTCCGCCTTCTGCGTCATCGGGAAGACGATGACCTCGCGGATGTTGGGCTCGTCGGCCAGCAGCATGACGATGCGGTCGATGCCCGGCGCCGACCCGCCATGCGGCGGCGCGCCGAACTTGAAGGCGTTGATCATGCCCGCGAAATTCGTGTCCACCTCGGCCTGCGAATAGCCGGCAATCTCGAACGCCTTGTACATGATCTCGGGTCGGTGGTTCCGGATCGCGCCCGACGACAGCTCCACGCCGTTGCACACGATGTCGTACTGGTAGGCGAGGATGTCGAGCGGATCCTTGGTCTCCAGCGCCTCCATCTCGCCCTGCGGCATCGAGAACGGGTTGTGGCTGAAATCGACCTTCCTGTTGTCCTCGTCATATTCGAACATCGGGAAATCGACGATCCAGCAAAATTCGAAGCGGTTCTGGTCGATCAGCCCCAGCTGCTCGCCGACGCGCGTGCGGGCGAGGCCGGCGAGCTTCGCCGCCTGCGCTTCCTTGCCGGCGGCAAAGAATATGCCGTCGTTCGGCCCGAGCCCAAGCGCGTCGGCGATCGCCTTCATGCCCTCCTGGCCGTGGTTGTTGGCGATCGGCCCGCCGAACACGCCGTCCTTCTGCGTCGCATAGCCGAGGCCGGGGAAGCCCTCACCCTGCGCCCAGCTGTTCATGTCGTCGAAGAACTTGCGGCTCTTCTCTTGCGTGTTCGGCGCGGGCAGCGCGCGGACGACGTCGCCGCCCTCGACCATCGACGCGAACCGACCGAAGCCCGAGCCGCGGAAGTGGTCGCTGACGTCGGTGATGACGACCGGGTTGCGCAGGTCGGGCTTGTCGCTGCCGTATTTCAGCATCGATTCGCGGTAGGGGATGCGCTTGAACGGCAGCGCGCTGACGGTGCGGCCCTTGCCCTGCCAGTCGGCGAATTCCTCGAACACGCCGTGCAGCACCGGCTCGATCGCGGCGAACACGTCGTCCTGCGTGACGTAGCTCATCTCGAAATCGAGCTGGTAGAACTCGCCCGGGCTACGGTCAGCGCGCGCATCCTCGTCGCGGAAGCACGGTGCGATCTGGAAATAGCGGTCGAAGCCGGCGACCATCAGCAGCTGCTTGAACATCTGCGGCGCCTGCGGCAGCGCATAGAACTTGCCGGGATGGACGCGGCTCGGCACCAGATAGTCACGCGCGCCCTCCGGGCTCGACGCGGTCAGTATCGGCGTCTGGAATTCGGTGAAGCCCTGGTCGACCATGCGCTTGCGGATCGAACTGATGACGTTCGAACGCAGCATGATGTTGGCGTGCAGCTTCTCACGCCGCAAGTCGAGGAAGCGGTAGCGCAGGCGGATATCCTCGGGATATTCGGCCTCGCCCGCCACCGGCATCGGCAGCTCCTGCGCTGTCGACTGGACGGTTACCGAGCGGGCGAAGACCTCGATCTCGCCAGTCGGCAGGTTGGCGTTGGCGGTGCCCGCCGCCCGCGCCTTCACCACGCCATCGATGGTGATGACCGATTCGACGCGGGCGGACTCCAAAATCGGCAGCGCCGCGGAATCGGCGTCGGCGACGACCTGGGTGATGCCGTAATGGTCGCGCAGGTCGACGAACAGCACGCCGCCGTGATCGCGCTTGCGGTGGACCCAGCCCGACAGGCGGACGGTCGCGCCGACGTCGGTGGCGCGCAATGCGGCGCAGGTGTGGGTGCGGTAGGCGTGCATGGTACTTCTCGCTGGCGGGTCGCACAGGGCACCCACAGGCGCACGGCGACGGTCAAAAATCGTGGCCGCGCCCTCCCCTCCAACACGCCCTTTGTCAAGGCGCGCGGGGGCGTCTATGGCCTCGCCCCATGCATATCCACCCGCTGATCGAGGACTCCGCAACCCTCGCGAACCTCTGCTCCCGCCTCGCGCAATCGCCCTACATCATGGTCGATACCGAATTCATGCGGGAGAATACGTTCTGGCCCGAACTGTGCCTGATCCAGGTCGCCGATGCCGATGAAGCCGCGGCGATCGACCCGATGGCGCCGGGCATCGACCTGACCCCGCTGCTCGACCTGATGGTCAATAACGAGGACGTGCTGAAGGTCTTTCACGCCGGCGGGCAGGATCTGGAGATCGTTTACAACCTGACCGGCAAGACGCCCCACCCGCTGTTCGACACGCAGGTCGCGGCGATGGCATTGGGGCAGGGCGAACAGATCGGCTATTCGAACCTGGTCGACAGCTATCTGGGGATCACCGTCGACAAGGGGGCGCGCTTCACCGACTGGAGCCGCCGCCCGCTGGACGAGCGTCAGATCACCTACGCCATCGCCGACGTCACCCACCTCGCCAAGATTTTCCCCAAAATGCTCGAGCGGCTGAAGAAGACCGCGCGCGGCGACTGGCTGAACGAGGAGATGGAGCGGCTGGGCGATCCCGCCAACTACCGCAACGACCCCGACACCGCGTGGCAGCGCGTCCGCATCAACAGCCGCAAGGCCGAGGTGCTGGGAAGGCTGAAGGCGATCGCGCGCTGGCGCGAGATCGAGGCGCAGAACAAGAACCTACCGCGCGGGCGCATCGCCAAGGACGAGACGATTGCCGACCTCGCCAGCAATCCTCCGCGCCGCCAGTCGGACCTGTCGAAGGTCCGCGGCCTCTCGGCATCCTGGGCCGGCAACGACATCGGCGGACGGCTTATGGCGGCGATCGAGGGGGCCGGGCCGATGCCCGCCGACGAGATGCCGGCGCGCGACGAACGCGGCCCCGCGCTCGGCAAGGAAGGCGCGCTGGTCGCCGACCTGCTGAAGCTGCTGCTGAAGATCCGCGCACGCGACATCAACGTCGCCTCGCGCCTGCTGGCGCGCTCGGACGAGCTGGAGGCGCTGGCCGCCGGCACGCGCGACGGGCTGTCGATCCTCAAAGGCTGGAGATTCGAACAATTCGGGCGCGACGCGCTCGATCTGGTGGAGGGACGCATGGGCTTCACGGTGCAGGACGGTCGGCTGAAGATGACCCGGACGGAGGCGGCGCTGTGATCCGCGCGGGCCTCCTCGCGCTGCTGCTCGGCGGCTGCGTCCTGCCGGTCGATACCTCGCCGTCGTGCAATGCCGAAACGGTGCAGGGCTGGATCGGGCAGAAATTCAGCGACCGGCTGTCGCGGACTTTGCAGCGCAAGACCGGGTCGCGCGCGGTCCGGGTGATCCGCCCCGGCATGGCGGTGACGATGGATTACCGCGCGGGCCGGTTGAACATCACGCTCGACGAGAAGGACATGGTCACCGCGCTGCGCTGCGGCTGACGCTCAGGCGGGCTCTAACGTCGCCTCGAGCCCCAGCGCGCCGGCCAGCGCCTTGTGCCGCCGCTCGACCGTCTCGCCGTAGAGGGCAGCGTCCGCCGCCGCCACGCCCAGCACCAGCGCCCCGCCTCGCACCGCCAGCGTGGTGCGCTCGAGCGGGCCGGACACGCCGCCCGACAGCCGCTGCCCCAGCCGCATCGCCAGCCCCCATTGCGCCGCCTCGGCCAGCTCGTCGTGGGGTGCCAAGCGCCCGAGCGGATCGGGCGAATCGGTGCCGCCGCCGAGCGAGCTGTGCAGCGCCTGCGCGATCAGCGCGCGGCCCCGCGCGTCGATCGCCACCCAGTCGCCGTGCAGCGCGATCTCGACACCGCGTTCGGCGCGGAACTCCGGGTTCGCGCGCCACCCGACGTCGGCGAGCAGGCACGCGGCATGACGTAGCCGGGCAAGCTCGGCGCTTTCCCCGTCGAACAGCGGCGCGATCCAGTGGTCGACCAGGTCGCCATGCTCGGGAAACCGCCCCAGCCGCACGCCCTCGCCCCGCGCAGCGACGATCAGCGGGTCCTGCGCGCGCACCTCGGGCGCCAGCCGCTGAAACAGCAGCCCCTCGCGCAAGCCGTTGGCGGAGGCGATCGCCGTGCTCGCGCCCAGCTGCTTCAGCAGGACCGTCAACAGCGCCGCCGCGTCGGCCAGCGTCGGCACCCGCGCGCTCGACACCAGCGACTTGATCCGCGCCTTCTCCAGCCGCGCCAGCGACCGCCCGAGCCGCGCGACCTCGTCGGCGCTGACCGCATATTCGTGGATCACCGGCAGCGGGTAACCGGTCAGCTGCATGTCGAGCCGCGCCAGCGCCCGCCACGATCCGCCGACCATGTACAGCGGCAGGCCCTTGCCCCGCCCGGTCCAGCCGCTGTCGGCCAGCAGTTTCGCAACCTTCGCCTCGAACGCCGCCCGCCCCTTCGCCCGCATTGCGCCGAGCCGCAGGACGCCCAGCGGAAACGACGCCCGGTCGGTCACGGTCCCGGCGACGACGCGCACCAGTTCCAGACTACCGCCGCCCAGGTCGCCGACGATGCCGTCGGCCTCGGGGATCGCCGACAGCACGCCCAGCCCAGCCGCGGTCGCCTCGTCCTCGCCGCTCAATATCTCGACATCGAGGCCGAGCGCGCGGGCGGCGGAAAGCAACTCGCCGCCATTGCTCGCGTCGCGGACAGCGGCGGTGGCGACGGTGCGCAACTCGTCCACCGCCATCTCGCGCGCCAGCCAGGCGAAGCGCGCGAGCGCCGTCCGCGCCAGCGCCATCGCGTCCGCAGCGATCGCCCCGGTCTCGGCCAGCGCCTTGCCGAGCCCGGCCATGACCTTCTCGTTGAAGATGGTCGCGGGCAAACGCTCCGGACCCTGATACACCACCAGCCGCACCGAATTCGAACCGATATCGATCACCGCGGTCCGTCGCTCGACGATGGTCGGCGCGGGCTTGCGCGGCCGGGGGGTGGCGCTCACTTGGCGCCGCCGCGGCGGCGGGCCTTGACCGTCAGCTTGGGTACCTTGCGCCGTTTGGCGGTCGCCGCGCCGCGGCCCGACAGCGACGGGTTGGTCATGAAATACTGGTGCAGGTTGAAATCCTTCTGGCCCTCGACCGGCATCACCCGCTCATAGCTGCCGTCGCTGCGCAAGTCCCAGCTCTGCTCGGTATCGATCAGGCTGGCGACCATGACCTGATCCAGCACCTGGTCGTGGACGGTTTCGTTCAGGATCGGCAGCATGAATTCGACCCGCCGGTCGAAATTGCGCGGCATCCAGTCGGCGGACGAGATATAGACCTTCGCGCCATCGTTCGGCAGCACGTCGCCGTTCGCGAACGCCCAGATCCGGCTGTGCTCCAGAAAGCGCCCGACTACCGACTTCACGCGGACGCGCTCCGACATGCCGGGCACGCCGGGACGCAGGCAGCAGATGCCGCGCACGATCAGGTCGATCTCGACCCCGGCATTCGACGCCTCGTACAATTTCTCGATCACCGCCGGATCGACCAGCGAATTCATCTTCGCCCACACCGCCGCCGGCTTGCCCGCCGCCGCATTGGCGATCTCGACGTCGATCAGCGTCATCAACGTGTTGCGCAGGTCGCGCGGCGAGATCGAGAGCAGCTCCAGCTTGCCGGGCTCCACGTATCCGGTGACGTAGTTGAAGATCGCCGCCGCATCGCGCCCGATCCGCGGATCGGCGGTGAAGAAGCTGAGGTCGGTGTAGATCCGCGCCGTCACCGGGTGATAGTTGCCGGTGCCGAAATGGCAGTAGCTGCGGTACGCACCCCCCTCGCGCCGCACCACCACCGACACCTTGGCGTGCGTCTTCCAGTCGATGAAGCCGTACACCACCTGCACGCCCGCCCGCTCCAGCGCGGAGGCCCACAGCAGATTCTGTTCCTCGTCGAACCGCGCCTTCAGCTCGACCACCGCGGTCACCGACTTGCCCGCCTCCGCCGCGGCGATCAGCGCATTGACGACCGCCGACTGCTTGCCCGCACGGTATAGCGTCTGCTTGATGGCGATGACGTCGGGGTCGGCGGCGGCCTGTTTCAGGAATTCCAGGACGACGTCGAAGCTCTCGTACGGGTGGTGGACGACGATGTCCTTCGCCCGGATCGCCGCGAAGCAATCGCCTCCGAATTCGCGGATGCGCTCGGGGAAGCGCGGCGAATAGGGCGTGAACTTCAGGTCGGGGCGGTCGGTATCGACCAGCATAGCCAGATCGCCCAGCCCCAGGAAGCCGCCGGTTTCGGTCAGGATCGCTTCGGCTCCGCCCAGTTCCCCCTTCAGCACCTGTTCCAGCTCGGAGCCGATGCCGGTCTCCATCTCCAGCCGGATCACCCGCCCCCGCCGCCGCCGCTTGATCGCGGTGCGGAAGTACAGGACTAGATCCTCGGCCTCCTCCTCCAGCTCGATGTCGCTGTCGCGCAGGATGCGGAACGCCGCCGCCGCCTTCACCTCGTACCCGGGGAACAACAGGCCGGAGAACCGCTTCAGCACGCCCTCCATCGTGATGAACCGGGCCGCCTCCCCCGGCACCCGCACGAACCGCGGGATGCTCGGCGGCAGCAGCACCAGCTCGCGGATCGGCTCGCCGTCCGACTGGCGCACCAGGTCGAAGATGACGCTCAGGCCGGCGTTCGGGATGAAGGGAAACGGATGCGCCGGGTCCAGCGCCTGTGGAGTGAGGATCGGGAACAGCTGCTCGCGGAAATGCTGCGCCAGCCACGTCGCCAGCTCATCGTCGATCGCGCGCTCGTCGAGGACGGTGATCCCCTCCCCCGCCAGCGCCGCGGTCAGGTCGCGCCACACCGCCTGCTGGCTGTCGACCAGCCGGTCGGCCTCCTTCACGATCTCGGCCAGCTGCTGCCCCGGCGTCAGCCCGTCGGCGGAGCGATATTCGACGCCCTGCATCTGCTGGCCGAGCAGTCCGGCGACCCGCACCATGAAGAATTCGTCGATGTTCGATCCCGAAATCGACAGGAACCGCAACCGCTCCAGCAGCGGATGTGCGGGGTTGCACGCCTCCTCCAACACCCGCCGGTTGAACGCCAGCCACGACAGCTCCCGGTTGAAATAGCGCCCGGGCCGATCGCTCGGCGGGGCGGGCTCGGGATCGATCGGGCGGGGACGGCTCACCATTCCAGCTTGCCCTGCCTTTGTGACAATCCGGTTATGTAGCCGCCCGTCGCCAGCGCCTCGCGCGCGATCGGGATCGACAGGCGCCGCGATCGCCGGGCGTCGGCGACCTCCTCCAGCCGATCGACGATGCGCAACACGGCCAGATGCGTGCGCTCGACCCGCTTGTGCAGCCACGCGATCAGGTCGGGCCGCACGTCCAGGTCGCGCCGCTCGAACAGATAGACCAGCAGGTCTCGAACAAGCGTGTCATCGGGCGGATACAGCGTCAGCAGCTGGCTGGCGTTGATGCGCGATCGCAGGTCGGGCAGTCGGATCGCCCATTCGGGCGGCGGCGCGTCGGCGACCAGCAGCAGCGGGCGGCGATCGGCCTGCGCGCGGTTCCAGGCGTGGAACACCTCCGCCTCCGCCACGCGGTCGGCGTCGTCGATCATCGTCCCGTGGCTTTCGGCGACGAACAGCCGCGCCAGCATGCTGCGTCCCGACTTGCGCGGGCCGACCAGCAGCGCGGTCATCACCGGCCACGATCCCCAATGTTCGATCGCGTGGACCGCGCGGGTATTGGACGGACCGACCAGGAATTCCTCGGGCCGCGCGCTCACCGGTTTCGGAAGCGGCAGGTCGAACTGGCTCATCCCCCGGTGGTCGGCGTCGCCGCCGGAGCCGGGCTCGGCGCGGGTGCCGGCGCAGGCCCCGCCGCACGCCGGATGCGCAAAGTGCCGCCGCTTTCCTGCACGCTCCATCCCCGCGCCTCCAGCGCCGCGCGCAGCGCCGCCGGATCGCCGTCATACGCAACGCGCATCACCGACACGCCGCCCAGCGCCAGGCTCGTCGTCACCGCCTGGCGGACACCCGGCACGCCGCGCACCGCGATCTCGCCGGTGCTGAGTGCCGCGGCGGAGGGCGTGTCGAACTGGATGGTGACGGTGGAGCCGGTCACGCCGACGATATCCTCGATCGAGCGGTCGCCCTCGGTCGGGGTCGCTTCCGGAGTCGGCGTCGCCTCGGGCGCCGGCGGTGGCGACAGCATCGCGTCGGTGCGCAGCATCCCCATCCGAAGCGCACGCTGATACGCCTCGTCCAGCCGCGCCACGCCTCGGTCGAGCAGGGCGGGCAGCGCATTGCCATCCTCGACCCGCAGGCTGAAGCGGGCGAGTGCCTGCCGGTCCGGGCCGTAGAAGGCCGTGAACACGCCGATGATCGGCCCGCCGGGATAGCTGCGGTACAGCCGCGCCTCGGGCATCACGATGTCGTTGGCGCCGTACTGGTCCAGGATCGCTCGCCACCACCCGCGCCCGCGCCGCCCGGTCTGGCCGACGTTCAGCAGCAGCGGGTCGGCACCCGTCCCGACCGGACGGACGTAATCGATGACGCTGCCACCGGTGCGATACCGCGCCCAGGCCTGCTGCCACGGGGTCGTGCGCTCGAACACCTGCCCCGACCCGCCCGACCACAGGACCGGGATGACCAGCATCGGCGGCGAGCGCGAGAATTGCGTCGACACGCCCAGGATCTCGCCCGCCCGCCCGCGATCAAACAGCACGCCCAGCTTCGCGATATAGCGCGTCGGCCCGATCTGTTCGTTCTCGACGACGATACCGGTGACGATTGCGTCCAGTGCCCCGTCGTTCAGCCCGCTCGCCGACCCGCGCAGCCGCTGGGACAGAATCTGCCATGCCTGCCGCTGAGCGATCCGCCACCCGGTCAGCCGCGCGGTTTCGGCATCCTTGGCCGACACGTCGACCGCGATCCCGCCGACCTCGAAATCGGACGAGCTGTCGACCGGCGCCGCCCCGCGTTCCCCGCCCTCGATCTGCGCGACGAGTGTCCCCGTCCCGGCGAGCAACGCTGCCGCCAGTCCGATCTCGATGATGCGTGGAATACGTCGCGCGGCCATGTCGGTGGCTCTTTTGGCGAAGCGGGCGTGGAAATCCAAGCGGCTTGTGGCTAGGGGGCTTGCGACAACCACTCAATCCGTTCGTCTCGAGTAGGGATCGAGCCCGTCGAGAGCCCGTATCGAGAGAGGCTCGCCTCGGGCACCGACCTCTCGATACGCCGTCTCGACAAGCTCGACGGCTACTCGAGGCGAACGGGGTCCGGGATGAAGCCGATGACCGAATCCTACACCTACGCCCAGGCCGGCGTCTCGATCGCGGCGGGGAACGCTCTGGTCCGCGCCATCGCCCCGCTCGCCCGCTCCACCCGCCGCCCCGGCGCCGATGCAGACCTCGGCGGATTCGGCGGGGTGTTCGATCCGAAGGCGGCGGGCTTCTCCGATCCGCTGCTGGTCGCCGCCAACGACGGCGTCGGCACCAAGCTGAAGCTCGCGATCGACGCGAATGCGCACGACGGCGTCGGCATCGACCTCGTCGCGATGTGCGCCAACGACCTGATCGTGCAGGGCGCCGAGCCGCTGTTCTTCCTCGACTATTACGCCAGCGGCAAACTCGACGCCGCCGTCGCCGAGCGTGTCATTGCCGGCATTGCCGAGGGATGCCGTCAGGCCGGCTGCGCACTGATCGGTGGCGAAACCGCGGAAATGCCCGGCATGTACGCCGATGCCGACTATGACCTCGCCGGCTTCTGCGTCGGTGCGGTGGAGCGCGAGAATCTGTTGACCGGCGACCGCATCGCGCCCGGCAACGTGATCCTCGGCCTCGCCTCGACCGGCATCCACTCCAACGGCTTCTCGCTCGTCCGCCGCCTTGCCGCCGACAAGGGGTGGCGGCTCGACCGCCCCGCCCCGTTCGACCACGACGTCAAACTGATCGACGCGCTGATGGCGCCGACGCGAATCTATGTGAAGAGCTTGCTCCCGCTGTTGAACGCCGGGCGCATCCACGGCCTTGCCCACATCACCGGCGGCGGGCTGCTCGAAAACGTGCCGCGCGTGCTGCCCGATGGCTGCCACGCCCGCATCGACGCCGACGCCTGGCCGCTGCCACGGCTGATGGCGTTCCTCCAGGCGCAGGGCAGCATCGAACCAGAGGAAATGGCCCGCACCTTCAACTGCGGGATCGGCATGGCGGTAATCGTCGCGGCGGACGAAGCGGAAGCGGTATCCGCGGCCCTGACGCAGGCTGGCGAAACGGTGTTCCGCATCGGCGCGGTCGAGGCGGGCGAGCGCGGCTGCACGGTCATCGGTGGCACGGAGACGTGGAGCGCGCGCGCGCGCTGGACGGCGACCCACGCGGGCTGACTCGCCTACACCGGCGCGCCCCTGCGCGCCATTCAGGAACCATATCGTTGTCCGTCCGTATCGACATCAGCGGCCCGCTCTTGGGCCGAACAGGACAGGATGCGTATCATGACCCGTCTCACCAGCTTGGCCGTACTGGCCGCAAGCGCCTGTGCGGCACTGGCCATGCCTGCCGCGGCGCAGACCAATGCCGAGCGCCAGCGGTTCGACACCGCGCAGCAGCGGTTCGACCGCGAATATCAGATCTACCGCGACGAGGTGCAGCGCTTCCGCGCCGCGGCCAACCGCGGCGGCCCGGCGTATGACGATCGCTATCGCAACGCGCCCGATTACCGCGGCGACGGCTATTCGAGCTACGAGGACTGGCGCGATGAGGGCGGCTACGACCCCTCGCGCTACTATCGCTCGGGCAACCAGTATCAGGAGCGCGTGCTGACTGCGAACGACCGCGTCTATTCGGGCAATGACGGTCGTTATTACTGCAAGCGCAGCGACGGCACGACCGGGCTGATCGTCGGCGGCGCCGCGGGCGGTATCCTCGGCAACGTCATCGACGGCGGGCGGTCGCGCACCGTCGGCACGCTGCTGGGCGGCGCGGTCGGCGCGGTGCTTGGCCGCTCGGTCGAACAGCGCCAGTCGGAAATCCGCTGCCGCTAAACTATGAAAGGGCCGGCGCGGGTCATCTGCGCCGGTCCATTACCGTCAGGGGGCTGATCGGGTGAACAACGGGGAACATCGCACGCGCACCATCGCGCTCGCCGTCGTCGGGCTATGCCTGTCGGTGGGCGGCGGTGCCGGCCTGGCGCATTGGGCGATGGCCGAAACCAACGGCTTTTACACCGATCCAGTCCAGCGGGCCGCGCGCAGCCCGGGGTATCTGCGCGATCGCGCCGTCGCCGACGACTTCTGGGCGACGCAGGGCCAGCCGCAACCGGTTCGCTATTCCCTGCCCCAGCCCGCCGCGGTCGCGACGACCACGCCCTTCGACTAGGTCCGCGCGATTACGCCGGCTGCGGTTCGACCGTCATCAGCGTGACGCCGGCATATTTCTCGGCCTCCGGCTCGAACAACGTGCTCGGCTCGAACGCGCGCCCGGTCAGCTTCGGATCGCCGAGTCCCGCCACCTTGAACGTCCCCAGCTTCTCCTCGCGCGGCAACATGCCGTTGCGCGCGACGGTGATGGCGTCGATGAACACCTCGCCGTGGCGGGTATAGACGATGTGCGGCGCCAGCACGAACCAGTCGCGGTTCCAGGTCGCGTTGATGCATCGCTGCCGGACGATCGCTTCGAAGATCGTCGGCATCGCACCAGTCGGGGCGTCGTCGCGGGGAGTTGAACCGTGCATCAACTTCGAGATACCAAATTTTGTGCGTTGCAGCAACAAGCCGCAACGCACCCATCGGTTCCCTCATCCCGCCGGCACCACGCCGAGGCTCAGAACACCGCCTCGGTCTTCGTCCCCATCATCGCGCCGCGGACCAGCGGAATGGGCGGCCCGCCGTAGCTCAGGAACATGTCGTGGAAGTCCTTCCACGCCTCGCGCCCGCCGTTCTTCGCGGTCCAGTCGGCGCGCAGCTTGCGGATCATCAGCTTGCCCATCGTGTAGTTCAGATACGCCGGATCGTAGGTTCCGCGCGCGGCCTGCTGCTTGGCGGTGCCCTCATCCTGGAAGCACTGTTCCTGAAACATCTTCTGGCTGTCCGCCTGGCTCATCCCGCGCGCATGCAGCCCGATCGCCGACAGATAGCGGCAGTCGCGCAGCAGGGCATTGGACAGCTGGCCGATATGCGTCTCGGGCGTGCCGCGCAGGCCGGCTTCCCACATCATCTCCTCGGCATAATGCGCCCAGCCCTCGGCAAAGGCATAGCCGACGTACAGCCGCCCGAAGAGCGACTTGACGCGGTTGGCGTGGCGGAATTGCAGGAAATGCCCCGGCATCACCTCGTGCACCGTGGTGAACAGCAGATCCGCCTCGCCCGGCACGAACGCGGCCTGGACAGCGGGCGTCCACGTCGGGTCGGGCGGCGAGATGTAATAGATCGACGGAATGCCCTTCTCGAACGGTCCGGGCGGGTCGATGTACGCGCTGTTCTGGCGATTATACGGCGGGCTTTCGCGCACCAGCGCCTGTTCAGCATCGGGTATGGTGATAAGGTTCTTGGCGACCACGAACGCCTTCAGCTCGGGGATCTGCCGCGTGGCGGTCGCGACCGGCCCGCCCGCGCCCTTGTTCGCGTTCAGCTTGACCATGCAGTCGGGCACGCTCGCGCCCGGCGCAAACTTGGCGCACTCGGCGACCAGCATGTCCTGGTTGCGCTTCAGGTCGGCGCGCCCCACCCGCTCCAGCTCGTCGAGCGAGACGTTCACACCCTCTGTATCGGCGACCATCTTGGCGAATTTGTCCGCACCCAGCGCATAGTCCTGGGTCGCCGACTTCGCATTCTGGTCCATCCATGTCGCCAGATCGCGCATCGATTTCGACGCCGCGGCGGCAGCGGTCGCGAACTCCTGCTGGAGTGCCGCATCCTGCACGCCCGCGAACGCGGCCTTGGCGTCGCCGCCATAATAGTCCGCGAAGCCGCCGAAGCCCTTGCTGCCGTAATAGATGAAGCTCGCCGGCATCGGCATCTTCAGGTTGGCTCGGATGTTCGCCGCCGCCGTCGGCACGTTCTTCAGGAACGCGATCACCGCCTTCATCCGGGTCGGCGCGTCGGCATATTCGCGGCTGATATAGACGTTGGGATCGAGGCCGCCGCCGACATAGAAGGCCGGATTGCGGTGCGGCTGGTCGGCGTCGACCAGCCAGAACAGCCTCCCCTTCATCACCTGCGTCAGATAATCGCGCTCGAACAGCTGCTCGGGCGTCAGCCCGCCGAACTTGCCCGCGGTGTCGATCGCGCCGCGATAGAAATCGGCCTGCGCCTTCAGCCCGGCCTCGCTCCAGTCGGGCAGCCGCCCGTCGAAATCATGGCGACCCTGATAGACCGCAAAGCTCGGGTCGACCTGGAAATTGCGCTCGATCGTCGCCTTGACGAAGGTCGGCCAGTCCTGGCCGTTGACGGTGGACGCCGCGGTCGTGCCGCCGCTGCCGCCCCCGCCCGAACAGGATGCCAGCATCATCCCTGCCGCGACCGCCGTCGCCAGATATTTCCACCGCATCGAAGCCACTCTCCCGATTCGTTGGCGGCAACCTGCCAGCCCGCGCGCGATACCGCCAGCGTACGCAGGCGCTCGGAACGACGGGGGAGGCTGCTCGTTCGACCCTTCCCCGGCTTCGGAGAGTTTCCCATGACCTACATCAAGACGCGCGACGGCACCGATCTCTATGTCAAGGATTGGGGCACCGGTCGTCCCGTGATCCTGATCCATGGCTGGCCGCTCGGTGCCGACATGTGGGACGCGCAGGCGATGGCGATCGCCGACGCCGGCCTGCGCGCCATCGCGTACGACCGTCGCGGCTTTCATCGCTCGGCCCAGCCGTGGACGGGTTACGATTACGACACGCTGTCCGACGATCTCGCCGACGTCATGGCGGCGACCGGCGCGACCGAGGACGTGACGCTGGTCGGCTTCTCGATGGGTGGCGGCGAAGTCGCCCGCTACATGTCGCGCCACGGCGGCAAGGGCGTTGCCGCAGCCGCGCTCGTCTCGTCGGTCGTGCCCTATATGCTGAAGACTCCGGACAACCCCGACGGCGTGCCGCAGGAGACGTTCGACGGCATCGCCGACGGCATCAAGAAGGACCGCGCGCACTTCTTCCACAAGACGTTCTTCCCGCAGTTTTTCGGGGCCGGCTGGGTGAGCAGCCCGGTGAGCGAGGAAGTGCTCGACCTGACGACCGCGACCGCGCTCGCCGCCGGTCTGAAGCCGACGCTCGCCTGTGCCGAGGCGTTCGCCACCACCGACTTCCGGCCCGACCTGCCGCATTTCAAGGTGCCGACGCTCATCATCCACGGCACCGCCGACAAGACCGTACCGATCGATGCGACCGGTCGGGCTGCGGCCAAGGGCATCGCCGGGGCGCAGCTGGTCGAATATGACGGCGAGCCGCACGGCCTGAACGTCACCGCCAGCGACCGGCTGACCCGCGACCTGCTCACCTTCCTCGGTCGATAGAGAAGCTGTCGTTGCCTAGCAGCGACACGGCATTCTAAGGGGCGTCGCACATGTCCGCGACGCCCCACCCCCTCACCATCCCCTATTTCCGCGCCTATTGGGTGTCGCGGCTGTCGGGTACGATCGCGGCGACGGCGCTCGCCATCATCATCGGGTGGCAGGTGTACGACCTCGCCCGCCAGACGATGGACATTCGCGAGGCGGCATTCCTGCTCGGCATGATCGGCCTGGCGCAGTTCGTGCCCTTGTTCTTGCTGACCCCCGTCGTCGGGCTGGTCGCCGACAGCGTCGACCGTCGCTGGATCGTCCGCGGCACGACGACATTGATGATCGTCACCGTCTCGATTCTCGGCGTGCTGACGTGGCTGGGCGATCTCAATCTGCCAGTTCTGTTCGGCGCTGCCGTCGTCATCGGCATCGCCCGCGCTTTTTCAGGCCCGGCCTATTCCGCGCTCGCGCCCAATCTCGTGCCGCGCGAGAGCCTGCCGACCGCCATCGCGGTCAGCTCGATCGCATGGCAGGTGGGGTCGATCGCAGGGCCCAGCGTCGGCGGGCTGCTCTACGCGATCCATCCCGACGTCGCCTACGCCGCGATCGTCGCTATGCTGCTCGTCGCGCTCACCGGCATCTTCCTGATCGGCCATGTGCCCCAGCCGCCGGTCCAGGCCGACCACCGCCCGCTCGCCCGCATTCGCGAGGGGTTCGCCTATGTCCGCCACAACCGCCTCGTCTTGGCGACGATCACGCTCGACCTGTTCGTCGTCCTGCTCGCCGGCGCCACCGCGCTGTTGCCGATCTACGCCCGCGACATCCTCCACGTCGGCGCCCGTGGCCTCGGCTTCCTGGCCGCCGGGATGGGCATTGGCGCGTCGACCACCGCGATCTGGTTCTCGTTCCGCCCGATGCAGTCTGACGTCGGCGTCAAGATGCTTGCGGCGGTGCTGGTATTCGCGGTCGCCATCCTGACCTTCGGCCTGTCGACCTCGTTCTGGCTCAGCCTCGCCGCGCTGATTGTGGCGGGCGGGGCCGACATGGTGTCGGTCTATGTCCGCCAGTCGCTGATCCAGCTCCATACGCCCGACGCGATGCGCGGCCGGGTGAGTGCGGTGTCGCAGATGACGATCTCCGCCTCGAATGAATTGGGGGAGGCGGAATCCGGCCTGCTCGCCTCGCTGCTCGGCCCGGTCGGCGCGGTCGTGTTCGGCGGGGTCGGCGCGATCGTCGTCACCCTGTTGTGGTCGCGGCTTTTCCCCGAGCTCAGGCTTGCAAAGACGTTCGACCCGCCCGAAATCCTGACCGTAAAGCCCCAGCACGGAGTAGTTTCGCCATGAAAGCCAATTCGATCCTAGAGACGATCGGCAACACGCCCCACGTCCGCGTGTCGAAGCTGTTCCCGGACGCGGAAGTCTGGATCAAGTCCGAGCGGTCGAACCCCGGCGGGTCGATCAAAGATCGCATCGCGCTTGCCATGATCGAGGCGGCGGAAGCGTCGGGCGACCTGAAGCCCGGCGGCACCATCGTCGAGCCGACCAGCGGCAACACCGGCGTCGGCCTGGCGATGGTCGCCGCGGTCAAGGGCTACAAGCTGATCCTCGTGATGCCGGAAAGCATGTCGATCGAGCGCCGCCGCCTGATGCTCGCCTACGGCGCCAGCTTCGACCTGACCCCGCGCGAAAAGGGCATGAAGGGCGCGATCGAACGCGCGCTGGAGATCGTCGCCGCGACGCCGGGCGCATGGATGCCGCAGCAGTTCGAAAACCCTGCGAACATCGACGTCCATGTCCGCACGACGGCGCAGGAAATCCTCGCCGATTTCCGCGACACGCCGTTCGACGTCATCATTACGGGGGTCGGCACCGGCGGCCACATCACCGGCGTGGCCGAGGCACTGAAGAAGGAATGGCCCGCGCTCAAGGTCTTCGCGGTCGAGCCCGAATTGTCGCCGGTCATCGCCGGAGGACAGCCCGGCCCGCACCCGATCCAGGGCATTGGCGCCGGCTTCATCCCGCGCAACCTGCACACCCAGGCGATCGACGGCGCGATCTCCGTCGACGCCGCCGCCGCCAAGGACATGGCCCGCCGCTCGGCTGCTGAGGAAGGGATGCTGGTCGGCATCTCGTCCGGCGCGACGCTGGCCGCGATCAAGCAGAAGCTCGCCGATCTGCCCGCGGGCGTCCGCGTGCTCGGCTTCAACTACGACACCGGCGAACGCTATCTCTCGGTGCCGGAGTTCCTGCCCGAGGCGTGATGCCCGCCCCCCCTTGCAACGCCGCGCCGACTCGATAGGCTCGGCGACCGGGGACAGGTCCGGGGGGACGATGCGATACGCGGCGATCTGTGCGGGGGTGATGCTTGCGCTCGTGCTGCTGTGGCCGATCGCGTTCGCGCGTCGCCCCGCGCCCGTCGTACCGACCGCGCACGCCGTCACGCTTGCCATCCCGGCGCCCGTCCCGGTGACGATCCGCCCGCGCAGCACGGCGGGAAGCGGCGGCGGAGCGGCCTGTTTCGCGCGCTATCAGGCGAGTTTCGACGCATGCTCGGGCGATGAGCGCGACGCCTGCCGCCTGATCGCACTCGACCGCTGGGATCGGTGTGCGGCATCGGACGCCCCCGCGCGGTGACGCGCCTGCGATTTCGCTTTGCCGCCGGCTTGGGCTATGGCGCGCCGGTCCGTGACCCAGTGGAGAGTTTCGCGATCGCCGCCTGACCGGCGGATGCCCGCGCCCATCCCATGCCAGCCATCACCGCCACTCTGCCGCGCCGGCCCGTGCCGGGCGCGATCTACGCGATCCTCGCATTGCTCGGCCTGGCCGCGCTGCTCTTGCCCGCGCTTGTGGTGCGCCACGGGCCGAAGGTCACCGCCATCGCCGCCCGCGTCGCCCAGCCGCAGCGCGTGGTACCGCGCGCCGAGTTGCCGACGGTCGAGCCGATCGCGTTCCAGGCGCTGGCCCCGACCGACGCCCGCGCCTTCAATGCCAGCGTCCCCTTCTCGACCGCCCCCAACCCCGCCGCGCGTCCGTTCCGCATCTTCGGCAGCGCGGAGGATCAGGCGCGCGCGGTCGACTGCCTGGCCGCCGCGGTCCTTTACGAAGCCGGCGACGATGCCTCGGGCGAGAAGGCGGTGGCGCAGGTCGTGCTCAACCGCGTCCGCCACCCCGCCTTCCCCGGCACCGTGTGCGGCGTGGTGTTCCAAGGGTCGGAGCGGCGCACCGGCTGCCAGTTCACCTTCACCTGCGACGGCGCGATCATGCGCGCGGTCATTCCCGCGGCGTGGGAGCGTGCGCGCACTATCGCCCGCAACGCGCTGACCGGCACGGTCGACGCGCGCGTCGGTCAGGCGACGCATTATCATACCGACTGGGTGGTGCCGTACTGGAGCTCCAGCCTCGACAAGATCGTCGAGATCCACACCCATCTGTTCTTCCGCTGGACCGGCTGGTGGGGCACGCCGCCCGCCTTTTCCGGGCGCTATCCCGGGATCGAGCCCGCCATCGCGCAACTCGCGCGCTTGTCGCCCGCCCACCAGGCCGCGGCGGTCGAGGCGGGCCTCGCCACCGCCGCCATCGACCCGGCCCTGCTCACCACCGCCACCGCCGCCGCGGCGGGCGTGGCGCAGGACACGAACACCTTCCTCGTCACGCTTGACGGAAAGCTCACGCCAGACGCTTTCCCCACGCTCGCCACCCGGGCCTGCGGCGACCGGCCCTATTGCAAATTCATGGCGTGGAGCAGCAAGGCCGCGACCCCCGCCGCGCTGCCGGTAACCCCAGTGCAACAGCGCGCGATGACCTTCAGCTACCTGCGCGACCGCGCGTTCGGCTTCGAAAAGGCGCTGTGGAACTGCGCCGAGCACAAGCGGGCCGAGCCGCGCGAGTGCATGAAGGCGCAGATGTCGATCACGATGGCCGCGCCGCCGCCGACCAACTTCACCTACGACGCCACGCCGGGCTCGGCGATCAAGGCCATCGCCGGCGCCGCCGCCAGCGCGCCCGATCCGCTGGCGGGTGTGAGGCGCAAGGGCGATCCCGCCCCCGCTCCCGCCGCCGCGCCGCCGGTGCGTGCCACCGTCCCGGTCCCCGCCGCGACACCCACGGCAAAGGCGCCGTAGCCCGGCTCAGGCCGCGGCGAACATCTCGGGCGGCAGCGCCATGATCGCATCCGCCCCGCCCTCGATCTTGCGGCGCAGCGCGCCCGCGTCGGGCAGGATGCGCTCGGCAAAGAAGCGCGCGGTTACCAGCTTCGCCTCCAGGAACGCCGCATCGCCCTCGCCCGCGGCCAGACCTTTCCGCGCCGCCTCGGCCATGCGCAGCCACATCATGCCGACCGACACCAGCCCCATCAGGTTCATGTAGCTGTAGGCGCCGGCCCCGACGTTGTTCGGGTTCTGCATGCCGTTCGCCATGAACCACATCGTCGCGGCCTGAAGCTCGCCCAGCGCCTTCTCCAGCGCCGTCGCGAGCCCCGCGACGCGCTCGTCGCCCTTGGCGCTCGCGCATTCTTCGGCGACGATGCGGAAGAACGCCTGCGCCGCGCGGCCCCCGTTCGATGCCAGCTTGCGCCCGACCAGATCCATCGCCTGCACGCCGTTGGTGCCTTCGTAGATCATCGCGATCCGGGCATCACGGACATACTGCTCCATGCCCCATTCGGCGATGTAGCCGTGGCCGCCATACACTTGCTGCGCGTTCGTCGCGATCTCATAGCCCTTGTCGGTGCCGACGCCCTTGATGACAGGGGTAAGCAGCCCGAGCAGGTCACCGGCCAGTTGACGCTCCTCCTCGGTCGCGGCGGCATGCTCAAGGTCGTTCTGAAGCGCGCCCCACAGGCATAGCGCGCGCAAGCCTTCGGTCCAGGCCTTGGCCTCCATCAGCATCCGCCGCACGTCGGGGTGGACGAATAGCGTATCGGCCTTCTCGCCCGGCTCGGCCGCACCCGTCAGCGCGCGGCCCTGGCGGCGGTCGTTCGCGTAGATCACGGCGTTCTGGTACGCCGTCTCGCCCACGCCCAGCCCCTGCAGGCCGACGCCGAGCCGCGCCGCGTTCATCATGATGAACATCGCGGCCAGCCCCTTCATCTCCTCGCCGACCAGCCAGCCCGTCGCACCGTCATAGTTCAGCAGGCACGTCGAATTGCCGTGGATGCCCATCTTGTGCTCGATCGATCCGCAGACGACGCCGTTGCGCTCCCCCAGCGACCCGTCGTCGTTCACCAGGAATTTCGGCACCACGAACAGCGAGATACCCTTCGAGCTGTCGGGCGCGCCCGGCGTCTTGGCGAGCACCAGATGGATGATGTTGTCGGTCAGGTCGTGCTCGCCCGCCGAAATGAAGATCTTGGTGCCGGTGATCGCATAGCTGCCGTCGGCCTGCGGCTCGGCCTTGGTGCGGATGAGGCCGAGGTCGGTGCCGCACTGCGGCTCGGTCAGGTTCATGGTGCCGCCCCATTCGCCCGACACCATCTTCGGCAGATACTTCGCCTGCTGCTCCGGCGACCCCTTCACCACCAGCGCGGCGATCGCGCCGTGCGACAGGCCGGGGTACATCGCGAACGCCATGTTGGCGGAGATCATATATTCCTGGAACGCGGTCGAGACGACGTGCGGCATCCCCTGCCCACCGAACGCTTCCGGCGCCGACAGCGTGCCCCAGCCGCTCTCGACGAACTTGGCATACGCCTCCTTGAAGCCCTCCGGGGTCGTCACCGACCCGTCGTCGGCGCGCGTGCAGCCCTGCTGATCGCCGACCTGGTTGAGCGGAAACAGCACTTCCGCCACGAAGCGCCCGCCTTCTTCGAGCACCGCGTCGACCACGTCGGGCGTCGCGTTGGCGAAGCCGGGCAGGTTGGCGTGTGCCTGCAACCCGATCACCGCATCGAGGATGAAGCGGGTATCGCGGATCGGCGGGGTATAGCTTGGCATGGATCGGTCCTCAGAGGGGGGTGTGGTCGTCGCTGTCGATCAGCGTCACGAAGTCCTGGAGCTCGGCGATGGCGGCATCGATGTCGTGCTTCTGCCGCTCGAGCAGGGCGATGCGGTCGCGGCACCGCGCCAGCGTCACCTTGCGCTGCACCTGCCGCCCGTCGCCGATGTCGTACAGGTCGATCATCTCGCGGATTTCGGCGAGCGAGAAGCCGACGCGCTTGCCGCGCAGGATCCACGCCAGCCGCGCGCGGTCACGGTGTGAATAGATGCGCTGCAATCCCCGCCGCTCGGGCGCGATCAGCCCCTCGTCCTCGTAGAAGCGCAGCGCACGCGCGGTGACGCCGAACTCCGCCGACAGGTCGGAAATCGCAAAGGCATCGCGGTCCGTCCGCGCGGCGATCGGGGCGAGGGCGATGGCGTGGGCTGTGGCCGACATGGTGCGGCGAAATACCTGCCCTTTACGTGAACGTCAATTAGGAAGCAGGGGTGATCTGCCGGATCGCCCCTCTCATTCTCCACCCCGGCGCAGGCCGGGGCCCAGTTGGGAGACGCTTATGATAACGCATGCCGATCCCAACGCACGGCTCGCACCTAGACCCCGGCCTTCGCCGGGGAACAGCAGCCACCCTACTCCACCGCGCAGGGCAGCTCATTCCCCGCCGTGCGCATCGCCCGCGCCTCGGCCTCCGATTCGCTCAGCCGGTCCACTTCCAGCGCCTCGAACGACGCGCGCCGCCCGCACAGCTGCGCGCACGCCTCGGGCACGCTCGCCGGGAACACGATCCGCGCCCCGTCGAACCGCGCATAGAACGCGCACCCCTCGCCCAGCGTCACCCGCAGCGTATCGCCCGATCGCGACACGCTGCCCGCCCCGCTGCACGCGACTCCCTGTCCGTAATCGACATGCGCGCCGATGCGGTAGCCAAGGCCCCGTCGCACCACGCACACCCGGTCGGTATCGCGCGCATACAGGCCGACGATGTCGCGGTCGGCGGGATCGGCGACCAGCCCGCGCGCGATCGCCGCTGTCTCCAGGTCGGGCGCGACCAGCACGGCGGCGATCGGCCCCTGCCGCGGGCAACTCGCGAGCAGCACCAGCGCGGCGATCGCCAGCCCGCGCCGGATCATTCGGCCCGCACCAGCCCGTCGCCCTTGATCCGGCGATAGAAACAGCTGCGCGCCCCGGTATGACACGCCGGCCCCGCCGCCTCGACCCGCAACCACACCGCGTCCTGATCGCAATCGACCCGCATCTCGACGACGCGCAGGGTGTTGCCCGACGTCTCGCCCTTCTTCCACAGCGCACCGCGCGACCGCGACCAGAACACCGCCTCGCCCTCCGCGATCGTCCGCGCCAGCGCCTCTGCATTCATGTGCGCGATCATCAGCACCTCGCCGGTCGTCGCATCGGTCGCGACCGCTGTCACCAGCCCGGCAGCATCATATTTCGGGTTGAGGACAAGGCCGGTTTCGCGAAGGTCGGTCATGTCGCGAGCTTAGCCGCGAACGGCGGCGTCGCCCAGCCTCCGCGACCGGTCACGCCTGCGGCATCGCCCGCGCCGCGCGGCGAAAGCACGCCGCCGCCGCCAGCCAGAGCGTCGCGAAGACGCCGCATCCCAGCAGGAACATGCGCGACGCTCCCGGAATCGCGGCGATCGATGGTGCGGTGGCGATGGCGATGCCCAGCAGCACCTGCATCACCGCGACGCCGACCATCGTCCGCGCCAGCCCGTCGGCACGGAACCATGAGGCAAAGGCGCCGACGACCGCGGCCATGATCGTCAGGAAGAAACCGATGCCGTTGCCGTCGTCGCGGACGATCGTCGTCCACACGATCAGGAACGACGTCAGCGCGGCGATGCCTACGCCCCATCGATAGAAGCCCGAACTGCCCATCGCTTTCGTCATCGACCGCCTCCCGCCTGATCCCAGCCCGTCATGGCACGGGATCGCGCATGCAGCATGCCGGGAATGTGAGGATTTTGTGGAGAAGCCGGCGTCCGCTTCGGGAACGGAAAACCGCTGTCCTACACGTCACTCATGCGCGCATAGGCTGATCGATGGACGATTCGGTTGCCGCTGACGACGAACTTCTCGGCTTCGTACCCGTGCCGACGACCGCGCGCCGCGATGGCTGGACGCCGGATCGCCAGCGTCTCTTCATTGCGATCCTCGCGGAGCATGGCTGCGTGTCGGCGGCGGCCCGGGCCGCCGGCATGACGCCGCAGAGCGCGCGCCGCTTGCGCAACAGGCCGGATGCCTCGGCCTTTGTCCGTTCGTGGACGATCGCACGCCAGATGGGGCGGGACCGCGCCTATGACGAAGCGGTGCGGCGCGGGCGGGGCGTAACTGTTCCCGTCACCTACGCAGGCCGCGTGATCGGGCACCGCACCCGACTCGACAACCGGCTGCTGTTCGCCGCCTGCTACGGCAGCTTTCTCGACCGATGACGCTGGGCACACCGCGGGCGAAAGTTCCGATATGGGGTCGATCCACGGAACTTTCGGGCAACTTCGACCGGGCGGCTCACCCTTTGCGAATCGCCTTCACCAGTTCGTCCTTCGACATGTCTGACCGGCCCTCGATGCCGATTTCCCTGGCTTCGTCGTCCAGCTGGTCGCGCGTACGATCCTCAAGCTTCGTGCTGTCATGGCTCAGCGTCCCCGCCGCCTTCGCATTGGCGATCCGCGCTGCCTTCTCCTTCGAATTGCCCTGCTTCAACAGTTCCTCGTACAGCGCATCGTCCTTGATCGACGGCCCGTGATCCTTCGCCATCACCTGTCTCCTTCCCCGCGAAAACGCGCCCGGGCGATGACGGATGCATGACAAGCAGGCGACAAAGCCGATCGGCCACCCTATATGCGCCCCCGGACCCGCTGCTCGATCCGCGAAGGCCCCATGCTGACAACGCACCCGTTCGATGACGACAAGCTGCGCGAGGAGTGCGGCATCTTTGGCGTTTCCGGAGCCGAGGGCGCCGCCGCGCTCGTGGCGCTGGGCCTCCACGCCCTCCAGCACCGCGGGCAGGAGGCGGCTGGCATCACCAGCTTCGACGGTCATGACTTCCACACCCATCGCGCGATGGGACATGTCGCCGGCAACTTCGACCGCGACGAGATCATCCGCGCGCTAACCGGCACCGTGGCGTGCGGACACGTCCGCTATTCGACCACCGGCGAGACGGCGCTCCGCAACGTCCAGCCGCTCTATGCCGAGCTGCAATCGGGCGGATTCGCGGTCGCCCACAACGGCAACATCTCGAACGCGATGCGCCTGCGCCGCGATCTCGTGCGGTCGGGTTCGATCTTCCAGTCGACCAGCGACACCGAAACGATCATCCACCTCGTCGCGACGTCCAGCTACCGCACTCTCATCGACCGCTTCATCGACGCGCTGAAGCAGCTCGAGGGCGCCTATTCGCTGATCTGCATGACGCGCGAGGGCATGATCGCGTGTCGCGATCCGTTGGGCGTGCGGCCACTCGTGATGGGCAAGCTCGGCGATTCGATTATCTTCGCCTCCGAAACCGTCGCGCTCGACGTCGTCGGTGCCGAATTCCTCCGCGAAGTCGCCCCCGGCGAGTTGGTCATCGTCAAGGGCACCGAGGTCACCTCCCACCGCCCCTTCGCCCCGATCGCGCCGCGGCCCTGCATCTTCGAATACGTCTATTTCTCGCGTCCCGATTCGATCGCCGACGGCCAGTCGGTCTATACGGTCCGAAAGGCGATCGGCGCGCAGCTGGCGATCGAATCGCCGGTCGATGCCGATCTCATCATCCCGGTTCCCGATTCGGGCGTCCCCGCCGCGCTCGGCTATTCGCAGGAGTCGGGCCAGCCGTTCGAGCTCGGCATCATCCGCTCGCACTACGTCGGGCGCACCTTCATCCAGCCCGGCGACAAGGTCCGGCATCTCGGCGTCAAGCTGAAGCACAATGCCAATCGCGCGCTGATCGCGGGCAAGCGTGTCGTGCTGGTCGATGATTCGATCGTCCGCGGCACCACCAGCCTGAAGATCGTGCAGATGATGCGGGAAGCCGGCGCGGCGGAGGTCCACATGCGCATCGCCAGCCCGCCGACGCGCCACAGCTGTTTCTACGGCGTCAACACGCCCGAACGCTCGAAACTGCTGGCGGCGACCCACGACCTCGAAGAAATGCGCGCTTATATCCAGGCCGACAGCCTCGCCTTCGTGTCAATCGACGGCCTCTACAAGGCGTTGGGTCAGGCCGAGCGGCCTGCAGTGCGGCCCGGCTATTGCGACGCCTGCTTCACCGGCGACTATCCCACCACGCTGACCGATCAGGACGAGCGCGCGCCGCTCGACCAGTTCGCGCTCCTCGAAGAACGTGTCGGCTGACGCCGCTAACCCACGGAAATCACATGACTGACACCCCCCTCGCGGGCAAGACCGCGCTCGTCACCGGCGCCAGCCGCGGCATCGGTGCCGCCACCGCCCTCGCGCTCGGCGCGGCGGGCGCGCACGTCGTCCTCACCGCCCGTACCACCGGCGGGCTCGAAGAGGTCGAGGATGCGATCCACGCCGCCGGCGGCAGCGCGACGATCGCCCCGCTCGACCTGTCCGAAAGCGACGGCATCCCCCGCTTGGCTGCGGCGGTCACGGAACGCTGGCAGGCGCTCGACATCCTTGTCCTCAACGCCGCGATGCTCGGCTCGCTCTGCCCCGTCACCGCCTTCGACCCCAAGGAATTGTCGAAGGTCATGACCCTGAATGTCAGCGCGCAGGCCGCGCTGATCGGCTCGTTCGACGCCCTGCTCCGCGCATCGAGCGCAGGCCGCGTCATAGGCCTCACCTCCAGTGTCGGCGCAACGCCGCGCGCCTACTGGGGCATGTACGGCGCGTCGAAGGCGGCGTTCGAAAATCTGCTCCAGAGTTATGCCGCGGAAGTCGGTCGCATGAGCCGCGTTCGCGTCGCGATCATCGATCCGGGGGCCACCCGCACGAAGATGCGCGCGCGGGCCTATCCCGGCGAAGACCCCGCCAGCGTCAAACCGCCCGAGCGCGTCGCGGATCGCATCCTCTCGCTCCTGGCCGAAGACTTCGAAACCGGTGTGAAGATCCGCGTCGCTTAGTCGGCAGCGGCGATCAACTTTGCCTGGAACGCAGCCCGCGCCGCCGACAGATCCCGCCCGGTCGCTTGCGGCCAGGCGCCGACCATGACGATTACGATCCGCTTCGCCGGATCGACGAGGATGCTCTGCCCGAAGATGCCCTGCGCGCCGAACCGCGCGTCGGGGTAGGTCCACCATTGATAGCCGTAGCCGTAGCCGGGCCGCCCCACCGACGCCTTGGCCGCCGTCGCCTGGCCGAACCAGCCGGCGGGCACGATGCCCTTGCCGCCGTCCAGCGCAAGTTGGCCCATGCGGGCGTAGTCGCGCAGCGATACTGACAGGCAGCATCCACCGACTTCCTGTCCGGACGGATCGGTCATCCAGAACGCATCGCGCTCCATGCCGTAGGCGCGCCAGACCTTTTCGGTCAGATAGGTCGCAAGCGGCTTGCGCGTCGCCTTGGATACCAGCACGCCGATCAGGTTCGTCTCGCCGGTCTTGTATACCCATTTCGCGCCGGGCGCGGTGTCACGCGGTAGCGTCCGCGTATAGGCGACGGTCGGGTCGATTCCCGCCGGAACCGGCTTGGCGTACATCCGGGCGACGTCGGAGTTCGGGTCGGTATAATCCTCGTTCCAGCGCACCCCCGACGTCATGGTGAGCAATTGCGCAATGCTGACGCCGTCGTAGGCGCTGCCCGCCAGTTCGGGGATGTAGCGCGTCACCGGTTCGTCGACCGATGCGATGAAGCCATCCCGGATCGCCGCGCCGACCAGGGTCGAGGTGAACGACTTGGCGACCGAGAAGCTCGTCCAGCGGCCCTCCGCCGTCAGGCCGCGGGCGTAGCGCTCCAGACGAATCTTGCCGTCCTGAAGCACGATCAGCCCGGCAACATTTTGGGCCGCGATGAACGCGTCGACCTCTGCGGCCGGCAGCGCCAGGGGACGGCCCGGGAGCAGCGGGTGCACGCGGCGACCGGCCTTCACGACATGGCCGGGAAACAGCGCCTCCATGTGCGGGAAATTGGCGTCGCGCTGGGCCTGCGACCAGAACAGCACTTCCGCGCCGATCTGCCGCAGCTTGGCGGCGTTGCCCGCCTCGACCCGGACCGGACCAGCCGCCGGAGCGGTCGCGCACCCGGCGAGCGCCAATGCGCCCACCATCACCCAAGCCTTCATGCCGCGTCCTTCACCAAAGTCACCTGCACGACGTCGATCCCGCCGCCGCGGAACCCGCCCTCGCAATACATCAGATAATAGCGCCACAAATCCATGAAACCACGATCGAAATCCGGCGGCAGGCGTCCTTCCCGCGCGGCCTCATCGAAGCGTTCGCGCCACATGCGCAAGGTTTCGGCATAGTCGAGCCCGAACCCAACCCGATCGCGCCATGCGAGGCCATTTGCCGCGGCAAGCGCGCGGAATTCGCGTTCCGAGACCAGCATGCCGCCCGGAAACACATAAGCCTGGATGAAATCGACGTTGCCCGCATAGGCATCGAAAATCGCGTCGTCGATCGTGATGAGCTGGATCGCGGCGCGCCCGCCCGGCTTCAGCGCCGCGGCGACCGCGTGGAGGTAAGCGGGCCAATATTCCCGGCCCACCGCCTCGACCATTTCGATGCTGGCGACCGCGTCATAGGTGCCGGCAACGTCGCGGTAGTCGGTGATGGTGAAGCGGGCGTTGGTCAGCCCGGCGGCGGCCGCCCGCGCCTCGGCGTAGTCGCGCTGCTCGGTGGACAGGGTGATCCCGTGCACAGAAACGCCGACGCGCGCCGCGATTTCCGCGAACGAGCCCCATCCACACCCGATTTCGAGGACGGTGTCGCCCGGCCCGACCCCGGTGCGCGCCAGCACCGCAGCGAGCTTCGCATCCTGCGCCGCCTCCAGCGTCATGCCGGGCGTCGGAAACATCGCGCTGGAATAGGTCATGCCGGCGTCGAGCCACGGCCGGTAGAAGTCGTTCCCGAGATCATAGTGATAGGCGATGTTCGCGCGGGCGCGGGCGGGCGTGTTGCGGCGCAGCCAATGGCCCAGACGGCGTAGCTGCTTGGTCAGCGCACCCGCCCGCGCGACGCGACCGAGCGGCACACGATTGCGCATGAACAGGTCGAACAGCGGCACCGGATCGGGGCTGGACCAGTCGCCTGCCGCCCATGCCTCATACCATCCAGCCGAGCCGCCGCTCGCTAGCTTCCAGAGCGCGCGCCAGTTGGCGAGGCGGACGATCGCGACCGGGCCGTCGGCGTGTCCGCCGAGCCGGCGGGCGGTGCCGTCGGGCAAGGTCGCCTCAATCGCGCCCGCAGCCAGGCCGCGGTCGATGCGGTCGAGCATCGCGTGCGCGACCGGCGCGAACAGACGCGCGAGCCGCGACGGGCGGATGCGGACGGTGCGGCGCCCGCGGTTGGGCATGTGCGCGGTCATCGAATTTCTCGAAGTTTGCGCGTGCGCAGGTTTAAAACGCGTGTGAAGTTCGGCCCCCGAGTCATGGCCGCCGCATAGCGCGGGCGGGCGGCGTAGGACAGCGGCTGCGTCAGCGTGCGGCGCGCCCCGCTTCCAGCGCGCGTTCGCGGGCCTCACGGTGGCCGATGATCTTGCGCGGATAGTCGCGCGGGCGGCAGCCGTGGGCATCGGGATCGTGGATCAGGTCGTCCGACAGCTTGGCAAGCTCGGGCACCCATTCGCGGATATAGCCGGCGGCATCGAATTTCTCCGACTGGACCAGCGGCGCCATGATCCGGCCCCACATGTTCGAATCGATGCCGGTGCCCGCGACCCACTGCCAGTTGACCGAATTATTGGCGTAATCGGCGTCGACCAGCGTGTCCCAGAACCAGCGCTCGCCGACCCGCCAGTCGACCAGCAGGTGCTTGATGAGGAATGACGCGGCGATCATGCGGACGCGGTTGTGCATCCATCCGGTCGCCCAAAGCTGGCGCATGCCGGCATCGACGATCGGATAGCCGGTGCGCCCCTGACGCCATGCCGCCACGTCCTTCTCCGAGCGGCGCCACGGCAGCGCGTCGAATTTTTCGCGGCCATTGTGGTCGCCATAGTCCGGGCGGTCGAGGATGACGCCCCGCGTGAAATCGCGCCACGCCAGCTCCTTGTGAAAGGTAAGCGCCGCGCGACCGCCGCCGACGAGATGCCAGACGTCGCGCGCCGAAATCTCGCCGAAGTGGAGGTGCGGCGACAGGCGCGAGCTCCCGTCGATCGAGGGCAGGTTGCGATCGACGTCATACGCCGCAACCGCATCACCGAAGTCCTTGGCCTGCTTGCGCGCGGCATCCTCGCCGGGCGTCCAGACGTCGAAGCCGCCCGACCAGTCGGGCTTGGTCGGCAGCAGTTTCCAGTCGGCGAGGGCTTCGCTCTTCGGCCATTTGGCGGGAGCCTGGATCGTGCGCGGCATCGGGAGCGGGTCTTCGGGCGGCATCCGTGTCGCGAGCGCCTTCCAGAAAGACGAATAGACCTTGAACAAGCCGCCAGCGCCGGTCGTCACGTCCTCGATCGGGGCGAGGTGGTTGCCGTCGTGCAGCGTGAGGCGGTCGCCGAGCGCGTCCTCGGCCTTGCGCCACCATGGTTCGTAATGGCGGATGGCGTGGATGGCGGTTGCGCCGCTTTCCTCGCAGAGTTTGCGAAGCTCGGTGACGGCGTCGCCTTTGCGGAGGATCAGGCGTGAGCCCTTGGCGCGGAGCGCGGTGTCGAGCGATTTCAGGCTGTGATGGAGCCACCAGCGTTGGGCGGCGCCGGTGCGCCATTTGCCTGGCGCATCGTCGTCGCGGACATAGATGGGGATGACTGCGCCTTCATGGGCCGCTGCGACGAGCGCGGGCTGGTCGTGGAGGCGGAGGTCCTGGCGGAGCCAGAGGAGCACGGGTGCGGTCATGGCGCGATTACGCGTGGGGTGGCGGGGCGTTCCGCGGGGGTGGGCGCCGCTCGTCCCATCGCCGTTCGTTTCGAGCGCAGTCGAGAAACCGCAGCGGGAGCGCGGTTGGCGGTTTCTCGACTACGCTCGAAACGAACGGATGATGTTTGGCGAGCACGGACGGCGCTAGGTTGGCCCCTCACTCCGTCCGCGGTTCCTTGTCGACCATCCAAGTCTGGCCCTTCGACACCAGTTTCTGCAGGTCGGGCACCTTCCCCGCGGCGGCGGCGCTGTTCTGCTGGACGACGGCGCTTTCGAATGTCGGGGCGGGATCGTTGTAGAGGACGCCCAGCGCCATCGGGAAGGCGCCGAACGGCATTTCGACGAGCAGGTGCGCGATCATGCGGTTGGCCTGGTCGTGGACCAGCACGCCCGAGGTGTCGCCATCGACGACCTCGACCACCTTCAGCGTCAGCCGGTCGCGGTCGAGGACCAGCCCCTTCGTGCCGCCATCGAACACCATCGGCTTGCCGTGCTCGACCCAAAGCTGGTTGGCGGCGGCGTTGGGCTTGGCGGTGAAGGGGGCGAAGACGTCGTCGTTGTAGACGATGCAGTTCTGGAAGATTTCGACTAAGCTCGCGCCCTTGTGGGCGTGGGCGGCCTTCAGCACCGTGGGCAAGTTCTTGTGGACGTCCACCGCGCGCGAGACGAAGCGCGCGCCGCTGCCGAGCGCGAAGGCGCAGGGGCTGGCCGGGCGGTCGACCGATCCGAACGGCGTCGATGGACTGCGCGTGCCGACGCGCGAGGTCGGGGAGTATTGCCCCTTAGTCAGGCCGTAGATCTCGTTGTTGAACAGCAGCACCTGGCAATCGAGGTTGCGGCGCAGCAGGTGCATCGTGTGGTTGCCGCCGATCGACAGCGCGTCGCCATCGCCGGTGATGATCCACACGTCGAGGTTGGGATTGGCGAGCTTAACCCCCGTCGCCACCGCCGGCGCGCGGCCGTGAATAGTGTGGAAGCCATAGGTTTCCATGTAATAGGGAAAACGAGACGAGCAGCCGATGCCGCTGACGAACACGGTATTTTCCGGCCGCACGCCCAGTTCGGGCATGGTCCGCTGCACCGCCTTCAGCACCGCATAATCGCCGCAGCCGGGGCACCAGCGCACTTCCTGGTCGGTTTCCCAGTCCTTGGGCTTGCTGGGGATCACGGGGGTCATGTCGTTCATCGTCTTGCTTCCTGGTTCCCGCGCGTCGGCGGCACGGGATTACGGGTTCACAGCCTCTGCGCTCGGCAGCTGCGTGGCGTCGGCCGGCACTTCCTCGGCCTCCGCGCCACGTCCGAATACCGCGTCGATCGCCTGCTCGATCTCGGCGATGCGGAAGGGCTGACCCGACACCTTGTTGAGAGGTTTCGCGTCCACGAGAAACTGGTCGCGCAGCAGGGTCTTGAGCTGGCCGGTGTTCATTTCTGGCACCAGGATATGCTCGTAACTCTTTAGCAGATCGCCAAGATTCTTCGGCATCGGCCAGATGTGGCGGATGTGGACGTGGGCGACGTCGAGTCCGCGCTTGCGCGCACGGCGCACCGCCTGGTGGATTGGGCCGAAGGTCGAGCCCCAGCCGACGACGACGAGCTTGCCGCCTGCCTCGCCCAGCTCGACCGTCTGGTCGGGCACGGCGATGTTCGCCACCTTGTCGCGGCGGATGTCGGTCATCGCCTGATGGGTGCCGGGGGAATAATCGATGTTGCCGGTGCCGAGCGCCTTCTCGATGCCGCCGATGCGGTGGAGCAGGCCGGGGGTGCCGGGCTTCACCCACGGGCGCTTCAGGTTCGCGTCGCGGGCATAGGGCAGGAACTTCTCGCCCTCTGCCGGCTGCTCGGTGTGGAAGGCGACCGGGAACGGTGCGTAGCCGCTCATGTCCGGCACTTTCCACGGCTCGGCGGCGTTGGCGATATAGCCGTCGGTCAGCAGCATCACCGGAGTCATGTACGCGCACGCGATCCGCACCGCCTCGATCGCCACGTCGAAGCAGTCGGCGGCGGAGCGCGCGGCGAGGACCGGCATCGGCGCATCGCCGTTGCGGCCATAGACCGCCTGGTAGAGGTCGGATTGCTCGGTCTTGGTCGGCAGGCCGGTCGACGGCCCGCCGCGCTGCGAATTGACGATGACCAGCGGCAGCTCGGTCATGATCGCCAGCCCCATCGCCTCGCCCTTCAGGGCGATGCCGGGGCCGGAGGAGGACGTCACACCCAGTTGCCCGGCGTAGCTGGCACCGATCGCCGAGGCGATCGCGGCGATCTCGTCCTCCGCCTGGAAAGTGGTGACGCCATATTCCTTCAGGCGCGACAGATAGTGGAGGATCGCCGAGGCCGGGGTGATCGGATAGCCGCCGAAGAACATCGGTATGCTGGCGAGCTGCGTGCCGGCGACGAGGCCGAGCGCGATCGATTCAGCGCCGGTGACCGTGCGGTACAGGCCCGGTTCGGCAGGCGCGGCGGGGACGTGGCGCTGGGCGATGCCCATGGCGCCGAGTTCCGCAGTCTCGCCGTAGGCATGGCCGGCGTTCAGCGCGGCGATGTTGGCCTCGGCCAGCTCGGGCGCCTTGGCGAACTTGGACTTGAGCCAGTCGATCAGCGGAGCGCGGTCGCGATCGAACATCCAGAGCGCCAGACCGAGCGTCCACATGTTCTTGCAGCGCAGCGCCTCCTTGTTGCCGAGGCCGTAGGGCTTCACGGCATCGAGCGTCAGTTGCGAGATGTTGAGGCGAAGAAGCTGCCACTTGGCGAGAGAATCGCCGTCCAAGGGATTGGAATCATACTTTGCCTTGGCGAGGTTGCGATCGTTGAACTCGCCTTCGTCGGCGATGATGAGACCGCCGGGCTTCAGCGCCTCGACGTTCACCTTTAGCGCGGCGGGGTTCATCGCGATCAGCACGTCGGGGGCGTCGCCCGCGGTTTCGATCGCGGTCGAGCCGAAATTGATCTGGAACGCGCTGACGCCGAACAACGTACCCTGGGGCGCGCGGATTTCGGCGGGGAAATCGGGGAAGGTCGCGAGATCATTGCCGCTGAGCGCGGTCGAGAGCGTGAACTGCCCGCCGGTCAGCTGCATCCCGTCGCCGGAATCGCCGGCGAAACGCACGACGATCGCTTCCGGTTCGGGATGGGCCGACGCCTCCTGCGGGGTCAGCATGTGGGTGGCGGTCGCCATGTAACTATCGTCCTGCGGTCTGTCTGCGTGCGCTCTAGACCCGGCACGCCGCGACCGAAAGGTAGAACGTCGCGGGGTTCATGCAAACGCTTCTTTATCGGCGGCAAATGCGTGGCCGAGCGTCAGGATGGAGGCGACGTGGCGTGTCGCCACCTCCAGCGCGTCGCTGCCATAGCCCCCGCCGAGCGCGCTGGCGAGCGGGAGGGCGCGGGACATCGCCGCCTGCGCGATCCAGCGGTCGCGCGCCACCAGCCCATCGCGGGTGAGCGCGAGGCGGCCGAGGCGGTCGCCCTCCCACGGATCGACGCCAGCCTGGTACAGGATCAGGTCGGGGGTGAAATCGGCGATCAGCGGCGGCAGCGTCGCGTCGAGCATCGCCATATAGCCGTCGTCATCGACCCCGTCGGGCAGTGCCACGTCGATGGTCGAGCGGGCCTTTCGCGCCGGGAAATTCTTCTCGGCGTGGATCGAATAGGTGGAGATGTCATGGCGTCCCGCGGTCAGCGCGGCGGTGCCGTCGCCCTGGTGGACGTCGCAATCGACGATCAGGACGCGCCGCCCCTCCTCCGCCAGCCGCACCGCGGCGATGGCGAGATCGTTGAAGATGCAATAGCCTGCCCCGGTGTCGGCGAGCGCGTGGTGGCTGCCCCCCGCGGTGTTGGCGGCATAGCCGCGCGCGATGGCGAGCTTTGCCGCGAGGTAGGTGCCGCCGGGCACGACGAAGGCGCGGGCGGCGATCGGCGGGGTTACCGCGAAACCGATGCGGCGCTCCTTATGGGGCGGCACACGCGCCTCGGCCACCTCGGCGACATAGGCGGGATCGTGCACCGCCTCGATCCACGCGCGCGGCGCAGGATCGGGCACATGCCAGTCGATCGCGGCACCCTCGGCGCAAAGGAGGTCGCGGACCAGGCCGTTCTTGTTCCACTGGTACGTGCTGCGCGGCGGGGCCGGCGCCACGTAATCGGGATGATGGACGACGGCGATCACGCTGCCTAGGTAGGCGCGAGCCGGCGCCACCGCCAGCATGGAGAGCGTGCATGACCGACCCCTTCGTCCGCCCCGACGTCCGCGGCTTCCTCGATATGGTGGCGGCGATGCCCGGCCCGCGCACGCACGAGATGGAGCCCGCTCAGGCGCGCGCGCAATATGTCGCGATGAAGGGGCTGGTCGACCTTCCCGAGGGCGATCTGGGCGAGGTGCGCGACATCACGATCCCCGGCGCCGCCGGCGACATCCCGGCGCGCCTGTTCGACGCGCGCGCGTCGCGCGAACCGGGCCCGCTGGTCGTCTTCTACCACGGCGGCGGGTTCGTGATCGGCAACATCGACAGCCACGCCAGCTTCTGCGCCGAGGTCGCGCGCACGCTCGATCTGCCGGTCGTCTCGATCGACTATCGCCTGGCGCCCGAGGCGAAATTTCCCGCCGCGCCCGACGACTGCGAGGCGGCGGCGCGGTGGATCGCGGGCAATCCGAAGGAACTGGGGCGGACCGCGACCGGGCTGGTGCTGATGGGCGATAGCGCGGGCGGCAACCTGGTCATCGTCACCGCGATGGCGCTGCGCGACGCGCCGGCTGCGGTGCCGGTGATCGCGCAGGCACCGATCTATCCCGCCACCGACACGTCGAAGCCCTATGCCTCCTACGAACTGTTCAAGGCGGGCTATCTGCTGACCCACGAGAGCATGGTGTGGTTCGACGAAGGCTATGGCGCCGACAAGGATCATCACCGCGCCTCGCCGCTGCTCGCCGACCTGGCGGGCATGCCGCCCGCGGTCGTGATGACCGCCAGCCTGGACCCGATCCGCGACCAAGGCCGGGCCTATGCCGCCGCGCTGGCGCTGGCGGGCGTAGCAGTGGTGTTCCGCGAGGCTGTCGGCAACATCCACGGCTTCATCACCATCCGCAAGGCGATCCCGTCGAGCGCAGGCGACGTCGCCGGCTTCTTGGCGGCGCTGAAACCCGTGATCGTCGAGGCCGAGGCGCAGCGCGTGATGGGACAGGCGGCATGAGCGCCACCGCGACCCTGCCCTACCGCCCCTGTGCCGGGGTCATGATACTGAACCGCGAGGGAAAGGTGTTCGTCGGCCAACGCCTCGATTCGACGCTGGAGGCATGGCAGATGCCGCAGGGCGGGATCGACGACGGCGAGGATGCGCTGCAGGCCGCGATCCGCGAGGTCGGCGAGGAAACCGGCATCCCGCGCGAGATGCTGGCGCTGGTCGCCGAGGCACCGGACGAGCTGTTCTACGACTTGCCCGAAGAATTGGTCGGCAAGCTGTGGAAGGGCAAGTGGCGGGGCCAGCGCCAGCGTTGGTTCCTGTTCGCGTTCGGCGGTGCCGACAGCGACGTGAACATCGACACCGCGCATCCAGAATTCCGCGCGTGGAAATGGGCCGACCCCGCCGACCTGCCGGCGATGATCGTGCCGTTCAAGCGCGCGCTCTACGAAGCCGTGCTCGCCGCCTTCGACGAACCGCTGCAAAGGCGCGACAAAGCGACCGCATGATCGCCACACTCGCCCTATAAGGCATGACGATGCGCCGTGCCCTGATCCCGCTCGCCCCCGTCGCGCTGGCCCCCGCGCTGCTGGCCAATGCGCCGCTGCCCGATCCGGTGGCGGCGACGGCCGCATCGGGCGAGATCCAGTCGATCCCGCCGGCGCTGAAATCGATGCTCGACGCGGCGATGACGTCGGGCAGCGAGGCCGAGGTCGCGACGATCGCCAAATATGCCGCAGGCGCCGCCCCCGACAGCGCCGCCGACATCCAGAAGCTCGCCAACGACTGGAAGGCCGCGCGCCGCGCCGCCGCCGACCGCACGCTACGCGAGGCGGGCTTCCTCGACCTGATGCGCGGGCGGATCGAGGTCGGCGGGTTCATGACCAGCGGCAACACCGACACCACCGGGCTGACCGCGATCGTCGACCTGACGCGCGAGGGTTTCCGCTGGCGGCACAAATTGAAATTGCTGGGCGAATATCAGGAAAGCGCCGGCGTGGTCAGCCGCGAGCATTACCTTGCCGCCTATGAGCCGAATTTCAAAGTGGACGACCGGCTCTACATCTACGGCGCCGCGCAGTATGAGAGCGACCGGTTCCTGGGATACATGGACCGGTATTCGGCATCCGCCGGAGCCGGCTATACCGCATGGCGCACCCCCGACCTGAAGCTCGACGTCGAACTCGGGCCGTCGTTTCGCCGTACCGACTTCACCGAACAGGCGGATACGAGCGAGCTCGGCGCGCGCGGCTCGCTCGATTTTAACTGGCGGGTGTCGCCCGGGATCACGGTGACGCAAGCGGCATCGGCCTACATTCAAAACATCAATTCCACCGTCACCGGGCGCACCGCGGTGCAGGCAAAGCTGTTCGGGCCACTCTCGGCGCAACTGTCCTACGCAGTCAGCTACGAAAGCCGCCCCGCGGTAGGACGCGTGAATACCGACACGACCAGCCGCGCATCGCTGGTTTACGCGTTCTGACCGCGCTATCACGCCCGGCATGACGGGTGGGGATGCACGAGGATTGTCGGACTTTGAACGCGCGGCGGTCGCCCGCGCGGGCGCGTCGCCGATGCTGGAGCGAACACTCGACTGGGCGGCGGTGAACAGCGGGACGGGTAACCTCGCGGGGCTGGCGACCATCGCCGACAGGCTGGCCGAGGCGTTCGGAGCGTTGCCGGGCGAGCTGTCGATGATCGACCCCGCGCCCGCCGAGCGCGTGACGGTCGAAGGCCGTGTCGAGGCTATCGCGCACGGTCGCCACCTTCACCTGAGCGTCCGCCCCGACGCCCCCGTCCGAATGCTGTTCACCGGGCACATGGACACGGTCTATCCCGCCGACCACCCGTTTCAGGCGATCACGCCCCTGCCCGATGGCCGCATCGTCGGGCCGGGCGTCGCCGACATGAAGGGCGGGCTGGCGGTGATGCTGGCCGCTTTGGAGGCGGTCGAGGCATCGCCGGTGGCGTCACGCTTCGGCTATGAGGTAGTCGTCAATTCCGACGAGGAAACCGGATCGTTCTCCTCTGCCGCGCTGATCCGCGAGGCGGCGGCGGGCAAGGTCGCGGCGCTGACCTTTGAGCCGGCGCTGCCCGACGGCAGCCTGGCTGGTGCACGCAGCGGGACCGGCAATTTCGCGCTCGTCGTTCGCGGCAGGAGCGCCCATGCCGGGCGCAACCCCGACGACGGGCGCAACGCCATCGTCGCCGCCGCCGACCTGGCAGTGCGGCTGAAGCAGGCGCACGGGCCGCGGCTGTCGGTGAATCCGGCGCGGATCGACGGCGGCGGGCCGAACAACGTCGTCCCCGACCTTGCCGTGCTGCGCGTCAATTTCCGCCCGGCGATGCCGGAGGATGTCGCCCGCGCCGACACGCACCTGCGCTCGGCGGTGGCGATGGTCGCCGCGGCGCACGACGTCGCCATTGAAATTCACGGCAGCTTCAACCGCCCCCCTAAGCCGATCGACACGGGCGCGGCGCGGCTGTTCGATCTCGTCCGCGGCGTCGGTGCAGACCTGGGGCTGTCGATCGCGTGGCACTCGACCGGCGGCGTCTGCGACGGCAACACCATCGCTGCGTGCGGCGTCCCCGTCATCGACACGATGGGCGTGCGTGGCGGCGCGATCCATTCAGCAGACGAATATCTGATCCCCGACAGCCTGGCCGAGCGCGCCGGCCTGTCGGCGGTGACCATAATGCGTATCATCGAAAAGGGCGGCGTGTGAGCTTCGTTATCCGGGCGGCGACCGACCGCGACCTGCAACCCTTGTACGAGATGGCGAAGCTGACCGGCGGCGGCTTCACCAACCTGCCGCCCGACCGCAAGGCGCTGCGTACCAAGATCGAACGAAGCGCCGCCGCATTGGCGCGCGAGGACGACACCGCGACCGACGAGCTGTTCGTGCTGGTGCTCGAAAATCTCGCGACCGGCGAGGTACGCGGCACCTGCCAGATCTTCACCAAGGTCGGGCAGCACTGGCCGTTCTACAGCTATCGCCTGGGCATGATGACCAAGCACAGCGTCGAACTCGCGCGCACCTTCCGCGCCGAGACGCTGAGCCTGGTCAGCGATCTGGAGGGGTCGAGCGAGGTCGGCGGGCTGTTCCTGCATCCGGGCGAGCGTGCCGGGGGGCTGGGACTGCTGCTCGCGCGCAGCCGCTACCTGTTCATCCGCGCCCACCGCGCGCGCTTTGCCGACCGGGTGCTGGCCGAATTGCGCGGGATCATCGACGAGGCCGGGGGATCGCCGTTCTGGGACGGGGTCGCGGGGCGGTTCTTCGGGATGAATTTCCAGGACGCCGACGCGTTCAACGCCATCCACGGCAACCAGTTCATCGCCGACCTGATGCCCAAGCATCCGATCTACACCGCGATGCTGCCCGAAAGTTCGCGCAGCGTCATCGGCCTGCCCCACCCCAGCGGTCGCGCGGCGATGCGGATGCTGGAGAACGAGGGGTTCGCGTTCGAGAATTACATCGACATCTTCGACGGCGGCCCGACGATGACCGCGCGCACCGACAAGGTGCAGACGATCCAGGATGCGAAGGACATGGGCGTCGAGCGGATCGCGGGCGGCGGGGTGCCCTCGCTGATCGCGACCGGGCGGCTGGCGGGCTTCCGCGCGTGCATCGGCGAGATCGCGGACGGCGCGATCGACGAAGCGAGCGCGGCGGCGCTGCGCGTGGAGGTGGGCGACCGCGTGGCGCACGTCGCGCGATGACGCTGGTCGAGATCAACTTCGACGGCATTGTCGGGCCGAGCCACAATTACGCCGGCCTGTCGCCGGGCAATCTGGCCGCGACGAAGAACGCCGGCGCGACCGCCCACCCGCGCGCGGCGGCCCTCCAGGGGATCGCCAAGATGCGCGCGAACCTCGCACTGGGGCTGACGCAGGGCATACTGCTGCCACACCCGCGCCCGGATCGGCGCTGGCTGGAGACACTCGCCACGGATTACGACCGGGCCGCGATGCATCTGCGCGCGCAATCGCTGTCGGCGTCGGCGATGTGGGCGGCGAATGCCGCGACCGTTTCACCCGCGCCCGACACCGCCGACGGGCGCTGCCACCTGACCCTCGCCAACCTCGTCACGATGCCGCATCGCAGCCACGAATGGCCCGCGACGCTGGCGCAGTTGCGCATCGCCTTCGCCGACCCGGCCTTTGCGGTCCACGCCCCCGTCCCCGCGCCGTTCGGTGACGAGGGTGCCGCCAACCACATGCGCCTGGCCCGCGCCCACGGCGAGCCCGGCGTCGAGGTGTTCGTCTATGGTGAGAGCGGTGGCCCCTTCCCCGCCCGCCAGCACCGCGAGGCGAGCGCGGCGGTGGCGCGCGCGCACGGCGTGGATGCGCTGTTCGTGCGCCAGTCGGACGAAGCGATCGCGGCGGGGGCGTTCCACAACGATGTGGTCGCCGTGGCCAACGAACGCGTGCTGTTCGCGCATGAGCAGGCGTTTGCCGACAAGGCCGCCTTCTACGCCGACCTGCGCGCGCGCCTGCCCGAGGTCGAGATCGTCGAGGTACCCGCCGCCGCGGTCAGCCTCGCCGACGCCATCGCATCCTATCTGTTCAACGCGCAGCTGGTGACGCTCGGCGACGGCGCGCAGGCGCTGATCGTGCCCGAGGAAGCGCGCGCCAATGCGGCGGTATGGGCGTGGTTGCAGGCGCACCTCGCCGGCAACGGCCCGATCCGGCGGGTCGAGGTGGTCGATGTCCGCGAATCGATGGCGAACGGTGGCGGCCCTGCGTGCCTGCGCCTGCGCGTCGTCGCCTACCCGGCCACGGTCGATCCGCGCTTCTTGGTTGATGACGCCAGGCTCGACACGATCGCTGCGGTGGTGGAGGCGCACTGGCCCGAGCGGATCGCGCCCGAGGATATCGCCGATCCGGCGCTGATCGCGCGGATCGAGGGAGCCTATGCCGCACTGCTGGAAGCGGTCGGATGTGTCGAATTAATTGACAGGTAACCACGATCGTTAACGCCGGAATGGCGGTTTTCCGCGGTTGGCGCGGGGCTTGCGTAAGACCTTCGCATGTGGCGCAAGTTTCGCAACCTGTTCATCATCAAGACCAAGTTCGAGGCGTTCCTGGTCATCTACGGCCTCGGCCTCGGCGCGGTCGAGCGGGGCATCCACTACCTCGACCAATATCCCGGCTGGGGCGGATGGATGCTGTTCTTCGCCTGCCCGATCGCGGTGTTCATGGCGGGCGCGCGCATCCTCGATTCGCTCGAGCGCGAACACGGCTGACGGTTCACAAGCCGGACCTGCGCCGCTAGGGTTGCCACATGCACCGAAGCCCCCTGCACCGCTGGTTCGTCGACCACCCCCGCAGCGTGAACGAAAGCTACACGCAGCATTTCGGCGTCGCGACGCGGTTCGGTGTGAAGATGATCGTCGGCGGCATCGCCGCTCTGGTCCACGGCGTCGTGCCATCGCTGTTCGAACGCACCGGCAGCACGACGATCAAGGGGCTGTATTCGGAAATGGTCGCCCGCCAACCGGGCGCCCGCCGCCCCGCCTATGACGAGCCCGAATGGCGCCCCGAGTACGAAATCTGAGCGGCGCGCAAGGGAAGTGATCGACCATGTCCTCATCGTCGGGGCGGGCTTTTCGGGCTCGCTCCAGGCCATCAACCTGCTGCGCCATGACGGCCCGCGAGCGACGCTGATCGAGCGCAGCGGGACGCCCGGCAAGGGGCTGGCCTATGGCGCCGCCCACGCCAGCCACGTGCTGAACGTGCGCGCCGGCAACATGAGCGCGCTGCCCGATGATCCGGGTCATTTCGTCCGCTGGCTGGAGGCGCGCGGGGTCGCCGATGCCCCCACCGCGTTCATCCCGCGGCTGACCTACGGCGAATATTTGCGCGAGCAACTGGCCGCGGCGCAGGCGGCGGCGCCCGAGCGGCTGACGATCGTGCGCGGCGATGTGACCGGGTTGCACCATGACGGACGCGCGGTCGCGACCCTCGCCGATGGACAGACACTGACCGCCGATGCCGCGGTGCTGGCGGTCGGCAATTTGCCGCCGCATACGCCGCCCGCGCTCGACCCGAAGAAGCTGGGCGCACGCTATTTCGGCGACCCTTGGGCGCCGGGGGTAGCAGATGGCCTCAGCGACGACGACACCGTGCTCATCATCGGCACCGGCCTGACCATGATCGACGTCGCGCTGCTGCTGGAGGCGAAGGGGTTTCGCGGGCGCATCGTCGCCCTGTCGCGCCGCGGGCTGCTGCCGCGCCCGCATGTCGCGCCGGGCGGGGCGTGGAAGCGGATCGACGAGCGTCCCAAGCTCGCCGCGTCGCGGTTGCTCAACTGCGTGCGGGCACGTGGGCACGCGATCGACTGGCGCAACGCGGTCGATGAGCTACGCCCGTTCACGCAGGACATGTGGGCCAACGCCAGCGAGGACGAGCGCGCGCGCTTCCTGCGCCACCTGCGCCCGTGGTGGGACGTCCACCGCCACCGCCTCGCGCCCGAGGTATATGCGCGCCTGACCGCGATGATCGAGCGCGGGCAGCTGGTGGTGCGCGGCGGCAAGCCCTCCGCCTTCGAGCCGACCGACGCGGGCGTGCGGATGCACTGGCGCCCGCGCGGCGCGGACGTGACCGAGACGCTGGACGTCACCCGCATCGTCAACGCGATCGGGCCGCAGGGCGACCTCACGCGAACGCAGGATCCGCTGCTCGCCAGCCTCCACGCCCGCGGCCTGATCCGCCCCGACGCTGCGCATCTGGGAATCGACGTCGATCCTGACGCGGCCACGATCGGCGCGGACGGGCGAACGTCGGACTGGCTGTACGCGCTGGGCCCCATGACGCGCGGGGCGTTCTGGGAAATCGTCGCGGTGCCCGACATCCGCACCCAGACCTGGTCGCTGGCGCGCAAGCTGTCGAACGCGCACTGGGTGGGTGGCGAGGGGCTGTAGGCTGGCCCTCCCTCGACCGTTCGTTTCGAGCGAAGTCGAGAAACGATTGCGGCCGATCGGTTGCCGGGTTTCTCGACTTCGCTCGAAACGAACGGGCGGAGGAGCTTCCCATCGCCACACCCCCCGCGGTAAGGGCGTCGCCATGCCGATGCCCCCGCCCCCCGATATCGCCGCGCTGTCGATGGACGAGATCGCCGCGCTGATCGCCGCGGCGACGCCGGCGCCGGTGGAACAGTGGCACCCCAGCCATTGCGGCGACAGCGAGATGCGGATCGCGCGCGACGGGACGTGGTTCCATCAGGGATCGCCGATCGGACGGCAGGCGATGGTGCGCAAGTTCGCGACGATCCTGAGGCGAGAGGCGGACGGCGGCTATGTGCTGGTCAATCCGGCGGAAAAGCTCGACATCGCGGTCGAGGACGCGCCCTTCGTCGCCACCGCGATGAAGGCGGAGGGCGGGCGCATCGCCTTTCAGACGAACCTCGGCGACCTGGTGATCGCAGGCCCCGACCACCCCTTGCGCTTCGAGAGCGGTGAGGACGGTCCGCGGCCCTACATCCACATCCGCGGCGGGCTGGAGGCGCTGGTGTCGCGCGCGGTCTATTACGAGCTCGCCAACCTCGCCATCGCCGGCGACGCCTCTCCGCCCGGTGTGTCGAGCGACGGCATGTTCTTCGCGCTGGAGCCGGCATGACGTTGGTCGAGCGGCTGACCGCCGCGCTGGAACATGGCCGACGCGGGACGCCCGAGCTGCTGGAAGGCGACATGACGCCGTTCGAGCTGGAGGGCGCACCCGCCCCCGCCGAAGCCGCGGTGCTGGTCGCGATCACCGATCGTGCCGAACCCGGCGTGCTGCTGACCGAGCGCAACGCCAATCTGCGCAAGCATCCGGGGCAAGTGGCCTTTCCCGGCGGGCGGATCGACCCCGACGACCATGACGCGATCGCCGCGGCGCTGCGCGAGGCGCAGGAGGAAATCGCGCTCGATCCCGCCGCCGTCACCGTGATCGGCGCGGTCGACAGCTATCGCACCGGCACCGGATACCGGGTGACGCCGGTGCTGGGCGTCATCGCCCCCGACCTGCCGCTGATCCCCGCCGAGGACGAGGTTGCCGACGTGTTCGAAGTCCCGCTGTCAGTGATCCTCGATCCCGCCCGCCACACCCGCGCGGTCGGCATGTGGAAGGGCAAGGAGCGGCACTATTACCAGATCGAATGGCAGGACCGCCGCATCTGGGGCGCGACCGCGGCGATGATCGTCAACCTGTCGCGGCGGCTGGCATGGTGACGCTGCCCGACGCCGCGTGGCGGCACCGCGCCGGCCTTGATGCGCTGGTCGCGGCGCTTGGGTCCGACGACGCGCGTTTCGTCGGCGGGGCAGTGCGCGACACGCTGATCGGGGTCGATGTGACCGACCTCGACATCGCCACGCGCCACCCTCCGGAGGACGTGCTCGACCGGCTGCGTGCCGCGCGGATCAAGGCGGTGCCGACCGGGCTTGCCCACGGTACGATCACCGCGGTCATCGAAAGCGGCCCTGTCGAGGTCACGACGCTGCGCCGCGACGTCGCCACCGACGGGCGGCACGCGACGGTCGCGTTCACCGACGACTGGCGCGAGGATGCCGCGCGCCGCGATTTCGCGATGAACGCGCTGTATGCCGATCCGGTGACGGGCGAGGTGTTCGATTATTTCGACGGCCTCGCCGATCTCGACGCGCGGCGGGTGCGTTTCATCGGCGATCCCCTGCAACGCATCGCCGAGGATCACTTGCGCATCCTGCGGTTCTTCCGCTTCCTGGCGCGGTTCGGGGACACAGCAGACGCGGCGGGGCTGGAAGCCTGCACGACGCGCGCGAACGACCTGATGGCGCTGTCCCGCGAGCGCATCCGCGACGAGCTGCTGAAACTGCTGGTGGCAAGGAACGCAGTCGCAGTGCTGCGGCTGATGCTGGCGCGCGGTATCCTGACGCCGGTGATCCCGGAGATTACGGACGTGGAGCGGCTCGCGGCGCTGGCGTCGCGCGAGGACGAGGCGGGGGTGACGCCCGACCCGTTCCGGCGACTGGTGTCGCTGCTGGCGGCAACGGACGTCGACACCGTCGCTGCGCGTCTCAAACTGTCGAACCTGGAAAAGAAGCGCGTGGCGCTCGCCGCTCAGCCTGCGGGTGATGAGGCCACGCGGGCGATTGCCTATCGCTCTGGCACGCAGGGCGCGGTCGACCGGCTGCTGCTGTCGGACCGCCCGATCGCCGACGTGCGCGATGCGGCGATGTGGGAGCGCCCCACCCTGCCGATCACCGGCGGCGCGCTGGTCGCGCGGGGGCTGAGCAAGGGGCCGGACGTCGCGCGGACGCTGCGCCGGATCGAGGATCGCTGGATCGCGGCGAACTTCCCCGACGATATCGAAGCGATCGTCGCGGACGAGGTCGATCAGGCGCTGTGCGCGGTCAGGAACGCATAGGCGTCGTCGCACTCGAGCGGACGCGCGTAGAGATAGCCCTGGCCGTAGGTGCAGCCGAGCGCGGCGAGCGTCTGGGCAAGTTCGTTGGTTTCGATCCCCTCCGCCGTCGTCCGCATGCCGAGTGCCTGCGCCAGGCTGAGCACCGCGCGCACGATCGCCACCTTGTCACGGTCGGCGAGCATGCCGGACACGAAGCTGCGGTCGATCTTCAGCACGTCGATGGGGAGTTTCTGAAGGTAGGCGAGGTTCGAATAGCCGGTGCCGAAATCGTCCATCGCGATCGTCGTCCCGAGCGATTTCAGCGCATGGAGCGTGGCGGCGATGCGGTCGGGATCGGTGACGATCGCGCTTTCGGTCAGCTCCAGCGTCAGTCGCTGGCCGGCGACGCCGTGCGCCTCGATCGCGTGGCGGACCATCGGTGCGATCTGGTCGCGCTGGAACTGGATGGCGGACAGGTTGACCGCGAGGTTCGCGCCGCAATAGCCCCCGGCGCGCACGTCCCAGTTGGCGATCGTCCGCGCCGCCGCGTCCATCGCCCAGCGCCCCAGCGGCACGATCAGCCCGCATTCCTCGGCCACCGGGATGAAGTCGGTCGGCGAAATCTCGCGCCCCTCGTGCGACCAGCGGGCCAGCGATTCGAACGACACGATCCGCCCGCTCGCCAGGTCGCAGATCGGCTGGAACGTCAGCCGCATCTCGCCATTGTCGATCGCGCGGCGCAACCGCGTCTCGATGCCGAACTGGGTGCGCACGATGTCGAAGGTCGACTGGTTATAGACCTCGGCCTTGCCGGTCTTCTTCGCGCGCTTCACCGCGAACTGGGCGTGGCGGATCAGATCCTCGGGCTCGACGATCTCCTCGTCGCCAAGCGCGATGCCGATCGAGCAATCGACCCGGATTTCGAAGTCCGACAGGCGGAACGGCGTGGCGAGTGCCGCCTGGATGCGCTTGGCGACGTGCAGCGCGTCGGCGGCCCCCTCGTCCGTCGCCAGCAGCACACCGAATTCGTCGCCACCGATCCGGGCCAGCGTGTCGCGCCCGCGCAATGCCCCCTTGATCCGGCGCGCGACCGAGATCAGCAGCTCGTCGCCGGCCAGGCTGCCCATGCAGGCGTTGACGCGGCTGAACCGGTCCATGTTGACGATCATCACCGCATGCGCGCCGGCGTTGTCGCGCGTGATCGTGCCGTCGATCTGGTCGCCGAAGCCGCCGCGGTTGGGCAGGCCGGTCAGGCTGTCGGTCAGCATTTCGCGACGCAGGCTAGTTTCGGTGCGCTGGGCGCCGGTTTCGTCGATCAGGCTGACGATGTGGCGGTCGGGCGGCGCATTCTTGCGCCGGGCGATGACGACGCGGAAGTAACGCGCGTCGATCGTTTCGCCGAATTGCCAGACGAATTCCTCGCGCAGCGCGCCACTGTCGCAATGCTGCGCGATCCGCTCGCCGAGCAGGCGCACCACCGGCGAGCTGTCGGTGGCGCTGCCCAGCCCGGCGCGGCGGAACGCCTGGTTGACCACGTCGATCTCGATGCCCGCAGCGGTGCGACGGACGACCGCGACGGGGATCGGGAAGAGGTCGATATAGGATGCGCTGTCGTTGGGCCGCGGCGACGCGAACGCCTCTTCCACGCTCGCCGAGGCGGGCGGTGGAGCGGCCGGCACCTCGAGGGGGGCCGATGCACGGGGCTTGCGGAAGAGCATTGCCGGCATGGCTAGCGCGGCACTGGTTAACCCGCCCCTAAGCGGTACGCGATTCCGAAGCCTTCAGAAGCGGTTGTCGCGCGGGAAGCCGGTGGGCGGCATCCGCCCCGCCGCACCGCGCGCGGCCCGCCACGCGGCCATGTCGCTTTCCGTCCGGGTCCGCCCCGCCTCCCCGCCCATCGCCCAGCTGATGCCGGCGGCGTAGCGGAAGGTGATCGCGTCGGAGAGCCCGCCGTCGCGGAACCGCTGCAGCTGCACCCCCTGCCCGCGCGACAGCTCGACCAGTTCGGTCAGCGGGAACACCAGCAGTTTGCGGTTGTCGCCGATCGCGGCGACGTAATCGTCCTCCGCACCGATCGCGCGGACGAGCTTCAGTTTCGCGCCGGAGCGCGGGGTCATCACGGTCTTGCCCTTGCGCGTCTCGGCGATCGTGTCGGCAGCACGCACGATGAAGCCGCGTCCGTCGCTCGCCACCACCAGCAGCTTTTCGGCAGCCGCGGCGCGGGTCAGCGCGACGATCGCCGCGTCCGCCTCCAGGTCGATCATCAGCCGCACCGGCTCGCCGAAGCCACGCCCGCCCGGCAGCTTGTCGGCGGCCAGCGTGTAGAACCGCCCACTGTCGACCGCGAGCAGCAGCTTGTCGGTGGTCTGGGCATGGAACGCGAACAGCGGGCCGTCGCCCTCCTTGAACTTCAGCGTCTCCGCCGACGACAGCTCGACATGCCCCTTCATCGCGCGGATCCAGCCGCGTTGCGACAGGATGACGGTGATCGGCTCGCGCTCGATCATCGCCTCCAGCGGGATCTCGCGCGCGGGTGCCGCTTCCTCGACGGTCGTGCGGCGCGCGCCGAGTGCCGTTTCGGGGCCGTAGCGGTCGCGGATGCGGCCGAGGTCGCGCTTCATGCGCGTGCGCTGGCGCGCGTCGGAGGACAGCAGCAGTTGCAGCTCGCCCTGCTCCTTCTCCAGCTTGTCGCGCTCGCGCACGATTTCCATTTCCTCGAGCCGCCGGAGCGACCGCAGCCGCATGTTCAGGATCGCTTCCGCCTGACGATCGGTCAGCGCGAATTCGGCGACCATCACCGGCTTCGGCTCATCCTCGCCGCGGATGATCTCGATCACCCGGTCGAGGTTGAGGTAGGCGATCAGATAGCCGCCGAGCAGTTCCAGCCGGTCGGCGATTTTCGAGAGGCGGTGCTCGCTGCGGCGGCGCAACACGACGAAGCCGTGCTCGACCCAGGCGGACAGAGCCTCGGCCAGGCTCATCACCCGCGGCGTGCGCGTCTTGTCGAGGACGTTGAGGTTCAGCGGCACGCGCGTTTCGAGGTCGGACCAGCGGTACAGGCTGTCGATCAGCATCGTCGGATCGACGGTGCGCGCGCGGGGTTCGAGCACGATGCGGATCGCCTCGTCCGATTCGTCGCGAACGTCGCCCAGGATCGGCAGCTTCTTGTCGTTGATGAGCGCGGCGATGCCCTCGATCAGCTTGCCCTTCTGCACGCCGTAGGGAATTTCGCTGACGACCAGGTGCCAGCCGCCGCCCTTTTCGCGCTCGACGGCAATGCGCGCGCGGACGCGGAAGCTGCCGCGTCCGGTCGCATAGCTTTCGGCGATGGCGGCGGGCGTATCGACGACGATGCCGCCGGTCGGGAAATCGGGGCCGCGGACATGGTCGAGGACGTTGGCCTGCGGGTTGTCGATCAGCGCGATCGCGGCATCGATCAGCTCCGCGGCGTTGTGCGGCGGAATGCTGGTCGCCATGCCCACCGCGATGCCGGCGGCACCGTTGGCGAGCAGGTTCGGGAACAGGCCCGGAAACAGCTCGGGCTCGTCCTCCTCGCCGTTGTAGGTCGGCTTGAAATCGGTCGCATTTTCATCGAGCCCGTCCATCAGGTCGATCGCGACCTGGGTCAGCCGGGCCTCGGTATAGCGGTAGGCCGCCGCGTTATCGCCGTCGATGTTGCCGAAATTGCCCTGCCCGTCGACCAGCGGATAGCGCAGCGAAAACGTCTGCGCGAGGCGGACCATCGCGTCGTACACCGACTGGTCGCCGTGCGGGTGGTATTTGCCGATGACGTCGCCGACGACGCGCGCGCACTTCTTGTAGCCGGCGGCGGGATCGAGCTTCAGCAAGCGCATCGCCCACAGCAGGCGGCGGTGGACCGGCTTCAACCCGTCGCGCACATCGGGCAGCGACCGCGCGGTGATCGTCGACAGCGCATAGACGAGATACCGCTCCGACAGGGCGCTGTCGAAGGGAGCGTCGATGATCGGTTCGAGCGGTTGCGAAGCCATAGGGAGCGGGGGTTAGCAAGCCGGGGGGAAACCCGCCAGACGCATCGGATGTAATCCTCCCCGTGCCGGGGAGGATTAGCGCACCACGACGGTCGCCGGAAAGCTGTCCTTCGCCAGCTCGGCGATCAGCCAGTCGCGGAAGCGGCGGATCTTCGCCACCGTGCGGCGGTGCTCGGGATAGACCAGCCAATAGCCGTAACCGCGGGTCGACAGCTGGTCGAACAGCTGCACCAGCCGACCCTCGGCCAGGTCGTTGCGCCAGAAATAGGGGGTGAGCATCGCCACCCCCTGCCCGGCCATTGCGGCGTGCCCCTCATGCGCCTGCGAATCGAGGCGGATGCCGCCGCGCGGGGGACCGGGCGGCACCGCGACGCCTGCCTCCGCCAGCCAGTGCGGCCACCACGGATCGTGCGGCGAGATCAGCGGCAGGTGCGCGAGATCGTCGAGCGTGATCGCGCCGCCGTGCCGGCTGAGGAAATCGGGGCTGCACATCGGGGTGAAGTCGATTGGCAGCAATTGCTCCTGATGCAGCCCCTCCCACCCGCCCCGCCCGGCGCGGATCGCGACATCGACGTCGTCGGAGGCGAAATCGACGAGCGCGTCGCTGGTCAGCAGCCGCACCGCCACCTCCGGCTGCGCCATCTGGAACCCGCCAAGCCGCCACGCCAGCCAGGTGTTGGCAAAGGTATTCGAGGTCGAGATCGTCAGCAGACCGGCATCCTCCGTCCGGATCGCCGCGAACGCGCTGTCGAGTGCGTCGAACGCCCGCGTCACCTGCGCGCTGGCGCGGCGACCGGCGTCGGTCAGCACCACCCGCCGCCGCTCGCGCCGGAACAGCGGCACGCCAAGCCGCTCCTCCAGCAGCTTCACCTGATAGCTGACCGCGGCCTGGGTCATGCCGAGTTCGACGGCGGCGGTCGTGAAATTCTCGTGCCGGGCGGCAGCCTCGAACACCCGGACGGCGGCGAGCGGGGGAATGTGACGCATCGGCAAATAATAAGCCTGGCTTGTCGATCGAGTCGAACGATTTGTTGGCGCGCGTCGCAGGTGGCGCGCATATTTCGGAGCACGCCAACCAACTGCTCATGAAGGAGGACGGACGATGCGCGATGATTTCCTGACCCGAGACTGGGCCGATTCGCATGATCGCTCCACCGCGTCGATCAACAAGCTGATCCACGTGATCGCGCACGGGCTGGGCCGGCTGACCGCGCGCCAGTTCGACGCGCCGTGGAAGCACGAACCGCGCTCGCACGCGTAACCCCCGCGGGGCGGGGTGACGCTCGCCCGCCCCGCCTGCTACCACCGCGGCCATGTTCCGCATCGCCGCACTTCTCGCTATCGCCCCGGTCATGACCGGCGACCTGCTCACCTGGCCCGACCTGACCAAGCGCCCGCAGCCAAGCGCCGACGCGACACTGAGCTACGGGCCCGACCAGATGCAGAAGGTCGACGTGTGGCTGCCCGCCGGCAAGGGGCCGCACCCGGTGGTGCTGATGGTGCACGGCGGCTGCTGGCAGACGTCGATCGCCGATCGCAGCCTGATGAACTGGATCGCCGCCGACCTGCGCAGCGAGGGTATCGCGGTGTGGAACATCGACTATCGCGGGATCGATCGCGCCGGCGGGGGCTATCCGGGCACCTTTGCCGACACCGCGCAGGCCGCCGACCTGCTGACCCGCAACGCGCGGCGCTATCACCTAGACACCCGCCGTGTCGTCGCGGTCGGGCATAGCGCAGGCGGGCACCTCGCCCTGTGGCTGGCGGCGCGGCGCAAGCTGCCCAAGGACAGCCCGCTCGCCGGCGGCAAGCCCATCCGCCTTGCCCGCGTCATCAGCCTGGGCGGCCTGCCCGACCTGGAGGCCACCGCGGCCAGCCCGGACAACGGCTGCGGCACCGAAGTCGTGGCGAAGCTCGTCGGAACCGGTCGCTCCGATCCCTATACCGACACCTCCGTCCCGCGCCTGCTGCCGATCGGCGTGCGGCAGGATCTCGTCAACGGGCGAGAGGACAAGATCATCCCGTTCCGCATGGCGACTGCCTACGCCGCCGCCGCCACCCGCGCCGGCGACACCGCGGCACTGCACACCGTGCCGGCGACCGGTCATGTCGAACTCGTCGCGCCGGAGAGTGCCGCTTGGGCGGAGACGAAGCGGATCATTCGCGAGGGGTTCGCCGACAAATAACCACAGCTTGACGCAATATCCCCCGCGTTAGATAGTATATCCAACGAACGAGGGAGAGCGGGCAATGCGGTATGTGACGGCCGGGCTGTGCATTCTGGCGCTGGCGGGTTGCAGCGCCCCACCTTCCTCGGACAGTGGCGAGAGCGAGCGGGTAACGACCGCGGATGTCGCCGCGCCCGGCATCAATGTCACCGCCGCACCCGGCGTCGCCTTCAACTATCGCTATGCCTTCCGCCTGCCCGCCGCACGCATCGCGGCGGCGCAGGAGGTCCACGCCAAGGCCTGCGAAAGCCTCGGCATCGCGCGGTGCCGGATCACCGGCATGCGCTACACCCTGACCGGCGACGACCGCATCGACGCAATGCTGGCGTTCAAGCTCGACCCGACGCTGGCGCGCGCATTCGGGCGGCAGGGCATCGTCGCGATCGAGGCGGCGGACGGCATGCTGACCAATGCCGAGATCACCGGCACCGATGCCGGCGGCGAGATCGAGCGGCTGGCGGGCGAGCGCGCGCGCGTGGTGGCGGATCGTACCCGGCTGGACCGCGAGCTTGCCCGCAAGGATCTGTCCGCGGACGTGCGCGCCGAAATGCTGCGCCAGCGCGGCACGGTGGACGAACAGACACGCGGCGTCGCGGCCTCGACTGCGGAGCAACGCGCGTCGCTGGCCAGCACGCCGATGACGTTCGACTACCGGTCGGGCACCGCCATCCGCGGGTTCGACGCGCGGTCGCCGTTCCTTCAGGCGGCAGACACCGCGCTGGTATCGATCCAGTGGACGCTCGCGATCGCGCTGGGCGCGCTGGCCGCGTTCGGCCCGCCGCTGCTGCTGCTGGCGCTGGTGTTCCTGCTGTGGCGCCGATTCGGCGTGCCGCTGATGGCGCGTCGCCGTGGGACACCGGTGCCCCTCGCCGATTGATTGCACCCCCTGCCCACCTCCGATATAGGCCCGGCCATCCGCCCCGGCACGCCTATCCGCGCCGCCGGGGCGCTCGCTTTTTGGGGAAGTTGCCGATGGCTCGCCGCCGCCAGATCTATGAGGGCAAGGCCAAGATCCTGTACGAGGGGCCGGAGCCCGGCACGCTGATCCAGTATTTCAAGGACGATGCGACCGCGTTTAACGCCCAGAAGAAGGGCACGATCAGCGGCAAGGGCGTGCTCAACAACCGGATTTCCGAGCACATCTTCACCCTGCTCGGCCACATCGGCATCCCGACGCACTTCATCCGCCGGCTGAACATGCGCGAACAGTTGATCCGCCAGGTCGAGATCGTGCCGATCGAGGTCGTCGTGCGTAATGTCGCGGCGGGATCGATCAGCACGCGGCTGGGGATCGAGGAAGGCACGCAGCTGCCCCGCACGATCATCGAATATTACTACAAGGACGATGCGCTCGGCGATCCGATGATCTCCGAGGAACATGTGTTGTGCTTCGGCTGGGCGGCACAGGACGAGCTGCACGACATGGCCGACATGGCGATCCGCGTGAACGATTTCCTCAGCGGGCTGTTCGCCGGCATCGGCATCCGGCTGGTCGATTTCAAGCTGGAATTCGGGCGGATCTGGGACAACGACTATGGCCGGATCATCCTGGCCGATGAGATCAGCCCGGACGGATGCCGCCTGTGGGACATGACGTCGGGCGAGAAGCTCGACAAGGACCGTTTCCGCCGCGATCTGGGCGGCGAGGTCGAGGCGTATCAGGAAGTCGCCCGTCGCCTGGGCCTGCTCCCCGAAGGCGCCGATTCCGCGGTCCTCGACCTCGAAAGCCATCGCAAGCGTCGTGGCAAGTAAACCGTTCGCGACGCAGCGATTTTCGGCGGGGCTTTAGCGGCCTGTTAACCTTCCCGGCATAGATTTCCCCCGACCTATCAGGGGGAATGACGGATAATGCGTAGCGTGATCGCGGCCTTGCCGCTCCTGGCACTGACCGCTTGCGGCGGCGCAAGCGGACCCCAATCGATCGGCAGCATCGCGCCGCCCGCCGGCGGCACGTCGGGCGGCACTGGCGGCGGCGTGAGCGGCGGCACCGGTTCACCGACCCCCACACCCACGTCGGGCCCGGCCAACCTGCTCGACGTGTCGACCGCGACGACCTTCAACGCGATCGGCAGCTTCCAGTCGCTCGACGTGACCGAAACCGGCAACTACGCGGTCAGCGGCCCGGTGCTGTACCAGGGCAACGCCGCAACCGTCCGCGCGCCGAGCGGCACGGTCAGCTACGACCCGCGCGACGGCATCTTCACCGTTGCGTTCAGCGATTCGAAGGCCGGCATGTCGACCGGCACGATGCGCTTTCAGGATCCCGGCCACCGCACCGAAATCGGCGTGGTCGCCGGGTCGGTCTGGGGCGTTCCGATCCTGAGCGACTTCAACTATCTCGAAGTCGTCGGTCCCTCCGCACGACCGCGCGACGCCGCATCCGGCGATCTGGGCCGCGCCGACAGCGTCACCTTCTTCTATCAGCGTCCCGGTTCGCAGACCAAATACGTGTCGCTGGCAGGCTACGTCCGCAATGCCTTCGACCGTACGAGCGATCCCGTCGTCTTCAAGGCGGGCACGACCTCGAACTTCCAGCGCGGGGCGCTGGTGTTCGGCCAGGATACGGTGCGCTCGCAGATTCCGATCACCGGCACGGGCACCTATACCGGCGGGCTGCTCGCCTCGATGGTCGTCAACACGACGATCGATTCGAACAACCGCATGCCGAATTATTTCCAGTGGATCACGGGCTCCAGCTCGATCACGCTCGATTTCAGCCGTCAGACGATGAGCATGCTGCTGACGGGCACAGTCCAGACCGCCACCTACGGCGGGCAGGACGTGCCGCTCAACCAGCTGACCATTCCGGGCGGTGCGACATTCGAGGCGAAGGGTTCGGGCACGATCAACCTGACCGGAACCGGCGGCTTCACCGGCAGCTTCGGCGGCACCGACGCGAGCGGGGCAGCGAACTATGCCCGCTTCGTGAACGGCGGCACGACGACCACGGTGAACACCACCAGCGTCGCGCAAGGGACCAGCGTTGCCGGCGCGAGTTCGATCGACGGCACCTTCTTCGGGCCGAATGCGGTCAACGTCGGCGGCAATCTGCGCATCGTCGGCGGTGTGCCGGGCCAGCGCGTCGACATTCTCGGCGCGTTCACCGGGGCGAAGCAGCCATAAGTCAGTCCGCGCGGTTCGGTAGGGGACACACGTCATGCGTCGATTCGTCGTCGCGGCGCTGCTGCTCGGCGTGTCGGTCGCGACGCCCGCCGCCGCGCAGCACCGGGCCAAATGCAGCCTCGGCACATGCCAGGTCCGCCTGACCCCGGAGCAGTTGCTCGCGCAGGCCGAGGCACTGGTGCGCGAGCGGCGTTTCGACGAAGCGGCGCCCCTGATCGCCGCCCTCTCGCAGGCGCCAGGCATGAAGCTCCAGAGCCGCTTCCTCGAAGGCTATTCGGCGTCCGAACGGGGCGACTATGCGCGCGCCGCGACGACGTTCAAGGCTATCCTGAGCGACGACCCCAACCAGACCCGCGTCCGGCTGGAGCTGGCCCGGGCGATGCTCGGGCTCGGGCAGATGGGCAGCGCCGACCGCCAGTTCCGCCTGGCCGAGCAGTCGGGTGAGCTGCCGCCGGACATCGCCGCGGCGATTCGCGGCGCGCGGCAGGTGATCCGGTCGAAACGCGCATGGCGGCTGGACGTGGACCTCGGCATCGCGCCCGACAGCAACATCAACAACGCGACAGCCGCCGACCGTATCAACGTCAATTTCGGCGATACGACGCTTCCCGTCGCGCTCGACGGCAATGCGCGGGCGAAGTCGGGGACCGGCGTCAATGCCGCCGTGTCCGCCGGACTGCGCCTGCCGGTCGCGCCGAACACCTCCGCGCTGCTTGGGCTCGACGCCAACGGCACCGAATATGCCGGCGGGATGTTCGACGACTATCTGGTGCAGGGCACAGCCGGCGCCGAGCAGCGCCTGTCGGAAAAGGCCAGCGTCTCGCTGGAGGGTGTCGCGGCGCAGCGTTGGTTCGGCGGACGCGTCGCCAGCCGCCAGTTCGGCGCGCGCGGCGGCACGCAGCTGATGTTCTCCCCGAGCAAGCGGCTCGGCATCCAGTTCGACGCGCGCCACACCGACGCCGCGTTCGACGATCAATATTCGGGCTGGCAGGCCGGGCTGTACGTCACCGGCGAAAAGGCAGTCGCACGGATCCTCGTCGCCTCGCTCGGCGGCTTCGCACGGCGCGACTGGCTGAACGCCGCCGCCTATTCGAGCAGCGAATTCGGCGCGACGGCGGGCCTGGGCGGCGAGCTGCCCTACGGCGTCAACTTCGGCGTCACCGCGACCGTCAGCCATGCAAGCTACGACGCGCCGGTCACCTTCTTCTCGCTCGATCGGCGCCGCGACTGGCGGTACAGCGCACGCGCGACGCTCGGCTATCGCAAGCTGCGCGTGCTCGGCTTCTCGCCCCAGCTGACGCTCAGCTATGCGCGCAACGCGTCGAACATCGACTATTACGCGACCGACCGCGTCCGCATGCGCTTCGGGCTCGCCCGCTACTTCTGACGCCCTCCAGCCTTGCCCGCCGCGACGTCAGCGGCCATAGGCCCGCGCGACTGACCCGAACGTCGCAAAGGCCCCCGATATGAAGCTCCGCATCGTCGTGACGTTGAAGCCGGGCGTGCTCGATCCGCAGGGCAAGGCGATCGAACATGCGCTGGCAGGCCTCGGCTTCGGCGGAGTCGCCGGGGTGCGGGCCGGCAGGATCTTCGAACTGGACGTCGCCGACGACACCAGCGACGCCGCGGTCGACGAGATGTGCCGCAAGCTGCTCGCCAACACCGTCATCGAAAACTACCGCGTCGAGCGCCAGCCATGAAGGCCGCGGTCGTCGTCTTTCCCGGATCGAACTGCGACCGCGATCTGGCGGTGGCGATCCGCGACGTCACCGGCACCGCGCCGACGATGGTGTGGCACGGCGACAGCGAGTTGCCCGATGGGCTGGGCCTGATCGCGCTGCCCGGCGGCTTTTCCTACGGCGATTACCTGCGCTGCGGCGCGATCTCGGCACGGTCGCCGATCATGCGCGCCGTCGTCGAGCAGGCGGGGCGCGGCGTGCCGGTGCTGGGCGTCTGCAACGGGTTCCAGGTGCTGACCGAGGCGGGGCTGCTGCCCGGCGCGCTGATGCGTAACGCGGGCCTAGATTTCGTGTGCCGCGACGTGCCGCTGACGGTCGCGACCGCCGACAGCCGGTTCACGAACGGCTACCAGGCTGGCGAGACGATCTCGATCCCCGTCGCCCACCACGACGGCAATTACTTCGCCGACGCCGCGACGCTCGACCGGCTGGAAGGCGAAGGCCGCGTCGCGTTCCGCTATGCCGAAGACGTCAACGGATCGGCCCGCGGCATCGCCGGCATCCTGAACGAAGCCGGCAATGTCCTCGGCATGATGCCGCACCCCGAGCGGCGCATCGAGGCGGCGCATGGCGGCACGGACGGGCGGCGGCTGTTCGATGGGTTACTGGCGGCGGTGGGTTGAGTTCGCCGACTCTCACCAACCCGTTCGCTTCGAGTAGGGATCGAGCATAGTCGAGAGCCCGTATCGAGAAGTCCTCTCCGTGCGGCACCCACCTCTCGATACGTCGTCTCGACAAGCTCGACGATTACTTGAGGCGAACGGTATTGGAGGAGGTCGCTAAACCCCCGTCCGGAACGGCGTGAAATCGGTGCCCCGATCGAACACGTCGATCCCCTCGCGCCGCTTGAGCGCGCCCACCACCGCATAGGTCACCGGCGTCAGCAGCGCCTCCCACAACGTCTTCAGCAGGAACTGGCTGAGCACCACCTGCGCCAGCTGGGCGGTCGTCCAGCCGGGCTGGCCGTAGAAGGCGAGCGGGTAGAAGATCAGGCTGTCGAACGCCTGGCCGACGATCGTCGAGCCGATCGTGCGGGTCCACAGGTGGCGCCCCTCGGTCCACACCTTCATCCGCGCCAGCACGAAACTGTTGGCGAATTCGCCGACCCAGAAGGCGGTCATCGACGCGAGGACGATGCGCCACGTGCTACCGAACACCTCCCGATACGCCGCCTGCCCGCCCCAGCCGGCGTCGGGCGGCAGCGCCACCACCACCCACGCCATGAACGCCATGAACAGCAGCGCGGCAAACCCCGTCCAGATCACGCGGCGCGCACGGGCATAGCCATACACTTCGGTCAGGATGTCGCCGATGATGTAGCTGACGGGAAAGAACACCACCCCCGCGCCGAACGCCCAGGTGCCGATGCCGGGCACGTCGAGCACCGCGCGCTTCGACGCGCCGATCAGGTTCGACAGCAGCAGGATGGTGACGAACGCCGCCATGACGACGTCGAAATAGCGGAACTGCCCGCCCGCCACGTCGCGCGCATCGACCTGCGCCGTCGCCTGGTGATCCCCCCGATCCATGCCCCCTTTATGATCGCGGTTGGACGCGCCCGCAATCCGCGCTAACGCATTGGGCCACCGCGCGCCCGTAGCTCAGCTGGATAGAGCAAGGAGCTTCTACCTCCTCGGTCGGGGGTTCGAATCCCTCCGGGCGCGCCAGGCCTCTCACAGCCGTGTCGCTTTGCCCGCGCGAAGTCGCTAGGGAGCGGCCATGCATTTTCTTGACCAGGCAAAGATCTTCGTCCGTTCGGGCACCGGCGGCGGCGGCGCGGTGTCGTTCCGGCGTGAGAAGTTCATCGAATATGGCGGGCCCGACGGCGGCAACGGCGGCAAGGGCGGCGACATCGTGTTCGAGGCGGTGGCCGGCCTCAACACCCTCATCGACTTTCGCTACACCCAGCATTTCCGCGCGCCCCGCGGCAAGGGCGGCGCGGGTTCGAACATGACAGGCGGCGGCGGCGACGATCTGGTCATCAAGGTACCCGTCGGCACCCAAGTCATCAGCGAGGACAAGGAGCACGTCCTGCTCGACTTCACGAAAGTCGGCCAGCGCGAGATATTCCTGCGCGGCGGCGACGGCGGTCGCGGCAACCTGAGCTACAAGACCTCGACCAATCGCACCCCGCGCCAGCACGGCACGGGCTGGCCGGGCGACGAGGCGTGGGTGTGGCTGCGCCTCAAGCTGCTCGCCGACGCCGGCCTCGTCGGCCTGCCCAACGCCGGCAAGTCGACCTTCATCAACGCCGTCACCAATGCGAAGGCCAAGGTCGGCGAATATGCCTTCACCACCACCCGCCCCCAGCTGGGCGTGGTGCGGCACAAGGAGCGCGAGTTCGTCATCGCCGACATCCCCGGCCTGATCGAGGGTGCGGCGGACGGCGCCGGGATCGGTGACCGCTTCCTGGGGCATATCGAGCGGTGCCGCGTGCTGCTCCACTTGGTTGACGCCAACGATCCCGACGTCGCCGAGAGCTACCGCATCGTGCGCGAGGAGCTCGAGGCCTATGGCGCCGGGCTGACCGACAAGCCGTTCGTGGTTGCGCTCAACAAGATCGACACGCTCGACGACGAACTGATCGCTGCGATTTCCGCGGAGCTGGAGGCGGCGAGCGGTGCCGAGGTCATTGCCATTTCGGGCGCGGCGGGGATCGGCGTGGACTGGGTGCTCGACCGCATGATCGAGGCGATCGGCGACGCCGATGCCGCCAAGACCATCGCCGCCGATGACGAGGGCGAGGATGCGCTCGACTGGTCGCCGGTCTGAGCTGTCGATGCGGCTGATTGGCGCGCGCGTCCTGCCGCGCTAACGCTGTCGTCATGGTGTTCGCGCCCGCCACCTGCCCGCGACTGATCGTGAAGATCGGATCGGCGCTTCTCGTCCATCCCGGCGGTGCGGTGCGGCGCGACTGGCTGGCGGGGATCGCTGCGGACATTGCCGCGCGGATCGCGGAGGGTCAGCAGGTGGCGGTGGTGTCGTCCGGCGCGATCGCGCTCGGCGCGCGGCGGCTGGGCCTGGCGAAGGGCGGCCGCGCCAGCCTGGAGGATGCGCAGGCCGCCGCCGCGGTCGGGCAGATCGCGCTGTCGCAGGTGTGGGCCGAGGTGCTGGGGCATGAGAGGCTGACCGCTGCGCAGATGCTCGTGACCCTCGACGATCTGGAGGATCGCCGGCGGTACCTCAACGCCTCGGCCACGCTCGACAGGCTGCTGTCGCTCGGCGTCGTGCCGGTCATCAACGAAAACGACAGCGTCGCGACCGCCGAGATCCGCTTCGGCGACAACGACCGGCTCGCCGCGCGCGTGGCGCAGGCGGCGGGGGCGGCAGGCGTCGTGCTGCTGAGCGATATCGACGGGCTGTACGACCGCAATCCCGCCCTCCCCGGCGCCGAGCATATCGCGGTGGTCGAGCGGATCGATTCCGCCATCGAGGCGATGGCCGATCGCGGCTCGGCTTCGGGCATGGGTTCGGGCGGCATGGTATCGAAGATCGCGGCGGCGAAGATCGCGTGCGCGGCGGGCGCCGCGCTTGCCATCGCCAGCGGCCATGCCGAGCGCCCGCTGGCGGCCGACGCGCGCCACACGCTGTTCGTGCCCGAACGCCGCGCCCGCGCGCGCAAGGCGTGGCTGGCCGGGCGCCTGACCGCGAAGGGCAGCATCGTCGTCGATGCCGGCGCCGCCCGCGCGCTGACGCAGGGCAACAGCCTGCTCGCGGTCGGCGCGACCGGCGTGCGCGGCATGTTCTTCCGCGGCGACCTGGTGACGATCGAGGGGCCGGCGGGGCCGCTCGCCCGGGGCTTGGCGGAGTACGACGCCGCCGATGTTGCCCGCCTGCTCGGCACGCACAGCGAGCACCAGGCCGCGATCCTCGACTATGCCCCGCGCGCCGCGCTGGTCCATCGCAACCACATGGCGCTGCTGTGAGGATCGCGGTCACCGGCGCCACCGGCTTTGTCGGCACGCGGCTGCTGGCGCTCGCGCGCGAGGGCGGCGTGGCGGTGAGCGCGCTGACTCGCCGTCCGCGCGACGACGCGGAGGGTGTAACATGGGTCGAAGGCGCGCTCGATGACGCCGCTGCGCTGCTGCGGCTCGCCACGGGTGCGGATGCGGTGGTCCACGTCGCCGGCGTCGTGAACGCGCCGGACCGCGCAGGGTTCGTCGCGGGTAATGTCGAGGGCACGCGCAACATCCTCTCCGCTGCGCGCGACGCCGGGGTCGCGCGGTTCGTCCACGTCTCCTCCCTCGCCGCGCGCGAGCCCGGCCTGTCGGAGTACGGCGCGACGAAGGCGGACGCGGAAGGGCTCGTCGAGGGGTCGGGCCTCGCCTGGGACATGGTGCGCCCGCCTGCGATCTACGGACCCGGCGACCGTGAGATGCTCGACCTGTTCCGCATTGCCCGGCTGGGGGTCGCGCTGTTGCCGCCGGGCGGACGGATGTCGGCGATCCATGTCGACGACCTCTCCCGCCTGCTGCTCACGCTCGCCAAGGCGCCGGCGGCGCACCGCATCTACGAAGTCGACGACGGACGAGCCGGCGGATGGAGCCACGCCGCCTTCGCCCGCGCGATCGGCGATGCGCTGGGCAAGCGGGTCCGCCCGATCGCCCTGCCCCGCCGCCTGCTGAACCTGGGCGCGCGGGTGGATTCGCTGGTGCGCGGCACCGGCGCCAAGCTGACGCCCGACCGCGTGTCCTATTTCTGTCACCCAGACTGGGTGGCCGATCCGCTCAAACGCCCGCCGCCCGACCTGTGGCACCCGGCCATCGCCACGCCCGACGGCCTCGCCGCGACCGCGGCATGGTATCGCGCGAACGGCCTGCTATAGCCTGCCGCCAAACCCGCGCCGCATTTGGCGCCCAGAGGATGTTCGCATGACCGACCGCGCCGCCATTTTCGACACCGTCGCCGCCCAGATCGAACCGTTCAACAAGAAGGGCGTGGCGCTCTCCGAGGCGACCACGTTCCAGGGCGACCTGGAGTGGGACAGCCTGACCGTCATGGATTTCGTCGCCGCGATCGAGGACGAATTCGAGATCATCATCACGATGAACATGCAGGCCGAGATCGAAACCGTCGGCCAGCTGGTCGATGCCGTCGCCAAGCTGAAGGGCTGATCCGATGACCGATGCAGGCCTTGCGACCGAAAAGCCGGTGGTCGAACCGGGCGGCGAGCGCGACCTGATGTCGAAGTTCGACGCGCTGATCGCCGAGCGCCAGGCGTTGATCGACACCGGCGTCACCGATCCCTTCGCGATCGTGATGGACGAGGTGAAGTCGCCGACGCAGGCCGTCATCAAGGGCCGCGAGACGATTCTGCTCGGCACTTACAATTACATGGGCATGACGTTCGATGCCGACGTCATCCAGGCGGGCAAGGACGCGCTCGACCAGTTCGGGTCGGGCACCAACGGCAGCCGGATGCTCAACGGCACGTTCCGCGACCACATGGAAGTCGAGGAGGCGCTGCGCGACTTCTACGGCGTCAGCGGCGCGATCGTGTTCTCGACCGGGTACATGGCCAACCTCGGCATGATCTCGACGCTCGCGGGCAAGGGCGACTACGTCATCCTCGACGCCGACAGCCACGCCTCGATCTACGATGGCTGCAAGCAGGGCGTCGCCGAAATCGTCCGCTTTCGCCACAATTCGGTCGAGGATCTCGACAAGCGCCTCGGGCGCCTGCCCGCCGAGGCCGGCAAGCTGGTGGTGCTGGAGGGCGTCTATTCGATGCTCGGCGACATCGCGCCGCTCAAGGAAATGGTCGCGGTCGCCAAGAAGCACGGCGCGATGGTGCTCTCCGACGAGGCGCACTCGATGGGCTTCTACGGCCCCAACGGGCGCGGCGTGTATGAGGACATGGGGCTGGAGGCGGACGTCGATTTCGTCGTCGGCACTTTCTCGAAATCGGTCGGCACGGTCGGCGGCTTCTGCGTGTCGAACCACCCGAAGTTCGAGGCGATCCGCCTCGCCTGCCGCCCCTATATCTTCACCGCGAGTTTGCCGCCGTCGGTCGTCGCCACCGCGGCGGTGTCGATCCGCAAGCTCAAGACCGCGCACGAAAAGCGCGCCCGGCTGTGGGACAATGCCCGCACGCTGCACGGCGGGCTGAAGGCGCTGGGCTTCAAGCTCGGCACCGAGAGCCCCGACAGCGCCATCATCGCGGTCATCCTCGACGATCAGGAACAGGCGGTCGCGATGTGGCAGGCGCTGCTCGACGGCGGTCTGTACGTGAACATGGCGCGCCCGCCGGCGACGCCGGCGGGGACGTTCCTGCTGCGCTGTTCGCTCTGCGCCGAACACACGCCCGAACAGATCCGGACCGTGCTCGGCATGTTCGAGGCGGCGGGCCGCGCGGTGGGCGTGCTCGCCTGACGCCCCGGACCTGATGCGCCGCCTTTCCCCGCACCGCGCGGTCCTGTAAGGCGGGCGCCGCGATGAGCGACCGGGGACTGACGAACAGCGTGGACTGGGTCCGTGCCCGCTGGCGCACGATCACGATGGTGATCGTCGCGGTGCTGGGCGCGGCGGTGCTGACTGCGCTGGTCACCGCGCTCGGTGCGTCGAACCGTGCCCGCGACCGCGCGCTCAGCCTGCAATCGCACAGTTTCGAGGTGATGATCCTCACCCGCTCGCTCGCCGGGACGATCGCCAAGGCCGAGGCGACGCTGGGCCGCTTCGTCATCAGCGGGGACAAGGCGATCGGGCGCCGCTTCCAGGACGGCTGGACGCAGGCGGGGCAGCAGATCGACCGGCTGGACGTGCTGGCGCGCGACAACGACATGCAGCGCGCGCGCGTCGATGCGCTGCGTACCGCCTACCGCGTGCGCGGCGACCAATTGTCGCTGATCGCGCTCAGCACCAACTATCGCAAGAACGACCAGGCGCTCGCCCGCTACTATGCCGCCAGCGACGACCAGGCGCTGAAGGATATCGACCGCCTGCTGCAGGGGTTCATCGACACCGAGCGCCTGTTGCTGTCCCGGCGCACCGCCGATGCGCAGGCGACGATCGAGCGGTCGAATACCGCGGCCAAGGTGTTCGCGGGCTTCGGTATCGCCATCCTGCTCGGCGCGATCGCGCTCGGCTGGCTGACGGTGCGTGCGCAGACCGACCGCGCGATCGCCGCCGCCGAGGCCGATAGCGAGCGCCAGCGCGCCGAGGATCTGGAAGCAGCCGTCGTCGCCGCGACCGATGAACTCCATGCCGAGGCGCGCGAGCGCGAGGCGGCGGAAGCGCAGCTGCGCCAGATCCAGAAGCTCGACGCGGTCGGCCAGCTGACCGGCGGGATCGCGCATGATTTCAACAACATGCTCGCGGTCGTGCTCGGCGGGATCGAGCTTGCCAAGCGCCGCCATGCCGAGGGTAGCGACGAGGTCGGACGCCATCTCGACAGCGCGGCGGAGGGCGCCAACCGCGCGTCCGCCCTCACCCGACGGCTGCTCGCCTTCGCCCGTGCCGAACCGCTGCTGCCGCAGGCGGTGGAGGCGCGGACGCTGATCGACGGCATGTCCGACCTGATCGACCGGACCTTGGGCGACGCCATCCGGGTGGAAACCGTCCACGATTCGGCGGGGTGGCACGTGTGGGTCGATCGCCACGGGCTGGAGAACGCGATCCTCAATCTCGCGGTCAACGCCCGCGACGCGATGGACGGGCGCGGCGCGCTGACCATCGCCACCGGCACGACAACGCTCGGTGACGGCAGCGTCGGCCAGTGCGTCGCCGGCGACTATGTCACCATCGCGGTCAGCGACACCGGCTGCGGCATGACCGCCGACGTGATCGAGCGGGTGTACGAGCCGTTCTTCACGACCAAACCGGTCGGCAAGGGGACCGGCCTGGGGCTCAGCCAGATCTTCGGCTTCGTCCAGCAGACCGGCGGAGAGATCGGCATCGCGTCGCAGCCGGGCGCGGGCACGACGGTCACCCTGTACCTGCCCCGCCACGCCGCCGCCCCGCCGGCCGCGGAGCCCACCGCACTGCCCGACGCCGCCCTGCCCCATGCCGCGACCCGCAGCCTCGACATCCTGGTCGTCGAGGACGACCTGCGCGTGCTGTCGGCGACCATCGACGTGCTAGTCGACCTCGGCCACCGCCCGCTGCCCTGCCCCGATCCGCTGACCGTGGAGGAGGTGGTGGCGGGCGCCGCCGCCATCGATCTCGTGATATCGGACGTGCTGATGCCGGGTCGCACCGGCCCCGAAGTGATCGCGGCGATCGCCCCGCGCCTGCCCGACGCCGCCGTGCTGTACGTCACGGGCTTTGCCGGAGAAGCCGCCGAGCACGACGATTTCGGCGGGCGCGTCGTCCTCCGCAAACCCTATACGATCGCGGCGCTGGAAGTTGCGATCGACAAGGCGATGGCGGCGCGCGACGCAGCCCCGGCACGCCGCAGCGCGGCCTGATCGCCCCGTCCGATTTTGCGGTGGCGTCCGACAGCCGGCGGGGTATAGCGGGGGCCATTCCCGTCGAAGGCAAGCAAACCACCCTCCATGAAGTCGCTCGATCGCTACATGGCCCGCCTGATCGCGGTTCCGCTGCTCTCGACGCTGGTGATCTCGGCGATGCTGCTGATCCTCGACCGCATGCTGCGCCTGTTCGACTTCGTCGCGACGGAGGGTGGACCGGTCAGCGTCGTGTGGAAGATGCTGGCCAATCTGCTGCCCGAATATCTCGGCCTCGGCATCCCGATCGGGCTGATGCTCGGCATCCTGCTCGCCTTCCGCAAGCTCGCGACCACGTCCGAACTCGACGTGCTGCGCGGCGTCGGCATGAGCTACGGGCGCCTGCTGCGCGTGCCGTACATGTATGCGATCGTGCTGGCGGCGGTGAATCTGGCGATCGTCGGCTATGTCCAGCCCAAGGCGCGCTATGCCTATGAGGGGCTGCGGTTCGAGCTGCGATCGGGCGCGCTCGGCGCGTCGATCAAGGTGGGCGAATTCACCAAGCTCGGCGACAAGCTGACGCTGCGCATCGAGCAGAGCCGCGACAAGGGCGCGCGGCTGACCGGGATATTCGTGAACGCAAAGCCGAAGCCCGGCCAATGGGTGTCGGTGACCGCGGAGCGCGGCCAGTTCCTGCGCACCGACGACCCCGACGTCATCATCTTCCGCCTGACCAACGGCACGCTCGTCCACTACGCACCCGGCTACACCAGCCCCCGCGTATTGAGCTTCACCTCGCACGACCTGCCGATCGACCTGCCGCGGTTCGAGGCGTTCCGGATGCGCGGCAACACCGGGCTGGAGCGCACGCTGCCTGAGCTGGCCATCCTCGGCCATGACGCGCGCGTGAGCGAGAAGGAGCGTGATACCAGCCGTGCCGCCTTCCATTTCCGGCTGGTGGAGGTCGCAACGATCTTCCTGCTGCCGATGCTCGCGCTGTCGCTCGGCGTACCGCCCAAGCGATCGACCTCGGCGCTCGGCGTGTTCCTGTCGATCGTGATGGTCGTCGCCTATCACAAGGTGAACGAATACGCGCGCGACCTGGGCGGGCTGGGCCGCATCGACCCGCTGGTCGCGCTGTGGGGGCCGTTCCTGATCTTCGCTGCGCTGGTGATCTGGATGTATTGGCAGGTCGCCCATGTTCCCGGCGGCCAGCCGATCGGTGGCCTCGAGCGCGTGTCGGGCAAGGTCGCCGGCTGGCTGCGCCGACGCCTGTCGATCGCGCGGCCTCGAAACGAGGAGGCCGTGGCATGAAGATGCCGTCGTTCTTCCCGTCGCGCACGGTCACCATCTACATGGCGAAGCTGTTCGTGACGCGGACCTTTGCGGTGCTGTTCGCGCTGGTGCTGGTGCTACAGGCGCTCGACCTGCTCAGCGAATCCGGCCGTATCCTCGCCCATGCGGGCAATGGCGAGAGCGAAATCTGGCGCTACGTGTCTCTGCGCGCGCCGGAGATCATCTCGCGCTTCCTGCCTTTCTCGGTCCTGCTCGGCACGATCATCACGCTGTCGACCATGAACCAGAACAGCGAGATCATCTCGCTGAAGGCCGCCGGGCTGTCGGCGCACCAGGTGCTTGCACCGCTGATCGTCGCGGGGCTCGGCGTCGCGATCATCTCGTTCGCGTTCAACGACCGCATCGTCGCGCGCGCGACCGCGACGCTCGACCAGTGGCAGAAGGTCGATTACGGCCCGCTCCCCATCGACCGCGGCGACCGCGCCAACGTATGGGTGCGCAGCGGCGACGACCTGATCCAGGTCGCGCAGATTCGCGGACGCGGGGACGCGGCCCAGCTTGGCGGCGTCAGCGTCTATGAGCGGCGCGGCGGCTCGCTTGCCTCGATCATCACCGCACCCGCCGGGCGCCGCGACGGCGACGGATGGCGGCTGGACGGCGCGCAACGCTTCGACGTGGCGACCGGCAAGCAGGCGGCGATCGGTACCACCGTCGTCGGGCGCGGCGTGCGCCCCGATCAGTTCACGCTGGCGAGCGTCGATGCCGATGGCCTGTCGTTCGGCGCGCTGCGTTCGGCGATCGACGACCTCGACGCCGCCGGTCGCCCGACCAAGGCGCTGGAGGGGTCGTTGTGGCACAAATTGTCGGGACCGCTGTCGGCGGTGCTGATGCCACTGCTCGCCGCAGTCGCCGCATTCGGCGTGGCGCGATCGGGCAAGCTGTTCGTCCGCGCGGTGTCGGGCATGGCGCTGGGCTTTGCCTATTTCGTCGCCGACAATTTCGCGCTGGCGATGGGCAACCTCGGCGCCTACCCGCCGTTCCTCGCGGCCTGGGCGCCGTTCCTGCTGTTCCTGCTGGTCGGCGAAGCGGTGCTGGTCAGGACAGAGGAATAGTCCGCTTCCCCACCGTCACGGTGCTGCGCACCAGCCGGTGGAGTAGCCCGGGCAGCCCGTCGTAGCTCGCCTTGTGATAGGGCGAATGCTGCTCCAGCGCCGCCGACAGGCGACGGTGCGCCTCACCCAGCGCGTGATAGGGCAGACCCGGCAGCAGGTGGTGCAGCGCGTGGTAACGCAGGCCGACCGGCGCCCACAGCATCGGCAGCAGCGCGGGCGGGGGCACGTTGACCGAATCGAGGTACTGGGCAGTGACGCTCATCGCCTCGCCCTCATTCTCCCACAGATGCGCGACGAGCGTGCGGATCTGGTTGATGACCATCGTCGCCGACAGCACGCCGATGAAGATCGCAAACGCGCGCAGCGGCACGACCCCGGTCACGACGAGCGCTATCAGAGTGATGGCCCAGAACGACGTCAGTACCTCCAGCTGGATCCACAGACGCCGCTGCTCGCCATCGGCGGCACGCCGGCGGAAGGCCGGATTGATCGCCAATGCCGAGAAGCGCGCGACGATCGCGGCGCGCAGCTTGGGAACCAGCAGCCCAAGCGGCGACAGCACGGCGTAGCGGAACAAGAGCGCGATCGGCCCAAGCGCGGCGGCCAGCGTGAACATCGGCACCGACCACGGCTTCATCAGCGCGAGCGGCAGATATTCGGGGTCATCCGCGGTGCCGTAGCGCGTCTTGGCGTGGTGCAAATTATGCACCCCCTCGTACATGAATGACGGGATCAGCAGCGGCACGCCGACCATCAGGTTCCAGCCCATCCGATAGCCCGGAACGGCGGCATGCTTGATGTGGCTCACCTCGTGGATGAAGCTGCCGGCGCGGTACAGCGCGAACACCGCGACGACGCCGCACAGCACCGCGACCCACGTCACCGGCGCCAGGATCGCGCCCGCCAGCGCCGCGTAGCCGACCGCAGCGGACGCCGCGGTATCGAGCCAGTAGAGCCACGGTTTCGGCGCATGCAGGTCTCGCGACAATTCCGCCGCGGTCCGCAGCAACGCCTTGTCGTCGGCCACTTTCTCGCGACGCACCGGCGCCGCGACATCGGCCGCCATCTCACGCGGGTCTAGGGTCAGAGTCTGAGTCATTACCTGTGCCATAGCAGATAGATAGTGTCGGGAGAGTGGCAACAACAGGGGCGCGGCTTGACAGTTCCCGCATCGCGCGGGACTGCTTGGGGAAATCGCACTCCCGAGGCCGCGCCACGCATGACCCCTGCCACCATCCGTCCGATCACGTCCAAGGCCGATCGAAAGGCCTTCGTCGCGCTACCGTTCCGCCTCTACGCCGACGATCCGAACTGGGTTCCGCCGCTGAAGAACGAGGCGCTCGGCCTCATCACGCCCGAAAAGAACGGCTGGTTCAGCCATGCCAAGGCGCAATTGTTCCTGGCCGAACGCGACGGGCGCGTCGTGGGGCGAATTTCGGCGCATATCGACACGCTGGCGCTGACCATGCCCGCCGACCAGGGCTTCGGCCCCGGCGTCGGGCAATGGGGGCTGTTCGATGCAGAGGATGCAGCCACTGGCGCGGCGCTGATCGAGACCGCCGAACACTGGCTGCGCGACCAAGGGATGACGCGCGCGCTGGGGCCGATCAGCATGTCGATCTGGGAGGAGCCGGGCCTGCTTGTCGACGGATACGACCATCCGCCGACGATCATGATGGGTCATGCCAAACCCGAATATCGCGGCTGGATCGAGGGGGCGGGCTATAGCTGCGTGAAGGAGCTGTTCACCTACGACCTCGACATCACGAAGGAATTCCCCCCCATCGTTCGCCGGATCATCCAGTCGGGCGAACGCAACCCGCGCATCCGCATCCGCGAGGTCGACAAGTCGAAGTTCGAGGAGGAGGCCGCGATCATCCTCGACATCCTGAACGATGCGTGGTCGGACAATTGGGGATTCGTCCCCCTCACCCCGCCCGAGATCAAGGATGTCGGCGTCAAGCTGAAGCCGATCGTGTTCAACGACCTGATCCGCATCGCCGAGGTCGACGGGCGCCCGGTGGCTTTCATGATCACGCTTCCCGACCTGAACGAGGCGATCGCGCCGCTGAAGGGCAATCTGCTGCCGTTCGGCTGGGCAAAGCTGCTGCTGTGGCTGCGGCGCCCGAAGGTGAAGACGATGCGCGTGCCGCTGATGGGTGTGGTCAAGGAACTGCAATCGTCGCGCATGGCGAGCCAGCTGGCCTTCATGATGATCGAATATATCCGCCGAGCCTCGGTCGCCCGCTATGGCGCGACGCGCGGCGAGATCGGCTGGATCCTTGACGACAATCAGGGCATGCGATCGATCGCGGAGACCATCGATTGCACGATCAACAAGACGTACAACGTGTACGGCAAGGATTTGTGAAGCGTAAAAACTGGCGCTTCATGTCTCCGGTCGAGACCAATCCCAAATCCGTTCGCACTGAGCTTGTCGAAGTGCGTGTCGGGGACGATCCGTCCGTGGCACATGCTTCGACAAGCTCAGCACGAACGGGCGGGGTCTGGCGCTCGCGCTATCAGAACCGCCGGCTGAACCCGACGTACAGTTCCACGTCGTCGCTGTCGCGGTTCAGCCCGGCGTTGAGGCCGACATCGAGCATAAGGTCGCGGCCACGTTGCCAGGCCAGCGACACCCCGGCGTAACTCTGCGTCGTGGCACCCAGCGGGTCGTAGTCGCGCACCGCCTGCACCTCCAGCCCCAGACCGAGCGTATCGGTCAGGTCGATGCCGAGCCCGACCGTCGTCCCCCAGGCGACATGGCGCCCGCGGCGATCCTCGTCCACGGCGGCGGCGATCTGCGGGGAGGCTTGCAGCGACACGCCGCCGGGCAGTTCGTAGCTGACCGGCACGACCACTACCGCTCCCCAGTCCCCCGCACCCGCGGGTGCGCGTCCGACCGGCAGCGTCACCTGCGGCTGCACCGCCGCGGAAAACCCGCTGCCCTCGGGATTGGCGAGACCGATCTTCGCCCCCAGCAGCAAGTCGCCGACCCCGTCGCTCCTGTCGATGGCACCGGTCGCCTTCGTCCGGACGCGCTCTCGACCATAAGGCGTAAAGCCGATTTGGGCCTCGATCGTGTCGGACACGCCGATGCGAACCACCGTCTCGCCGATGATGAGCGTATCGCTGCGCGCTTCGGCATCGTCGGTGCTGGTCCAGTCGGCCAGCCCCGTCTCCACCTGCACGCGCCCGCGATCGACGATGCACGGCGGCGTGCCGAGGCCCGGGCGGTCGGTACACAGGTCGCGATCCTGCGCGATGGCCGGCGTCGCGGTGCAGACCGCGATCGCCGCCGCGATCCGCTTCACCGAAGCCGCACCCACGTCGGCGCGTGGTCGCTCGCCTTCTCGCGCCCGCGATATTCCTTGTCGACGCCCGCCCCGGCGAAGCGATCCGCCGCGCGCGGGCTGAGCAACAGATGGTCGATGCGGAACCCGGCGTCGCGCTGCCACGCGCCGGCCTGATAGTCCCAGAACGTCCACATCCCGCCGCGCGGAAATTGCGTGCGCAGCGAATCGGTCCATCCCTGCGCCAGCAGGCGACGGTATCCGGCGCGGCTTTCGGGCTGCATCAGCGCGTCGTCCTGCATCGCGCGTACCGAATACGTGTCGTCATCGTTGGGGATGACATTGTAGTCGCCCGCCAGCACGACCGGCACTTCCTCAGCCAGCAGATCGCGTGCGCGCTCGGCAAGGCGATCGATCCACCGTAGCTTGTAATCGAATTTCGGACCCGGCTGCGGATTGCCGTTGGGCAGGTAGATCGACGCGATGACGACGCCGTTCACCTCAGCTTCGATATAGCGGCTGTGCTCGTCCTCAGGCTCGCCGGCCAGACCCTTCTGACGCTCGGCCGGCTGGGCCTCGCGCGCGAGGATGGCGACGCCGTTCCAGCTCTTCTGCCCATGCCAGATCGCGCCATACCCTGCCGCCTCGATATCGGCGATCGGGAACCCCTCGTCCGCCGATTTCAACTCCTGAAGGCAGACGACATCGGGCTGCGCCTCGGTCAGATATTCGACCAGGCGCGGCAGGCGCGCCTTGATGCCGTTGACGTTGTAGCTGACGATCTTCACGCGGACGTCAGATCGAGAAGCTGGAGCCGCAGCCGCAGCCCGACGCGGCATTGGGGTTCGTCACGCGGAATGCCGCGCCGCCCAGACTCTCGACGAAATCGACGCTGGCACCGCGAACGAGATCGAGGCTGACGGAATCGACGACCAGCCGCACGCCGTCGGTTTCGACCACGCTGTCATCGTCCTGCGCGTCCTCGGCCAAGCCGAACTGGTACTGGAAGCCGGAGCAGCCGCCGCCCTCGACCGACAGGCGCAGGATGGCGGGCTTGCCCTGACGCGCGGCGATCGCGGCGACGCGCGCGGCGGCGGACGGGGTCAGGCCGATGTCGGCTTGTTCGAGAATGGCCATGCGCCGGAGATAGGCGCGATCACCGGTGGCGGCAACTGCGCCGGGCGGGCGATCGGCTCAGCGATTGATCGCCGGACCGCCCATCGCGACCGGCTGCATCGGCGACGCCTGATAAGCGGGCGTCGTGTCGGCGACCTGCAGATACGGCGTCGGATTGACCGCGCGCCCGTCGATGCGGACCTCGTAATGGAGGTGGCTGCCGGTCGAGCGCCCGGTCGACCCCATCAGGCCGATCAGCTGGCCGCGCACGACCTTCGTATTCGGCTCGACCAAGATCTTGGAGAGATGGCCGTAGCGAGTCTCGATCCCGCGACCGTGGTTCAGCTCGACGAGGTTGCCATAGCCCCCCGCCCGCTCGGCGCGACCGACGATGCCGTCGGCGGTGGCGTAGATCGGCGTGCCGATGCGGCCCGGGATATCGACCCCGGCGTGCATGGCGGCAGTGCCCCGGAACGGATCGGAGCGGACCCCGAAATTGCTGGTGAACTGAAGGTTGGCGACCGGCTGGATCGACGGGATCGCGATCACGGTCTGCTCGGGGCTGTCGAGCTTCTTCCAGGTCTGGAACAGCGTGCGGAACTGGGCGTCGGAGGTCGCGGTCGGCAGCGCGCCGATGTCGGTCGATACGGCAGCGACCGCAGTCACCGGCTCCAGCGGGCCACCCACCGCGGCGCGGGGCGCTGGCCGGCTCTCGGCAGAGGCGGTCGGAACGACACCCATGCCCGACAGGAGCAGCGCGACACCGAAACCGATGCGACCGCGCGTGATCGAGACGGCGATCGTGGAAACTACGGAAGTGGACATTGATCCCCGCAACCCGAAACAGCCCGTCCCCGCCCTGAAACCGGGGTTGAAGCATTTGAAGACTGTCAGAAAAGAGCCCCCTCCGCCCTGACGCCAAAAGGATGCGGGGCTTTGGGTTAACGGGCAATAGCGGCGTAATATTCCCGCGTCAGACCGGCAGAGTCGCGCGCCGAGTCGTTGAATGGACCCTTAATCGTGCCGCGGAAATGCTGCGTCACCAGCTTTTGCCACGTCGCTTGGGGATCGAAACCGCGCTCCGCACAGCCGAATTCGAACCAGCGCGTGCCCGCCGCGACGTGGCGGACCTCGTCGCTCAGGATACGACGCAGGATCCGCGCGGTCGGCGCGTCGCCCGCCGCCTCGACCCGCGCCAGCGTCGCCGGCGTCACGTCCAGGCCGCGCGCCTCCAGCACCATCGGTACGACGGCCAGCCGGGCGAGCGGATCATGGGCGGTGTCGCCCGCTGCTTCCCACAATCCGTCGTGCGCGGGCAGCGCGCCGTAGCGGCTGCCGAGCGCATGCAGCCGCCGGTCGAGCAGTGCGAAATGCATCGCCTCGTCCGCGCCCACCGCCAGCCAGTCGTCCGTAAATGCACGCGGAAACGTACCACCGAAGCGACCGGCAATGTCGAAGGCGAGATCGATCGCGGCGAATTCGATGTGGGCGATGGCGTGGACCAGCGCGATGCGGCCATGCTGCGATCCTTTGCCCCGGCGCGGCATGGCGCTCGGCGGCAGCAGTTCCGGCTCTGCGGGGCGTGCAGGCCGGTCGGGCATCGGCGTGTCGAACCGCCAGTCGAGCCGTCCCAGCCGCCAGTCGCGCGCGACCTTCCGCGCGGCGGCGATCTTTGCGCGCGGATCGCCGGTCGCCAGCACGCCCGCGATCGCCGCGGCGACGCTGGTCACAGCGCGCGCGCGGCGGCCAGCACCTGCTCGGCGTGGCCGGCGACCTTCACCTTGCGCCACGCCCGCACCAGCGTGCCGTCGGCGCCGAACAGGAAAGTCGAGCGGTCGATGCCCATGTATTTGCGCCCGTAGAGCGACTTTTCCTGCCAGGCTCCGAACGCCCCCAGCACAGTGTTCGCATCATCGTCGCTGGCGAGCGGGATCGTCAGTCCGTGTTTGGCGGCGAACTTGGCGTGCTTGGCGGGAGAATCCTTCGAAACGCCGAGCACGGCGACACCCGCGGCGGCGAAGTCGGCGGCGAGGACAGAGAAATCCTGTGCCTCCCGCGTGCAGCCGGGCGTGTCGTCCTTGGGGTAGAAATACACGACCAGCGGCGCACCGCGATAGTCGGCCAGCCGGATCGGGCCATCGGCACCGGCCAGCGTCACGTCGGGGATGGCATCGCCCTCGGTCATCGGCCCCTCGCTCATCGATCGTCTCCGGTCACCTGCGCCCATGCGGCGCGGACGTCCTGCCGCGTGGCATCCAGACAGGCAAGCACGCCGTCCCAGTCGTCGATCGCCAGCGCCCGCGCAACCAGCGCCCGCGTGGCCGGGGCGGGCGGCTGTGCATCGGGCGCCACCAGCCGCAGCGTCACCAGCAGCCGGCTGAGGAAATCGTGCGCCCGCCGCAGCGACGCTGGCAGCAATCCGGCGGCGACCAGCGCGTCGATCGCCCGGCCCAGGTGAGGATCGAACCCGGCGCGGTTCCGCAACTGCGCGACGTGCACCGCGAATTCCAGGTCGACGAGCCCGCCGTCGAGCAGCTTCGCATCGAGCGGTCCTGCCGGCGGCTTGTGCGCGGCCATGTCGGCGCGCATCTGCACCGCGTCGGCGACGATGTCGCGCTCGGGCCGGTCGCCGGCCAGCACCTTTGCGATGATTGCATCGACCGCCGCGCGCGCCGGTGGCGACCCGAAGATCGCCCGCGCCCGCGTGAGCGCCATATGCTCCCACGTCCACGCACTCTCGCGCTGATACCGCTCGAACCCGTCGAGCGACACGACCAGCGGCCCGGACGCTCCCGACGGCCGCAGCCGCGTATCGATCTCGTAGAGCGGGCCCGAAGCGGTCGCCACCGACAGCGCCGCGGTCACCCGCTGCGCCAGACGGTTGTAGTAGAGGACGGCGCCAAGCGGCTTTTCCCCGTCCGACTCGCCGGCGAAGTCGCCGGTGAACAGGTAGATCAGGTCGAGGTCCGACGCATGGGTCAGCGCCGCGCCGCCCATCCGACCGAGTGCCAAGATCACGAGCTCGCTGTCGGGAACGCGACCGTGTTTGGTTTCGAACTCGGTGACGGTGGCCGCGGTCAGCACCTCGATCGCCGCCTCCGCGACCCGCGCATAGCCCGCCGACACCTCCAGCGGATCGGCGGCGCCAGCGACGATCTGCGCGCCCAGCGCAAACCTTTTCTCGCCGACGACACGGCGGACGTGGTCGAGCAACCGCTGGTAATCGTCGCCCGCTTCGCCCGCGCGCATTTCGTCGGCGAGCGCGGCGACGCTGCCCGCCGGGTCGAATGCGGTCGCGTCGATCAGCCCGTCGAGCAGCCCCGCACGCCGCCCCAGCGCCTCCGCCAGCGTCGGCGCATGCGCCAGGATCGCGGTCAGCAGTGCCAGCAGCGCAGGCCGCGCGGCGATCAGCCGCAGCGTGTTGATCGCGCTCGGCAGGCGCGACAACATCGCGTCGAGCCGCATCAGCGCGGCATTGGCGTCGGGCGCCTCGCCGATCGCGGCGATCAGTGCGGGCAGCACCGCCTCCAGCGCCGATTGTGCCGCAGCGCTGCGCAGCGCGGGATAGGCGCCGCCGCGCCACGCCTCGATCCGCTGGACGGCAGCGGGCGCGTCGTCGAACCCGGCGACGGCCAGTTGCGCCTCCAGCGGCGCGGCGGACACCGCCACCGACACGCCGGGTTCAGCATCCAGCGCGTCGTAAACCTCCCCCACCCGTTCGACATGCGGGCGCAGCAGGTCGAGCAGCGCGTCACCGTCGGCCAACCCGTGCAGCCTTGCCACCCGGTCGAGCGGCTCGCCGGCGGCGGGCAGCGCGTGGGTCTGGCGATCGTCGATCATCTGCACGCGGTGCTCGATCGTGCGGAACAGCGTGTAGGCCTCGGCCAGCGCGACGGCGTCATCGGAATCGATCCGCCCCGCCGACGCCAGTGCCGCAAGGGCATCGCGGGTGGCGGGCGCGCGCAACGCAGGCTCGCGGCCGCCGTGGATAAGCTGGTGGATCTGCGCGAAGAACTCGATCTCGCGAATGCCGCCGCGCCCGCGCTTCAGGTCGTAGCCGGGGCCGAAGCGCTGCCCCTGCGCATAATGGTCGCGCACCCGGCGGGAGATGCCGCGAATTTCCCGGATGGTCCCGAAATCGAGCGCGCGACGCCATACGAACGGGCGGATGGTGGCGAGAAACCCCTCCCCCAGCACGACGTCGCCGGCGGCCGCGCGGGCGCGGATGAAGGCGGCGCGCTCCCACGGCAGCGCCTGCGATTCATAGTATCCGATCGCCGCCTCGATCGGCAGTACGATCGGCGTGATCTCGGGCGACGGACGCAACCGCAGGTCGACGCGCAGGACATAGCCGTCGCCGTCGCGCGCCTGCAGCAGTTCGACCACGCGCCGCCCGATGCGCACCGCTGCCTCCTGCGGCTCGTCGCGCTCGCGGCGTGGCAGCGTGGCGGGATCGAACAGCAGGATGGGGTCGATGTCCGACGAATAGTTGAGCTCGCGGCTGCCCTGTTTGCCGAGCGCGATCGCGGCCAGGCCGGTGTTCGGCGCACCGGGCACGCGCTCGGCGATCGCGGTGCCGATGGCGGTGTCGAGCGCGCGGTCGGCGAAATCGCTCAGCAGCCGCGTCGTGCGGGTCAGATCAAACCGCCCGGACAGGTCGCCGATCGCCACGATCAGAGCCAGCCGTCGCCGGGCGAACCTGAGCGCGCTCGCGACGGGTCGGTCGGAATCGATCGCGACCGCCGCCAGCGGATCGTCCAGCCACGTCCCGATCCGCGCGCGGACGTCGCCGTCGCGGGCGATGCAGGTGGCAAGGAAGGGCGACCATCGCTCGGCCCGCTCCAGCGCCTCGATCGCGTCCGCCACGCCCCCCGGGGGAGCGTCCGCGACGGGTCTGCCCGCGGTGGCCTCGTCCGGTTGCGTGTCGATCATGCGACGCCAGCCTGCGCGCCCGAAAAGCTGATGTGAAGCAACATTTCCGCGCTTAGGGCGTTTGGGAGGAATGGGACATGTGGATCAATCGTCGAAGCAGCCGATCGTGGTGGCGCGGCCCCGCGCCTGCGATGCGATCGGCGTGTCCCTGCGCAATGCCTTCGCCCGCGAAGCGCGCGTGCCCGACGACATGTCCGCGCTGCTCGGCGCGCTCGGGCGCATCGACAGACACCAGGCGCATTAAGCGACCGACCGCTGTCAACCTGCCCGGCTTGAACACGCTGTCGCGCGCGGTCAGCCCGGCCCGTCGCGGCTGAGGTCGTCCACCTCGTCCATGATGGTGTCGAGCGCAGACTTGCTGCCCGCGTCATGCTCACGACGCGACGGCAGGCGCCCCTCGGTCAGGATCGTCTCCAGCGCCACGCGCCCGCGGGCGACGCGGCTCTTGATCGTACCGACCGCAACGCCGCAGATTTCCGCGGCTTCCTCGTAAGCGAAGCCGCCCGCGCCGACCAGGATCAGCGCCTCGCGCTGCGGCTGCGGCAGGTGGAGCAGCGCGCGCTGCATGTCGGTCAGCTCGACGTGCCGGTCCTGGCTCGCCGGCGCGGCCAGGATGCGGTCTGCGACCAGATCGTCCCACTCGCCCTTGAACCGCGCTCGGCGCATCTGGGACAGGTACAGGTTGCGCAGGATGATGAAGGTCCACGCGCGCATGTTGGTGCCCGCCTGGAACCGCTGGCGCGCGGCCCATGCCTTCAGGAGGGTTTCCTGCACCAGATCGTCGGCCACGTCGCGGCTGCCCGACAGCGAGCGCCCGAAGGCGCGCAGGTGCGGGATGACCTGGCCCAGCTGGACCTTGAACTCGTCGTCGCTCAGCGGAACGTGCGGGACATATTCCGTCACGGCGTCGTCGGTATCGTCGTCTTGGGCGTTGTCAGTCATCAATATCCGTTCGCAGGGGCGTGCCGACACGATAACGCGCTCGCACAGGATTGCGAGCGCGCCGTTACCGCATGGAAAATGGAAGGCGTCAGGTCAGCAGGTAGATCAACGCAAAAACGATGATGACCAGGCCGAGCGAGATACCGAGGATGTAGCGCGTCATCCCCGGCGTCGCCCCGGCGCGCGCACGATCGGAGTCGATGTGCTGGTGCCCTTCGGAATCGATATTGTTCGACATGTCGCCTTAAACCCCCCAGATTCGTTTTGGGTCCGTGATTATTACGCGACCGGCGCGGTCGACTGGTCGAAGAACAGCGCTTGGCTGATCGCCGCCTTCACGGTCGCGCGCTGGAACGGCTTGGTGATAAGGAACGTCGGCTCGGGCCGCTCGCCGGTCAACAACCGCTCGGGGAAGGCGGTGATGAAGATGACGGGCACGTCGAACTTCGCCAGAATGTCCTTCACCGCATCGATGCCCGAGCTGTCGTCGGCCAGCTGGATATCGGCGAGCACCAGGCCCGGGCGATCCTCCATCGCCAGCGCGACCGCTTCGTCGCGGGTCACGGCGACGCCGGTCACTTCATGGCCCTGGTCGCGCACGATCGCCTCGATATCCATCGCGATGATCGGCTCGTCCTCGATGATGAGCACGCGGGCGCGGGTCTGCTGGTCGATTTCCGACAGCGCATCGCTCACCAGCGCGTCGACGCGCGAAGTGCTTTCGTTGATGAGATAGGCGGTATCCTCGACCGTGAAGCCCTCCATCGCGGTCAGCAGCAGCGCCTGGCGCGACAGCGGCGCGATGCGCGACAGGCGTGCGCGCGCGATCGCTTCCTGATCGCTGCCGCCGTCGTCGGGCTCGGCCCGGTTGTCGGCGTGAGTCGATCCCCAGATCGCCTGGAACGTGCGGTACAGGCCCAGGCGCGGGTCGACGTCGCGGGGAAATTCCTCGGGCGCCGCGACGATCGCCTCCAGCGTCGCGCGGACGTACTGATCCCCCTCCGACTGGCTCCCCGTCAGCGCGCGCCCGTAGCGGCGCAGGAACGGAAGATGGGGAGCGAGCTGTTGTCCAAGCGACATTTCTACCGATTACTCCTGGCTGTTCAGGCCACCCATATGGGCGCCCGCTGCGTCAAATGATACGTCTGGCATAGCCGGAAGAAATGCCCTCCCCCGAATTTGCGACGGACATGGAACAAACAACGCGGTCTTTTGTTTCATCCGCGCTCGCAAGCATCGGATACGCGCTGTTTCTGCGCTCCGGGCGGCGATACGGGTGCCCCGGCAACGACCGGGTTCTGAGGGGGAAGTGGTGAGTTCTAAGAAGGAAGACGATGCGATGCCACCCGCGAAGGCCGGAGGCAAAAATACCGGGCGTGGCGAAAAGAACGTCGGTGATGCCCTGCGCGCCGTCTATCACGATGCCGTGTCCGAGACGATTCCCGACGAGATGCTCGACCTTTTGAACAAGCTCGGCTGACGGCCCCCCGCCGGCGATGCCCCCCGACATGACGATCGAACGACCGGCGGCCCGTCGGGATGGCAGCTTCGCGCGCTGGCCGACCGGGGCGAAGGTATTCGCGATCCTGAGCGCCGCGCTGCTGCCGCTGGCGCTCATCGTCGTCGCCGCCGCGTTCCAGACCACGCGCACCGCCGATCTCGAGAATCGCACGCGGCTGCGCGTGGCGGCGACGGAAGCGTCGCGCACGCTCGCGATCGAGCTGCTCGGCGACGTCAACGCGCTACGCTCCGCCCTGCGCGCGATCGAGAGCGACCCCGCCGACGCGCCAAGCTGCGCCCGCGTACGAGGCATCTTTGCCCCCGCCACGTCGACGGGTACCGCCTTCGGCATCTACGACGCCGCCGGTACGCTGCGCTGCGGACAAATTGTGCCCGACGCGGTGCTGCCCGAGGCGGACGGCCTGCATGCCGAAGTGCTGCCCGGTCGCGGCCTGACCCTGACGCTCAGCGGCTCGCGCGGCCAGGCGCGTGCCAGCGTCTTCTTTCCGGCCCGCTTCCTGGCCGAAATCAGCCGCCCGAGCGGCTTCGTCGCGCCCTATTCGCTCGAACTGACGTCGCCGCGCGACCGTCTGGTCCTCCGCCCGCTCGACGACATGGCGCTGCTGCGCACCGACCGGCGGATCGTCGACATCGGCTTCGACGGGCTGCAACTCGACATGGCGACCGCGGCGGCCCCGATCACCTCGCCGGCGCTGGTGGCGATGCTGCTGCCGATCGTGATGTGGGTGGTCGCATCGGTCATCGGCTGGATCGTTGTAGACGCATCGCTGATCCGCCCGCTGCGGCGACTGCGCCGCGGCGTCGACGCATACAAGCCCGGCACCGTCTTCGACACGGTCAGCATCGGCACGATCCCGGCGCAGGAAATCCGCGAGCTGGGCGATACATTTCGCGGGCTCAGCCAGACGCTGGTCGCGCATGAGGCGGATCTGGCCGAAGGACTGGTGCGCCAGACCAAGCTGACGCGCGAGGTTCATCACCGCGTGAAGAACAACCTGCAGGTCATCGCCAGCCTCATCAACTTCCACGCGCGCAGTTCGCCGTCGCCCGAAGTCGCCGGCGCCTACGCGACGATCCAGCGCCGCGTCGATGCGCTGGCGGTCGTCCACCGCAACCACTTCGCCGAAATGGAAGTCAACCGCGGCCTCAGCCTACGTTCGGTGATCGGCGAGCTCTCGGCCAATATCCGCGCGACCGCTCCCGACGCGTCGGCACAGCTCGGCATCACGCTGGAGGTCGAGCCGTTCCTGGTGTCGCAGGACGTGGCGGTCGCGGTCGCGTTCCTCATCACCGAGCTGGTCGAGCTGGCGATGTCGGTCCAGCCTGCCGCGCAGGTCCGGGTGTCGCTCAGCGCGGGCGAAACGCCCGAGCGCGCGGTCATGCGTGTCAGCTCGCCGGCGCTGGTCGAGGGCGAGGCATTGAGCGCCGCGCTGCGCGATCGCTACGGACGCATCATCGAGGGCCTGTCGCGCCAACTCCGTTCGAAGCTGCATCACGAACCGCTCGCCGGGGCTTACGAAATCGCAATCGCGGTGCTGGGACGCGACTGACGTTTTTTTCCAATTTTTCGTTGGAACCCTTTTGCGCTGTCCACGTTCTACACCTCGGATAGTGAATTTATGCCCCCCCGCTCTCGCTATCCAAGACCCAGGCCCGGAAGCGTCAACCCTCCCCCCCCGGTGGCGCTTCCGGGCCTAACACTTCCCAAGACACAGTATCCATCGCCCGCCGGTCGCACTCCGTCGCGGGCGTCCTTGCGTTTGCGGAACGAAGGGCGGCATCGAACATTCTCGTTCGACCAACCCTGCAATCCAAGGATTCCATCATGCGTAAGCTTATCACCGCTGCCGTTCTTGCCGGGACGATGGCGCTCGGCGCCTGCAACACGGTCGAGGGCGTCGGCAAGGACGTGAAGTCGGCGGGCGATACCGTGGCGAAGACCGCGGACGGCGCCAAGTAACGCGCCGACGTCCATGAAAAAGGGGCTGCGCCAGACCCGACGCAGCCCCTTTTTCTATGCCCGTGATAGACCTGGTCGCGTCAGGCCGTATCCCCTGCCGCGACCTGCTTCGCGCGCTTGCGCTCGGTGAACCAGATGCCGATCAGCGCCAGCTCGTACAGGATCACCAGCGGGATCGCGAGCAGCAGCTGCGATCCGATATCGGGCGGCGTCAGCACCGCGGCGATGCCGAACGCGCCGACGATAGCATAACGGCGCGCGCCGACGAGCTGCTTGCGGGTGACGATCCCCGCTCGCTCCAGCAGCATGAGAAGGATCGGCAGCAGGAACGCCAGGCCGAACGCGAACAGGAACTGCATCACGAAGGACAGATACGGCCCGACCGTCGGAATCGCCTCCTGCTGCACGCCGCCCAAGTCGCCCTGGTAACTCAGCAGGAAATGCACCGCGATCGGGATCGCCATGTAATAGGCGAGCGCCGCGCCCATCGTGAACAGCACCGGCGTCGCCAGCAGGAACGGCAGCAGCGCGCGCTTTTCCTGCTTGTACAGGCCCGGCGCCACGAACTGCCACAACTGCATCGCGATGACCGGGAACGACAGCATCATCGCGGAAAAGAACGCGACCTTGATCTGGACGAAGAACGCCTCGAACAGCTGGGTGAAGAAGATCTTGTCCTGCCCCGCCGCGACGAGCGGATGGACCAGGAAGGCGAAGATCGGACGCGCGAAATAGAAGCAGACGCCGAAACACGCGACCAGCGCGAGAACGCAATAGAGCAGGCGGCGGCGCAGCTCGATCAGATGGTCGAGCAACGGGGCCTGAGTATCGTCGATGTCCTTCACGACGCATCCCTGTCGCTGGTGGGTGGCGGCGGCGCGTCGTTGAAGGCGGGGCGGACCACCGGCGGCTCGACCAGCCGGGGCGCGGCATCCTCGGACGCGAACCGCCCGTCGCCGATCAGCGGCGGTGCGCTCGGCGCTTCCGCCGGCACATGCTGCGCGGCAGGCGCAGCATCGTCGCCGGGGGCCATCAGCGCGGCCTGCGGCGCATGGCTGGCGTCGACGGGATGCTCGCGCATGATCCGGGCGTTCTCCTCCGCCCACTTCTTTTCCATGTCGGCCATCTCGGCCTCACGCACCATCGAATCGAAACCGGATCGGAACTGGCGCGCGACGCCGCGGGCCTTGCCGACCCAGTGGCCGACGAAGCGCAGCGCCCGCGGCAAATCCTTCGGGCCGATCACCAGCAGCGCGACGATCGCGACCAGCAGGAGCTCGGTAGGGGCTACATCGAACATGCGGAAACCCCGCCGCGCGCCGATATGGCGCCGCGGCGATCAGGAGGGACGTGGATCAGCGACGCTCTTCGCGCGCGCGCTCCGCCTCGGGCGTGAAGGCGGGCTCGACCGGCTTCTGCGCTTCCAGGCGGGTCGGCGCGACTGGCGTCTCGTCTTCCTCGGCCATGCCCTTCTTGAACTGTTTGATGCCCTTGGCGACGTCACCCATCATGTTCGAGAAGCGGCTGCCGCCAAACAGCAGGATAACGATCACGGCCACGACCAGCCAGTGAACCAGACTCATACCACCCATCGAACGTCTCCAAATCGGTTGACCGTTATCTAGGCGTCATCGACGTTATTTTCCACGGCATTCTCGAAGGCGAGGTCAACCGGATCGAGCAGCCCCGCCGCGCGCAGATCGTCGATGCCGGGCAGGTCGCGGCGGGTGGCGAGGCCGAAGTGGGTGAGGAAGCCCGCGGTGGTCGCATAGGTGAGCGGCCGCCCCGGCACTTCGCGGCGCCCGGCGGGGCGGATCCAGCCCGCCTCCATCAGCACGTCGAGCGTCCCCTTCGAGATCTGCACTCCGCGGATCGCCTCGATCTCGGCGCGGCTGACGGGTTCGTGATAGGCGATGATGGCCAGCGTCTCGATCCCCGCCCGGCTCAGCTTGCGGCTGTCCTCGCGGTCGCGGCGCAGCAGGTGCGCGAGGTCGGCTGCGGTCTGGAAGTGCCAGCGCCCGCCGCGCTCGACCAGTTCGATGCCGCGACCGGCATAGATTTCGCCGAGGCGCGTAAGCGCGGCGGCCACGTCCGCTTCCGTACCCACATGCAGGCGGATGTCGGCGACGCTCATCGGCGCGTCCGCTGCGAACAGCACCGCCTCGACTGCGCGGGCGAGCGATTCGGCGGGCGTCACGATACCGCCGCGCGAAGGTAGAGCGGCGCGAACGCCGATGCCTGCTGCAGATCGATGCGTCCCTGCCGCGCGAGCTCGAGCGCCGCGACGAAGCTGGAGGCGAGCGCCGAGCGGCGATAGCTGCCGCTCGCGCCGTGGGGCAGGAAACTCTCGATCGTCGACCAGTCGATGCGGATGCCGATCAGCTCGGACACGCGAGCAATGGCGACGTCGAGGGTCATTACATCGCGGTCGGCGACGACATGCATCACCGGGCGGGTGCGCGCGCTGATGCGACCGTAAGCCGCGATCAAATCATAGATTTCGGCGTGCCACTGCGTCTGGCGTACCGTGCGCAATCCCTCAGGGCATCCGCGCGGAAACACGTCGCGGCCCATGCGGTCGCGGGCGATCAGCCGGGCGCCGGCCTCCCGCATCGCGCTCAGCCGCTCCAGCCGCAGTTGCAGCTTCAGCGCCAGCTCCTCGGGGCTCGGCGTCTCCTCCGGGTTGCGGGGCAGCAGCAACGCGGACTTCAGGTACGCGAGCCACGCCGCCATCACGAGATAGTCGGCGGCGACCTCCAGCTTCAGGTCGCGCGCGCCGGCGATATAGGCGAGATATTGCTCGACCAGCGCCAGGATCGAGATCGCCTTGAGATCGACCTTCTGCGTGCGCGCGAGCGTCAGCAGAAGGTCGAGCGGCCCCTCCCACCCCTCAAGGTCCAACGTCAGCGTGTCGGCGTCGCCGCCGTTCACGCCAGCGCCAGCAGAGCGTCGCGCTTGGCGACATGTTCGGCGATGTCGCCGTCGAAACTGCGCGTGACGCTCGCCATCGCCCGGTCGAGGCGCGCGCGCGACACGTCGGAAATCTCGCCCAGCCGGTCGGCGATGTCGTGCATCTCGTCCATGCGCGCCCAGCAGTCGAGCACGACGTCACACCCCGCGGCGATCGCGCCCGCGGCCTTGTCTCCCGCAGTGCCCGACAGCGCCTTCATGTCGATATCGTCGGTCATCAGCAGCCCGTCGAACCCGATCCGCCTGCGGATCACGTCGGCGATGATGGTGGGCGACAGGGTGGCGGGGTTGGCCCGGTCCCACGCCTCGAACACCAGGTGGCAGGTCATGCCCATCACGGCATGGGGCGCGAGCGTGCGGAACGGGGCGATGTCCGCCTCCAGCTCGGCGTCGCTCGCGTGGACGACGGGCAGTTCGTAATGGCTGTCCACCACCGCGCGTCCGTGGCCGGGCATGTGCTTGACGACGCCGACGACCCCGGCCGCGGCAAGTCCGTCGAGCGTCGCACGGCCAAGCGCCGCCACCTGCATCGCATCGCCCCCGAACGCGCGGTCGGCGATCGCGGCGACGGTGCCGTCGAAGCGGCGGTCGAGCAGCGGCGCGCAATCGACGGTGATCCCGACGTCCGCCAGCATCGCGCCCAGCGCCTGACCGTTCGCCTTGGCCGCCGCGATCGCCGACATCGGCGCGGTTTCGTAGAGCGCGTCGAACGCCGGGCCGGCGGGAAAGGCGGGCCATTCGGGCGGCTTCATCCGCGCGACGCGCCCGCCCTCCTGATCGATCAGGATCGGCAGATCGTCGCGCCCGGACAGAGCGCGCAACTCGTCGGTCAGCGCGCGCAGTTGCGCCCGCGTCTCGACGTTGCGCCCGAACAGGATGTAGCCGAGCGGGTCGGCCTCGGCGAAAAAGGCGCGTTCGTCGGAGGTAAGCGACAGGCCGGACAGGCCGAAGATGACAGGCTTCATGCCCGCATCCTATCGCCCCCGATCGGCCTTGTCAGTTGGGAACGAAACAGGCCTCGCCCGCGACCTTCAGCTTGCCGCAGATCGTGTTCGCATTGCCGTTGCTGCCGGCGTTCACGCGCAGCCGGTACACGGTGCGCCCGTTGACGTCGGCTTTCTCGATCGACTTGCCGAGCGAGGCGACGTAGCCGAACCGCTTCGACGAGGCGTCCCAGGCGGCGTTGGCGGCGGCTTCGCTCGGGAACGAGCCGAGCTGGACGAGCGCGCTACCGCTGCCGTCCTTGCTGGCGCGGATGGTCGGCATCGCCGGCGCCTGCGCGGTCAGCCGCCCGCCCGCGGCAGGGACGTTGGCGACGACGGTGGCGCTGCCCGCCCCGGCCTTCGGCGCGGGCTTGGCGGTCTTGCCGGCGACCGGTGCCTCGGGCACCGCGCGGGTGTTGATCGTGCCGTCGGCCTTGGCGCCTTCGGACGCGCGGAACACGCTGTCGCCCTCGCCATCGACCTTCATCCCGCCGGGTTCGTCAGGCTTGACCTTATAGTCGCCTTCCTGCGCGGCGATCAGCTCGCCCGATCCGGTGGCGGCGCGGTGCGTGCGGAAATAGTTGAAGCCCCAGATCGCGGCGGCGATCACGACCAGCCCGGCGACGATCAGCCCGATGACGCGACCCGCCGATGGCCCCTCACGATACTCGTCCTCGGCGGATTCGAGCCACGGCAGCCGATCGTCCTCGGCAAAGGCCGGCTGTTCGCCATCGGTCGTCGTGTTCATCCGCCCATCTCCTCGACGGCCGCCACCCCCATGACAGCCAGGCCATTGCGGATAATCTGCCCGATCGCGTCCGCCAAGAAAAGTCGCGCGGCGGTCAGCCCTGCGTCCTCGGCGATCAGGAAGCGGCGCGACGGATCGTCATTGCCCATGTTCCACAGAGCGTGAAATTCCGCGGCCAAGTCATAGAGATAAAAGGCGATCCGGTGCGGCTCGCGCGCCGCTGCTGCCGCCTCCACCAACCGCGGAAACTGCGCCGCGCGCTTCACCAGCGCCAGCTCCGCCGTGCCAAGCTGGGACAGATCGACTGTCTCGGGCAGCACGATCCCGGCCTCTACCGCACGCCGGTGCAGCGAATGGACGCGGGCGTGGGCGTATTGGACGTAGAAGACCGGATTGTCCTTCGACGCCTCGACCACCTTGGCGAAGTCGAAATCCATCTGCGCGTCGGCCTTGCGCGTCAGCATCGTGAAGCGGACGACGTCCTTCCCGACCTCGCGCACCACATCGGCGAGCGTCACGAAATTGCCAGAGCGTTTGGACATCTTCACCGGCTCGCCGGCGCGCAGCAGCCGGACCATCTGGACGAGCTTCACGTCGAACCGCGTCTTGCCGCCGGTCAGCGCCTGCACCGCGGCCACGATGCGCTTGACGGTGCCGGCGTGGTCGGCGCCCCAGATGTCGATCAGCTGGTCGGCGCTCTCGGCCTTCTGGAAATGATAGGCGAGGTCGGCGCCGAAATAGGTCCACTGGCCGTTCGACTTCTTGATGGGCCGATCCTGATCGTCGCCGAACTGCGACGATCGGAAAAGCGGCAGCTCGACCGGCTCCCAATCCTCGGGCGTCTCGCCCTTCGGTGCCTCGAGCACGCCGTCGTAGACGAGCCCGCGCGACCGGAGCTCGGCCTCCGCCGCTTCGGGCTTGCCCGCTGCCTGCAATTCCGCTTCGGAGGAGAACAGGTCGTGGTGGATGCCGAGCAGCGCGAGATCGGCCTTAATGAGCACCAACATCGCCGCGACCGCGCGGGTGCGGAACAGCGGCAGCCATTCGTCCTCCGGCGCGGCGACATAGCGGTCGCCGAATTCGGCGGCGAGCGCCTGGCCGACGGGTACCAGATAGTCGCCCGGGTACAGCCCTTCCGGAATCTCGACCGTCTCGCCCAGCGCCTCGCGGTAGCGCAGGTGGACCGAGCGGGCGAGTACGTCGACCTGACCGCCGGCATCGTTGACGTAATATTCGCGGATCACCTTGTGCCCGGCGAATTCGAGCAGGCTGGCGAGTGCGTCGCCGACCACCGCGCCGCGGCAATGGCCCATGTGCATCGGGCCGGTCGGGTTGGCCGAGACATATTCGATGTTGACGGTGACGCCCTGCCCCGCGGTCGAGCGGCCATAATCGGCGCCGGCATCGGCGATCGCCGACAGCTCGTCGCGCCATGTCGCGTCATCGAGGGAGAGGTTGATGAACCCCGGCCCCGCCACCGACACCGCGGACACGCCGGCGACCTTGGCTAGTTCGCCCGACAGCGCCTCGGCCAGCGCCCGCGGGTTGGTGCCCGCAGGCTTGGCGAGCACCATCGCAGCGTTGGTGGCGAGATCGCCGTGCGAGGCATCGCGCGGCGGCTCGATGGTGATGGCACGGCGTTCCAGCCCGGCGGGCAGCGTGCCGGCGGCGACGAGCGCGTCGAGGGCGGAATCGATATGGGCGGCGAAGCGTGGGTAGAGTGTCATGATGCCCGCGCCCCTAGCCCAAGGCGCCGGCAAAGAACACTGGGTCAAACGCTGCGGGTCAGCCCCTCCACCGCGCGCACCGGCCCCGCCGCCGGGAACAGCGCCGCGGTCATGCGCGCGGGGTCGACACCGAAATGCGCCGCGGTCGCGCCGGCGATGACGCCGTCGAGGCTGGCGGTCGGCTTCAGGTCGCGGGCTTCGTAGAGGTTCGCGGGCGCCAGACCCGGCCAGTCGGCGATCACCCGCCCGCCCTTCACGCCGCCGCCGAGCAGCATCGCCGCCGACGCCGTGCCGTGGTCGGTGCCGCCAGTGCCGTTGACCGCGACGGTGCGCCCGAATTCCGTCGCGACCAGCACCATCGTGTCCTTCCAGAGCGGCCCCAACCCCGTCTTGATCGCGCCGATCATCGCGTCGAGCCCGCGCAACTGCGCGGCCAGCCGCCCGCTCTGCCCCGAATGCGTGTCCCAGCCCCCGGTTTCGATCATCGCGATCCGCGCGCCATCAGCGGGCGCGAGCAGCCGCGCGGCGAGCGCTCCGGTCGCGGCGGCGTTGCGGCCATTGTCCGCGGCCAGATCGCCGGTCAGCGCGCGCGTGGCGTTCGCCTGTTCCCAAAGCGCGTGCAGCTGCGCATCGCCGGCATAGAGCTGCGTCACGCGCGCGAGCAAATCGTCGGATGCATCCGGCAGCGCCGAGGGGGCGTAGGACGCGACCTCCACCTTGCCACGCAGCGCCATCGGCACGGTCGCGGCAACCGCGATGCCCTTAGCCTGCTCCTGCGGCAGCACCGACAGCAGGCGATTCAGCCAGCCGTCCTTGATCTGGTAGGCATCCTTGCCACCGCTCTCGAGCACGTTCTGGCCATCGAAATGCGAGCGGTCGCGGTAGGGTGAGGCGACGGCGTGGGCGAACAGCGCCTCGCCGCCCTTGTAGAGCGCCGCGGTGTTGGCGAGTGCAGGATGCAGCGCGAACATCGCGTCGAGCTTCGCCGCGCTGGCGAAGTCCTGCGCCAATGCGCCGCGTGCTGCGGCATAGGCGGGGTCGCCGACGGGCGCGAGCGTGTGCAGCCCGTCGGCGGCGCCGCGCTGAATGATGAAGACGAAGCGTTTCTCGGTCGGCGCGGCGGCGAACGCGATGCGCGGGGCGAAGGCGGCGCCGATCGCGGCGAGCGTGCCGGTCGACACAAAGGTGCGGCGGGTAAACATGGTCGTTATCTCCGCATGAAATCGGGTGAGACGAGCAGTAGCGCGAGGCCCTGCGACGGGCTTTCGGCGCGAGCGATCGCCTGGGTGGTCGCGGCACTGGCGCTGCCGGGGAACAGCTGCGCGGCGCGGGCGCGCGGGTCGATCTGCTGGTTGGCGCGCGTCGCGAACCGCTCCGCCGCCTCGACCCGACGCATGATCGCATCCGGCCCCGCCCAGCTTGGCGCGGTATCGTCCCATCCCGCAGGCGATCCGGGTCGCCACGTCGGCTGGCCCAGTTGCTGGAGCAGGCCGACCGTCTGCGGCGTGCCGAATTCGCGCAGGCCGAGCGCCCGGAGCGTCGACACCGACCATTCCCAAGGCGTCTTGAACTTCGCCGGCTGCGTCGCCCACGCCTCGGGCGACGCGATCAGCGCGCGGTAGATGGTCGGCAGGTCGCCGCCCGACTGGAGGAACGCCGCCTCGACCCGCGCGACCGCGGCGGCGGGGGGATCGTCGGCGACGAAGTGGCGCACCAGCTTCGTCGCGATATGGCGCGCGGTGGCGGGATGCGCGGCGAGCATGTCGAGCACCGCCGCCGCCTGCGCCTGACCGTCCTGCGCAAAACCCCTCCCCATGATCGTGCGGGCGCCGGGTTCGTGCAGGCGGGGCGCGAACACGAAATCGCCGGGGCGACCATCGGTCCCGGCCATCCGTCCGCCGCCCCGGCCGAGCCCGGCTACCGTCCACCCGGTCATCGCGCGCGCGAATTCGGTGACGTCGCCCTGCGAATAGCCGGTGCGGACGCCCAGCGTGTGCAGCTCCATGATCTCGCGCGCGAGGTTCTCGTTCAGGCCGGGCTTGCGTCCCTGCCCCTGCCCGCGCGCCGCCCGCGCCGCGGCGACCTGCGCCAGCGGGCTGTTCGGCCCGACAGATTGCGCCTGATCGAGGTACATCAGCATCGCCGGATGCCGCTCGACCGCGAACAGCATGTCGCGGAAGCGGCCCAGCACGTGCGGGCGAATCGCCTCGAACTCGAACGGTCCGGCCAGGCCGACTACGCGCATGCCATCCGCCGACACCGCGAAATGGTTTGCCCAGAAATGCACCAGCCGTTCGACGAAGGGCGTCGGGGTGGCGAGCGCGGCGTTCATGCGCAGGCCGACCGACTGGGTGTAGAATTCGCGCCCCTGCCGCCGCATCGCCACCGCCGCGCGCTCGGTATCCGACATGGGTTGGGCGTCCTCGCCCGCAACCTGACGCGGGCCGGCGGGGCGGCGGTTGGTCGGCGCCATCGCCGCCCCCTCCTCCATCGCCGGCGCTTGCTCTGCCATAGCGGCGCGGCGGCGCTGGCCCGGGCGCGCGCCACCCTGCTCTGCGCGCACCGCCTGGCGAGCCTGCTGATAATCGGCGAGCGCCTGTGCCGCGGCGGCAGCGGTGGGCGCGCCCGACACGCGCGGCTCGTACCGGTCGAACTGGTCGACCAGCCACCGCCGAGCATCGCCGGGCGGCGCATCGTCGGGGCGCGCGCCAAGCCCGAAGCGGTTGAGCGCGATGCTGGCGTCGGTCATCGATCCGTCTCCTGTCGACACCGGCCTAGGCGCGCGCTGTCGCAGAAGTATGTCACGCGCTCGCTTCGTCGCGGCGATGCCTCGGCTGGCGTCAGAACCCCTCGGGCAGCGCGATGTCGCCCACGTGTTCGCGGTAGCGGGTAACGGCGTAGCGATCGGTCATCCCGGCGATGAAATCGGCGATGTGGCGGCTGCGATCCGGGTCGGCCTCGGGCAGCCGATCGCGCCATTCGGCGGGCAGGCGCGCGGGATCGTCACGGTAGGCGGCGAACAGCCCGGCGACCACGCGGCGCGCGGCATCGGCGGCGGCGAGCTGGTTCGGGTGGTGGTACAGGTTGGCGTACATGAACCGCTTCAGCACGCGCTCGTCCTCACGCATCGCGCCAGAAAAGCGCACCAGCGCGGTGCCGGCAGCGCGGACGTCATCGACGGTTTCAACCCGCGCCGTACCGATGGCCGCCCGCGTCTCCACGATCAGGTCGTTGACCATCGCCCCGATCTGCGATCGCACCAGTTCGCCCACGAGCCGCTCGGGCGCGACGTCGGCAAACCGCGCCCGCACCGCGTCCCACCCGCGCGCGACCAGCGGGACTGCGAGCAGTTGGTCGAGGCTCAGCAACCCCGCGCGCAGGCCGTCGTCGATGTCGTGATTGTCATAGGCGATGTCGTCGGCCAGCGCCGCGACCTGCGCCTCAAGCGACGGCCATTCCCCGAGCGTCAGCGGCATCTGCGCGTTCGCCGCGGCCAGCGCCCAGCCGGGCTCGACCACCGGGCCGTTGTGCTTCGCCAGCCCCTCCAGCGTATCCCACGTCAGGTTCAGCCCCTCCCACCGCGGATAGGGCGAATCGAGCAGGGTCAACGCGCGCAGCGTGTGGCCGTTGTGGTCGAACCCGCCGTGCCCGCGCAGCGCCTCCTCCAGCGCATCCTCCCCGGCATGGCCGAACGGCGGGTGGCCGATGTCGTGTGCTAGGCACAAAGCCTCGGTTAAATCCTCGTTCAGGCCGAGCGCGCGGGCGATCGTGCGCCCGATTTGGGCAACTTCCACGCTGTGGGTCAGGCGGACGCGGAAATGGTCGCCGTCGGGAGCCATGAACACCTGCGTCTTGTGGCGCAGGCGGCGGAAGCTGATCGAGTGAACGATGCGGTCGCGGTCACGCTGGAACGCGTCGCGCGGCCCACGCTCGGACCCGCTTTGTTCCTCGTGAAGCCGGCCTTTGCTGCGCTCCGGGGTCGCGGCCCAGGGCGCAGCCTCCCGCATCAGGGCCTGAGCTTCTCGATCTTCTGGCCGGCCTCGCTCTGCCACGCGAAGGTCGAGGCGCCATCCTTCTTCAGCGCGTTGACGAAGGCCATTGCGTCGTCCTGCCCCTTGAACGGGCCGGCGAGCAGGCGATTGGTTGCGCGCAGCGGCGTGGTGTACGCCGCCTTGCCGCGGAACGCGGTCGGCGACTTGGTGGTCAGGCGCTTCCAGTCCTTGCCGAGATCGGCCTCGTTGGCGCCGCCCGCGACCTGCACCCACCAGCGGGCAGGATCGGTCTTGGCGGGATCGGGTTTCTTCGGGTCGGGCTTCTTGGGGTCCGCTTTCTTGGGGTCGGGCCTCTTCGTCTCGACCTTGGCGATCTCGACCTTCTTCGCCGGTGCCTTGCGCGCGGCGGGAGCGGGCGCGAGTTCCTCCGCCGGCACGTCGATGCCGTCGATGATCGAGGCGAGCAGAGCGGTGTTGCGTCGCGCGGTGGCGGGCGTCCGGACGGCGGCGCGCGCCGGCTCGGGCCGCGGCGTCGCAGCCACGGGCGCAGGGGTCGCGCGCGCGACCTCCATCGCGGGCGTCACGGTTGGGGCGGGCGCGGGCGCGGCACGCACCGGCGCGGCGATGGTGGTGATCTCGACCGGCGGGCGTGCGACCGGCTGCGCGGCGACAACGGTCGGCTCCGCGACCGGCGTCGGCTGGGTCGAAGCTGGCACGCGCACATCAGCCACAACGGTGGCCGTCGATGCGAGCGGCACCGGGGCGATCGTCGGCTGCCCCGCAAGGCGCGACGCCGCGGGCGCCGCCATGTTCGACGCCAGCGCGACCGGCGCCGGCTGAGGCGCGACCGGGGCGGGCGTGATCGTCGGCTGTCCCAAGATCCGCGCTGCGGGAGCCGCCACGCTCGACGTCGCCATGACCGGCGCGGGTTGCGGCACAAGGGTCGCGGTGCCGAGCGGGCGACTGGCCACGGCTCCCCCCGCTGTCGGCGTCGCCATCGGCGCACTCACCACCACGATCGGCTGCCGACCCGCGCGGCGGTTGCGGCCGCTGCGGTCGCGACCCGAATTGCGCTGCGGCGCCGCGGCGGCGACTACCACGGGTTTCGCCACCGGCGCAGGCTCGACCGGCAGCGCCGCGACCGCGGGGGCCAGTCGGGCGTCGTTGATCCGCGCCGCGGTCGGCGTCATTTCGCCGAAATGCACCGCAAAGGCGCGGTCGGCGGCGGATAGCGAGGGCAACCGTCCGAAGAACGGCGCCAGTGCCGCGCCGCCGTTCATCATGCTGGCGGCGATGGTGCGCGCGCCGTTCACGTCGCCGCTCATCGCCAGAATGCAGGCGCGCGCGCGCCACGCGGCGCGATCGCTCTTGCGCAGCAGTGGGTCGAGCAGCGCCATCGCCTCGTCCTTGCGCCCCGAAATACCGAGCGACAGCGCCAGGCGCCGCACCGTTTCGTCGGCGTGATCGGTCAACAGCGCGCGGCGATAGTCGCGCTGGGCGTATCCCGGCTGCCCGGTCAGGTCATAGGCAAGGCCGCGCTGCGCGAGATAGGGGTTCAGCGAGACGTTAGCGCGCTCGGCCTGGTCGAACAGGCGCAGCGCCTCGCCCGGGCGCTCCATCGCGACCAGGGCGTTCGCCCTGCCCGCCAGCAGCCGCGGATTGCCCGCATCGACCGCCTGCGCCCGCGCGAGGAACGCCAGAGCGGCGGCGGGATCGCCCAGCCGTGTGCTGAGGTCGGCGGCGACGATCAGCGCCGACACGTCGCGCGGATTGGCGGCAAGCACGCGCATCTGCGCCGCCAGTGCATCGGCGGTCGGCGTCGGCGGCGGCGCGAATTCCTGTGCGGCGCACGGCACCGCGACCATCGCGACGGCGATCGCGGCAATTCCGGTGCGCAGGGCGTGCATGGGGGTCATGGCCGATCGCGGATAGACGCCGCCGCACGTGAACCGGCAATGTCCGGCGAACGCGCAGGCGACGAGGCGAGCCGGACCGGCGACAAACCGGCCCGGCGCGTCACATCACTGGTTGTTCTGGCGATGCAGGAACCGCGGAATGTCGAGCGGCTCCTTGTCCGACCCCTGCGAATCCTCGCTACGCGCGCGACCGGACATACGCTCGAACAGGGTACCGCCGGTCTTGACCTTGGGCGCCGGCTCCTCGGGCACATCGTCCTCGCTCGCGCCGGTCAGCCAGCGACGGCGGATCGACGGCTCCGGCGCGGGTTCGGGGGCAGCGTCGGCGTGCGGCGCGGTCACCGACGGCGGCACGTCCATCATCGCGTCCGAACCGAGCACCAGCTCGTCCTCATCCGCGACGGCAGCGGGTGCCTGATCCTCGACCGGCGCATCCTCGAAGCGTGCTGCGACGTCCGCATCGTCGGCCACCGGAGCGGGCTCCTCGGCTTCCGACGCGGCGGGCGTGAAGCTCGGCGTCTCGCTGCGACGCGGGGCATTGAACGAGAACACGCGCGGTGCCTCAGCGACCGGAGCCGGCGCGACCTCGTCCGAAGCCTCGATCCCGGTGGCGACCACCGACACGCGGATCTTGCCTTCCAGGTCCGGGTTGAACGCCGAACCCCAGATGATGTTGGCGTCGGGATCGACCAGCTCGCGGATGTGGTTCGCGGCCTCGTCGACCTCGAGCAGGCGCATGTCGTCGCCGCCGGTGATCGACACGATCACGCCCTTGGCGCCGCGCATCGACACGCCGTCGAGCAGCGGGTTGGCGATCGCCTTCTGCGCCGCCTCGATCGCGCGGGCGTCGCCCGAGCTTTCGCCGGTGCCCATCATCGCCTTGCCCATTTCCTGCATCACGCTGCGGACGTCGGCGAAGTCGAGGTTGATGAGGCCGGGCATGACCATCAGGTCGGTGATGCCGCGCACGCCCTGCTGCAGCACCTCGTCGGCCAGCTCGAACGCTTCCTTGAAGGTCGTGTTGGCGTTGGCGATCAGGAACAGGTTCTGGTTCGGAATGACGATCAGCGTATCGACGAACTTCTGAAGCTCCTCGATGCCCGCATCCGCCGACTGCGCGCGGCGCTTGCCCTCGAACGCGAACGGCTTGGTCACAACGCCGACCGTCAGGATGCCCATATCGCGCGCCGCCTTGGCGATGACCGGGGCCGCACCGGTGCCGGTGCCGCCGCCCATGCCGGCGGCGATGAAGACCATGTGCGCGCCCTCGAGCGACTTCTGCACCTGCTCGATCGTTTCCTCGGCCGCGGCGCGACCGATCTCGGGCCGCGAGCCTGCGCCCAGCCCTTGCGTGATCTTCGTGCCCAGCTGGATGCGCGTCGGCGCCGACGACTGCTTCAGCGCCTGCGCGTCGGTGTTGGCGACGAGGAACTCGACGCCCTGCACTTCCGCCCGGATCATGTTGGCGATGGCGTTGCCGCCCGCGCCGCCGACCCCGATGACGCTGATCCGCGGAGTCAGCTCGTCCACTTCGGGCGGAAGAAATTCGATGCTCATACCCAATCTCCCAAGCGCCCCTCGTCCCCGGCGCAAACCATAGTTACCGATCGTTCTGCACCAGACGGATGCGCGGTTCTAGCGCAAAGTCGAGCGCGCCGACGCAAATCCTTAATAATTCGCCTTGAATGCCGAGAACAACCGCGCCGCCCATGTCCCGACGCGCCCCGGACGGGTGACCGCGGTGTGGCGCGGCTCGATCGACCGCAGGTCGACCGGGTCGGACGCGGCAAAGGTGGCAAGGCCCGCGAGCGTCGCGAACGCCGGGCCAGAATGCGCCTCCGGCAGCGCCGACAGCCCGCGCGGTCGCCCGATCCTGACCGCGCGACCCAGCGCCTGCTGCGCATAGTCGGCGATCCCGCGCAGCTCCGCGCCGCCACCGGTCAAGACCAGCTGGCGCCCGACCGGGTCGTCGAAGTTCAGCCGCTTCAATTCCTTCTGCACCTCGGCCATCAGCCGTTCGAGGCGGGCGCGGATGACGGTGTTCAGCTGTGCGCGGGTGATGCGCGTGCCCTCCGCCTCGCCCTCCTGGCTGACCGGCGCGACGTCGATCATCTCGTGATGGTCGCGCGGGCTCATGTTCGCCGATCCGTGGAAGCACTTAAGCCGCTCCGCCTGCGCGCGGCGGGTGCCGAACGCGCTGGCGATGTCGTCGGTGATGTCCGCGGCGCCCATGCCGATCGACGCGAGGCTGGCGAGCACGCCTTCGCGGAAGACGCTGACGTTGGTCACACCCGCGCCGATCTCGACCAGCGCGACGCCAAGTTCACGCTCCTCCTCGGACAGGCAGGCGAGACCGGTCGCGACCGGGGCGGCGATGATCGACTTCACCTCCAGATGCGCAGAGCGCACGCACAGGTCGAGGTTGCGGACCGGCGATCCGTCGGTGGCGACGACATGGATATCGACCCCGAGCTTGTCGGCGTGCAACCCCTTGGGATTGCGGACGCCGTTGCGGCCATCGAGGGTGTAGCGCATCGGCTGGGCGTGCAGCACCATCCGCCCGTTGGGGTCGATGGCGTTGCGCCCGGCGTTCAGCAATTCGTCGACGTCCTGCTGCTCGACGCGGTGGCCGCCCAGATCGACTTCCAGCTTCACCACGTCGCTCACCAGCCCGCCGGCGGAAAAGCTGACCCACACGTCCTCGATGTTGATGCCGGCGATCCGCTCCGCCTGCTCGACCGCCTCGCGCACTGCGGCCTCGGTCGCGGTCATGTCGGCGATGTAGCCGCGTTGCACCCCGCGGCTTTCGCGCTGGCCGGTGCCGAGCACGACCAGCTCGCCGCCGTCGCCTTTCTGCGCGATCAGTGCCGACACCTTCGACGACCCGATGTCGAGTGCGGTAATCAGACCTTCCGGTCCTGCCTTCGCCATAAATTCCCCCCGCGCCCGGTCAGGCGCCTTCCCCCGTGATCGCCTTGCTCTGCGATCCGCTCGGCATGCGCAAGACCATCCGGCTCGCATCGCGCATGTCGAAGCGGATATATCCCTTGCCCAGCAGTCGGTCGGTACGGTCGAGCTCGGCGAATTTCGCCAAGGCCTTGGCCGCCGCCGCCTCCCCCTCGGGCAGCGCCAGCCGCTCGCCGCTGTCGAACAGCAGGTCCCAGCGCCGGTCACCGACCCAGGTGGCCGCCTTCACCAGCGATTTGAGCGCCGGGGCCGACTGCATCAGCGCCTGATATTGCGGCTCGCGCTCGTTGGCGCCCTCCCCGATCACCAGCGGCAGCGCGGGCATGGCGTCGGGCGACACCGGCTCCAGCGGCTTGCCGGTCACATCGATCAGCATCAGCTGTCCCTGGCTCTGCCAGATCGCGACCGGCTCACGCTCGACGATGTCGATGACGAGCGTGTCGGGCAGCCGCCGCGAGACGCGCGCGTCCGCAATCCACGGATAGTCGAGCAGGCGCGACCGCACTTCCGACAGGTCGATCAGCGGCATCGCCCGGCTGCGCTGGTCGAGCGCGACGGCATAGACCGTCATCCGCTCCATCCGATTGAGCCCCGTCACCTCGATCTGCTCGACGCGGAAGCCCGCCCGCCCGACGCTTTCGGCAACCGCGGTCCCGATCGTGCCGGGGATGCCGAGCCACGACGCCATCGCGATCAGCACGGCACAGGCGACCGCGAACATCGACCAGCCGGTGGTCTTGCGCAGCGTCTGTTCGCTGACCGGCAGCGCGGCGACCGCCTTGTCCATCAGGCCGATCTTCTTCGCAGGCTTGCGCCCGCGCGTCGGCTGCGCCTTGCGCTTCAGGGTGCGGCTCGCGGGCGCGCGGCTCATTTGCCGAGTGCCTCGTCGACGATCCACTGGACCAGCTCCGAATAGCTGATGCCGCAATGTGCGGCCTGTTCGGGGACGAGGCTCAAGGGCGTCATGCCGGGCTGGGTGTTGACCTCGAGCAGGAACAGCCCGTCCACGCCCCGATCGTCGTCCCAGCGGAAATCGGAGCGGCTCGCGCCCTTGCAACCGAGGATACGGTGCGCATCGACGGCGATCCGCTTGCACGCATCCGCAATCTCGTCGGGGATCTGCGCCGGGAAGACGTGATCGGCCAGCCCGTCGGTGTATTTCGCGTCGAAATCGTACCAGCCCGTCTTCGGGCTGATCTCGGTCACGCCCAGCGCGCGATCGCCGAGCACCGCGGTCGTGAGTTCGCGCCCGCGGATATAGGGTTCGGCCAGCAGTTCGGCGAAATCCTGCCACGGCCCCGCGACGTCGCGGCCGATCGGGTTGCCGTAATTGCCGTCGTCAGTGACGATCGCGACGCCGATCGAGGAGCCTTCGTTGACCGGCTTCAGCACATAGGGGCGTGCCAGCGGGTCGCCGGCGAACACCTCCTCCGACCGCACGATGCGCCCGCCCGGCATCGGGATGCCGTGGGGGACGAGCTGGTTCTTGGTCAGCACCTTGTCCACCGCGATCACTGACGCGGCGAGGCCGGAGTGGGTGTACGGGATGCCCATCAGGTCGAGCATGCCCTGGACGGTGCCGTCCTCCCCCGGCGAGCCGTGGAGGGCGTTGAACACGACGTCGGGCTTCGCCTCCGCCAGCCGCGCGGCGACGTCGCGGTCCATGTCGATCCGCGTCACCCGGTGCCCGCGCTGCTCCAGCGCATCGGCAACGCCCGCACCCGACATCAGCGATACGGGCCGCTCGCCCGACCAGCCACCCATCAGGACGGCGACGTGCAAGGCCTTCATAGCCCTCTCCCCTCGGGGAGAGGGTTGGGAGAGGGGGCGGCGCCTCGCAGAGAGGACGGTGCGTGTGACGGCCCCTCTCCCCGATGGGGAGAGGGGGAAGAAGAAGAATCCACCCCCACCCGCTGGATTTCCCATTCGAGTTCGACGCTCGACTGCGCCTTCACCTTCGCCCGCACCTCGTCCCCCAGCCCCTCGATATCCGCGCTCGTCGCCTGCCCGAGGTTCAGCAGGAAGTTGCAGTGCTTCTCGCTCACCTGCGCATCGCCGCGACGCAGGCCGCGACACCCGGCCGCGTCGACCAACGCCCAGGCCTTGTGCCCCTCGGGGTTCTTGAACGTCGATCCGCCGGTTTTGGACCGCAGCGGCTGCGACGCCTCGCGCGCGGCGGCGATGCGGTCCATTTCGGCCTGGATCGCGGAGGGCTCGCCGGGTTCTCCCTGAAACGTCGCCGATACGACGATCGCGCCATCTGGCAACGCGCTGTGGCGATAGGTGTAGCCAAGCTCGCCGAGAGCCAGCGTCCGCCGCTCGCCTGAGCGCAGCACGACCTCGCACGATGTCAGCACGTCGCAAACTTCGCGGCCATAGGCTCCGCCATTCATCCGCACGAATCCGCCGACCGTGCCGGGGATCGAGCGCAGGAATTCGACGCCGGCAATCCCCGCATCGCGCGCGGTCGAGGAGACGAGGATGCCACTGGCCCCGCCGCCGCAGGTCAGCGAATTTTCGTCGGCGACGACCTTCGCGAACGCCTTGCCCAGCCGCACGACGACCCCCGGCACCCCACCGTCGCGGACGATCAGGTTCGAGCCGAGGCCAAGACCCATGACCGGAACCGACGGGTCGAGATCGCGCAGGAATTCGCAGAGATCATCGACATCGGCAGGCTCGAACAGCCACTCCGCCGCGCCGCCCGCCTTGAACCACACCAGCGGGGCGAGGGGAGCGTTGGGGGTGAGCTTGCCCCGCACTGTCTTATCCCCGTTCGTTTCGAGCGTAGCCGAGAAACCAGCGCCGGGTGCCGGTTTCTCGACTTCGCTCGAAACGAACGGATCGTGGATGGCGGCTGCCGTCACTTCCACCCCCACAGCGACGCCCATCTGTTCCACGCCTGCAGGTTCGCTTTCGCCGCCTTCTGCGATTGGGCCTGCGCGGCCATCATCTGGCGACCCATGTCGAGCGCCTTCTGCGCGGCGTCCATCTGCGCCTGCTGCGCGCGCAGGATTTCCTGCTGGAAGGCTATCGCGGTGGAGAAGAAATCGCTCATGCCGCCCGCACCTTCTCGATTGCCGTGGCCAAACCCGCCGCCCATTTGGTGATGTCGCCCGCACCCAGGCAGATCACCTGATCGCCCGCCGAAAGATCGCCCGCCAGTACCTGCGCCAGCGCATCGGCATCCGCCACGGTCGCGGCGGCGCGGTGTCCGCGCAGCTTCAGCCCGGCGACCAGCGCATCGGCATCGACACCCTCGACCGGCACCTCGCCCGCGGCATAGACCGGCGCGACATAGACGACGTCGGCGTCGTTGAACGCCCCCTGGAAGTCGTCCATCAGATTGCCGAGCCTAGAATAACGATGCGGCTGGACCACCGCGATCACGCGGCCCTGCGCGCTCTCCCGCGCCGCAGACAGCACCGCGCGGATTTCGACCGGGTGGTGGCCGTAATCGTCGATGATCGTCGCGCCGGCCACCTCGCCGACCTTGGTGAAGCGCCGCTTCACGCCCGAAAACGCGCCAAAGCCCTTGGCGATGGTCGCGTCGTCGAGGCCCAGCTCGAGCGCTACGCCGATCGCGGCCAGCGCGTTCTGCACGTTGTGGCGCCCCGGCATCGGCAGGTCGACGCCCTCGATCGACCGGGTCGATCCGTCGCGGTGGCGGATGATCGCCTCGAACCGGTTGCCGCCGGGATAGGGGGTGACGTTGACGCCGCGCACGTCGGCGCTCGCGGCGAAGCCGTAGGTCACGATCCGCCGGTCGCGCACGCGCGGGATCAGCGCCTGCACCTCCGGGTGGTCGAGGCACAGCAGCGCCGCGCCGTAGAACGGCACGTTCTCGACGAACTCGACATACGCGTCCTTCGCCTTTTCGAAGCTGCCGTAATGGTCGAGGTGTTCGGGATCGATGTTGGTGACGACCGCGATCGTGCCGTCGAGGCGCAGGAAGCTGCCGTCGCTCTCGTCGGCCTCCACCACCATCCAGTCGCTGGCGCCCAAACGCGCGTTCGAACCGTAGCTGTTGATGATGCCGCCGTTGATGACGGTCGGGTCGACCCCGCCGGCATCCAGGATCGCGGCGATCATGCTGGTGGTGGTGGTTTTGCCATGCGTGCCCGCGACCGCGACGGTCGATTTCAGCCGCATCAGTTCGGCGAGCATTTCCGCACGGCGCACGACCGGGATCCGGTTCGACAGCGCCGCCTCGACCTCCGGGTTACCGCGCTTGACCGCGGTCGACGTGACCACGACCGCAGCATCGGCGACGTTCTCGGCGGCATGGCCGATCGTCACCGCAATGCCGCGTTTGCGCAGGCCGTCGACGACATAGCCCTCGGCGACGTCGCTGCCCTGCACCTGATAGCCGAGATTGTGCATCACCTCGGCGATGCCCGACATGCCGATGCCGCCGATCCCGACGAAGTGGATGACGCCGATGTCGGTCGCGACGCCCTTCACTGTGACAGCCCCTCGACCAGATCGGCAAGATCCGATGCCGCCTTCGGACGTCCGCAACCCTTCGCGCGCGCCGCGGCATTCTGGAGCGCGGAAGTATCGAGCCCGAGCTTCTGCATCTGCTTGGCGAGTTCCTGCGGCGTGAAGCGTGGCTGTGCGATCGTCCGCGCGCCGCCCGCCGCGGCAATCTCGCGCGCGTTGGCGGTCTGGTGGTCGTCGGTGGCGCCGGGCAGCGGCACCAGGATCGCGGGGCGCCCCGCCGCGGTCAGCTCGGCGATGGTCGATGCCCCCGCACGCGCGATGACCAGGTGCGTCCACGCCAGATGCTCGGGCAGGTCGGGCAGGTACGTCGCCGTCTCGGCAGGGATGCCGTGCTCGGCATATTTGGCGCGCACCGCGTCGATATCCTCGATCCGCGCCTGATGCGTCACCTGCAACCGGCTGCGGAAGTGGAGCGGCAGCAGCGCGAGGCCGTCGGGCACGACGTTGCTCAGCACGGTCGCCCCCTGGCTGCCGCCGGTGACGAGCACGCGGAAGATGCCGTCCTCGTCGATCACCGGATAGGGCCGCTCGCGGATGTCGAGGATGGAGGTACGCACCGGATTGCCCACCAGCCGCACCTTGCCGGCCTGCTTCGCCGAAATGCGGGCGACGTCGGCGTAGGAGGTCGCGATCGCCGCGACGCGCCCCGCGACCAGCCGGTTTACGCGGCCCAGCACCGCATTCTGCTCATGGACGATCGCCGGAATCCCGTCGGCGAAAGCGCCCAGCAATGCGGGCAGCGCCGGATAGCCGCCGAAGCCGATCACCGCCGCCGGCTTGAACGTCCGGTACAGCTCCCGCGCCATCGCCCGCCCGCGCCACATCTGCCGCGCGGCCTTCGCCCAGCCGATCGGCCCGCCCGACAGGCGCCCGGCCGGCAGCACATGCGTCTGGATGCCGTCGAACAAATCGGGGAAGCGCGCCCCGCGCTCGTCGCTGACCAGCGCGACGCGGTGGCCGCGGCGCGACAATTCGGCGGCCAGCGCCGCAGCCGGGACCATATGCCCGCCGGTACCACCGGCGGCGAGGACGTAGTGACGCGAGATTCCCATGACTCCCTATCGCACGATATAAGGCGAACGGTGGAGATACGGGTTTCTGCGCGTGAAGGCGAGCAGCAACCCCATGCCGATCGACAGCGCGATCATCGACGACCCGCCGTAGCTGATGAAGGGCAAAGTCATGCCCTTCGACGGGGCCAGCCCGGTGTTGACCGCCATGTTGATCGTCGCCTGCACCCCGAATTGCGCGGCGAGGCCGGCGGCGGCGAGGACGCGGAACGCATCCTCCTCGTCCAGCAGCTTCACGAACACCCGCACGACGATGGTCAGGAACAGGACGGCGATGATCGCGCAGGCGAGCAAGCCGAATTCCTCACCCACCACCGAATAGATATAGTCGGTATGCGCCTCGGGCAGGCGGAACTTGGCGACGCCGCCTCCCGGACCGGTGCCGGTCACGCCGCCTGCGGTGATCGTCGCATGGGCCATGTCGGTCTGGTAATGGTCGGCCCCTGCCCCGCCGTGATCGGGGAACAGGAAATTATCGATGCGGATGCGCGCGGTGTCGTAGAAGACATAGGCCGCGACCACGCCGGCCGCGCCCGCGCCGACGAACCCGCCGATGATCCGGGACGACACGCCCGACACCATCAGCAGGATCATCCACACGCTGCCGAACACGATCGTCTGCCCGAAATCGGGCTGGAGCATCAGCGTCGCGCCGACGAGGCCGGTCAGCGCGAGCGTCACCGGCACCATCGGCAGATCGGGATCGCGCGCGCGCAGGCTGAGCATCCAGGCGATGCTGACGATGAAGACGGGCTTCAGGAATTCCGACGGCTGGAACTGGGCGATGCCCATTCCCAGCCACCGCTTCGCGCCGTTCACCTCGACGCCGATGATCGGGGTCGCCAGCAGTGCCAGCAGGAAAAATGCCGCCATGCCGAGCGCGAAACGCCGCGCGAGCGACGTCGGCATCATCGACACCAGCAGCATGACCGGGATCGACAGCCCGACCCACATCGCCTGCCGCCAGAAATAATACATCGGCGCGATCTGGTGCGAGCCATCCGAATAGCGCCGCGCGGTCGCGGGGCTCGCGGCGGCCACTGCGATCAGGCCGATCGCGATCAGCAGGAACGCGAGCAGCAACAGCACGCGGTCGAGTTCCCAGAACCACATCGCCACCGGTCCGCGGTTGGCGCGACCCAGCCGTTCCTCGACCCGGCCGCGGAGGCCCCGGGCATCGTCGCGCGTCGCGCCGGTCATGCCAGCGCCTCCACTGCGCGGCGAAACCGGTCGCCGCGATCCTCGAAATTCGCAAACTGATCGAAGGAAGCGCACGCGGGTGAGAGCAGCACGGTGTCACCGGGGGCGGCGTTGGCGGCGGCTTGGCGGACCGCCTCGGCCAGCGTTTCGTTTTCGGTCACCGGCATGTCATCGGCCAGCAGGCGCGCGAACATCGGCCCGGCCTCCCCGATCGTATAGGCGCGGACTACGTGGCCGAAGCCTGCGCGGCAGGCGTCGAGGTCGTCGGTCTTGGCCTGCCCGCCGACGATCCAGTGGACGCGGTCGAACGCAGCAAGCGCAGGTGCGGTCGAGGTCGGGTTGGTCGCCTTGCTGTCATTGACGTACAGCACGCCGCCCTTCGTCGCCACGCGCTCCATGCGGTGCGGCAGGCCGGGAAAGCTGGCGAGGCCGGCGTCGATCGCGGCGTTCGATATCCCCAACGCCTCGCACGCCGCGATCGCAGCGAGCGCATTCTGGGCGTTGTGCGGCCCCTGCAACGCCGGCCATTTCGACTGGTCGAGGCAGACGCCCGGCGCGATCTTCGTGACATCCTCGGCGCGACCCGAGCGGGACACCTGCCGAGCGACGGCGGCGGAGGCTTCATCGCCGATGCCAACGATCGCGGCATGGCCGGCGGACTGCATCGCGAACAGCCGCGCCTTCGACGCGGCATAGGCGTCGAAGCCGTCGTAGCGGTCGAGGTGGTCGGGGGTGATATTGAGCAGCACCGCGACGTCGCAGTCGAGGCTGTGGGTCAGGTCGATCTGGTAGCTCGACAGCTCCAGCACATAGACCCCGCCTTCAGGCAACGGATCCTGCCCCAGGATCGGCAGACCGATATTGCCGCCCAGCCGCGTCGGCAGCCCCGCGCTCTCGCAGATATGCGCGATCAGCGCGGTGGTGGTCGACTTGCCGTTGGTGCCGGTGATGCCGACGACGCGGTGTGCCGGCAGGCCGGCGCGCGCCTGGGCGAAGAGTTCCATGTCGCCGATGATCGGGGTGCCCTGTTCACGAGCCACTTCCGCGAGTGGGAGGCGGTTGAGCGGCACCCCCGGCGACAGGACCAGTCCGTCGGCCTCGAACTCCTGCCAGTCCGAAAAGTCGTCCATGAACAGTGCATCGCCTGATAACGCAGCGCCCTTTGCCTTGTCATCGTCCCAAGCCAATACCTCCGCTCCACCCGCCAACAGCGCGCGCACCGTCGCCGCGCCCGAGCGCGCCAGCCCGAGCACGGCGTACCGCTTCCCCGCCCAGGCGGCGCTCGTAATCACCGGAGCTTCAGCGTCGACAGGCCGGCGAGCGCCAGCACCAGCGCGATGATCCAGAAGCGGATGACGACGGTCGGCTCGCTCCAGCCCAGTTGCTCGAAATGATGGTGGATCGGCGCCATGCGGAAGATGCGCTTGCCGGTGCGCTTGTAAAAGAACACCTGGATGATGACGGACAGCGCCTCCACAACAAACAGCCCGCCGACGATGCCCAGCACCAGTTCGTGGTGCGCGACCACCGCGATCGTGCCAAGCGCGCCGCCCAGCGCCAGGCTGCCCGTGTCGCCCATGAAGACCGCGGCCGGCGGCGCATTGTACCAGAGGAACGCGAGCCCTGCGCCGACGATCGCGCCGGTGAAGATCGTCAGGTCGCCCGCCCCCATCACGTGCGGGATGCCGAGGTAGGTCGCGTATTTCACGTTACCGGCAAGATAGGCGATGATCATGAAGGTGACGCTGGCGATGATGACCGGCATCGTCGCGAGGCCGTCCAGCCCGTCGGTCAGGTTCACCGCATTGCCGAACGCGACGATCGTGAACGCTGCGAACACGATGTAGAACGGCCCCAGGTCGACCTTGAAATTGCTGAAGAACGGCACGTACAGCTCGGTGCCGTTGTGCTGGGTGATGAGCCACGCTGCCGCGCCCGCGATCACGAACTCGCCGAGCAGCCGCACCCGTCCCGAGACGCCCGCGGTGCTCGCCTTGCGCACCTTGTCATAGTCGTCGAGGAACCCGATCATCCCGAAGCCGAGCGTCACGAACAGGCACGCCCAGACATAGGGGTTGGCCAAGTCCATCCACAGCAGGATCGACACGCTCATCGCGGTCAGGATCATCAGCCCGCCCATCGTCGGCGTGCCGACCTTGGCCAAGTGCGTCTGCGGGCCGTCGCTGCGGATCGGCTGACCCTTGCCCTGCCGCACGCGCAGCCAGCCGATGAACTTCGGCCCGATGATCCAGCCGATGATGAGCGCGGTCGCCACCGCCCCGCCTGAGCGGAAGCTCAGGTAGCGGATGAGGTTCAGGACCCCGGGAAAGCCGAGGTGCTCGGCGATCCAGTACAGCATCAGTCGGCCACCCCTGCCCCATGCCGGTCCCGGAGTGCGGCGACGACCGCCGACAACCCGATTCCGTTCGAACCCTTGACGAGAACCGCATCCCCCGGCGCCAGCACCGCCATCAGGCGGTCGCGCGCGGCTGCGGCGTCGGGCACATGGACGAAATCCATCCGCCCCTCAAGCACTTCGGCCAGCGCCGCCATCTCGTCGCCAACCAGTATGACGTGGGAAAGCCCCGCCTCGTCGATGGGGCGTGAAAGACCTGCGTGATAGCGGTCGGAATCGTCGCCCAGTTCGCGCATCCCGCCCAGCACCGCCAGCCGCCGTCCCTTTTCGGCGCCGAGCACCGCAAGCGTCGCACGCATCGAACTGGGGTTGGCGTTGTAGCTCTCGTCGATGACCAACGCCTCGCCGCCTGCGACCCGCGCCGCAAAGCGCGCGCCGCGTCCCGGCAGCCCGGCCATGTCGCCCAAGGCAAGCCCGGCAAGCCCTAGGTCGCTGCCCGCGGCATCGACTGCGGCCAGCACCGCCATCGCGTTCGACACCCAGTGCGCGCCGGGCTGCGACAGGGTGAAGCTCAGGTCGCGGTCGTGGACGCGCGCCGACACGAAGGTGCCGCCGCTCGCCACCGGCATCGTCTCGATCGCGCGGACGTCGGCGCCGGCGCCGCTGCCGAACGTGACGATCCGCCCCGCGTGCGGGCGCGCCGCGGCGATCAGCCGGTCGCGGTGCGGGCTGTCGAAGGGCACGATCGCGGTGCCGCCCGGCTGCAATCCGGTGAATATCTCGCCCTTGGCGTCGGCAATCGCCTCTTCGCCCGAGAAGAAAGCAGTGTGCGCCGGCGCGATCGCGGTGACGACGGCGATGTGCGGTCGCACCATCTGGGCCAGCGCGGTCATCTCGCCGGCATGGTTCATCCCCATCTCGAATACCCCAAACCGGGTGTCGGCGGGCATGCGGGCGAGGCTCAGCGGCACGCCGGTATGGTTGTTGTAGCTCTTGACCGACCAGTGCACACGCCCGGGATGCGCGCGGGCGAGGCACGCGGCGAGCGCCTCCTTTGTGCCGGTCTTGCCGACCGAGCCGGTCACACCGATGACCACCGCATCGGCACGCGCGCGAGCGGCGCGGCCCAGCGCCTCCAGGGCGGGCATGGTGTCGTCGACGAAGACGCTCGGGTAGCTGGTCGGCACGCACACCAATGCGCCCGCCGCGCCATACTCATACGCGCCGCCCAGGAAGCGGTGACCGTCGGTTTCCTGGCCGGTCAGCGCGACGAAGAGATCGCCCTTACCAACCTCCCGCGAATCGAAAGTGATCCCGGTCGCCGCGAACTCGGCATTGGCGGTACCGTCGGTGGCGGCGGCGATTTCCTCGGCGGTCCAGAGCGGGCGAGCGGCGGTCATGCCGCGCAATCGCGCACCACGGCGACGTCGTCAAACGGCAGCACCAGGTCACCGACGATCTGGCCCTGCTCGTGCCCCTTGCCCGCCAGCAGCACGATATCCTCGGGCCCGGCGATGGCGACGGCGTGGGCGATGGCGGCGCGGCGGTCGCCTATCTCGAACGCTCCGGGCGCCCCGGCAAGCACCGCGGCGCGGATCGCAGCGGGATCTTCGGAGCGGGGGTTGTCGTCGGTGACGATCACGACGTCGGCCCCGGAAGCAGCGGCCTGGCCCATCGGTTCGCGTTTCCCTGCGTCGCGGTCCCCGCCCGCGCCGAACACGACGATCAGCCGCCCCGTCACATGCGGCTTGAGCGCGGCGATCGCGGCGTCGAGGGCATCGTGGGTATGCGCGTAATCCACATAGACCGGCGCGCCGCTGCGCGTGATGACCGCGCGCTCCAGCCGTCCGCGCACCGGTGCCAATCGCGAGAGCCCCGCCAATGTCTGCGCCACATCGCCACCGGTCGCGATGACGAGGCCGGCCGCAGTCAGCGCGTTCGCCGCCTGATAGGCGCCAATCAGCGGCAGGTTGACCTGATGCGTCCGCCCCTCCGCCTCGATCGTCAGCCCCTGCCCCAGCAAAGTGGGCGTGCGCCCGGTCAGGCGCAGTGTCTCGCCATGCGTGCCGACCGAGATCAGCCGCAGCCCGCGCGCACGCGCCAGGTCGATGACCGGATCGGCATTGGGATCGTCCGCCCACACCACCACCACGCCGTCGTCGCGCACGACTTCGGCGAACAGGCGGAGCTTGGCGGTCAGGTAATTCGCCATGTCGCCGTGATAATCGAGGTGATCGCGGCTGAGGTTGGTGAAGGCGGCGGCGGTGACCGGCAGCCCCTCGGTCCGGTATTGCGACAGGCCGTGGCTCGACGCCTCGAACGCGAGGTGGGTGACGCCCTCGCGCCCCAGCCCGGCGACGTTCGACAGGAAGGTGACGACATCGGGCGTGGTGAGGCCGGTCGTCACGCGGTCGTCGGCGGTCGTTACCCCCAGCGTCCCGATCGACGCGGCATGATGCCCCGCCATCCGCCACAGCTGGCGCGTGAGTTCGACCGTGGAGGTCTTGCCGTTGGTGCCGGTGACCGCGACCGTCGTTGCGGGAAACGGCGCGAAATAGCGCGCGGCGAGTTCGGCGAAGCACGCGCGAGGGTTGTCCGTGGCGATATGCACCGCTCCGTCGACCACCGCACCCGGTCGCGCAACGACGGCGATCGCACCGCTGGCGATGGCGGCGGGAATGAAATCCTCGCCGTTGACGCGCGCACCCTCGAACGCGCCGAAGATCGTGCCCGGCGCCACCTTGCGGTGGTCGATCGCGAAGCCGGTGACCGTCTCGCTCTCGCCGTGACCGGTGAGCGCGCCCAGCCTCATTCCGCCGCGCCCAGCTTCTCGCCCGGCGCCCGCCACAGCAGCGGCGTGATGTCGGACAGGTCGACGTCGCGGCGCACGTCGGGCTGCACGCCCAGCAGCGGCCCGGCGCGCATGATGAAGCGGCTGACCACCGGTGCGGCGGTCCAGGCGGCGGTCGTCAGGCCGAAGCTTTCGGCATTTCCCTTGGGCGAATCGAGCATGGCGATCACCACATAGCGCGGTGCGTCCATCGGGAAAGCTGCCGCGAACGTCGATACGTTGACGTGTTTGGAATAGCCGCCGACCCCCGGCTTCTCCGCGGTGCCGGTCTTGCCGCCGACGCGGAAGCCCGGCGCCTCGGCCTTCTTGCCGGTGCCGTCGGTCACGATCAGCCGCAGCAGCTGACGCATCCGCGCGCTGGTCGATTCCGAGATGACGCGCCGGCCAGATGCGGCCTGGCCCGGCGCAACCTTCATCAGCGTCGCCGGGCGCCAGATACCGCCGTTAACCAGCGAGGCATAGGCGCTCGCCAGATGCAGCGGCGTCACCGCGATGCCGTGGCCGTAGGCGGTCGTCATCGTCGTCGTGCGCGCCCAGAATTTGGGCCACAGCGGCCGCGCCTTCTCGATCTCGATATCGGGCGCGGTGTCGAAGCCGACCTTGCGGAACATCGCCGACAGCTTTTCCTTGCCCATCTCGTCCGCGATCCGTGCGGTCGCGATGTTCGACGAGTGGATCAGCGTCTCGGGGATGTTCAGCCAGCGGTTCTGGGCGTGATCGTCCTTGATCTTGAAGCGCCCGACCTGGAGCGGCTGGGTCGCATCGAAGCGTCGCGACATCGAGGTGACGGTGCCGGTATCGATCGCCGCCGCCATCGCGATCGGCTTGAACGCGGAACCGAGCTCATACACGCTCTGCGTCACATTGTTCAGGATGCCGCCCTCGCCCGCTTGCACCTTGTTCGGGTTGAAGCTCGGCAGCGACGACATCGCCAGCACTTCGCCGGTGTGCACGTCGAGCACCACGCCCGCCGCACCTGCCGCCTGGAAGCTCGCCATCGCGCGCCCGAGTTCGTTCTCCAGCGCACCCTGCACGCGCAGGTCGATCGACAGCGCCGCGGGCGTCCCGCGCAGCGCGGGATCGTTCAGCCGGTCGTCGAGCACCTTCTCGACGCCGCGCACGCCCGAGCGGCTGGAGTTGAGATAGCCGAGCAACTGCGCGCCGATCGTCCCCTGCGGATACAGGCGTTCGGGCTCGCGGGCGAAGGTGATGCCGGGATCGCCCAGCGCGTTCACCGCCGACACCAGTTCGGGCATCGCGCGGTGCTTCAGATAGGTGAAGCGGACGCCCGAATTCAGGATGCCGAGATACTGGCTGGCGTCACGTTCCGGGATCAGCTCGGCCAGCCGCATCGCCAGCTGCACCTTGTCGCCGATCACGTTCTGCGGCTGGATGCCGATCGACCAGGCGTCGATCGTGCGGGCCAGCGGCGCGCCGTTGCGGTCGACGATGTCGCCGCGCAAGGGGACCAGCGCCGCCGCCGCGTCGCGCGACGTCGCCGGCTGCGCCGACAGAGCCATCCACCCCAGCTTCCCGATCACCAGGCAATTGGCGAAGGCGAACAGCAGCATCAGCACCATCAGGCGCTGGTGCGCGACGCTGACCAGCGAATGCCGGCCGGCCTCGCGGCGGCGATCGCCGCTGTGGGGGGCGACCAGGACGATCAACGCATCGCCACGCGTTCGGCGCGCGCGCTGGACGTGAGGTCGCCGAGCGTGGAGTCGCTCAGCAGGCGGCGCTCGACCATCGCAACGGCCTGGATCGGACGCGGGCGCGGCGCCGCGCCGGCGGGAACGGTCGCAACGGCCTTGCGGATCGCCGGCTGAGGCGCGGGCGCCGGTGCCGCGACTGCCGCTGCCGGAGCGCCGGCATCGAACGACGCCGCCTGGATCGCGGCGGGCTGTACGGTCACCGCCGCCGGCACCACCGCTGCGGCGAGCCGCGTCTCACCACCGCCCAGCGGCTGGAGCGAAGCGAGCGCCATGTCGCTGGCGAGATACTGCTCGGGCCGCGGCGCCGACAGCGCCAGCACGTCGCCGTTCCACCGCTCGAGCTGGTCGTGGTTGGCGCGCGTGTCGAACTCGGTCTCGAGCGTGCGGATGTCGACCTTCGCCTGAAGGATCGCGCGCTCGACTGATTCCACTCGGCCCCGCTCGGCCGCGACCTGCGACGATACCATGTAGCACGCCGGCGACACCGTCGCGAAGCAAAGCAGGTATCCGAACCCCTTGAATCCGCTCACCGCCATCGCACCAACTCCCTCTTTACGCCCACGCCGCGGCTGCCGTGCGCCGCGCTACCCGCAAGGTTGCGGACCGCGCGCGCGGGTTGCGCGCGGTCTCGTCGTCTCCGGCACGCACGGCGCGCGCAGGTGTCTCGAATGTCGGCGCGTCCGCCGCCGCCACAGCCGGGCGATGCCGCGACCCTGCCGGGGTGCCGCCGCTGCGCTCGCGAAAGAACCGCTTCACGACCCGGTCCTCCAGGCTGTGAAACGTCACCACGGCCAGTCGCCCGCCCGGCTTCAGCACGCGCTCCGCCGCCGCCAGCCCGTCGACCAGCTCGTCGAGCTCGCGGTTCAGGTGGATGCGGATCGCCTGGAAGGTGCGGGTCGCGGGATCCTTCTTGTCGTGCGGCTTGTGGCCCAGCGCCTTGCGCACGACGGTCGCCAGCTCGGACGTCCGGGTCAGCGGGCGCGCGGCGACGATCGCGCGGGCGACGCGGCGCGACTTGGGCTCGTCGCCGTACTGATAGATCACGTCGGCGATCGCAGCCTCGTCGGCCCCGTTCAGGAAATCGGCGGCACTCTCGCCCTCCTGACTCATGCGCATGTCGAGCGGGCCGTCGGCCTGGAACGAGAAGCCGCGTTCGGCACGGTCGAGCTGCATCGACGACACGCCGATGTCCATCACCACGCCGTCCACTTGCGCAGCGTCGCGCGTGTCGAGTTCGGCCTCCATCGCCGAGAACGGCGCGGCGATCAGCGTCAGCGCGCCATCGGCGCTGTCGACCAGCGGCTGCCCCTCGGCGATGGCGTCGGGATCGCGGTCGAACGCGAACACCCGCGCACCCTGGCCGAGAATGGCCCGCGTGTAGCCGCCCGCGCCGAAGGTCGCATCGACATGCGCTTCACCGGGCGCGATGGCGAGCGCGGCGAGCACTTCGTCGAGCAAGACGGGAATGTGCGGCGCGGCGGTCATGCCCGCACCTTGCGATTGGCCATCAGGTACGCGCAGCGACGGCGCGTGACCGGGCTGACGCCCTCGGTCGTCGCCATCAGCACGTCGGGGTTCCAGATGTTGAACGTCTGCGCGTCGCCGGAAAAGAACGCCCAGCCCGGCGTCTCGATCTGCGCTTCGGAGCGGAAGAACTCATCCAGCACGAACCGGCCGCTCGGGTCGAACGGGGCACGATCGACATCGGAGAAATCGGCGTTGCGCTTCTGGGCGATGGCGCGGACGTCGGCGTCGGGGCTCTGCATGTCGCGCTGGATCTGGGCGAAATTGATCTTCGACCAGCCGAGGTCATAGGCGCGCAGGCACGGCAGCAGCGGGTGGATGCCGATGACGATGGTGCGGGCTTCGGAATTCTTTTCGAACGTGGCGCGGAAATCGGCGGGGATGGCGACGCGACCCTTCGCATCGACCCCCTGCAACGCGCTGCCCTCGTAAAGTTCGAAGTCGTTCACGCCCGTTCGCCCCGTCGAGTGGCAAGCGTCTCCCGTTTCCGAAAACGGCCCCTCGCCGCCTTCGAATCCACGCGCAAACACGGGAGAGTGCCCCTCTGCAATTGGGTTAACTCAACGCCGCTTTCGCAGCAAGGGGAGAGTGGGCCTGAAGCGGGGATTTTACGCCTGATTCAGGGATTTTTTGCAGTATTGCTACAATGTTCGTTATTTGTACCGTAATTGATCGCGACGGCTCGCATGGACGGGATTCGCGCCGGATGGTAAACGCACGAGCCTGGGGGGAAGGCTTTGGGCGTCATCGAGCCGTGGTTTGTGGTGGCGGTGGCCGGCAACTTTGCGGGCTATGCGATCTATCTCGCCGGGCTGCGCCGCAACCTCGTCGAGCCCAATCGCGCATCGTGGCTGATCTGGAGCGCGGCGACGGGGATGGAGGCGGCGACCTATGCCGCGGTGAACCCCGGCGCGTTGCAGGGCATCGTCATCCTGGTGTCGGCGATCGCCTGTGTCGCCGTCACCTTCGGCATCTGGCGCCGCGCCGCCTGGGCCGCGCCCTCGCCGACCGAAACCCTGTGCGTTGCCGCCTGCCTGTCCGCGCTCGTCCTGTGGCTGGTGTTCCGGGAAGCCTATTGGGCGCACATGCTGGTGGTCGCCGCGGTGCCGGTCAGCTTCCTGCCGACCTGGGCCAGCGTCCGCGCCGATCCCGCGCGCGAACGCTCGCCCGCATGGGGGCTGTGGACGCTCGGCGATCTGGCCACCTTGCTGGTGGCGGCGCGCGGCGGCGGCGAGGGCGCGGGCCAATATGCCTATCTGCTCGTCGAATTCCTGTGCCACGCCAGCGTCTGGTTCATGATCGGGCTGGCGACGATCAACCCCTTGCGCAGCTTCGGGCGGCGTCGCGGCGGCTTCTACGTGCTCGACGCCTATCGCAAGACCGCCAGCCTGTTCGCGGTCGGCGACACCCACCTCGGCAAGGCGGTGTTCGCCGCCGTCCCGTTCGCAGAGGGCCAGCCGCTGCTGGAATTCACCGGTCGCCGCTTTCGCGCGGCGCAGGTGCCGAGCCTGATGCGCGGTGCGGGTGACCGCTACGTGCAGGTGACGCCCGATCATTACATGGGCCCGTCGGGGCGGATGGACGATCTGGTCAACCACAGCTGCGATCCCAACGCCGGGCTGCGTTTCGCCGACGACGGCGTCTATCTGGTCGCGATCCGCGCCATCGCGCCGGGCGAGGAAATCAGCTGGGACTATTCGACGACGCTGACCGAATCGAACTGGCACATGATCTGCCAATGCCGCAGCCCCGATTGCCGCCGCGTCATCGGCAATTTCGCGACGCTGGCGCCCGAGCGGCAGGAATTCTACCGCGCCCGCAACTTGGTCGCGCCGTATCTGCGTCGGCGAGAGAGCGTCCTGCCCGACGTCAGGCGGCACGCTCGCTGAGATCGACCTCGGCGGGCATCGCCTGCACGGTCAGGATCGCGCGCGCGCCGGTGCCGCGCCCGTCGCTTTCCAGGCGCAGGCTGCCGCCCATCGCCAGCATCGAATTGGCGCACCAGTGCAGCCCCAGCCCGCCCGACTTGTGAGCGCGCGTGGAAAACCCGCGCTGGAAGAAGCGCGGCTCGGCGCCCGCGTCGAAGCCCTCGCCATCGTCGCGGATTACCAGCTCGACGCGGTCGCCCGTCTCGACGATCGCGACGTTGATCGATCCCCCCTCCCCGCCGCGCGCGGTGATCGCTTCCCCGGCGTTGGCGAACAGGTTTCCGATCACCTGGCTCAGGATCACGCGGTTGGCGAGCGCCCAGTGCGGCTTCGACGGAAACACGAACGCGATCGATGTTTCGCCCGAATAGCGCGCGATCGCGGCATTCTGCGCGACCACGTCGGACAGGTCGCAGGCGGCGAGCGGCGGCTTCTCATGCGCCTGTTCCTGCTGGCGCCCGATGATCTCCAGCACGTTGTGCAGCGCGGTCCGCCCGATCTCCATATCCGCCCGACGCTGCTCGCGCTCGGCGACGTCGGCGTGGGCGGCGGCGGCGACGAAGGCGGTCAGCTTCTGCCGGCGGGCGAGCGGCACCGCGTCCCCCGCCAGCTCGCCCAGCGCCCGGTCGATCAGGACACGGTCGGCGGTCGACGGCGTCGCCAGCCCGCGCGACAGGATGGTGCTGATCGGCCCCAGCGCGTTGCGGACATTGTGCATCACCGCGACCGCGCTTTCGCTCTGGCCCAGCTTGAACGACTGCACCTCGACCTGCTCGCGCAAATCCTTCAGCTGGCGCAACATCGCGTTGAAGCTGGTGACGAGGCTGCCGATCTCGTCCACGCGCGGTGCCCCCGCCAGCGGCGCAAGCGTGCCGGACGCCTGGACGACGCCCATGTGGCGCTCGACCCGATGCAGCGGTTGCAGCACCAGCCGCCCGATAATCCGCCGCAGCGCCATCAGCACCACCATCAGCAGCACGACCGCCCCGCCGACCGCCAGGAACAGCATCTGCCGCCCCAGCCGCGACAGGTCGCGCGGCACGCTGAACCGCGTCGCCGCGACCGGGCGCCCGTCCGCGCCGACCACCGGCACCGATATCCCCAAAGTCTCGCGCGCGGGATCCACCGTCACCGCCTCGCTCGCGCTCGTCAGGTCGACCCGCGCGGGCAGTTGCAGCAGCGTGCGCAGCTGCGCCGACGACAGTTCGCGCGCCATCAGCACATATCCGCGCGGCGTGCCGGTGCCGTCGCTGCGGCGCACCCGCGCCACCCCGATCGCCGCCAGCCGGTCGCCGAGGCGCAGGTAGAAGCCCTTCGAACTGTCGGTTGCGAGCAGCCGGTCGAGCCGCATCGCGGGCACCGCCGCGATCAGCCGCGCGCGCAGGTCGGGGCGATCGACGCCCGCGCCCGGATCGATCCAACGCGCGATGACGATGCGCCCGTCGTTGGCGACATAGGCCATGCCGCTGACGTCGAGGTTCTGCATCGCCAGCGTCGAAAAGCTCTCTCGCTCGAACGCCGCCGACGGCGCGGCCATGTAATCGTAGCTGGAATTCCAGTCGCCATAGTCGCGCACCGCGGTTTCGACCTTGCGGGCGAAGTCGCCGAGCGCGGCGCGCGTGCGTTCGACATGCGCGGCCACCGCGGCATCCTCCAGCCGGTTGAAACTGGGCGTGATGACCAGCGAAAGCAGCGCGGCGATGGCGATGCTACCCGCCAGGCCCACCGCGGTCAGGATCAGCACCAGCTTCGCCCCGAGCGAGCGCGGTACGCGCGACAGGCCCAGCCGCTCGGCCAGTCGCGCCGGCAGGGTCGGCATCAGGCTGCGGTCCCGGTCGCCGCCTCGTCGCTGGTGCCGATGAAGCGTGCGGTGGCGAGCGTATCGGCATCGTCCTGCGGCATCGGCCGCGCCAGATGATAGCCCTGCAGGTGCGAGCAGCCCGCGACGCGCAGCGTTTCGACCTGCGCCTGCGTCTCGACCCCTTCGGCGACCACTTCCATCCCCAGCGCGCGGCCGAGATGGATGATCGACTGAACGATCGCCATCGACTCCCGCTCGCGCCCCATGCCGTCGATGAAGCTGCGGTCGATCTTCAGGCAATCGAGCGCGAATTTGCGGATGTTGTAGAGCGAGGAATAGCCGGTGCCGAAATCGTCGAGCGCGATGCGGAAGCCCATCTGGCGCAGGCGATAAAGGGTATCGGCGGCGCGTTCGGCATCGTCGAAGATGGCGGTTTCGGTGATCTCGATCTGGACGCGGCTGGGCGACACGCCCGAACGCTGGACGCGCTCGATCACCTGCCCCACGAAATTCTGGCGGCGGAACTGGCGCGGCGAGAAGTTGACCGAGACATATTGCCCCGGCCACGCCTTCACGGCGGCAAGCGCGGTTTCGAGCACCCAGTCGCCCAGCTCATGGATCAGGTTCGATTCCTCGGCGATCGGGATGAACATCGCCGGGGAAATCATGCCATATTCGGGGCTGTGCCAGCGCAGCAGCGCCTCGAACCCGGTGATCTCCAGCGTCTCGCGCGCGACGATCGGCTGGTACACCAGCGATAGTTCGCCGCCGGCGATCGCGTTCGACAGCCCGCTTTCGATGCGGCGGCGGAAGCGGATCGATTCGTCCATGCTTTCGTCGAACGCGCGCACTACGCCCCGCCCGCTGCGCTTGGCTTCGTTCAGCGCCAGGTCGGCGCGGCGCATGACGTCGATCGGGTCGCCAGTCGAACCCGGCTCGACCACGACCACGCCGACCGAGGCACCGCCCTGCACCGAATGGCCGAACACGCTGAACGTCGTCGCGCACGCCTTCAGCAGGCGCTCGCAGATCATCGACGCCTCGTCCTCGCCGGTGGCGGGGAACAGCGCGGCGAATTCGTCGCCGCCCAGCCGTGCGATGAACGTGCCACGCGGTGCGGCCTGATGCAGACGCTCGCACACCACCCGGATCAACTCGTCGCCGGCGAGATGGCCGAAACTGTCGTTGACCAGCTTGAACCGGTCGAGATCGAGCATCGCCATCGCGAACCGCTCGGTGCTGCGTACTGATCCATGTAGTGCGCGCAGAAAGGCCAGGCGATTGGGCGCGTCGGTCAGCGAATCATGGTTCGCCATGTGGACCGCGCGGCTCTCGTTCGCGGCGAGCTCCAGCTTCTGTTCTTCGAGAAGCCGGACATGGCCCGCCATCGCCTCGCGCGCGATCGCCAGTTCGCGGTCCGATGCCCAGCGGTGGCAGAGGGCCGTGGCGGTCTGGACGACTTCCTCCACCTCGAACGGCTTGGCGATGTAGAAGATCTTGTCTGCCGGGCCCGCCGCGCGGCTGATCTCCAGCGGGGAGAAATCCGAATAGCCGGTGACGATCACCAGGTTGATGTCGGGATCGAGCGCGCGGATGCGGCGCGCGGTTTCCTTGCCGTCGATCCCCGGCGGCATCCGCACGTCGATGAACGCGACCGAATATGGCGTGCCTGCCGCCAGCGCCGCCTCGACCGCGGCGACGCCGTCCAGCCCCTGCATGCTGTGCGTCAGGTCGAACGTCGCACATTCGGGCCTCAGCGCGCCTGCGTCGTCCGCCGCATCGTCGCCGAACAGCTCCGCCGCCATCGCATCGAGCCCGGCCCCCGCGCCCGCATCGCGCGGGCGAAAGCTCTGCGCGTAGCTCTCATGCATCGCGGGTTCGTCATCGATGATAAGAATGCGCACGGACCGCTCCCCAAATACTGCTTTCGCGACCGTAAGCGGGGACGGTAAACAACCGTTTAAGAGATGAGCTCAGCCGATTGCGGCGACGTCGAAGGCGATGCTCAGACGTTCGCCCGCGCCGATAGGCGTGGTGCCGTGCCACATGGTCGAAGGGAACATCACCAGGCGGCCCGGCTGCGGATCGATCGTGCGGAGCGGCGCCAGATCGAGGCGTAGCGCCGCGGGCGACTGTCCGAGCAGCAGCTGCCCCGCGCCGGCGACGCCGCCACTGTCCCCGGCAGCATGCCCGCCGGGCAGAACGATGTGGCACGCCGAACTCAGCCATCCCCGGGAGTGAACGTGCGGGCTGTGATGTCCGCCGTCGGTCAGGCGCACCGACCACGACCCGGCGAAGCGAAACGGCTTGCCGACATGCCGCAGCGTCGGATGCCTTGGGTCACGCCGCCCCAGTCCCGCGATATGACGCCCGACCGCGTCGACGATCGCTGTGCGGGCCGACTGGATCTCCGGCGCCGCGTTGGCGAACAGCGGGCCATCGGTCTGGGTGCCGCCGCGCACCGACTGGCCGAGCGGGTCGCTTCGCGCCGTGTGCAGGGCACGCAGACGCTCCGCGAGCGCCGGCAGGTCGATATCGAGATCGTAGGTCGCGACCAGCGCGGGATCACCCTCCAGCCACTGCCACCGCGGATCGTCCAGCACGCGCCAGATCAGCGCCGCATAGGGCCACAGGCTATCGGCGTCCGCCCGGGAAAGCGCGGCATCAATTCCGTCCGCCGCCTGCTCGACCCGCCGGGTGGCGATCAGGTGTCGCGTGTGCCGTTCGATGACCGCCACACCGGCGGTCGGCGATACGATCCGGTCGAAGGCGGCGTCGGCGGCGGCGATGTCGCCAAGCTCGGACGCGCAGATCGCCTCCGCCAGCATCAGAGGCGCAATCTCGCCGGTCGACTGATGCGCCTGCGCGATCACGTTCGTCGCCGTGTCGTACATCTCGAGGCGCACCAACAGGTCGATCAGCGCCAGCCACAGGCCCAGATGCGCAGGATGCGCACGCAGCGCCGAAACATAGCCGCCCGCAAAACCCTGCCGGTCGCCCGCCTGCCAGCGCAGGTCGGCCAGCGTCGCCTGTCCTTCAAGCCACAGCGGGTTGGCATCGACCGCTGTCGCCAGCCCCTTCAGCGCCGCTTCTGCATCGCCCTCAGCCCATTGCGCGGCGGCGAGACCCAGGAGCAGTTGGCCCTCGCCCGGTGCCTTGCGGGCGAGCGCCTCGAACAGCGCGGCGGCGGGACGACCGGCTTCCAGCGTCGCCTGCGCGACACCCTGCGCGGCGCGCACGTTCTGCGGCCGCAATCGCACGGCCTCAGAAAATGCGTCGATGGCTTCGCTCGACTGCTCCAGCGCCCGATGCACCGTCCCCAGTGTCTGCCACAGCCCCGCCTCACCCGGCCATGTCGCGAGCGCCGCCTTCAGTTCGTTCAGGGCAGCACCGCCCTGTCCCGCGTCGCGCAGGCGGATAGCGGTGTCGATCGCGCGATCGATCGCGACAGGTGCGCCGGGCAGCATCGCCGCGATGTGTGGCGACGGCCCTGGCCAAAGGAAAGACAAAAAAAGGGGGCGGACCAATGGCCCGCCCCCCGAAAGGCGTCTCGGATCAACCGGACGATCAGAACTTCAGCTTGCCGCTGATCGTGTAGGCGCGACCGATCACGTCGTAGATCGTCGGCATGGTGTTGCCGTTGTTGAACGCCGTACCGGCAACGCCGTTGCCGAGCAGCGGCGGCTTCTTGTCGAACAGGTTCTCGACCAGCAGGCCGAATTCGAACTCGTCCGAAACGTCGAAGCGCACGTTCAGGTCGAAATAGTCGTACGACTTCACCTGGCGGAACTGCGGCAGGATGCCGTTGTACGCGGTCGCGGTGTTGCCCGGACCCGGATCGTTCAGGCCCAGCGACGCCGGACGAATGTCTTCGAGCCGGACCTTGCTGATGTGGTTCCACAGCAGCGAGACGTCGGGCACGCCGAAGTCGTAGCTGGCACGGGCATTCCACTTATACTCGGGCCGCGCGTTCGTGCAGCTGGTCGAGTAATAGCTCTTGCACTCGCGGAAGATCGACAGCGGCGTCGCCTGGATGCGGTAATAGTCGAGCCAGGTGCCGTTGAAGCCGAGACGCAGCTCGCTGTTGCCGAGCGGGATCGCATAGTTGAACCCGACGTCGATGCCGGCGGTCTGCAGGCGACCCAGGTTCGACGAACCCAGGATGACGCCCGGCGTCTCGCCCGCACCGTTGAGCGAACCCGTCAGCGGGTTGCGGCGGATGAGCGAGCAGAAGCCGTTCAGCGTCTGCGACGGGTTCAGCGTCGTCGAATAGCACCCGTTGAGGATGTCATTCTGCGACGGTGCGCTGATGAGGTCGCGGATCTTGATGTTAAAGTAGTCGACGGTCAGCGAGAACCGCGGAATGAACCGCGGCGCGATGACGGCGCCCAGCGTGTAGGTCGTGGCGCGCTCGACGTCGAGGTTCGGGTTGCCCGAAGTCGTGACGTTGATCTGGTTCGACGACGGCTGCGAAATGCCGCCGTACGTGCCGGCCGGAGCGCCCGTGCCCTCGCACAACGTGCGCGAAGCGGTCGGTGCGGCGCCGGCGCACGGATCGACGAGCAGGTTGGAAAGGCCCTGCACCGGCGACTGGAACAGTTCCTGGATGTTCGGCGAGCGAACCGCCTTCTGGTACATGCCGCGGAACTTGAAGCCCTGGATCGGCTCGATCGTGCCGCCGGCCTTCCACGTGGTGCTGCCGCCCGTCGTCGAATAGTCGGAATAGCGGACGCCTGCCTCGATCGAGGCGCGATACAGAAAATTGTCCTCGATCAGCGGAATGATGATCTCGCCGAACGCTTCCCGCACGTCGTAGGTGCCGAAGTCCGGCGGGGTGCGTGCGCCGGTGCCGAGCACTTCGCCCTGGATCTGCGACGGCGCGTCAGGCGTCGCCGATGCGGTCAGCTTGCGGTATTCCGCACCGATCGAGAACGCGATCGGCGAGTTGGCAAACGGGCTCGTCAGGTTGAAAAGATCGCCGTTGATCGAGCCGGTGATGACCTTCTGCGATACGAGACGGCGGATTTGCGCGTCGAGGTCGATGAAGGCGATCTGGTCCGGGGTGATCGAGCCGTTGGCGCCGAACACGTTCAGCGGAACGCAGCCGTTGGCCGTGTTCGAGCAGACCAGCTGGCCGGCGGCGTTGCGATAGGCGAGCAGCGCCTGCTGCACCTTCGACGACGAACCCCAGTTGATGCGCGCCTGGTTCTGGTTGGTCTCGCCGTACTGCGCCGAGACGTCGAACTTCAGACCTTCCACGATGTCGCCGCGGATGCCGGCCTGGACCTGGAACATCGTCGATTCGATCGGGTTGCCGCGCGGACCGTATTCGGCGAAGCGCCGCGACGGGATCACGCGCACGGTGCGCGCCGTGCCGGTGTTGACCGCCGCCGCTGCGTTACAGTCGGCGACCGAGATGCCGTTGGCTGCGCACAGCTGGTTGCGGGCGGTGGTCGGCAGGTACGGGTTGTTGAGCGGCAGGTCGTAGGCGTTGCCGAACGTCCCCGACGAGGCCAGCGCCAGCTCGGCCTTGTTGCGCGTGAACATGCCGGTCGCATAGACCTCGATGTTGTCCGCCACTTCGTAACGGCCCGACGCGTACACGTTGTACTGCTCGAGCGGCGTCAGGAAATAGGTGCCGAGGTTGGTGTTGAAGGTGTCCGCCTGCGTCGCCGCACGGAACGACCCCGTGGCCGGATCGATCACCGCGCCGAGGCCGGTGGTCGGCAGACCGTTCGGGTTGGTCGTCGTCGCCAGGCTCGACTGGAAGATCGCCGGAACCGAACCAGTGGACCCCAGGAACGTGCCGGTGCCCGAACCGATCGGGATTTCCGCGATCTTGCGGCTGGTGGCGAGCACCGCCTTGCGATTGGCATAGCCGAGGCCGAGCACGACGTTGCCGCGACCGTCATCAAGGTTCGCGCCGACGAGCAGGTCGCCGCGGTACTGGACTGCGTCGCCGAGTTCGGAAACGCGGTAATTGCCCGAAGCCTGGATGCCCGAGAAGTTGCGCTTCGTGATGAAGTTCACCACGCCAGCGACAGCGTCGGCGCCGTAAACCGACGAAGCGCCGCCCGTCACGACGTCGACGCGCTCGACCAGGCCGGTCGGGATGACGTTCAGATCGACCACGCCGTCCAGGCCGAACGGCACGATACGACGACCGTCGAGGATGACGAGCGTGCGGTTCGCGCCGATGCCGCGCAGATCGACCGCGGCCGAGCCGTCCGAGCCGTTGTTGACTGCCGGGCCGAGGTTCGGGCGGACCGACGGAAGCTCGCGGAGCAGGTCTTCGGCCGTGTTCGGCTGGCGCAGCGCGATTTCCTCGCTGCCGATCACATTGACCGGGCTGGCGACTTCCAGGTCGGGACGCGCGATGCGCGAACCGGTGATGACAATGTCTTCACCGACCTGCGCCTCAGGCGCCTGCTGTGCGTCGGGAGCGGTCTCGGTCGCTTCCGCAACCTGGGCATAGGCCGGCGTCGACAGCGCGGCTGCCGAAATCAGCAACGTCGACGCCAGCAGGCGGCGGCGGATATATGGCTTCATCAGTTTGGTCCCCACAAATACCGCCCCCCAAGGCGGCACAATGCGCATGGTGTTCCACCACGCTCCCCCTTATCGTCCCTTTGAACGCCCCGGTGCGCAACGCTAGAATTGGAACGTCGAGCCGATTGCAATTGAGCTGTTGCGTCGCCGCAACATGGGACTCTAACCGCAATATTTTCATAATCTTACTTATGCTGAAACAGTAGCTAGCAAATCAAAACTCGGGAGCAAGACATGCAGTTGAGTGTCGGAACATTGCTGATGGCCATGATCGGCGCCACAGCGGCACCGCAAACGTCAACGCGCGATGGCGCACCGTCGCATGTCGACAGGATCGCCGCCTGCCTGGAGATCGCCGACAACACGCGGCGCCTGGAGTGTTTCGACGCGGCGGGCCGCGCGCTGGTCGATGCCACGCGCCGGCGCGAGATAGTGATGGTCGACAAGGACGAGGTGAAATCGACGCGCCGGTCGCTGTTCGGTTTCCAGCTGCCGCGGATCGGGCTGTTCGGAAAAGGCGGACCCGACAAGGGCGACGAGATCGATACCATCGAGGCGAAGATCACGAATGTCTCGACGCTGGGCTACGGCAAATACGGCTTCACGATCGAGGGCGGGGCGCGCTGGGCGACGACCGAGGCCTGGGTCGGCAGCCTGCCGCCCGTGGCGGGCCAGGTCATGACGATCCGCAAGGCGGCGCTCGGCAGCTATTTCGTCAAGATCGGCAAGGGCAAGGGCATCCGCGCCATGCGCACCGGCTGAGCCCTACCCCTCGCCACCCTCCGCCAGCACCGCGAGGATCGTCCCCGCCACCGCCGGCGAGCAGATCAGGAGGTCGGGCAGCCATGTTTCGCGGCGGTTGTAGGTGAGCGGCGTGCCGTCCAGCCGCGAGACGTGGAGGCCGGCGGCGAGCGCGACGGCGGCGGGGGCGCAGTTGTCCCAAGCGTATTGGCCGCCGGCGTGGATGTAGATGTCGGCCTCCCCCATCACCACCGCCATCGCCTTTGCGCCTGCCGAGCCCATCGGCACGAGTTCGCCGCCAAGCCGTTCGGCAAGCAGGACCGCTTCCGCCGGCGGGCGGGTGCGGCTGACGACAATGCGCGGGGGCACGCGCGCGGGCGGCGCGGCGGCACAGGCTTCGGTGTCGAAGACGAGGCCGCGCGCGGGCAGCGCGACCGCGCCGGCGGCGGGCACGCCATCGATGCTCAAGCCCACATGCACCGCCCAGTCGCCGCGGCCCGCGGCATATTCGGCGGTCCCGTCGAGCGGATCGACCACCCAGCAGCGCCGTGCAGAGCAGCGCGCCGGATCGTCCTCCGATTCCTCGGACAGGATGAACTCGCCGGGCCGGGCCGCGCGCAGCCGGTCGAGGATCAGCGTGTTGGCCGCGCGGTCGCCCGCGTCGCCCAGCGCCCGCCCGGTGGCGCCCGAATGGCGGATCGAGAGCAGCAGTCGCCCCGCCTCCTCCGCGATCGACCGGGCGAGCGCGGCGTCGGTCATATGACGGGCATCCACATGCCGACGATGCGGTCGACGATCAGCTCGGCGGCATCCTCCGCCGACATGCGCTGGGTGTCGATGCGGATGTCGGGGTGTTCGGGGGGCTCATAGGGGCTGGAGATGCCGGTGAAGTTCGCGATCTCACCGCTGCGGGCCTTGGCGTAGAGCCCCTTTTCGTCGCGTGCCTCGGCCACGGCGAGCGGCGTGTCGATGAACACCTCGACGAATTCGCCCTCCGGCAGCATCGCCCGCACCAGCTCGCGTTCGGCGCGGAACGGCGAGATGAAGGCGGTGAGCACGATCAGCCCGGCGTCGGTCATCAGCCGCGCGACCTCCCCCACTCGGCGGATATTCTCGATCCGGTCGGCGTCGCTGAAGCCCAGGTCGCGGTTCAATCCGTGGCGGACGTTGTCGCCGTCGAGCAGGAAGCTGTGTCGGCCGAGCGCGTGCAACTTCTTTTCGACCAGATTGGCGATGGTGGACTTGCCCGAGCCCGACAGGCCGGTGAACCAGAGCAGCTTCGGCGCCTGCCCCTTCTGCGCGGCATGTGCCTCGCGCGTGATCTCGATCGCCTGCCAGTGGACGTTCTGGCTGCGGCGCAGCGCATGCTCGATCATGCCCGCAGCGACGGTTGCGTTGGTCAGCTTGTCGATCAGGATGAACCCGCCGAGCACGCGGCTGTCGGCATAGGGCGCGAAGGGGATCGGGCGATCGGCCTGAACGTCGGCGACGCCGATGTCGTTCAGGCCGAGCGTCTTGACCGACAGATGCTGGAGCGTGTTGACGTCGATCGCATATTCGGGCGCGCGGACGCTGGCGCTGACCGTGGTCGCGCCCGATTTCAGCCAGTACCCGCGACCCGGCAGCAGCGGGGTTTCGTCCATCCAGACGATGGTCGCGGCGAACTGGTCGGCGACCACGGGCGGGTCGTCCGCGGCGGCGATGACGTCGCCGCGCGAGCAATCGACCTCGTCCGTCAGGGTCAGCGTCACGGCCTGCCCCGCCACCGCGACGTCGAGATCGCCGCCCTGCGTGACGATGCGCGCGACATGGCTGGTGCGGCCCGAGGGCACGATCCGCACGCGGTCGCCGGGGCGGACGCTGCCCCCGGCGACGGTGCCGGCGAAACCGCGGAAGTCCAGATTGGGGCGATTGACCCACTGCACCGGCATCGCGAACGCCGCGGGCGAGGCGTCGTCGCTGTCGATCGACACGGTTTCGAGGTGGTCGAGCAAAGTCGGCCCATCATGCCACGGTGTGTTCGCGGACCGCGACGCGATATTGTCGCCGCCCAGCCCCGAAATCGGGATCGCGACCGCCTGCCCCATCCCGATCGAGGTGCCGAACGCGGCGAAATCGGCGACGATTGCATCGTAGGCAGATTGGTCCCAGCCGATCAGGTCCATCTTGTTCACCGCCAGCACGATGTGGCGGATGCCGAGCAGGTGGGCGAGGAAGCCGTGGCGACGCGTCTGGGTCAGCACCCCCTTGCGGGCATCGACCAGGATGACGGCGAGGTCGGCGGTCGAGGCGCCGGTGACCATGTTGCGGGTATATTGTTCGTGGCCGGGCGTGTCAGCGACGATGAACTTGCGCCGATCGGTCGCGAAGAAGCGGTAGGCGACGTCGATGGTGATGCCCTGCTCGCGCTCGGCGGCAAGGCCATCGACCAGCAGCGCGAAGTCGATGTTCGCGCCCTGCGTGCCGACTCTTTTCGAATCCGCCTCGAGGCTGGAGAGCTGGTCGTCGAAGATCGCGCGGGCATCGTACAGCAGCCGCCCGATCAGCGTCGACTTGCCGTCGTCGACCGAGCCGCAGGTCAGGAACCGCAGCAGCGACTTTTCCTGATGCCGCGCGAGATAGGCGTCGATGTCGGTCGCGATCAGCGCGTCGGGGCGGTAGGCGTGGCGGGTCATCGGGCGATGCCCTGCGCAGGGAAAGCGCCGCCGCCGAATTTCTCGAAGTTCGTCCACAGGCGTGTTGTAAAACGCGTGAAGTTGCGACCGTCCGTCATGGCGCGGACGTTAGGGGCGCGGGCGTGTGTAGGACAGGCGCGGGGCGGCATCAGAAATAGCCCTCCGCCTTCTTCTTCTCCATGCTGGCCGACTGGTCGTGGTCGATAGCGCGGCCCTGGCGCTCGCTGGTGGTGGCGAGCAGCATTTCCTGGATCACGGCGCCGAGCGTCGTCGCCTCGCTCTCGACCGCACCGGTCAGCGGGTAGCAGCCGAGCGTGCGGAAGCGGATCGAGCGATGGACCGGGACTTCGCCCGGGGCGAGGCGGAAGCGGTCGTCGTCGACCATCAGGATCATGCCGTCGCGCTCGACCGTCGGGCGCGGGGCGGCGAAATAGAGGGGCACGATCTCGATCCCCTCGCGCAGAATGTACTGCCAGATGTCGAGCTCGGTCCAGTTGCTCAAGGGGAAGACGCGGATGCTCTCTCCCTTCGCCTTGCGGGCGTTGTAGAGCTGCCACAGCTCGGGGCGCTGCGCCTTGGGATCCCAGCGGTGGGTGGCCGAGCGGAAACTGAACACGCGTTCCTTGGCGCGGCTCTTCTCCTCGTCGCGGCGCGCGCCGCCGAACGCCGCATCGAAGCCGTGGAGGTCGAGCGCCTGCTTCAGCCCCTCGGTCTTCCAGAGGTCGGTGTGGAGCGCGCCGTGATCGAACGGATTGATCCCGCGCGCCTCCGCGTCCGGGTTGCGGTGGACGAGCAGCTCCATCCCCGCCGCCGCTGCGGCGCGGGCGCGCAGCTCGTACATCGCGCGGAATTTCCAAGTGGTGTCGACGTGGAGCAGCGGGAACGGCGGCGGCGCGGGGAAGAACGCCTTGCGCGCCAGATGCAGCATGACCGCCGAATCCTTGCCGATTGAATAGAGCATCACCGGGCGCTCGGCCTCTGCCACCACTTCGCGCAGGATGTGGATCGATTCGGCTTCGAGCGCGTCGAGGTGGGTCGGGCGGGACATGGTGGCGCCTATCTAGGCGGAAACCACCCGTGCGCCGCAAACAATTGCTTGGCGCGGACGTAGCGGTGGTGGCGGGGCCTGCCGGTCGGCGCCGGCAGGCCCCGCGATCCTCACTTCTTGATCGTCGTGGTCGTCGAAACCGGTACGGCTGCGGCGGGCGCCGCGGTCACGACCGGTGTCGCCGCCGGAGCTGCCAGCGGGGCCGCCGCGGCGAAGGTTACCGGCAGATCCTCGTCCAGGAAGGCGCCGACCGGGGCGCCGAGCGGGATCTTGGCGCTGGTCCCGGTCATGAAGAAACCGGCGGGCAGAAACACAATGGCCGACACCGCGGCAGCACCGACGCCGCCGGCCTTGCCCTTGTCGTCGAAGCCGCCGGTCAGGCGGATCTGGCGCCCGTTGACGCGGGCGAATAGCACGCGGGCGTTGATGCGCCCGGACTTGCCCCACATGCCCTTGTTGCGGACGTCGGTGATCTCACCGGTCGCGGGACTGCCCGCGGGGATGACGACGGTGCTGCCGATCATGACCGGTTCGGCAACCTCGAGCTGGACGCGCTGGCCGATGCGCAGCTTCTTGCCCTCGGTCGTCAGCGGCTCGGCGGTCTTCAGCGCGATCGGCGTTCCGGCGCGCAGCATGGTCTCGGTCGATGCGGCGATGGTCGCCGTTGCGGGCACGGGCGCCGGCGCCGGCGCGGTCTGGGCGCAGACTGCGGCAGGCGCGAGTGCCGACGCGCACGCGAGCGCGATCAGATAGGTCCTCATGATATCCCCCTCCGCGGCCGCCCCCCTGGCCGACCGCACCGGCAATCTCGAAGACTATCCGGTGCGAAGTCAAGCCCCTGCACGCCATTGCCACCGAAGCGGTCGGACTTTCCGGTGCATCCGGACGGGGTCGCAATCGCTTACCGCAGGCGGCGCGACCTCACTCCACCGTGACCGACTTCGCCAGATTGCGCGGCTGGTCGACGTCGGTGCCCTTGGCGACGGCGACGTGATAGGCGAGCAGCTGGACCGGGACCGCATACACGAGCGGGGCGATCAGCGGGTGGACCTCGGGCATCTCGATCGTCGCAATTGTGTTCTCGCCGGCCTGGGCGATGCCGGCTGCGTCGGAGATCAGGACGACCTGAGCGCCGCGCGCCTGCGCTTCCTGCATATTGCTCACGGTCTTGTCGAACAGCGGGCCCGAGGGGGCGAGGACGATCAAGGGCACATGCTCGTCGATCAGCGCGATCGGACCGTGCTTCATTTCGCCCGACGCATAGCCCTCGGCGTGGATGTAGCTGATCTCCTTCAGCTTCAGCGCGCCTTCCAGCGCCAGCGGGAAATCTGGGCCGCGCCCCAGATACAGGACGTCGCGGGCGCCGGCGATCGTGTGCGCCATCGCGCGGATGTCGTCGTCGTGCGCCAGGGCTGCGTTGATCGCCTCGGGCGATGCGATCAGGTCGCGGACGATCGCCTGCTCCTGCTCGCGATCGAGCCGCCCCTTGGCGCGCGCGAGATTGACGCTGAGCGCCGCCATCACCGCCAGCTGGCAGGTGAACGCCTTGGTCGAGGCGACGCCGATCTCGGGGCCGGCATGGGTCGACAGCAGCAGGTCGACCTCGCGCGCCATGCTGCTGGTCGGCACGTTGATGATGCCCGCGGTGGTGACGCCCGCCGCCTTCATGTGGCGCAGCGCCGCCAGCGTGTCGGCGGTTTCGCCCGACTGGCTGACGACGACGCCCAGCGTGTTCGGCAGCAGCACGGGGTCGCGGTAGCGGTATTCGGACGCGACATCGACCTCGACCGGCAGGCGCGCGAAGCGTTCGATCCAGTATTTGCCGATCATGCCGACATAGCTCGCCGTACCGCAGGCGATGATGACGACCCGCTCGATCGCGCCCAGATCGAAATCCATCTGGGGCATGGCGACCATCTGCTCGACCGGGCGAATGTAGCTTTGCAGCGTCTGCGCGACGACGACGGGCTGCTCGTAGATTTCCTTGAGCATGAAATGGGCGTGGTTGCCCTTTTCGATCGCGGCGGGCGAGACGCCCGAGGCGACGATCTCGCGCACGACCGGCTGGTTGTCGCGGTCGAAGATTTCGATGCTCGACCGGGTCAGCACCGCCCAGTCGCCCTCGTCGAGATAGGCGATGCGCTGGGTCAGGCCGGCGAGCGCATGGGCGTCGGAGCCGAGGTAGTTCTCGCCCTCGCCGTAGCCGACCGTCAACGGTGCGCCGAGCCGCGCGGCGATCAGCAGGTCGGGGTGGCCGGCGAACATGGCCGCCAGCGCGAACGCGCCGTGCAGCATCGGCAACACGGTGGCGACGGCATCGCGGGGCGTGGCGCCGCGCTCGAGCTCGCGGCTGACGAGGTGGGCGACGACCTCGGTATCGGTCTGCGATCGGAATTCGCGGCCCTCGGCCAGCAGTTCGTCGCGCAGCGGCTTGAAGTTTTCGATGATGCCGTTGTGAACGATCGTCACTTCGCCGACGATGTGAGGGTGAGCATTGTCCTCGGTCGGGGCGCCGTGCGTCGCCCAGCGGGTGTGGGCGATGCCGATGGTGCCGGGCAACGGATCTTCGGCGAGCTTGACCGCCAGATTCGCGAGCTTGCCCTCGGCGCGACGGCGCTCGATGCGACCGTCCACCAGCGTGGCGATGCCCGCCGAGTCATAGCCGCGGTATTCGAGCCGCTTCAGCCCCTCGAACAGGCGCGGGGCGACGTCGCTCGTGCCCAGAATTCCGACGATTCCACACATGTACGCTAATTCCTGTCAGGCCGCTCAGCGCGGGAAATTGGTGTCGACGAAGGTGCGGGTAAATTCCGCAGGGTCGGGTTCGCGACCGTGGGCGGCGACGAAGCGCGGGCGCCCCTTGTCCCACACTTCGCGGACCGCGCCGGCCATGCCCGCCGGGAATTTCATCTGGGTGGCGACGACGTCGCGCCAGCGCCCGGTGGTGCCGAACGTCTCGGCGAACTTCGGCTCCATCGCGGTCAGCGCGGCCTCCTGATCGGCGGGGAGGTGACCGATCGCGTCGAGGATGTAGCTGTCGAGCAGCCGCAGGAACGGCTTGCCGTCGTACCGGTCGCTCATTTGCCTGTCTTCTTCGCCAGCATGTTGTCGCGGAAGCGTTTGGCCCAGTTAGGGAGCGCGCGGTGTTCGCCGCGGGCGACGGCCAGCGCGTCGGGATCGACGTCGCGGGTGATGACCGATCCGGCACCGACGATCGCGCCGGGGCCGATGCTGACCGGAGCGACGAGCGCGCTATTCGAGCCGATGAAGGCGCCCGCGCCGATCTTCGTACCGTATTTGAAGAAGCCGTCGTAATTGCAGGTAATCGTGCCCGCGCCGATGTTCGCGCCCGCCCCCACGTCGGCGTCGCCGATGTAGCTGAGGTGGTTGGCCTTCGCGCCCTTGCCGAGCACGGCCTTCTTCATCTCGACGAAGTTGCCGACCTTCGAACCTTCACCCAGTACGGCGCCGGGGCGCAGGCGGGCGAACGGGCCGATCTCGGCACGCGATGCGATCGTGGCCCCCTCCAGATGGCTGAAGGCGTGGATGGTGACGCCGTCGGCGACGGTCACGCCGGGGCCGAAGACGACGTTGGGCTCGATGGTGACGTCGCGGCCGAGCACCGTGTCATGGGCGAACCAAACGGTGTCGGGGGCGATCAGCGTCGCGCCGTCGGCCATCGCCTGCGTGCGGCGGGCGTGTTGCCAGTCGGCCTCGACCGCGGCGAGTTCGGCGCGGCTGTTGATGCCCGCGACTTCGGCGGCAGCGGTCTCGATCACCGCGGAGGGGCGACCGTCGGCATCGGCGAGCATGACGACGTCGGGCAGGTAATATTCGCCCGCGGCATTGGCGTTGCCGACGCGCGCGAGCAGGCCGAACAGATCCTCGCCCCGAACCGCGATCAGCCCGGAGTTGCAGAGATCGACCGCGCGCTCGGCATCGGTCGCGTCCTTGAACTCCACCATTTTCGTGATGCGACCATCCGCGTCGGCTATGACGCGGCCATAGGCGCCGGGATCGGCGGGGCGGAAGCCGAGCACGACGGCGGCGGGCAGGTCGGCGGCGTGAAGCCGGTCGATCATCGCGCGCATCGTGGCCGCGCGGACCAGCGGGGCGTCGCCGTAGAGCACGATCACGTCGCCCGCGAAACCGCCCAAAGCCGCCTCGGCCTGGGCGACGGCGTGGCCGGTGCCGAGTTGCTCGGACTGGTGGACGATCTCCGCCCCCAGGGGCGCGACCGCCGCCTCGACCTGCTCACGGCGCGCGCCGACCACAACCATCGTGCGGGCGGGCGCGAGTTCGGCGACGCTGTCGATCAGGTGGAGCAGCATCGGGCGCCCGGCGATCGGGTGCAGCACCTTGTGCGTGTCGGATTTCATGCGCGTACCCTGGCCGGCAGCCAGGATGATCGCAGCGAGGGGGCGCGGTGTGGTCACGCGCGCCGCACTGCCACGAACGTCTTGCCAATTCCATAGCCGCGCGTGCAGGCATCGGCGCCATGACCGCAAAACCCTTCGACATCGTCGGTTTCGACCTGGACGGTACGCTCGTGGACACGTCGGGCGACCTGACCGCGGCGGTGAATGTCGCGCTGGCCGCCGCCGGGAGGGCACCGCTGAGCGCAGACGAGGTGCGACCGATGATCGGCGGGGGCGCGAAGCATATGCTGCGGCTGACGCTGGACGCCACCGGCGGCTGCGACGAGGCGGACTTTCGGCGATATTACAAGATGTTGCTGGCGTCATATGAGGCCAGTATTTCGGTGCATAGCCAGCCGTTCCCCGGCGCGGTGGACGCGCTCGACCGGCTGGCGGGGCTGGGCGTGACCGTGGCGGTGGTGACCAACAAGTTCGAGAGCTTTGCGGTGAAGTTGCTCGACGACCTGGGACTCAGCGAGCGGTTCGCGTGCGTGATCGGGGGCGACACGCTCGGCCCCGGCAACGCCAAGCCCTCCCCCGCCCCGCTCCGCGAGATGATCGAGCGCTGCGGCGGCGGCAGCGCGGCGTTCGTCGGCGATTCGATCTACGATATGATGGCGGCGCGGAATGCGGGCGTGCCGGCGATCGCGGTCAGCTTCGGCTTCCTGACCGGGCCGGTCGAGGATCTGGGGGCGGACGCTGTGATCGACGATTACGGCGCGCTGATGCCTACGCTGGACCGGCTTTCCGCCACTTGGTCCACAGGTGCCGCGCGAGCATGAGTGGCGGCATGCGGAGCCAGTGCGAGCGGATGTAGAAGGCCAGGCGCGTGAGCGGGCGCGTGGCGCGGCCCCAGCCGTCGCGGGCGAGCAGGCGGCGGCGGTAGAGACGGTCGGCGAGCGTTAGCGGACTGACAGGTTTCTCGACTTCGCTCGGGGAGTAGAGCGCCTGCGCCAGCCGCATCGCGCGCGCGGCTTCGCGCTCCAGCCCGTGGTGGCGGGCACGCGCCATCAGCGCCGACGTCTCGACCTCCTTCAGCAGGCAGTGGATGTCCCACAGGTTGCGCAATCCCCCCGCCAGATCGCCGTCGGCGAACAGATGCGCGACCGAGTGCAGCACCATGTCCTCACGCGACAGCACGCGCAGGCCGTTTCCCAGTGTCACGCTGTCGTCGATCATCGCGTCGATGTCGGGCGTGATGCGGGCGGTGAGCGGCAGGATGGTATGGTGGACGTCGATCATCCGGTCGCGCTCGCGGTGGATGAGCGGGGGGAGTTCGTGCATCCAGTGGCGGTAATAGGCGTCGTCGTAGGGATCGGGCTTCACCCATTCCCACCCCGCCGCCAGCAGCGCCGCTTCGACCGCGTCGAGCGAAGCCCGGGGCACGAGAATGTCGAGATCGCCGATCGACCGCCCCTGCCCCGCCTGCAAGCCCGCGGCGACATAGGCGGTCCCCTTCAGCAGCACGACCGGTACCCCGAGCAGTGCGAGGACGCGGTGCGCGGCCTCCGCCTCCCACAGCGCGGCGATGCGGCCCTGTTCGGCGGAGGCGAGGGTTGCGGTCAGCAGGCAGTCGGCGGCGGGGGGTTTGGCGATGCCGGTGACGCGGCGGGCGAGCGTGCCCGCCATCTGCTCGGCCCGCGCCATGGCGATCAGCGCGGTCCAGCCGTCGCCGTCGAGCGCCGCGGTGGAGGCCGGATCGCGCAGCGCGCGGACCAGGGTCATGGCGTCGGTCACAGCGCGGACCACTCCGCCTCGACCATCTCCAGCGCGGCGTCCGTGTCGGGATAGTCGATCGCGCGTGATGGCACGGCGCGGACGAGATGGGTCAGCGCGTCGAACCCGGCTTCTCCGAGCGCGGTGTAGTTGGTCGATGCCTGGGTCAGCCGCACGAACGCCTCACTCTGCGGCAATGGGCGCGTGGCGGGGTCGAAGCCGAAGCTGGGGAACAGGATCAGCGCCGGACGCGCGGGCTGATCCATCCGCACGATCGCGGTGGCGTCGGGCACCATGTGGCGGAGGTCACCCTTCGGCGTGCTCGCCAGCAGCGGCCCGAAGCGGGCGGCCGGCGCCGCCGCCTGCATCACGCCGACGCTCGCATTCTTCAGGCTGACGAGCCGCGGGAAGGCGTGGACCAGGCCGGTCGCGGGGTCGAGCAGCGCGAATTCGTCGCCCATCAGGCGCCAGCCGCGCGTCGCAAGCAGCGCGGCGAGGGTCGACTTCCCCGCGCCCGACACCCCCGTCATCAGCAGCGCGCGTCCGTCGCGCTCGACCGCGGAGGCGTGGAGCAGCAGGTAGCGCCGCTCGCCCAGCGCCAGTTGCAGGTTCATCGCCATTTCCGCGGCGAGCACGCCCCAGTCGAGCGGCATCGGCACCGCGTCGGGCAATGTGAAATCTCCGCCGAGCGTAATCGCTGGCCTCAGCCAGCGGCGCCACGGACGCGCGGCGAACAGGCGGACGTTGTAGTCGGCAACGCCATCGTTTGGAGCGGGATAGTCGCGGTAGAGGTCGGCGATCTGCGCGATCGGCGCGCGCCAGTCGCTGCCGATGCGGAACCCGACCGGGCCGATGCGGACGCGGTGGACGTGCTTCATGCGCGCGATACCAGTCCGGCGGCTTCGAGTTCGGCGAGGCGTTCCGTCAGCGCGGCGGGGTCGGCGTCGGGGAGTTCATATTCGTTGGCAAGATGGGCGAGCAATGCGTCGAGATCGCGGGGTTTGTTGAGGGCGGCGAGCAGCTCGGGAACCGGCGATGCGACGACGTGGGTGATGCCGGAAGTGCGGTGGTAGATGAGAGTGAGCGCGTCGAGGTCGACGATGCGCAGGGTGCGGGGGTCGGCGGCGGTGTAGCGGTTCGTCACTATCCTTGCCCCTCGCATCTACCCGTTAGTCGTGGATCGGATTGGCGCGCGGTCTCGAGTCCCACGATGTCTCGATACGAGCCCTCGATACGCGTGTGCCACGCTACTCGGTCTCTCCTCGACAAGAACGGTTTTTGAAGCGCGCGCGGCATGGCGATCTTGGCAGGGGTCGTTTCGGTTGGCGTCGGGCGTTGCGCGGCCGTTGCGACGCCGCGGCACATCAGCCCGGCGAAGCTCCCGACGGTCAATCCCTCACTTTCGAAATATGCCAGCCCAACCGCCCTGCGACATACGCTATCCATCCCGCACCGCCGTGAGCGCCGTCGAGCATCGCGCCTGATCCGCACAACCCTTGCCCACCCCCTACCGTTCGTCCCGAGTAGCGATCGAGTAGGCCGCAGGCCGTATCGAGATCGCGTATCGAGGGATTTGGCGGGCGCAGATGTCTCGACAGGAACCGCTATAAGAAAGCCTCAGCCGCGCGGCATTTGCAGGGAGGCGAAGCAGGTGAAGCCGCTTTGGCCGGATTGCAGACGGCGGATGTAGTTGGTGTACGCCTTGCTGCGTTCGTAGTCGGTGCCGGGCAGCGTGCCGCCGTTCAGCGCCTTTTTCACATCCTCGCCCTTGAACGCGGCACCTGCGGGCGGGAAGGCGCCGGGGGTGCCGGGATCGACCAGCGAGCCGTCGGCGGCGATGTATTTGCCGGCGCGGCCGGGATCGGGGACCGGGATTTCGCAGTTCGCGACCGATCCGGCCGCCTGCGCCAGCGCCGGGCGGATCGAGACGATCGCCGATGCCCCGACCGCGCCGATCATTAGCGCGCGGCGGCGGGTCGATCCGGTCGGAAGGTCGCTGTCGTCGCTCATCACTGCCCCTTGTCCGCCATTTGCCTTTCACAATCGTGAAGGCGGTGCAAGCGCGTGCTTTACGGCGCGCGTCCCGTTCCGCTACGCCGCTTGGCGCTATGGGGACGGCACGATCGATCCGGCTGATGCTGGCGCTGGCCCTGGTCGCGGGGACCGGCATCGCCGCCTGGCTGCTGACGGGCGACGGATCGACGACGTTGCTGGTGCCCGTGATCGGCGCGGCGGCGGTGCTGCTGGGCGCGGGGCTCGGCGAGCCGGTGCGCGCGATCGGCGGGGGCGACGCCGACACCGCGGACAATGGCATCGACGCGCTGCTGGACGCGGTGGACGAACCGATCCTGGTGATCGCCGGCGCGCAGGTGGTGCGCGCCAATCGCGCCGCGCGCGCGCTGGTCGGGGAGCATGTCATCGCGCAGGACGTGCGCCTGGCCATCCGCCACCCCGCCGCCGCCGAACGGCTGATCCGGGACGACACCGACGACGCTGCCGTCGATCTGGTCGGCCTGGGCCAGCGCGACCAGCATTGGCAGATGCGGCTGCGCGATATCGGCGGCGAGCGGCGGCTGATCCACCTGTCCGATCGCACCGACAGCCGCGCCGCAGACCGCATCCGCGTCGATTTCGTCGCCAACGCCAGCCACGAGCTGCGCACCCCGCTCGCCTCCATCCTGGGCTTCATCGAGACCTTGCAGGAGGGCGCGGGCGAGGAGCCTGAAGTGCGCGCGCGGTTCCTGCGGGTGATGGACGACGAGGCGCGTCGGATGGAGCGGCTGGTCGGCGACCTGATGAGTCTCAGCCGGATCGAGGCGGAGAAATTTCGCGCGCCCGAAACGCGGGTCGATCTGGCGCACGTCGCGCGCGGCGTCTGCGTCGAGCTGAGCGCGGGCGATACGGCGCGGGCGGGCGACCTGGTGCTGGACGCGTCCGTGCCGGTCGTGGTGCCGGGCGACGCGGCGCAATTGTCGCAGCTGCTGCACAACCTCGTCGGCAATGCGATGAAATACGGGCGGGTCGGAACCCCGGTGACGATCGCCATCGCGCGCGACGACACGATCGCGCGTGTCACCGTGACCGATGAGGGCGACGGCATCGCGCCCGAGCATTTGCCGCGGCTGACCGAGCGGTTCTATCGCGTCGATCCGGGGCGCAGCCGTGCAGTCGGAGGCACGGGCCTGGGCCTCGCCATCGTCAAGCACATCGTCGAGCGGCACCGCGGGCGGCTGGATATCCGCAGCATGGTTGGACAGGGGACGACGATCGCGGTGGTGCTGCCCGCCGCCCCGGTCGCGGACGACACGGACGCGCTGTCATCATGCCGTAACGAAACCGCAACAGGGGTCTGACGACGCCCGCGGACGAATCGCGCGTCGTCGCCAGCGAGATTGCCCGAACGCGATGCGAGCCGCCCGACCGATCCTGGCCTCCCTGCTGGTGCTCGCCGCCTGCTCGGGCGGGGGCACGACGCGCGACCAGATCAAGGTCGTCGGATCGTCGACCGTCTATCCCTTCACCACCGCGGTCGCCGAGAATTTCGTGAACGCGCGTCCCGACATGAAGGCGCCGGTGGTCGAATCGACCGGCACCGGCCCTGGCATCAAGCTGTTCTGCGCCGGCATCGGCCCGCAGCATCCCGACATCGTCAACGCCAGCCGGCGGATTAAGCGATCCGAATACGACGCCTGCCGCGCCAACGGCGTCGGACCGGTGATGGAAGTGCAGTTCGGCACCGACGGCATCGCGCTTGCCGAATCGAATGCCGGGCCGAAACTGCGGCTATCGCGTCGCGACGTGTATCTGGCGCTGGCCGCAAACCCGCTGGGCAAGGCGAATGCGGCCCGGTTGTGGAGCGACGTGAACCCAGCCCTCCCCGCCATCCCGATCCAGACCTACGGCCCGCCATCGACCAGCGGCACGCGCGACGCCTTTGCCGAGTTGGTGATGGTGCCCGCCTGCGAGGCGCTGGAGCCGCGGATGAAGGCGGTGAAGGACAGTGACCCCGACGCGTTCGCCGAGCATTGCACGCGGCTGCGCGAGGACGGCGCCTATGTCGACAAGGGCGAGAACGACAATCTGATCGTCCAGAACCTGTCGACCAACCCCAATGCGATCGGCATCTTCGGCTACAGCTACCTCGAGGAAAATGCCGCGCGGCTGCACGGCGTGCCGCTCGACGGCGTGGTGCCGACCTATGCCAGCATCGCCGACGGCAGCTATCCGGGCGCGCGACCGCTATACATCTATGTGAAGGTTGCGCATCTGCGGGCGGTGCCGGGACTGCGCGAGTTCCTGGCCGATTATGTGACGATGTGGGGACCGGGCGGGCCGCTGGTGCGGCGCGGGCTGATCGCGGCGGGCGCCGACGTGCGGGCGCGTGCAGCGGCGGTGGTTGCCAGGCGGACCCCGCTCGACCCGGCGGGGCTGCACTGACGTGAACGGCGTGGCCCTCCTCGCCCTGATCGCCGGCCTGGCCCTGATAGGCTGGATGAGCGCGCGGGCGCGGGCGTTCGCGTTTGCGGGCGGACCGGCACGGGCCAATTCGCTGCCCGGACAGCATGCCGCCTATGTCGTGCTGTGGGTGGTCGTGCCGGCGCTGATCTTCCTCGCCGGGTGGGCGGCGCTCAGCCCGTCGCTGGTCACCGCCACCGCCCTCTCCCACCCCGCCGCCAGCGTGCTGCCGGCGGGCGGGTTCGAGCGCGAGGCAATATTGAACGAGGCGCGCAGCCTGGCAGCGGGCAGCGCATACGGCGCCTTCTATTCGCAGTCGGAAGGCCTGGCCCCCGCCTTCGCCGCCGCGGCCAGCCGCTATCGCTGGATCGGGACGATCGTCGCGATCCTGCTGGCCTTTGCCGGCGGCGCCTATGCGCTGAGCCGCGTCGCGCCGGCGTTTCGGGCGCGTGCGCAGGTCGAGCGCGGGGTAATGCTCGCGCTGCTGGTCGCGTCGCTGATCGCGATCCTGACGACGCTCGGCATCTTCCTCAGCCTCGTGTTCGAAAGCGTGCGCTTTTTCGAGCGCGTGCCGGTCACCGACTTCCTGCTCGGCACCAACTGGAGCCCGCAGGTCATCCCGGCGAACGACCCCGGCAGCGCGCTGGGCGCGGTGCCGCTGTTCTGGGGCACCTTCTTCATCGGTGCGGTCATCGCGATGCTGGTGGCGATTCCGTTCGGGCTGATGAGCGCGATCTACCTCACGCAGTACGCCAAGCCCTCGGTGCGGCGCTGGGTGAAGCCGATGCTGGAGGTGCTCGCAGGGATTCCGACCGTCGTGTACGGCTATTTCGCGGCGCTGACCGTCGGGCCGGCGATCCGGCAGGTCGCGGTGGCGCTGGGCATGCCGTTCGCCAGTTCGGAAAGCGCGCTGTCGGCGGGGCTGGTGATGGGGGTGATGATCATCCCGTTCGTGTCGTCGATGGCGGACGACGCGATCGCCGCGGTGCCGGCGTCGATGCGCGACGGCAGCCTGGCGATGGGGGCGACCACCAACGAGACGATCCGCCGCGTCCTGATGCCCGCCGCGCTGCCGGGCGTGGTGGCGGGCGTGCTGCTGGCGGTCAGCCGCGCGATCGGGGAGACGATGATCGTGGTGATGGCAGCGAGCGGCGCGGCGACGATCACGCTGAACCCGTTCGAAAGCGCCACCACCGTCACTAAGCAGATCGTCGACCTGCTGACCGGGGAAGCCGAGTTCGACAGCCCGAAGACGCTCGCCGCGTTCGCATTGGGCCTCACGCTGTTCCTCATCACCTTCCTGCTGAACATCGTCGCATTGAGCGTCGTGAAACGGTATCGGGAAGCGTATGAATAGCGCCCCGCGCACGCCGACCGACTGGCGGGACAACGCGATGCAGCGCCGCATCCGCCGCCGCTATGCCGCCGAGCGCCGCTTCCGGCTGATGGGGTTGCTGGCGGTTGTGCTGTCGGGCGCGTTCCTGGCGTTCCTGCTCGGGTCGATGGTGTCTGGCGGGATCGGCGGGTTTCAACGCACGCAGGTGAAGCTGTCGATCGATTTCGAGAGCCTGGCGCTGCCGATCACCCGCGCGCAGTTGCAGGGGCCGGGCGCAGACCTCGCCATCTCGGGCGCGGGGCTTCAGGGTGCGGTTTCTAGCGCGGCGGTCGCCGCGTTCGGCCCGGACGGCGACCGGGTGATCGCCGATGCCGCGTGGCTGAAAGTGCGCGACGCGATCCGCGCCGACCCCGCCATCCTGCGCACCCGTGCGGCGATCGACGTGCCGGCATCGACCGACATCGATGCGGCGATGCGGGGGACCGGATCGCCAGAGGCAGAGGCGATCGTCGCGCGGTTGGAAGGACTTCGGCTGATCTCGACCGGGTTCAACCCCGATTTCTTCACCCGCGCCGACGCCACCGATCCCGGCGCGGTCGGCATCTGGGGGGCGCTGAAGGGATCGCTGATGACGATGCTGGTGACGCTGGCCATCGCTTTCCCGATCGGCGTGCTGTCGGCGGTGTACCTCGAGGAATATGCGCCGCGGAACCGCTGGACCGACCTGATCGAGGTGTCGATCAACAACCTGGCCGCGGTGCCGTCGATCATCTTCGGCCTGCTGGGGCTGGCGGTGCTGCTGGGCACGTTCGGCCTGCCGCGGTCGGCGCCGATCGTCGGCGGACTGACGCTTGCCCTGATGATCATGCCGGTCATCGTCATCGCCGGGCGCAACGCGATCAAGGCGGTGCCGCCGTCGATCCGCGATGCCGCGCTCGGCATCGGTGCCAGCCGCATCCAGGTCGTGTTCCACCACGTCCTGCCGATCGCGCTGCCCGGCATCCTGACCGGCACGATCATCGGCATGGCGCGCGCGTTGGGCGAGACCGCGCCGCTGCTGATGATCGGGATGCGCGCCTTCATCGCCAGCCCGCCGCAGGGTTTCACCGACCCCGCCACCGTGCTGCCGGTGCAGATTTTCCTGTGGTCGGACGAGGTGAGCCAGGGCTTCGTCGAGAAGACGTCGGCGGCGATCCTGGTGCTGCTCGCCTTCCTGCTGGCGATGAATGCGCTCGCCATCTACCTCCGCAACAGGTTCGAGACCCGCTGGTGACCCTTAGCTCCCCCAAAATGGCCGCGCGCGGCGTCAGCGTCTCCTACGCCGGCAAGCAGGCGGTGTCCGACGTGTCGATTGACATGGCGGTGGACGAGGTGACAGCCTTCATCGGGCCAAGCGGCTGCGGCAAGTCGACGTTCCTGCGCACCCTGAACCGGATGAACGACACCATCCCGTCGGCGCACGTGACCGGCAAGATCCTGCTGGACGGCGAGGACATCTACGCGTCGGACATGGACGTGGTACAGCTGCGCGCGCGCGTCGGCATGGTGTTCCAGAAGCCCAATCCCTTCCCCAAGTCGATCTTCGAGAACGTCGCCTACGGCCCACGCATCCACGGGCTGGCGCAGTCGAAGGGCGAGCTGGCCGACATCGTCGAACGGTCGCTGAAGCGCGCCGGGCTGTGGGACGAGGTGAAGGACCGGTTGCAGGACAGCGGCACCGCGCTGTCAGGCGGGCAGCAGCAGCGGCTGTGCATCGCGCGCGCGATCGCGGTCGACCCGGAAGTGATCCTGATGGACGAGCCGTGCAGCGCGCTCGACCCGATCGCGACCGCGCGGATCGAGGAGCTGATCGCCGACCTGCGCGGCAATTACGCCATCGTCATCGTCACCCACAACATGCAGCAGGCCGCGCGCGTGTCGCAGCGCACCGCGTTCTTCCACCTGGGGCAGCTGGTCGAATACGGGCTGACCGACGAGATCTTCACCGCGCCGCGCGAGGCGCGGACCAAGGATTACATCACGGGGCGTTATGGTTGAGGCCTGCCCGACCGCGCTCACAAGGAGCAAATGATGCCGACTGGTCACGAACATACCGTCAAGGCGTTCGACGCCGACATCGGCCAGCTGCGCGGCCTGATCTCGCAGATGGGCGGGCTTGCCGAACAGGCGATCGCCGATGCGATGACCGCGCTGACCCGCGGCGACGAGACGCTCGCACGCCAGGTCCGCGACAAGGACAAGGCGATTGATGCGATTGAGGCGGAGGTCGAGCGGCTGGCGGTGCGCGTCATCGCGCTGCGCGCACCGATGGCGGACGATTTGCGTGAGGTCGTCGCCGCGCTGAAGATCGCCGCGGTGATCGAGCGGATCGGCGATTATGCCAAGAACATCGCCAAGCGCGTGCCGATGATCCACACCGGTGCCGACCGCATCGAGGCGCTGTCGATCCTGCCGGCGATGGCGGTGCTGGCCAGCGACATGGTGCGCGACGTGCTGGATGCGTTCGCCAGGCGCGACGCGGCGGCGGCGATCGACGTGTGCCAACGCGACCGCGCGGTCGACGATTTCTACAATTCGATCTTCCGCGTGCTGCTGACCTTCATGGCCGAAAATCCGAAGACGATCAGCGAGGTCGCGCACCTGATGTTCGTCGCCAAGAACCTGGAACGGATCGGCGACCACGCCACCAACGTCGCCGAAATGGTCTATTTCGCGGCGACCGGCCGCTACCTCGCCGACCGCGAGAACGACATCATGGGCGACGGCCCGCAGGGGGAGACGAGGTTGTGAGCCGCGCGACGATGCTGCTGGTCGAGGACGATCCCGCGCTGGCGGAGCTGGTGTCCTGGAACTTCCGCCGCGAGGATTTCGAGGTCCGCCACACCGCCGACGGCGAGGAAGCGATGCTGATGGCGCAGGAGGCAGCACCCGACATCGTCCTGCTCGACTGGATGATCGAGGGGGGCATTTCCGGCCTGGAAGTTTGCCGCCGCCTGCGCCGCCAGACCGCCACGCAGAACGTGCCCATCATCATGCTGACCGCGCGCGGCGAGGAGGAGGACCGTGTCCGGGGACTGGAGACGGGCGCCGACGATTACGTGACAAAGCCGTTTTCCCCGCGCGAGCTGATCGCCCGCGTCAACGCGGTGCTGCGCCGCGTGCGGCCGGGGCTGGCGGGCGAATCGCTGACTTATGGCGATCTGGAAATGGACACCGTCGGCCACAAGGTGAAGCGCGGCGGCGACACGGTCGCGCTGGGGCCGACCGAGTTCCGGCTGCTGAAGCATTTCCTGGAGCATCCCGGCTGGGTGTTCTCGCGCGAGCGGCTGCTCGATGCGGTGTGGGGGCACGATTCTGACATCGAGGCGCGGACCGTCGACGTCCACATCCGGCGGCTGCGCAAGGCGATCAACGTCGGCGACCGGCCCGACATCATTCGCACTGTCCGTTCAGCGGGTTATGCGCTGGATGCCGGGTAGCGAGCGACGAAAGTCGGATCGCAGAGGCAACGACTCCGCGCGTGCCGCGTTACCCAGCATGACGCACGAACAGATGCGCCGAAATCTAGGAGCGATCCGATCATGAAAGCCCTCTTGCTGGCGACTGCGCTCGCCTTTGGCGGCACGGCTGCCGTCGCACAGGACATGCAGACCCCGCCGCCGCCCCCTGCGCCGCAGGCTGCACCGATGCCGCCCGCAGCACCCATGCCGCCGCCGCCGCCGGCCGATCCCGCCGCACCGATGGCCGACCAGACGATGACGCCGGCCACGCCGCCTGCGCCCCCGCCGCCGGCTGATCCTGCAGCAATGGCGCCGCCGCCCGCACCCTCGATGGACGCAGGCGCCCCTGCACCGATGACGGCCCCGCCGCCGCCGGCGCCCAAGGCGAATTATCCGCTGTGTTCGAAGACGATAACCGACAGCTGCCGCCAGCGCGGCGGCTGATCGACCGTCCTTGACGCTACGGCGGGCGCGGCTTCCAACCGGAGGCCGCGCCCGTTGTGTGTTCCCTCCCCATCCGTTCGTTTCGAGCGTAGTCGAGAAACCGCAACGGGAGCGCAGGTGGCGGTTTCTCGACTACGCTCGAAACGAACGGCGAAGGTGTTTCCGGTTTCCGCTGCCGCCGCTAAGGCCCTTCGCAAACCCGCAATGGAGAGCCTGAATGATCATCGATTTTGCCGGAAAAGTCGCCATCGTCACCGGAGCCGGCGGTGGCTTGGGCCGCGCCTATGCGCTCGATCTGGCGCGGCGCGGGGCGAAAGTGGTGGTGAACGATCTGGGCGGATCGCGCGACGGCACCGGCCATTCCGATGCTGCGCTGAAGGTGGTCGAGGAAATCGAGGCGGCGGGCGGCACCGCGATGGCGAACGGCGGCAGCGTCACCGAATACGACCAGATGGTCGAGATGGTCGCGCGCGCGAAGGAAGCGTTCGGCGGCGTCCACATCCTCATCAACAACGCCGGCGTGCTTCGCGACAAGAGCTTCGCCAAGATGGAGCCCGCCGACTTCAAATTCGTCGTCGACGTCCATCTGAACGGCTCCGCCAACTGCACCAAGGCGGTGTGGGAGACGATGCGCGAGCAGGCGTATGGCCGCATTCTGATGACGGCGTCGTCGACCGGTTTGTTCGGCAATTTCGGCCAGGCGAATTATGGCGCGGCGAAGCTGGGCCTCGCCGGGCTGACCAAGACGCTGGCGCTGGAGGGCGCCAAGTATAACGTCCGGGTCAACACCATCGCGCCGACCGCTGGCACGCGGATGACCGAGGATCTGTTCCCCGCCGACGCTTTCAAGCTGTTCGCGCCCGAGACAGTCGCGCCGGCGGCGGTGTATCTGGTGAGCGAGGATGCGCCGACCAACGCGATCCTGGGCGCGGGCGCGGGCGTCTTCCAGGCGGCCTATGTCACGCTGACGCCGGGGGTGCGCCTGCAGGGCGACGAGCTGACCGCCGAGGGGGTCGCCGCGCACTGGGCCGGGATCACCGACCGGACCGGAGAGATCGTGCCGCAGTCCGGGTCCGAACAGGCGATGACGATCCTCAAGCACTTCCAAGGCTGACCGCTCGCCGCACTGTATTGCATCACCAATACACTCGTGGTAGCCTTCCCCAACAGGGAGGATTGCCATGTATAGCGAACAGGATCTGATGAGCGCCGTGGAGGCCGGGGCGATCACCCCCGACGCCGCCGCGGCACTGCGCAATCATATCGCCGCGACGCGGGGCGCGCCGTCGGTGGACGAGGAACAGTTCCGGCTGCTGACCGGATTCAACGACATCTTCGTCGCGATCGCCAGCGCGCTGCTGCTGGCCGCGGTCGGGTGGATCGGCGGGTCGGTCTGGTCGCCGCTCGGTGGCGCGGCGGTTGCGGCAGTGGCATGGGGGCTGGCCGAATATTTCACGCGCGAGCGGCGGATGGCGCTGCCGAGCATCCTGCTGCTGCTTGCCTTCGTCGGCGGGGTCGCGGCGACGCTGGCCGGGGTAGTCGCGGACAATGGCGACGCGCTGGGTCGCTGGATCGAGGCACAGAGCGCCGACCGCAACGTGCAGATGGCGATTGCGGGCACCATCGCTGCGGTGATCGCGGGCGTCGCGGCGTTTGCGGCGTGGCTGCACTGGCGGCGGTTCATGGTGCCGATCACGGTCGCCGCGGGTGCGGTTGCGGTGGTGGGCGTGGTCATGTCGCTGATCGTCGGGCTGATCCCGCCGGCGCGCGACGCGATCTTCCCGCTGGTGCTGGTCGCGGGCATCGCCATGTTCGCCTTCGCCATGCGGTGGGACATCAGCGACCGTGAGCGGCGCACGCGGCGCAGCGACGTCGCCTTCTGGCTGCACCTCGCCGCCGCACCGATGATCGCGCACTCCGTGTTCCACATGCTCGGCGTGTTCGACGCCCGCATCGGCGTCGGCATGGCGGTGATCGTGGTGGCGCTGTACGTCGCCTTCGCGATTGTCGCGCTGGCGGTTGATCGGCGGGCGTTGCTCGTCTCGAGCCTCGCTTACGTCCTGTACGCACTGGTGTCGCTGTTCGAGACGGCGGGGGCGGTCGAGCTGTCGGCGGCGTTCACGGGCCTCGTGATCGGGTCGGCGCTGCTGCTGCTGTCCGCCTTCTGGCACCGCGCCCGCGGGCTGGTCGTCGGGGCGCTCGGTACGATCGCCGGGTATCTGCCGCCGGTGCAGCAACCCCGCCTCGCCCACGTCTGACGGCTTGATATGAAAGCGCCCGGCAGTCCTCCACGGACCGCCGGGCGTTTTACGGCATTCTCCCTCACCCGTTCGTTTCGAGCGAAGTCGAGAAACCTGTCTACAGATCCTGTTTCTCGACTTCGCTCGAAACGAACGGTGAAGTGGGAGTTAACCCTCGACCAACTTCATCAGCCGGCGCTCGACCGGTGCGAGGACGGGGCCAAGATCATGCCCCCGTTTCAGGACCGCCCCCGACTCCCCCACCAGCGCCCACATGCCCTGCTTGCCGCGCAGGCTCGGGCGCTTCTCGATGCGGAATTCGGGGCGTTCGGCGGCGCGGCGGAAGGCGGCGAAGATCGCGGCGTCGCGGCCGAGATCGATCGCATAGTCGCGCCAGTGCCCGGCGGCCACCATGCGGCCGTAGAGGTCGAGGATGCGGTTGAGTTCCAGCCGCTCGAACCCGATCTGAAGCGGGCGTCCGGCGGCGAGCGGGAATGGCGTGACGCTGCCCATCAGGCGCGATCACGCTCCTGATTTTCGGCCTGTTCGCGTGAGGCGAGCCGCGCGCGCATGTCGACCAGGTCGCGCTCGATCATGTCGAACCGCGTCATGCTGGCCTCGCTCATCTCGCGGCAGGGCGTGCCGTAGGGGACGAAATCGCGCTGGTAGGTTTCCGCCTCCACCACCACCGCGCGTGCCGGGATGCCGACCATCGTCGCGCCCGGGGGCACTTCCTTCGTCACCACAGCGTTCGCGCCGATCCGCGCGCGTTCGCCGACCAGGATGGGACCCAGAACCTGCGCGCCCGACCCGACGATGACCCCGTTTCCAATCGTCGGATGACGCTTGCCCGCCACGCCGTTGTCGGGGCTGGTCCCGCCCAGCGTCACGCATTGGTAGATGGTGACGTCGTCGCCGATCACCGCGGTCTCGCCGATGACGGTGAAGCCGTGGTCGATGAAGAAATTGCGCCCGATGACGGCACCGGGATGGATGTCGATCGCGGTCAGGAAGCGCGAGAAATGGTTCACGAACCGCGCGAGGAAGAACAGATCGGCCTGGAACAGCCAGTGCGCGACGCGGTGCAGCCCGACCGCGAGGACGCCGGGATACAGCAGGATTTCCCAGCGCGAGCGCGGCGCGGGGTCGCGGCTCTTGATCGAATCCAGATAATCGACGAGCCGTGGCATGATCGCAAATCCCCTTGGCCCGTCCATGTAGGATGCGATTTCGGCGATTTCCAGCACGGCGATGTCTCGCCTTGGCTGCGCGATAGCCTATCTGTGTTGTCGGAATTGCCGCGCGCCGTCATGGTACCCACGCCGCCCCCGGTTGAGAGGATTCGAATGCTCGACGGCATCGACTGGCAAGCCCTCCTGCCCTTCATCGCAGTCGGGTTTGCCGCGCAGATCGTCGACGGGGCGCTGGGCATGGCCTTCGGCGTGCTGTCGAACCTGTTGTTGCTGGGCCTGGGCGTGCCGCCCGCCGCGGCGTCGGCGGGGGTGCATACGGTTGAGACGTTCACGACCGCGGTGTCGGGCGTCAGCCACACGCTGCACAGGAATGTGCAGTGGAAGATGTTCTTCCGCCTGGTCATCCCTGGCGTCATCGGCGGGGTGCTGGGCGCCTATATGCTCTCGAACCTCCATGCCGAGGTCGCGAAGCCGTTCGTGCTGACGTATCTGATCGGCATCGGCCTGTACCTGCTGTGGCGCGGCTGGCACTTCCCGCCGATCGAGCGCAAGCCCAAGATCGTCGAGCCGCTGGGGCTGATCGGCGGGTTTCTGGATGCCGCCGGGGGCGGCGGCTGGGGGCCCGTAGTGACGTCGAACCTGCTGGTGCAGGGCGCCAACCCGCGGATGACGGTCGGCACGGTCAACACCGCCGAATTCTTCCTGGCGGCGACGATTTCAGCCACGTTTATCACCACGCTCGGTTGGGCCGCGTTCACGCTGGCGACGGTCGGGCTGCTGATCGGCGGAGTCGTCGCCGCGCCGCTCGGGGCGCTGCTGGCGAAGCGGGTGCCGGCGCGGGTGCTGATGCTGCTGGTCGGCGCGTTGCTGACGCTCACCAGCCTCTACAATCTCTACGCCTCGGTCTGGCGGTAGATCGCCGGTTTCGTATATAACCGGGCCAGTCATCGACGGAGACGATCACTGGCTGCGACCTACCTGCCCACGATCAAGCAGCTCCACTATCTCGTCGCGCTGCGCGATGCGGGGCATTTCGGGCGCGCGGCAGCGAGCTGTTTCGTCACCCAATCGACGCTGTCGGCGGGCATCCGCGAGTTGGAGACGCTGATCGGCGTGACCCTGGTCGAGCGGACGCGGCGGGTGGTGCGGTTCACGCCGCTGGGCGAGCGCATCGTCGACAAGGCACGGCGCGTGCTGCGCGAGGCGGACGAACTGGGCGACATGGCGCGCGCCGCCGGGCGCCCCTTGTCGGGCGAGATGCGGATGAGCGTGATCCCGACGATCGCGCCGTTCATGCTGCCACGCATCCTGCCGCGGCTGCGGCGCGATTACCCCGACCTGAAGCTGTACCTGCGTGAAGAGCCGAGTGCGGCGGCGTGCGAGCGGCTGAGCCACGGGCGCACTGACTGCGTGCTGCTGGCGCTGCCCTATGCCTGCGGCGACGTCGAAGCTGTGACGCTGTTCGCCGACACCCTGCACTTCGCCTTCCAGCGCGGCGAGATCGACCCGCCGACGCGCGGCATCCGCCCGGACGCGATCGACGAGACCCGCCTGCTGTTGCTGGAGGATGGGCATTGCCTGAAGGACCATGCGCTCGCCGCCTGCAACCGGCCAGAAATCCGCGCCGAGCCGACGATGCTCGGCACATCGCTGCACACGATCGTGCAGATGGTCGACAACGGCCTGGGCATGACGATCCTGCCAGCGATGGCGGTCGATGCGGGGATATTGGAGGGCACGCAGGTCGTCGCCTGCCCGCTCGCCGCCGACGACCCCGCACGCGACATCGCGCTGGTATGGCGAAGGGGGTCGCCGCGGGAGAAGGATTTCCGGTTGCTGGCGGGGGTGCTGGCGGAGGGGTAGAATTTCCCCGTTCGTTTCGAGCGTAGTCGAGAAACGGTTACCGGGCGCTCCTCTGCGGTTTCTCGACTACGCTCGAAACGAACGGGAGGGTGGTCGTGATCTCCGTCCCCCACCCGGTCGTGCTGAGGTTATCGACGCACGAACGGAAGATGTTTCCCCCTACCGCCACCGCTCCGCGGCAGCGTCGTCCGTGCCGCGCGCCTCGACCCAGCGGGCCGCGTCGGCGCGGGTTTCGCGTTTCCAGAAGGGGGCGTCGGTTTTCAGCCGGTCGATCAGATACGCGCACGCATCGAGTGCCGCCGAGCGGTGTGGAGCCGCGGTGGCTACAAGGACGATGCGCTCGCCGGGACGCATCGCGCCGACGCGGTGGATGATCGTCGCGGCGGTCAGCGCGAAGCGGTCGGTCGCCTCCCGCGCCACCGCCTCCAGCGCGGCTTCGGTCATGCCGGGGTAGTGCTCGAGTTCCAGCACCGCCACGCCGTCGTCGGCGCGGACGAGGCCGGTGAAGGTCGCGACCGCCCCCGCCCCGTCGCCTTCGACCGCGGCCAGCGCCGCGGCGACGTCGATCGGCTCGCTCTGGACGCCGACGCGGATCATCCGCCGGTCACCGGGGGAAAGATCGCGACTTCGCGCGCGCCGGCCAGCAACGCGTCGAGCGGCACGAACTGCTGGTCGATCGCCGCGCGCAACCGGGTGCGGTCGGCGAAGGCGGTGGCGTGGGGCACGCTGTCACGCGCAAGCCAGTCCAGCAGTTCGGTAACCGTAGTAACGTCCGCAGGAGGCGCCACGTTCTCGCTGCCCTTCCCGACCGCCTCGCGCACCCAGGCGAAATACAGGACGTCCATCAGCTATCCATGTGCTTCAGGCCGATGCGCAGATAGTCCCAGCCGGTGACAAGGGTCAGCACGGCGGCGCCCCAAAGCGCAAACAGGCCGGTCAGCTTCACGAACGCCAGTCCTGGCAGCGCGCCGGCCAGGATCAGCGCGCCGAGCGCGACCAGTTGCAGTGTCGTCTTCCACTTCGCCAGCCGCGAGACCGGGATCGACACCTGGATGCCGCCCAGGAATTCGCGCAGGCCCGACACCATGATCTCGCGCAGCAGGATCACCATCGCCGGGATCAGATGGACGCCAGTGATGATCGCGCGATCCTCGAACCGGGTGCCCACCAGCATCAGGATCACTGCGGCGACCATGATCTTGTCTGCGATCGGATCGAGGAACTGGCCAAGCTTCGACACGGTGCCGCGCGCCCGCGCGACATAGCCGTCGAAATAATCGGTCAGCCCCATCAGGCAGTAGAGCGCGAACGCCAGCGCATAGCCCACCTCCCACTGCGGCCACCACAGCAGCGCGACCAGCAGCGGCACCGCGACGATCCGCGACAAGGTCAGCACGTTGGGAAGAGTGAGCATCGTTGGCCGGGCTTACGGTCCGCACCGGAAAACGGCAATGGCCGCGCGCGTCGCGACGCCGCGGAGGCGCGCAGAAACATGCGTTGCCGCAACCCTTTCCGATCCGCTATGCCCCTGGCCTTCGACAACGGCCGAGGCGCCAGTTCTCATGATCAGCGCCCTCGGGCTTCTCAAGGAGCGGCGATTCCTGCCGCTGTTCGTCACCCAGTTCCTCGGCGCCTTCAACGACAATCTGTTCAAGACCGCGATGGTCCTGTTCGCCACCTATCAGGTGTTCAACGATCCCGCGCTCGAACAGCATTTCAACGCGCTGGCGACCGGCCTCGCCATCCTGCCGTTCTTCCTGCTCTCGGCGCTTTCGGGGCAATTGGCCGACACGTTCGACAAGTCGCGAATCATCCGCATCGTCAAGACGGTCGAAATCTTCATCATGGTGTTCGGCGCCGCCGGGCTGCTGGCGGCGAAGGCGGGCTATACCAGCGTCGGCATCGGCATGATGCTGGGCGCGGTGCTGATGCTGGGTACCCATTCGACGTTCTTCGGGCCGATCAAATACGCGATCCTGCCGCAGCATCTGCAGGACGAGGAAGTGCTGGGCGGTACCGGCCTGGTCGAGGCGGCGACGTATCTGTCGATCCTCGCCGGCACGATCCTGGCGGGCTATGTCGCTGTCGAGGTCGCGGCGGGGCTGGTCGTCATCGTCGCGCTGATCGGCTGGTTCGCCGGGCGGATGGTGCCCCCGGCGCCAAGGATGGGGCCGAAGCTGAAGATCAACTACAATCCGTTCACGTCGTCGTGGCGGTTGATTTCGGCGACGATGCACATCCCGCGGCTTTTCCTGGCGATCTGCGCGATCAGCTTCTTCTGGACGATCGGGTCGGTGCTGATCATCATTTTCCCGGCGCTGGTGAAGAACGTGCTGACCGCCGACGAGCAGGTCGCGAGCCTGACGATCGCGGTATTCTCGGTCGGGGTGGCGATCGGCTCGGTGGCGATCAATGCCATGCTGAAGGGCAAGGTATCGGCGCGCTATTCGCCCGTCGCGGTGCTCGCGATGGCGGTGTGCGTCGTCGCCTTCTCGTTCGAGGCGCGCGGCTTCACCCCGGCGCCGACAGGCACGCTGTACGGTGTCGGCGACTTCCTGACGCACCCGCAATCGCTGGTCGTGATGGCGACCCTGCTGGCGATCGCGATCACGGGCGGCATCTTCGTCGTGCCGCTCTATGCGTTTCTGACGACGACGGTCACCAAGGATCAGACCGCGCGCACGGTCGCGGCCAACAACGTCGTCAATTCGGGCGCGATGACGATCGGATCGATCGCCGTCATCGTCATCACCGGCTTGGGCGTCACGCCGGAAAACATGCTGCTGCTGGTCGCCGCGATGTGCGTCGCGTCGGCGTGGCTGGCGCAAAAGCTGCACCGCGCCTGCGACTGAGCGCGGCGCACGTCTGCGTCAGATCAGGAACGTGTAGAAGCAGATGAAAAAGGCGGTGAAGCTCAGCGCGAACAGCTTCAGGTCGCTGTCCTGATCCGCGACCTCCACGGTGCGCAGTTTCGGCAGCGACTGGCGGAACGGATGCCGCCGGGCTTCGTCGGTCAGGACCAGGTAGCGTCTCTTCATGGCGATCGATTAACGCGCCGGTTACCAATTCGTCACCGTCAACAATCGGTTAACCGCCGTCCCGTCGCGAGACGCCGCGTGGTTACCCGCGCCCTCGCCCGCGTACAGCGGCAGCGCCCCTTCCCCTTGCGACGAGCGCCCGGACGCGATATGCCGTGATTCTGATACCGGTGTCATAACATCGGAAGCGGAGCTGCGGGGCGCAAAAGACGCACCGGCTTCGAAACGGGGGAGGACGGAGTTGGGAGCCGCGTGCGCCCGCCATCGCGATGACACCGGTGCACCAGGCCACGGCCCGGTCGATCGCCGGCGCGCGCTTGCGATCGGGGCTGCCGGGCTTTGCTGCCTGACCGTCCCGGCACAGGCGGCAACCCGCGCGGAGATCATTGTGTCAATCCGGCCCGGCATCGGCCATGTGGCATCCCTGTCTGCGGCGATCAACATGGCGCGGCAGCTCGGGCGCCCGGCCACCATCCGCCTGACCGCCGGCGTCTGGCGCGAGAAGCCGGTCGTGGACGTCCCCGACCTGACGATCGTCGGCGATGGAGCGACGAGCGTGCTGACCTTTGGCGCGGCCGCGGGGCTTCGCCGCCCCGACGGCACGCGCTGGGGCACCGGCGGATCGGCGACGCTGACGGTAGCGGCCCCGGGCGTGACGCTGCGCAACCTGACGATCCGCAACGATTTCGACTATCTTTCCGACCTCAGCAGCGGCGCGTCGGGCGGGGCGCAGGCGGTCGCGCTGTCGCTGGCGGCGGGGGCCGACCGCAGCGTCGTGCGCGACTGCGCGATCGAGGGATATCAGGACACTCTGTACGTGCGCGAAGGGCGCGCGTGGTTCGAGGATTGCCGCATCCTCGGCGGGACCGATTTCATCTTCGGCGGCGCCGCCGCGCGGTTCGAGGATTGCACGATCGTCAGCCGCGCCATCCCGGGGCCGATCGCGGGCTTCGTCGCCGCGCCGAGTACGCCCGCCGTCCAGCCGGTCGGGCTGGTGTTCCACCGCTGCCGGCTGGAGCGCGAGCGCGGTCTTGCCGACGGCACCGTATTTCTGGGGCGTCCGTGGCGCGCGGGTGGCAACATGGCGCTGACCGGGGCCGCCGCCTTCATCGATTGCCGGATGGACGCGCACATCGCGCGGTCGGGGTGGACGGCGATGGGCTACACCGCGCCGGACGGACGCCGCACGGAACTGACGCCGCAGGAGGCGCGGCTGGTCGAGCATGGCAGCCGCGGCCCCGGCGCTGCGCCCGCCGCCGACACCCGGCGCATGATCGACCGCGCCGCCGCCGCTGCGCTGCTGCAGGCAACCGACATCACGAATTGGCGACCGCGCGGATGACGCGGCGCCTGGGGAAATCTTGGGAGGGATGATTGCGATGAAGACCACACGACAGGCGCTGCACGGCGCGACGGCATCGACGCTGGCGATGGCGGTCGCGGCGCTGATCGGCGCGACGCCGGCGCTGGCGCAGGACGCGTCGAACCCGCCGCAGCGCCCGGCCACGCCCAACAACGCGCCGCAGCCATCGGTCGATTCGAACCAGATCGCCCCCGGTGCCGAGCCGACCCCGCAGAACGAAACCGCAACCGCCGCCCCCGACGCAGCGGACGGCGACATCGTCGTCACCGGATACCGCGCCGCCCTGCAAAGCGCGATATCGACCAAGCGCGAATCGATCGTGCAGGTCGATGCGATCAATGCAGAGGACATCGCCGACTTCCCCGACACCAACCTGGCGGAGTCGCTGCAGCGCCTGCCGGGCGTGTCGATCGACCGCGACAATGGCGAGGGCCGCGGCATCACCGTCCGCGGCCTCGGCGGCGATTTCAACCGTACCCGCCTGAACGGGCTGGAGGCGCTGGCGACCGCAGGGTCGAACGATGCGGGGACCAGCCCGAACCGCAGCCGCAGTTTCGACTACAACACGTTCGCATCCGAGCTGTTCAGTTCGCTGAAGGTGCAGAAGACCCCGTCCGCCGAAACCGATGAAGGCTCGCTCGGCGCGACCATCGACCTGCAGACCGGGCGTCCGTTCGACTACAAGAAGACGACCTTCGCGCTCTCGACCGAGGGCAGCTATCAGCAGAACAGCAAGAAATGGTCGCCGCGCATCGCCGGCCTCGCCTCCACCCGCTTTTTGAACGGCGACATGGGCATCCTGATCTCGGGCGCCTATTCGAAGTCGGAAAATTCGCTCGACCAGTATTTCCGCCAGCCGGGCCAGTCGGACTATCTCTACCGCGGCACGCAGTGGGCCGGGAACGAGAACCCGCAGCGCGCCGGCTTCTCCGCGCCCGCCGGCACGACCTTCGGCACCGCGATCACCAATCCCGAAGCGATCGCGGCGCAGACCGGATCGGACCCGACCGCCTATGCGAAGCTGTATCCGGGCGCGCCGTACAACACCGCGGGGCGCTTCGATGATTCGCTGGTGCGGATCCCGGCGCTCGCGACGTTGCAGCAGCAGGATGTGAAGAACGAGCGGATCGGCATCACCGGTTCGTACCAGTGGCAGATCAGCAACCGCACCCTGCTATCGATCGACGGCGCCTATTCGCGCTTCAAGAACCGGTCGACCAACAACCAGATTTCCTCGGTCGGCCTGAACCGCAACAACACCAACGCCACCTACAACACCGCGTCGAACACGCTGACGCCGTCCGCGGCGCGCGCGCTGTATCCCGGGCTGTGCGTGCCCAATGCCGGCAGCGACATCGTGCCCGCACAGGATTGCGGGAGCCAGCTGTACGGCACGACCCCGGCCTTCGCGACGGCGCTCAACAGCGCGAACGTGCTGGTGCCGTCCGTCCTCGCGCCGTCGGCAGTCACGCCGGGCGCGGTGGCGGCAAACGACCCGGCGACCGCCAACATCTTCTCGGTCAATCCGTTCAACCTCGATCCCTATGACTATTATAACAACCCCAATTCGGTCGGGTACATCGCGTCGACCAACCGGCTGGCGTTCCGCGGGCAGCTGATCGGGCGGCCGGCGGTCGACGTGCTCGATGCGAACGTCACCAACGGCGTCGCCGACTATCTGGTGCTCCGCAACGTCGACTTCCGCTCGGCCGCAGACCAAAGCGAATACACGACCGAGTTCCGTCAGGTGTCGATCAACCTGGCGCACGAGTTCACCGACAATTTCAAGGCGGTGTTCATCGGCGGCGGATCGCAGTCGACCAACGATACGCAAGGCCTGCTGGTCGAGTTCAACCGCATGGATAGCCCGGGCAGCTTCGTCTATGACGAGCGCGGTGACGGGGCGATGCCCAAGATCGATTTCGGCTTCGACGCCGCCGATCCGGCCAGCTGGCAGACGGTCAAGGGTTTCTCCGCGATCCGCCATTATGTCCGCAAGGTGAAAAACACCTACAAGCAGGCGAAGATCGATTTCGACTGGCAGGTGAACGACGAATTCAACCTGGGCTTCGGCGGCAACTATCGCGAGTTCGGGTTCGAGACGTCGCTGGCCGAGCGCAACAACGACCTGCTCAATCCGACACTGAGGGAAGCCGGCGCCACGGTCGCCTCGGTCAGCAAGACGATCGACTTCGGCCAGGGCCTGACCCTGCCCGAGGGGACCGCGACCAGCTTCCTGGTGCCGACGATCGCGGGTTTCCAGAACCTGTTCGACTTCACCTGCAACTGCGTCAACAAATGGGGCGACTGGCGCCTGACGACGCGGCGCAACGGCGGTCGCGAGAATTTTTCGGTGACCGAAAAGGACACCGGATTCTATTTCCAGGCAGACTGGAACACGATGCTGTTCGGGCGTCCGTTCCGCGGCAACGCGGGCACGCGCGTCGCGATCACCGACGTCACCTCGAACGGCACCACGACCGCGGGCCGTCCGATCGTCGGCACGAACCGCTACACCGATTACCTGCCGTCGATGAACCTGGTGTACGAGCCGATCGACAATGTGATCGTCCGTTTCGCCGCGTCGAAGGTGATGGCGCGTCCGCTGCTGGGCAATCTGTCGCCGACGATCACCGCCCTGTCGGTCCCGAACGACGGCAGCACGGTCGGCGCCTCGCTGACGGTGGGTAACCCCAAGCTGAAACCGTTCCGCTCGACCAACCTCGACGCCAGCTTCGAATGGTATTTCGCGCGCGGCGGGCTGTTCTCGGTCGCGCTGTTCCAGAAGGATATCGAAAGCTTCCCGCAGACGATCCTGTTCACCGGACCGCTCAGCAACTTCGCCGATGCCGCGACTGTGGCGGCGATCACCGCGCAGTTCACCAACGCCAACCAGATCGCGTATCTGAACAACAACGGCCCGTTCACCGCGCGCCAGTTCCAGGATGCACCGGGCGGCTATCTGCGCGGGATCGAGCTCAGCTATCAGCAGAACTTCACATTCCTGCCGTGGATCTTCCGCAACCTGGGCGCGCAGCTGAACTATACGTACATCAAGTCCGAGCTGAACTATATCCTCGACCCCGGCACCCAGTCGGCAGCGGGCGTGCAGCTGACCCCGCAGATTCTGGGCAAGGCGCCGTTCGTGGGCGTATCGCCGCAGGCAATCAACGCGACTTTGTTCTACGAAACCAAGAAGCTGCGTGCGCGCGTTTCGGGGGCGTATCGTAAAGGATACAGCACCGCCTACCCGATTGCGGCGGGGCCGTGCGCACCGGGCCTGACCAACAGCCCCGCCAACCCGTCGGTCGCCGGGGTCGAGTGCAACGGCCCGCTCGTCAACGACTTCGTCTATTCGAAGGCGACGACGAACATCGACGCGTCGGTCAGCTACAAGTTTACCAACTGGTTCTCGGTGACGGCGGAGGGGTTGAACCTGACCAACCAGACGACCAATCGCTTTGCCTATCAGGAGAATCCGGTCGTGACCCAATATGCGAGCTCGGGCCCGATCTACCGCGTCGGCGCGCGGTTCAAGTTCTGACCGTGGCGCGGCGGGACGGCGAGATCGCGCTGACGCGGCGCGAGGCATTCGGGGCGACGGCAGCGGTGGCGCTGACCGCCGCCCTGCCGCCTGTCCCCGCCGCGGCAGCGGCACCGGCCCGGCGCGCACCCGTGCTCGACTGGAAACGCGGGTACGACAACCAACGCATCGCCGACCTGGGCGACGGCCGCTTCCTCAACCCGCTGATGGCCGGCGACCATCCCGACCCGACGATCCTGAAGGACGGGGCGGACTATTACATGACCTTCTCGACCTTCGATTCATATCCGGGGCTGGTCATCTGGCATTCGCGCGATCTGGTGAACTGGACGCCGATCACCGCTGCCCTCACACAGAATATCGGGTCGGTGTGGGCGCCCGAACTCGCCAAGCACGGCGGGCGCTATTTCCTGTACATCCCGGTGAAGGCGTCGCCGAACACGATTTACGTAATCTGGGCCGACCGGATCGAGGGGCCGTGGAGCGCGCCGATCGACCTGAAGCTGCCCGCCCACATCGATCCCGGCCATGCGGTGGGCGAGGACGGATCGCGCTGGCTGTTCCTGTCGGGCGGGGACCGGGTGCGGCTGTCCGACGACGGCCTGCGCCGCATCGGCGAGCCCGAACATGTGTACGATCCATGGCGCTACCCCGACAGCTGGGACGTCGAGGGGTTCAGCCCTGAAGGGCCGAAGGTGCTGCGCCACGGCGGCTGGTTCTACCTGATCCTGGCGGTGGGCGGCACGGCGGGCCCGCCGACCGGGCACATGGTGATCGCCGCCCGCTCCCGATCGATCCATGGGCCGTGGGTCAACGCGCCGAACAACCCCATCGTCCGCACCACCGACCTTTCCGAAAACTGGTGGTCGCGCGGCCATGCCACCTTGGTCGAGGGGCCGGCGGGCGACTGGTGGAGCGTTTATCACGGGTACGAAAACGGCTATTGGACGCTCGGGCGGCAGACGTTGCTCGATCCGGTCGAGTGGACTCCGGACGGCTGGTTCCGGATGACGGGTGGCGATTTGTCGCAGCCGATCGCCAAGCCCCGGGGCGGCACAAAAATTGCTCCCCACGGCATGGCGCTGTCCGACGATTTCGGCACGCTGGACATCGGGCGCAAGTGGAATTTCTTCAAACCCGCCGCCGACGAACGATCGCGCGCGAACGTCGTGGGTGGCGCGCTGGTGCTGGCGGCGCGGGGCACCGCCCCCTCCACGTCCTCACCGCTGCTGCTGATCGCGGGCGACCGGGGCTACCAGTTCGAATGCGATATCGAGATCGCGCCCGGCGGCACCGCGGGGCTGATCCTGTTCTACGACGAGAAGCTCTATTGCGGCCTGGGCTTCGACGAAAAGCGATTCGTCACCCACCAATATGGCATCGAGCGCGGGCGCCCGGCCAATCCCAACGGCCGGCGCATGCGGATGCGCGTGACGAACAACCGCCACATCGTCAGCTATCACACATCGACCGACGGCGGCGTCAGCTGGACGCGGTTCGACCGGGGGATGGAAGTGTCGGGCTATCACCACAATGTCCGCGGCGGCTTCCTGATGCTGCGGCCCGGGCTCTATTCGGCAGGAACGGGCGCGGCGACGTTCCGCGACTTCCGCTACCGCGCGTTGTAGCTACGGGATCAGCAGCGGGCGCAGCGCGGGAACGCCCTCCCCGAGCGCCGTCGTCATCTGTGTCGCGAAATAGTCCGCGCCGGCGCGTCCCAAGTGGGTGTAGTCGAACGACAGCTTGGGATCGCCCCAGCGCGGGCCCGTTGTGGCGGGCTGCACCATCACTTCGGTCTTGGGCGCGGCGATCGTCGTGCCGGTCGCGGCGGCCACTTGCACCAACGGTGGCGGCGGAAGCTGCGCGAGGTGGTTGGCGGCGACCGGGCCCATCGCCTGCACCGCGTCGGCGGACAGGCGGTTGAGGTCGATCACCGGCGTCGCGGTGCGCGCGCCCACCGCGCGGATCGCCGCCGCCCAGGGATCGAGATCGCGGTCGAGCCTGCCGTCCTTGAACTGACGCCGGGTCAGCGGCGTGAACAGCACCGGGATCGCCCCCGTCGCGCGAATCTCGGCGACGTAGCGCTCCATGTTGGCGGGGAATTCGGTGGCAAGGTCGGTCGACCGACCCGGCTTGCCCGGCTGGTCGTTGTGCCCGAACCCGATCAGGACATAGGTGACGGCAAAGCCGGGCGTGCGCATCTCGGCGAGCGCCAGCGCCCATGACCCCTCCGCCCGGTAGTTCGACGTGCTGCGCCCGCCACGCGCCAGGTTCACGCAGGCCGCGAACGACGTGACGTGATAGGCGCAGAACGCCCCGCCCCAGCCGCTGTTCGCCTGCACCGTCGAATCGCCGACCAGGACGATCTTCGTCGCTCGGATCGGCTGGACGGGTGGAACGGGCGTCTGGCCGGCTGCTCCCTGCGCCAGCGTCGCCGCCCACATTGCCAAAGCCGTTCGCCACATATCTCGTCACCCCCCCCGATACGAGGCACGCTATTGGAAACCGGTGTCATCGCCAAGTGGCTTTGCGGCCTGGCGGCGATCGGGCAAGCTGGCGGGAACCGGAGTTTCCCCATCCATGCCCCTGAATTCGCTCGCCCGCCGCCTTTCGGCACTCGCCCTGATGGCCTGTGCGGCGGCGGGCGTCGCCCGGAACCAGACGCCGACGCCGCCGGTCGCCGCGCCCGCGGTGGCGCCGTCGTGGCTGCACGCGGGCAGCGACATTCCCGCCGATCCTGAGTGGCGGACGGGGACGCTGCCCAACGGCGTCCGCTATGCCGTGCGGCGCAACGCCACCCCGCCCAACACGGTCGCGATCCGCGTGCGCATCGACGCCGGCGCGCTGATGGAGGGCGACGCGGAGAGCGGCTGGGCGCATTTCCTGGAGCACATGGTGTTCCGCGGCACCACCCGACGCCCGGACGGCGAAGCGGTGCGGCTGTGGCAGCGGCTGGGCGCGAGCTTTGGATCGGACACCAACGCCTTCACCTCGATGCGCGCGACGGTGTACAAGCTCGACCTGCCGCGAAACGACGCCGCATCGCTCGACGAAGCGACGGGCGCGCTTGCCGACATGATGACCGACGCGACGATCGCGCCGAAGCTGGTCGATATCGAGCGCAAGGTCGTGCTGGCCGAGCGCGCCGCCCGGATCACGCCGAGCGCGCAGAAGGTGCAGGACGCGGTGCGCCCGCTGTTCCAGTCCGGGCTGCTCGCCGAACGCCGCGACGTCGGCGGCACCGCGGCGTCGCTGGCGGCGACGGACAGCGCCGGGCTGCGGCGGTTCTACAAACGCTGGTACCGTCCCGAGCGCGCGGTCGTGGTGGTCGCGGGCGATGCCGATCCGGCGGTGCTGGAGGGGCTGGTGCGGCGGCATTTCGGCGGCTGGCAGGGCGACGGGCCGCGCCCGAGCGAGCCGGCCTATGGCGCGCCGACGATCCCTGCGACGAACACGCGCATCGTCGTCGATCCGTTGGTGCCGGCGGGGCTGGCGGTCGCGTGGATCGCGCCGCACGACGACGCGGTGGTCACCGCCGAGCGCGAGCGCGCCGATACGCTGGCGACGATCGCGCTCAGGATCCTGAACCAGCGGCTGGATGCGGAGGCGCGGACCGGGGGCGACATGCTGGGCGCCAGCGTCTCGCGGTCGCAGTCGCGCAATCTTGCCGACCAGACCACGCTGTCGGTTTCGCCCCGCCCCGACCGGCTGCTCCCCGCGCTGGTCCAGGCGTACCGCGTCGTCAACCGCACGCTCGCGACACCGGTCGACCAGGCCGAGATCGACCAGCAGACCGCCGGCGTCGGCCAGGCGCTGCGCCGCGCGGCCGATACCAGCACGACATGGTCGTCGGCGACGCAGGCCGACCTGTTCGTCGGGGCGGTGGACAGCGGCGACGTCGCCGGCCCCCGCGCCTATTACGCCGATCTGTTCGCGGCGCAGGTTCCGGCGATCACGCCCGCGGCAGTGCAGTCGGTATTGCGCACGCTGTTCGCGCCCGAACCGCGCCTGCTGGTGATCGCGCGAGCGCCGGTCCCTGCCGGCGACGCGGCCAAGGCCTTGACCGATGCCCGCAAGGCCGGCGGCGGTGCCGCGTCCGCGCTGCGGACCGTCACCATCGACGCGCTCAGCCCGCCGCGCGCCGCGGGCGCCATTGCCGGGGAACGCCGGATCAACGACCTCGGCATCGAGCGCGTCACCTTCGCCAACGGCGTCGAGCTGGACATCAAGCACACCGACTATGCACGCGATTCGATCGGCATCGACGTGCGCATCGGCCACGGCTTGGCCGGGCGGCGCCCGGGCGATGCCGGGCTGGGATGGAGCAGCGGCGTGCTGGCGGCGAGCGGGATCGCGGGCTTCACCGCGCCCGAGCTCGCGCGCTTCGCGGCGGGGCGGCAGGTCGGGTTCGGCGTTTCGCCGGGCACCGGGGCGCTCAGCCTCAGCGGCACGACCAGCCGCCGCGACCTCGACGAGGCACTGCGCGTGATGCTGGCGGGTGTGCTGCGACCAAGCATCGATCCGGTCGCGCTTTCCCAGGCGAAGGACGGGTTCAAGGCGGTGTTCGCGACGATCCGCAACCGGCCAGGCTCGGTGCTGCAACTCGTCGCGGCGCCCGCGCTCTACGGGGGCGACCTGCGCTTCCGTGGCCTGCCGGCGCCCGGCGACGTCTATGGTGCGACCGTGCTGGGGCTGCGGCGCTACTGGACCGAGCAGATGGCGGCCGGGCCGGTACGCATCGCGATCGTCGGCGACGTCGACCGCGATGCCGCCATCGCCGCGGTCGCGCGGACGTTCGGCGCGCTGCCGCCGCGCACCGACGTGCCGCCCGCCGCCGCGTCGCTCGCCATTTCGGCGATGGCGGCAGGACCGATCCGGGCGACCCACGCGGGCGATCCGGATCAGGCGGCGGTGATGCTCGCCTGGCGCACGGGCGGTGCGCTGGCCGACCTGAAGACAGCACGCGCGCTGCTGGTCGCGCAGGCGCTGATCCAGAACCGCCTGACCGAGGAATTCCGCGAGACCGAAGGCGGCAGCTACAGCCCGAGCGTGAGCGGATCTGCGGCGCCCGGCTTCGAAGATTTCGGCGCGGTCGTCGCCAGCGCGCAGCTGCGGCCCGAACGCATCGCCGACTTCGCCGCCGCCGTCACGCGCATCGTGGCCGACATCGCCGCGCGCGGGCCGGACGCCGATGCGCTTGCCCGCGCGCGCCAGACCGTCGTCGCCGCCGCCGAACGCAACCGCGCGGGTAACGCCTATTGGCGTGCGGCGCTCGGCGGCGATCTCGACGATCCGCGCCAGGTCGAATCGATCCGCAGCTATGTGGAGGGGCGCCGCGTGGTCGATGCCGCCGCGGTGCAGGCGGTGGTCCGCCGCTACCTGACGGCAGCGCCGCTCAGGATCGAAGTGGTGCCGGCATCACGCGCGACGCGCACAAAAACCGACGCGGCGCCGTAAGACGCCCAAGTATCTGAGATCATGGAAAGATGGTGGAGCCGAGGGGGATCGAACCCCTGACCTCTGCAATGCCATTGCAGCGCTCTCCCAGCTGAGCTACGGCCCCGAACCTTGCGGGATATACCCTGGGAAGGCGTCGCCTCTAGTCAGGCGCGACGCGGTTGGCAAGCGGGTTGAGCGGGGTTTCTCGGGAAAAACCGCACCGCCCAACCCGTGCCAGGAAAATCAGCTTTCCTCGTCTTCGTCCGCGGTCTTGACGCCCAGGTCGTCGTCGCCGCCCAGGTCGACGTCGTCGTCGGCCGAGGGCTCTTCTTCCTCGACGTCGGCGTCCAGATCGTCATCCGCCCCGAGATCGGAATCGGCTTCCTTCTTGTCGGCCTTCACCGCCTCGAACGGCAGCGGCTGCTTGGACTTCAGGATGGGCTCGGGGTTCCAGTTCACGCCGCATTCGATGCAGGTGACCGGATCATCCTTGCCGAGATCATAGAAGCGCGTTCCGCACTTCGGACACGCACGCTTCGTGCCCCATTCGGGCTTCACCATGAACCGCTCTCGCTTACAGGAATAATCGGGAAATCGCCGACAGTGCCAGCGACGTGGGGCGCGCCTTGCCATAGCGCAAGGGCACTGTCAAAGACCCCGGCGCATGAGCCACCCCGCCCCTTCCCCGCTGACGATCGGCCCGCGCGGTGCGTTGAAAGGCCGGGTGCGCGTGCCCGGCGACAAGTCGATCAGCCACCGCGCGCTGATGTTTTCCGCGCTGGCAGTCGGGGAAAGCCGGGTCGAGGGACTTCTTGAGGGCGAGGACGTGCTCGCCACTGCGGCGGCGCTGCGCGCAATGGGCGCGACGATCGAGCGCGACGACGACGGTAGCTGGCGGATCCACGGCGTGGGCGTCGGCGGCTTGCTCCAGCCAGCGAGTGCGCTCGACATGGGCAATTCGGGCACATCGACGCGGCTGCTGATGGGGCTGGTCGCGAGCCACGCCATCACCGCCACGTTCACCGGCGACGCTTCGCTCAGCAAGCGACCGATGGGGCGCGTGATCGATCCGCTGGCGACGATGGGTGCCGAGATCACCGCGAGTCCGGGTGGGCGCCTCCCGCTGATGGTCCGCGGGATCGTACCGGCGGTGCCGATCACCTACACGCTGCCGGTCGCGTCGGCGCAAGTGAAGTCGGCGATATTGCTCGCGGGACTCAACACGCCGGGCATCACCCGCGTGATCGAGCCGGTCGCGACCCGTGATCACAGCGAGCGGATGCTGGCGGGGTTCGGCGCCGACCTGACCATCGAGGAAACGCCCGAGGGCCGCGTGATATCGATCCGCGGCGAGGCCGAACTGGCGCCACAGCATATCGTCGTGCCGGGCGATCCCTCCTCCGCTGCCTTCTGGCTGGTCGCGGCGAGCGTGGTGCCGGGGTCGGACGTGGTGATCGAGAATGTCGGGCTGAATCCGACGCGCAGCGGACTGGTCACAGCACTCAGGATGATGGGCGCCGATATCACCGAGCGCGATGCGCGCAGTGTCGGGGGCGAGCCGGTCGCTGACCTGCACGTCCGCCACGCCGCGCTGTCGGCGATCACCGTGCCGCACGACCTGGCACCGAGCATGATCGACGAATATCCCGCGCTGTTCGTCGCAGCCGCCTTCGCCACAGGCACGACGGTCGCGCGCGGGGCGGAGGAATTGCGCGTCAAGGAATCGGACCGCATCGCCGCGATGGCAGCGGCGCTGTCGGCAATCGGCGTGGCCGTCACCGAGCACGACGATGGCCTGTCGGTGACCGGCACCGGCGGCGGGCCCCTGCCCGGCGGCGCGACGATCGCCTCGCTGCTCGACCACCGTATCGCGATGAGCCTGACGGTCGCCGGGCTGCACGCCGCAGCACCGGTCACGATCGACGACGCGTCGCCGGTCGCAACCAGCTATCCCATGTTCTTCGCGACGCTTGACGCGGTCGCCCCGGTGGCGGAAGTCGAGGCATGATTATCGCCGTCGACGGACCCGCGGCTTCCGGCAAGGGCACCATCGCCCGCGCGCTGGCGCGGCACTATAAGTTGCCGCATCTCGACACCGGCCTGCTCTACCGCGCGGTCGCCGCCACCGTGCTCGACAACGAGCTCGACCCCGAGAAGGAGGCCGACGCGGTCGCTGCGTGCAATTTCGACGAGGCGATGCTGGCGCAGGAGCGGCTGAAGGACGACCTGATCGGCAAGACCGCGTCGATCGTGTCCGCACACCCGCTGGTGCGGGCGGCGCTGCTCCAGCGGCAGAAAAGGTTCGCGGCACAGCCCGGCGGCGCAGTGCTCGACGGGCGCGATATCGGCACCGTCATCGCGCCGCACGCCGACGCCAAGCTGTTCGTGAAGGCGACGCCAATGATCCGCGCCCGTCGCCGCCACGCCGAGTTGCGCGACCGCGGCAGCTTTGCGAGCCTGGACAAGGTGCTGGCCGACATCCGCGCGCGGGACGAACGCGATTCCAGCCGCAGCCAAGCGCCCTTGCGCGCCGCCGAGGATGCCGCCTTGCTCGACACCAGCTTTCTCTCTATAGACGCCGCCGTCCAGCGGGCGATTTCGCTCGTGGAGGCTCGGACGGCAACGGCGAAACAGCCCTAGCTCGCGAGGCGCGGAGCGCACCCGGTCGATACCGGCATCGCTGGCCGCGCCGTATGCGCATCAGTCCCAAAGTCTTCGCGTCGGCGGCTTTGCCCCGGTGGACGCCGCGTTCGGCACCCGGCCGCCGCGGCATTTTGGCCAAGACCGCCGGATCCAACCGGCTGGCCGGAAAACAGTTGAACAGGACGCCCATATTTATGGCAACCGCCGCCAATCCCACCCGCGATGATTTCGCCGCAATGCTCGACGCCACTCTCGGCCAGGCCGACGGGTTCGAAGGCCGCGTCGTCATCGGCACCGTCACCGGCATCGAGAACGACCTGGCCGTCATCGACGTCGGCCTGAAGAGCGAAGGCCGCGTGCCGCTGCGCGAATTCGCCGCGCCGGGCCAGAAGGCCGACCTGAAGGTCGGTGACGAAGTCCAGGTTTATGTCGACCGCGTCGAGAATGCGAACGGCGAAGCCATGCTCAGCCGCGACCGCGCCCGCCGCGAAGCCGCCTGGGACACGCTGGAAACCGAATTCGCCAAGTCGGCCCGCGTCGAGGGCGTGATCTTCGGTCGCGTCAAGGGCGGCTTCACCGTCGATCTCTCGGGCGCGGTTGCCTTCCTGCCGGGGTCGCAGGTCGATATCCGTCCGGTGCGCGACGTCACCCCGCTGATGGACATCCCGCAGCCGTTCCAGATCCTGAAGATGGACCGCAAGCGCGGCAACATCGTCGTGTCGCGCCGCGCCGTTCTGGAAGAGACCCGCGCCGAGCAGCGTTCGGGCCTGATCCTGAGCCTGGCCGAGGGCCAGATCATCGACGGCGTCGTCAAGAACATCACCGATTACGGTGCGTTCGTCGACTTGGGCGGCATCGACGGCCTGCTGCACGTCACCGACCTCAGCTACAAGCGCGTCGGCCATCCGTCGGAAGTCCTGAACATCGGCGACACCGTCAAGGTCCAGATCATCCGCATCAACAAGGACACGCAGCGCATCTCGCTGGGCATGAAGCAGCTCGAGAGCGATCCTTGGGACGGCGCGATGCAGAAGTACCCGGTCGGCGCCAAGCTGTCGGGCCGCGTCACGAACATCACCGAATATGGTGCGTTCGTCGAGCTGGAAGCCGGCATCGAGGGCCTGGTCCACGTGTCGGAAATGTCGTGGACCAAGAAGAACGTCCACCCCGGCAAGATCGTGTCGACCAGCCAGGAAGTCGAAGTCGTCGTCCTCGAGGTCGATCAGGACAAGCGCCGCATCTCGCTCGGCCTGAAGCAGGCGCAGGCCAATCCGTGGGAGGCCTTCGAGGCTGCGCACCCGGTCGGCTCGACCGTCGAGGGCGAAGTCAAGAACGCGACCGAATTCGGCCTGTTCATCGGCCTCGACAACGACGTCGACGGCATGGTCCACATGTCGGACATCGCCTGGGGCATCTCGGGCGAGGACGCGCTCAACCTGCATCGCAAGGGTGAGACGGTCCAGGCCGTCGTGCTCGCGATCGAGCCCGACAAGGAGCGTATCTCGCTCGGCATGAAGCAGCTCGAGCGCGGTGGCCCCGTGGTCGGCGCGGCGGCAGCCGGCGACAAGCTGAACAAGAACTCGGTCGTCACGGTCACCGTCCTCGAAGTCCGCGACGCGGGCCTCGAGGTGCAGGCAGGCGAAGACGGCGCGACCGGCTTCATCAAGCGCACCGACCTCGGTCGCGACCGCGACGAGCAGCGTCCGGAGCGGTTCCAGGTCGGGCAGAAGTTCGACGCGATGGTCACCGGGTTCGACCGGTCGAAGAAGCCGACCTTCTCGGTCAAGGCGATGCAGATCGCCGAGGAGAAGCAGGCGGTCCAGCAGTACGGTTCGTCCGACTCGGGTGCGTCGCTCGGCGACATCCTGGGCGAGGCCCTCAAGGCCCGCACCGGCGAAACCAAGTAACATCGAAACGGGGCAGCAAAATACTTTGCTGCCCCGCTTTTTTTGGTCCCGCCAGTTGATGTAAGTTGGGATTGCTGCGTAAGAACGGTCTCTGCAAGGATGCGCCACGCCCGGCCATTCGAACGGGGACGCTCTGGGGGGCGGAATGATCCGGTCTGAACTTGTGACCATGTTGATGCGCGATCACGCCGACCTTTCGGCGCGCGATATCGAGAAGATCGTCGATGTGTTCTTCGACCAGATCGTCTCGCGACTGACGGCGGATGGCCGTGTCGAGCTGCGCGGCTTCGGCGCTTTCTCTACCCGCGCCCGCGACGCCCGCCAGGGTCGCAACCCCCGCACCGGCGAAACCGTGGATGTCGAGGCGAAGCGCGTGCCGTACTTCAAGCCCGGCAAGGAAATGCGGGCACGGCTGAACGTTTGAGGCGGCCGGTCGCAAGGTAAGCGGAGCGGAGCGAGCGCACCTTACGGACGGACTCGCCGAAAACCGGCCGGCCTCGCGCATGCGAGGTTCGACGTCACGACGCGGCCCTTCGACTGCCTGCAAGGCAGGCGCTCAGGAGAGCCTTTGCCGCGGCGCGAATATCGGCCAATAGCTTTTCTAATGAAACGACTAGCGTATCGAGCCGTCATGCGAGTAAATCGCATGACGTCGGACGGGCTAATGCCCGCCGGCCGGCTCGACGGAGTCTGGAACAAGCTGCGCTTGTTCCTCGCTCCGTCAGTGCGCGGACGTGGCGAAATTGGTAGACGCACGGGACTTAAAATCCCTCGCCCGAAACGGCGTGCGGGTTCGAGTCCCGCCGTCCGCACCACTGCTCTTCTCCTCTCGACCCTCGCCGCGTGCGAGCGCCGGCCCGATGACGTGCCGGTCGTCGTCAGCGTCATCGGCGGGCCGGTCAACACCGCCGCGACCGGGCGCGCGCCCCCCTCCCCCGCGACCCGCACGCTGGTCGCGGCGACCGCGCAGGGCCTGGTCCAGTTCGACGCCGCCGGCGGGATCGAGCCGGGCCTCGCCGAACGCTGGATCGTGCGCGACGACAACCGCAGCTTCATCTTCCGCCTGCGCGAGGCCAGCTGGCCCGATGGCCGAGCGGTCGTCGCGGAGGATATCGTGCCCGTCCTGCGCCGCGCGGTCGCCGCGCGCCCGGGCACGGCGGTCGCGCCCTACCTCACCGCGATCGACGAGATCGTGGCGATGACGCCGCAGGTGATCGAGGTGCGGCTGAAACGCCCCCGCCCCGACCTGCTGAAGCTGTTCGCGCAGGGCGACATGACGATCGCCGCGCGGGGAGGGATCGCCGGTGCCGGCCCGTTCCGGATCGTGGCCGGCGCCGCGGGTCCGGGCGTTATGCTGCGCCCGCTCGCCGAGACCGACGACGACGAGGCGCCACCGCCCGAGGCATTCGTGCGGCTGCGGGGCGAACGCGCGTCGGTGGCGGTGCTGCGCTTTGCCGACAAGAGGTCGGACATGGTGACCGGGGGCACGCTTGCCGACTGGCCGCTGCTCGCTCTCGCCGGGGTCGCGCCCGCCAATATCCGCGTCGACCCCGCCGCCGGGTTGTTCGGCCTCGCCATCGCCAACCGCGCGGGGTTCCTGGCGAGCGCCGACCACCGCGCCGCGCTGGCGCAGGCAATCGACCGCACCGCGCTGGTCGGGGTCTTCCGCGACGGCTGGAGCACGAGCGAGACGGTGCTTCCCGAGCAGCTCGACGCCGCCGCAGCGCCTGCGCCTGCCGGCTGGTCGTTGCTGCCGCCCGACGAGCGCCAGGCGGCGGCCGCGGCGCAGGTCGCGGCCTGGGGGCAGCCGGTGCGGCTGCGCATCGCATTGCCGTCCGGGCCGGGGATGACGACGCTCTACGGCCAGCTGGGGGCGATGCTTCGCCGCGTGGGGATCGCCACGGTGCGCGTCCCCGCCGATGCCGATGCCGACCTGCGGCTGGTCGATCAGGTCGCCCCCTATGACAGCGCGCGATGGTATCTGCGCACCGCGTGCCAGCCGTGCGGCGCGCCGGTTGCGGCGCAGATCGCCGCGGCGCGCGATGCCGATACGCTCGAGGAGCGGGCGCGGTTGCTGAGCGCCGCCGATCAGGCGCTGGCGGCGGACGTGGCCTTCATCCCGATCGCGCGCCCGCTCCGCTGGTCGCTGGTGGCGGCGCGGCTGAAGGCGTTCACGCCCAATGCCCGCGCGGCGCACCCGTTGAACCATTTGCGCGGCGACCCCAATTGAGGGACATGGCCAACCCCACCCCGCTCCGCCCCGACATCCGCCTGTCGCTCGGCACCGACCCCGCCGCCGTCCGCCAGCGGATCGAGGCGCTGGAGAAGCTGCTGGAGCGCAGCTTCGTCGTGCCGGGGATCAACCAGCCGGTCGGGCTCGACTTCATCGTCGGGCTGGTCCCCGTGGTCGGCGACGTGATCGCGGCGGCGATGGGGAGCTGGCTCGTGTGGGAGGCCCGCAATCTCGGCATGTCGAAGTGGCAGCTGGCGCGGATGTCGGCCAACGTCGGGTTCGACGCCCTGCTTGGCGCCGTGCCGCTGGTCGGCGATGCCGCCGATTTCTTCTTCCGCTCCAACACCCGCAACCTGCGGATCATCCGCAAACACCTCGACCGTCATCACCCGTCGACGATGACGATCGAGGCCTGATCTACCGCGCGCCGCGCCAGATCTTCAGCCGCTTCGAGGGGGCAAGCCCGCCCTGATGCGACGGACAGCGCGCATAGGCCATGCGCGTGTCGAGGCACAGCCACACTTCGTCCAGCCAGCCGCCGCGGTTCGCGGTCACGCGCAGCATGTCCGGGGCGATCCCGCGATTGGTGCGCGCGAAGGCCGTCGCGAACTGACCGACCGTCAGCCCCGGGCGTCGCGACAGCGCGTCCATGTCGGGATAGCGCAGCCGGGCGTAAAGCGCGGTCGATCGCCGGAAATAGTCCGCGGGCGGCACCGCCATGCAGGTGCCGTGCTTGGCATATTCATGCTGGAGCAGCTGCGGCGAGGGCGTCGCGCAGAGATTGGCCTGCACGACCTCCCGCGGGAGGATCGCGGCAGTGCTGCAATATTGCGGCCATTGCTTGCCGCGCCCGTCCGGCCACAGGCCGTGGAGCGTGAAACCGAAGCGATTGCCGCCGCCGCACTGGAACGCCGATGCGTCGCGGTCGGCGTTGCTGCGGCAATATTGCGGCGCCCAGGTGATCGCCAGCGTATAACCCCCGATCGGCAGCACACGCCGCGGCTCGCGCGGCGTCGGGCCGTCGGGGCGCGGCGTCGCGATGCGGTCGGGGATCGCGCATTTATACGCCTGCGCCGACGCCACTGCGGGCGCGGTGAGCGCCGCCAGCGCCAGGACGATGCGCGCCGGGGTCATGCGCGCTCGACCGGGGTTTCGCCGAACCATACGCGCGTATCGGGCTTGAACAGCTGGGTCGCGGCGAAGACGTTCAGCGCGACGGTGACGATCGAGATGATCGCTGCGGTCGTTCCCGGCAGCCGCCCCATCAGTGCCGAGAAAGCGAGACCACCGACGCCGATGACCGTCAGCACGACCATGATCCATTTCGCCACCGCGCTGCCGCGACGAGCCACGAAATACCAGACCAGCAGCGGGATCAGCAGCCCGATCGCGGTAATGGTCGGCACATACCAGGCACCGATCTGCGCGGTGGCAAGCGCCACTTCCGGGCTCGCCTGCACCACCGACCACGTCATCGCGGTGTTGATGACGCCGAGCGCCCACGCCCCCAGATACACACGCTCAAACGTCACGATCGATGTCGGTCGCGTCATGTCCATTTCCCCCAATTGCAGCCGCCAAGCTAACGCCGATCGCGGACAGCGCAATGGCGCGTCACATCGCGGTGAAATCCAGACCGACATCGGCAGCCGGCGCCGACTGGGTCAGGCGCCCGACGCTGATGTAGGTCACGCCGGTTTCGGCAATCGCGCGAATGGTGTCGAGGCGGACACCGCCCGAGGCCTCGGTCGGCACGCGTCCGCCGATCAGCGTGACCGCGCCGCGCAGGGTGGCGACGTCCATGTTGTCGAGCAGCAGGTGCGTCGCCCCAGCGGCGAGCGCGGGTTCGATCTGGTCGATGCGGTCGACCTCCACGATGATGCGGGCGATACCGGCGCGGACGGCGCGGGCGACGGCCTCCCCCACCGAGCCCGCGACCGCGACGTGGTTGTCCTTTATCATCGCCGCGTCCCACAACCCCACGCGGTGATTGGTCGCGCCCCCCATCCGGGTCGCATATTTCTCGAGCAGGCGCAGGCCGGGGATGGTCTTGCGCGTGTCGAGCAGCGTCGCACCGGTGCCGGCGATGGCATCGACATAGGTGCGCGTGAGCGTGGCGATGCCGGAGAGATGCTGCACGGTGTTGAGCGCGGAGCGCTCCGCGGTCAGCAGCGCGCGGGCATTGCCGGTCAGGTGCATCAGATCGGCGCCGGGAGCGACGCGTGCGCCATCCTCCACCAGCCGCTCGATCGTGACATCGGGATCGAGCGCGCGGAAGAACGCCTCGGCAATCTCGAGCCCCGCGACGGTGATCGCGTCGCGGCTGTCCATGACGCCGGCGAAGCGCGCGTCCGCCGGGATGACCGCGGCAGAGGTGATGTCGCCACCCCCATTCGTGACATCTCCCAGATCCTCCGCCAGCGTGGCGGCGACGAACGCGTCGATGTCGAAACCGGGGATCGTCATGGCCGTCGTCACTCGCGAATGTTGACAAAGTTGACGGCCGATTGGGGGGTATCGGCCTGCCCCTGCTCCTGTGGCATAGTCTGGGCAGCGTAGGACAGGGAGAACGCGCGTGAGCGACACATTGAGCGGATCGGACGCCCTGCAACTGGCCCTGGTCGAAACGCAGGTCGCCGCCCAGACATCGGGCGAGCGCATCGTCATCGTGCTGGAGGGGCGGGACGCCGCGGGCAAGGACGGGCTTATCAAGCGGCTGACCGAGCATCTGTCGGTCCGATCGACGCGTGTCGTTGCGCTACCGAAACCATCGGACCGCGAGAAAACCCAGTGGTTTCTCCAACGCTATGTCGCGCACCTGCCCGCGGCAGGCGAGCTCGTGATCTTCAACCGCAGCTGGTACAATCGGGCCGGCGTTGAGGTCGTCAACGGCTTCTCGACCGCTGCGGAGCAGGCGCAATTCCTGCGCGACGTGCCCGATTTCGAACGCATGCTGGTCGAAAGCGGCATCCGGCTGGTCAAGCTGTGGCTCGACATCTCGAAGGACGAACAGGCCAAACGGCTGGAGGCACGCCGCGACGATCCGCTGAAGGCGCTGAAAGTGTCGCCGCTCGACGCGGTCGCGCAGGAGAAATGGGACGCCTATTCGGCGGCGCGCGATGCGATGCTGCTGGCGACGCACACCAGTGCCGCGCCGTGGGTGTGCGTGGCGACCGACCACAAGAAAGATGCCCGCAAGGCCGCGATCCGCCACATCCTGCGCAGGGTGGCGCCGACGGAGGTCGCGGACGGGGTGAAGGCGCCCGACGACGAGGTGCTGTTCGTGTTCGATGCGGACGTGGCGAAGGACCGGCTGGCGCATTGAATATGGCCACTTTATTCGGTATATGGCCATATCGGAGACGTTGAATGGCGACATACAGCATTGCAGGCGCGAAGGATCAGCTGTCACGGCTTATCGCCGCAGCCGAGGCGGGCGAGCACGTGGTCATCACGCGGCACGGCAAACCGGCGGTCGAACTCCGGGTCGTCTCCAAAACGGATATCCTCCCCGAGCCGGGTACGGATATCCGCGCCTGGCTCGCCAAACGGCGCGCCGAGCGCCCCGCAGCCGACACCTCCAGCGTCGATGTGCTGAACGAACTTCGTGGCGACTAAGCCGGCGCCGCTCTATCTCGACGCATCGGTGATCATTGCGATGCATGTGCAGGAGCAATCGACCGCTGCGGCATGGGACGTGACGGCGCCCGATGGCATGACCGTCGTCGTCAGCGATTTCGGCATGGGCGAAGCGGCATCCGCGCTGGCACGCCATGTGCGTACCCGTCTGTTCACGCCGGCGCAGGCCGACGCGGCATGGAGCGACGTCGATCTGTGGTGTTCGCGAATGGCACGATCGGTCGATGTGACCGCGACCGATGTCGCACTGGCGACGCAATTCGTGCTGCGATACGAACTGAAATTGCGGCTTCCCGATGCGGTCCATCTGGCGTGCGCCATTCGGCTCGACGCCGCTCTGGCGACGCTGGACCTACGCTTGTTCGATGCCGCCGAAAGTTTGGGCCACCCGACGGTTTTGCCCGGTGCGTGATGTGCTTGCGCTGGCACTGTCGCGCCCCTAGCCCGCCCGACATGCGTATCCTGTCCACCCTGCTCGCTCTGTTGATCGCCCTGCCCGCCGCGGCGCAGGTGCCGTCGAACCGCCCGACGCCCGGCTATGTCCGGGTGCGGCTGGAGACGACCGCCGGGCCGATCGTGCTGGCGCTGGATGCGCGGCGGGCGCCACGGACGACGCGCAATTTCCTGAACTATGTCGATGACGGGCGGTTCGACGGCACCGTGTTCTACCGCGCCGCGCGCAAGAAGATCGCGCCGAAGTTCGGCTTCGTGCAGGGCGGCATCCGCACCGACGCGCGCCGGATGCTGCCGCCGTTTCCGCTGGAAAAGACCAGCCAGACCGGGATCAAGCACCTCGACGGCACGATATCGATGGCGCGTCCGTCCTATGGCGGATCGGCGGGGGGCAATTTCTTCATCACGATCGGCGGCGCGCCGAACATGGACGCCGCGGGGCAATATGAGGGCTATGCCGCCTTCGGGCGCGTCGTCGCGGGCATGGACGTGGTGCAGCGCATCCTGGCGATGCCGACCGGTGGCGGATCGGGGGCGATGCGGGGGCAGATGCTGCTGAAAACGATCGATATCCGGCGTGCGGTGCGGCTGGATGGGAGGCCGCAGCCGACCGGCGGGGTCAAGCCGTGGTTGATTGGGTTGGGAGCACGGTAGCGGGCGATATGTGAAGGCAGGAATTGGGTGGAAAGCGGAATTTGCCACCTTTGCGATTTGCCGCCGTCGAAGTCGATTTACTGAACTAGCGGCAAATGTGCACGCAGCGGCTTTAGGCGGCTGATCCGGCGCACAACCCCCAAAGGCAGCGATGTCGCGCGTGATGCGCGTCATCCGCCCGCACCGATTTACGTCATCCCGGGCAGCGCATCCTTCAGCATGCGCCGCAGGTACTCGGACAACCTCGCCTGCACCAACGCCGGTGTCAATTCGCCGAGTGGACACCGTCCGCCCCCAGTCATCGATCCGGAATGGTTCGGTCCGAGGGTCGATTCTAGAAAGGCCACCGACTTGCTGCCCGCGACATAGACGAACGAGAAGTACGGCCCGATGGACCTTTCGGGCTGGCCCTCTCCCGGCCTCGAGAAATGCAGGTGCATTCCTGCCGGAGCACGAAGTCCGGTGTCGCTTTCTGACGAGGCTTCGTGCCGCACGATCTCGGCGGTCCACTTTCTCCCCTTGAAGTAGGCGGCGGCTTCAAGGAATTTGGGCTCAATCTCGTCCATCCGGGCGAGAAAATCGGCGTCTGCGGCGACCTGTGCCCGCCGACGCTCCGGCAAATCGAGTGCTTCCGCCCGGTCAAACGCCGCACTTTTGCTGAACATTACATCCAGGCTAGACTTCCAATTCGACATCGTACCGCCCGTTGAACAGATTGAGTACGCGCACACAGATAGAAGAGCTTGGAAATAATCGATCAAACGAACAAAGTAGCTGCGGGCTAGATCGGCGTTTTGGCGACCAGCGACAAAATAATTTTGGGGCTAATTGCGGCTAGCTGCCGGTCGAGCGCGTCGCCCATTTGCCGGTGCGCAATGCGAACCGAGATGTCTTTCGACTCCGATTCCATATGGCGAGTTTGAATGATACGTCCCCGCAATCGCTCAATTTCTGCTGTGTTCGGCATGCCGCGGGTATCCCAATATGTAAGGGTTGGCGTCTTCGACCTTGAACCGCTCATATCACGTATACTCGGCACTCTCGCACGCTAACTGTGGTGCTGGCTTGTATGCTTGATCCTGATGAAATTTGCAGAAGCGCCTAAGGACGCTGATTCCTTAAAAATTCGAACCCGAAAGTCCGCAATTGGGCGTAAGTCGTCATCCTTCATTTACGAACCGCCGCTCAATCCCCCGTCACCTTGGCCGGCCCGAGATCGCCCATCCCCACCGTTGCGCTTGCCATCGAGAGCATCGCGTCGAGGCTCTTCTTCGCGCTCAGGCGGAGCGGTTCGGCGATCTCGATGCGGGGCTCGAGGTCGCGCAGGGAGACGTAGAGCTTCTCCATCGTGTTGAGCGCCATGTACGGGCAGATGTTGCAGTTGCAGTTGCCATCGGCACCCGGCGCGCCGATGAACTGCTTGTGCGGCACCGCCTTTTCCATCTGGTGGATGATGTGCGGTTCGGTCGCGACGATCAGCGTGTCGCCGGGAAAGGTCTTGGCGAAATTCAGGATGCCGCTGGTCGAGCCGACATAATCGCTGTGGTCGAGCACGTGCGGCGGGCATTCGGGATGCGCGGCGACGGGGGCGTCGGGGTGCAGCGCCTTCAGCTTCAAGAGCTCGGTTTCGCTGAACGCCTCGTGCACGATGCACACGCCCGGCCACAGCAGCATGTCGCGGCCCATCTTGCGGTTGATGTAGCCGCCCAGATGCTTGTCGGGACCGAAGATGATCTTCTGGTCCATCGGGATCTGGCTGAGGATCTTTTCCGCCGACGATGAGGTGACGATGATGTCGCTGAGCGCCTTCACCTCGATCGACGAGTTGATGTAGGTGAGCGCGATGTGGTCGGGATGCGCCTCGCGGAACGCCTTGAACTGGTCGGGGGGGCAGCTGTCCTCGAGGCTGCAGCCGGCATCCATGTCGGGCAGGACCACGATCTTGTCGGGCGACAGGATCTTCGCGACCTCGGCCATGAAGCGCACGCCGCAGAAGGCGATGACGTCGGCGTCGGTTTCCGCCGCCTTCTTCGACAGGTCCAGGCTGTCGCCTACGAAGTCGGCGATGTCCTGCAGCTCGGGCTTCTGGTAGTAATGCGCCAGGATGACGGCGTTCTTTTCCGTGCGCAGCCGATCGATCTCGGCGCGCAGGTCGAGCCCGGTGAGCGAGCCGCCAATGCCGTTCCGTGCGTCCATCATTCCACCCTTGCGCTGACCACGCCTGTCATGTGGCCCGCGCGTGCGCGCGGATCAATAGCGGTTGGAGAGGACCTGCTCGGGCGTGCGGCTCTGGTCCCAGCGTTCGCGGGGCCCCGAGCGTTCGTAGGGGAAGGTGACGACGACGCGGACGTCGCGCTCGCCCGCGGCGGCGAGCGGGGGTGCGAGCAGGCCGGCGAGCGCGCGGCGGGCATTGTCGCGGGCCTGGGCGAGCCGCTCGGGCTTCTGCGCCTCGGTGGCGGCGGAGGATTGCGCGGCGGCGGAGACGCGCTGCGACATCTGGTCGAACGCCTTGCGGGTCACGAACAGCCCGCGGGTTTCGCTGAGCGTCCGGCGCGCCTCGTCGACGTTGGCGGCGCCGATGGTGACGTCGGGGGCGTCGATGACGAGCGTGCGGCTGACGGGATCGTAGCGATAATCGGAGGGGCGCAGGCGCGAGACGTCGATGAAATAATCCACGGAAAACGGCGCCTTGATGACGTGGTCGGCGGTGAGCATCCCGCCCAATCGGCTGTCGGAGGCGGTCGCCTGGACGCTGCCCGACAGCGCGCCGACCTTCAGCGCGCTGGCGCGGGAGAACGTCGCGCGCACCACCTGCGTCACCGCCTGGCCGTCGTCGGCGCGGGCGACGACATAGCTGTCGGTGAAGCGATCGTAGAGCGGCTTGCCGATGAACACCGCCGCGACGAGGATGACGATGGCGAGCACCGCGCCGACGATCTGGCCGGGCTTCACGCGGCGATCGACCATGTCGCATCCTCCTGTCCGGTGACGAGCCCACGCTGTTCGAGGTCGAGCAGATGCGCCAGTACAGATCGCGCGGCGGCGGGGTGCATGCGGGGGTCGAGGCCGGAATACATCGCCTGCACCATCGCGGCGATGTCGGTGTCGCCGGAGCGCAGCAGGCGCAGGATCGCGCCCTCGCGGCTCTTGCGGTGGCCCATCATGCCGCGCACCAGCCGCTGCGGATTGGCGACGGCGGGGCCGTGGCCGGGGTAATAGACGCGGTCCTGCGGGCGATCGAGCAGCCGCTGAAGGCTCGCCATATAGTCGCCCATGTCGCCGTCGGGGGGCGAAACGATGCTGGTCGACCAGCCCATGACATGGTCGCCACTGAACAGGGCGCCACTTTCCTCCAGCGCGAAACAGAGGTGGTTGGAGGTGTGGCCGGGCGTCGACACCGCGGTCAGCGTCCAGCCGGTGCCCGACACCCCCTCCCCGTCCGCCAGCACGCGGTCGGCGGCGTAATCATGGTCGAACGCTGCGTCGGCGCGGGGGGCGTCGTCGGGGAGCGCGAGCGGGGCGCAGCCGACGATCGGCGCGCTGATGGCCGCCTTCAGCGCGCGGGCGAGCGGGCTGTGGTCGCGGTGGGTGTGGGTGCACAGGATCGCGACGAGCGGGCGGTCGCCGATGACCGATAGCAGCGCGGCGAGGTGCGCGGCGTCGTCCGCGGGGCCGGGATCGATCACGGCGACATCGGTGGTGCCGATGACATAGCTCTGCGTGCCGGTGTCGGTGAAGGGCGACGGGTTGTTCGCGGTCAGCCTGACGACGCCGGGCTCAAGCGTCTCGGGCCCGCGGAGGGTGGCGGCGGTCATGGGGTTCAGATGGCGATTTGCGCGGAGCGGGGCAAGCGGGGGATGCGCGGGTAGTTGGCGCGGTGGTTGCGGCACGGAGAAGGACAGTGCTTCGACAGGCTCAGCACGAACGGACGGGGAGGCAGCGTTTGCCACCTTCGCACCCACACGCAGACGGGCGTCCTCACGCACACCCCTCACCCACGCGCGAAGCGGCGCCGGTGTTGCCACCGACGCCGCCCGCACCTGGCGGTTCGCCCGCATGCCTCCCGACAATCGTCCGGTCGCCGCACAGGGGAGCGCGGCGCCGAAGCCGGGCGGAACCGCCGAGCGACCCGTCAATCCTTGCGGTTCGATTCCATCGATTCCATCTCGCGGATCGCGCTGTCGATGCCGGACAGGGCGGCGGCGCGCTGGCTGTCGGTCATGTCGCGATTGGCCTCGATGCTGCGGCGGGCGTCGCGCAGCCCCTCCAGAGCGGTGGTTTCGGCGTGACGGCGGATGACGACGGCGCGCGTGCCGGCCTTGTCGGCCTCACCCATCGACAGCGCCGCCATCTTCTCGATGCGGTTGGTGCAGATGATGACGATCTTCTTCGCGCCATCCTCGCGGCGGATGACGTTCTCGCCCTTGCCCTCGCCCTCAGTGCAGGTGCGCGAGCTGATCTCGGGCATGTTCTTCAGGCGGTCGCGCATTTCGGGGCTCAGGCCCGCGATAGCCTTGTCGTCCCAGGCCATCGGCTTGCCGTCCTTGCTGCGGAACACGAAACGATGCTTCACGCCGCCCGGCCCCTCGGGCAGCTTGATGTCGAGATCGCCGATCTCGTCGTCGGTCAGCGTGCGGGTCACCCCGTCCTTGTCGTGCATGATGACGCGGACCTTCTTCACGGGCTTGCCGTCGACATTGGTCACGGTGACCTGACGGTCGATCGAGGTGCCGGGCGCGCCGGGAGCCCGGGGCGCGGGCGGTGCGGGAGGGGGCGGCGGCAGGTCCTGCGCCAGCGCCGGCAGACGCGGCAGCTCCATCGCCGCGAAATCGACGCCTGTCGCGGTCTCGACGCCGGTGCGGACGCCCTCTGCCGCTGCGGTGCCGGAGGCGGTAACGCCGAGCCCGGTCAGCAGCAGCGCGCCGAGGGCAGCGGTGCCGGCATACAGGCGGGTACGGGTCGTGCGGTCGTGAACTCCAAGCATCTTCAACCTCCCTTTGATCTCGTTGATGGTGTGCAGGTGACAGGCGGCAGACACGGCGCCGCCGTGCGCGGACTTGACGATGGCGCGACCGTAAGCGGCGCGCAGCTCGCGGGCGCGACCGGCCAGGACGAGGGCATCGCACGCCATCTCCTGGTCGGCGCGGAAGGCGCGATAGGCGCGCCAGGCGACCGGATTGAACCAGTGGACCGCCAGGATGACGAGCGCGATCCAGTTGGCGATCAGGTCGCCGCGGGCGTGGTGGCCAAGCTCGTGCGCCAGCGCCAGATCCTGTTCGAGCGGATCGTACCGCTCGGCAAAATCGCGCGGGAAGGCGACGAACTTGCGCCAGACGCCGAACGCCAGCGGCCCGGTGGCGGCATCGGTGGCGATGACCCGAACATTGCCCGCCGCGACCGGCGTCACGCTGTCGGCATGGCGGCGGATGCGGGCGCAGAACCGGTGGTGGGCGATGATGTGCCACAGGGCGAAGCCGGCGGTGCCGATCACCCAGAGCGCCACCACGACGGTGGGCCAGCCGAAACCGTTGGCGGCCTCCGCGGGCAAGGTGGCGACGGGATCGCCGAGGTAGATGGTGATGTCCTGCGGCGTCGGCAGCACCGGGATCGCGGCACCACGCCAGCTGTCGGGCAGCGGCGGCAGGACCATGCGCAGCGCCGGGATCGCCCAGAGCGCATAGCCGATCGCCGGGCCGAAGTGGCGGCGGACAGGGGTGCGGATCGCGAGCACCACCAGCATCAGCAGGCTGGTGGCGATGACCGTTTCGACGGCCCAGGCGATCACGACTTCAGCTCCTGCAGCAGCGCCTCGATCTCGGCGATGTCCTCTGCGGTCAGTTCGTCGCGTTCGGCCATGTGCGCGACCAGCGGGGTCAGCTTGCCGCCGAACAGCCGGTCCATCAGCCGCCGCGATTCGCCGGCGACATAATCGTCACGCGCGACAAGGGGGCGGTAGAGGTAGCGGCGCCCGTCCTCCTCATAGCCGACGACGCTTTTGGACAGCAGGCGCCCAAGCAGCGTCTTGACGGTGTTGGCGCTCCAGCCGCGGTCGGGGGCGACGCGTTCGGCCACGTCCTGCGCGGTGAGCGGGGACGCGTCCCACAGCACCTCCATCACCGCATGCTCGGCATCGCTGATTCGTTCGGCCACGTGGATCCTCCCTACGACTACGCCTGTAATCGTACTGATTACGTGTGTAGTCAATAGGGGGATTTCCTGATGCTGCGGCGTGGAAATGACTTGAAGTTCGGACCACCCAGCCCCCCGTTCGTGCTTAGCTTGTCGAAGCACGTGCCGGTACACGTGCTTCGACAAGCTCAGTACGAACGGGCGGGGAGCGTCGGCGATTTTTACAATTGCGGTGCGTGGTTAACCGCCGGCAACCACCGTCCGGCGCGGAAAAGCGCCGCCGCGCGCGACTGGCACGGCATCTGCATCGCTTGTGACAGCCGAGCGTTCCACGCTTCAGCAGGGCGGGTCGTCGAACCCCCTATGGTCCCCACCCAAGGCGACCCGCCCGCACCCGGCTCTTCGACAGATCAGGCCGTCGCCAGCGTCCCGCGATAGGTGCGCGATCGTGGATCGCGCTTCGGCGGGAACAACAGCGCCGCATCCTCCTCCAGCCGGCGCGCGGTATTCGCCATCGCCGCAGGATAGATGTCGCCGAACAGCGTCTCGAACGTGCGCCGCCAGCTGTAGTTCGCCTCGACGAGCGCGCGCCCTGCCTGCCCCATATCGCGCGCGCGATCGGGCCAGATCGCGGCGACGTTCGCCGCCATCGCCACCATATCGTCGACCGGCGAGAGCAGGCCAGTGCCCTCCGGCACCCGGTCCGGCATGGCACCGCCAGTCACGCCGATGATCGGCAGGCCCGATGCCTGCGCCTCCAGTACCGAAACCCCGAACGTCTCGTCCGCCATCGCCGAGACGTAGATGTCGCCGGACGCCAGCGCGCGGGCGAGTTCGCCGCGATCCTCCTCGAAACCGGTAAAGGCTACCGGCAGGTCGGCAGCCTCGGCCTCGAGGCGGGCGCGCAGCTTGCCGTCGCCGACCATGACGAGCGCAGCGCCCAGATCGCGCGGCAGGCGGCGCATCATCTCGACCAGCCGGTCGGCGCGCTTCTCGTTGTCGATGCGTCCGGCATAGACGAGCAGCGGCCCCTGCCCGCTAAGCCCCAGCGAGCGGCGATAGTCGGGATCGCGCTTCGACGGGTGGAACAGGTCGGTATCGACGCCGAGCGGGAGCACGCTCGAGCGCGTGATCGTGCGCTTGCGCAGGGCGGCGCGCGCGTCTTCGCTGAGCGTATAGACCCAGTCGAATTCGCGGTAGGTGACTTCGGCATAGCCCCAGATCAGCGACCGCAGGATGCGCGCGGTCGTCTCACCGAATTTCTCGCGCCCGACGCGGTAGATGTGGGCGTTGGGGAAATCGGTGCGGTACCCGGCGACCAGTGTCGTTTCCGGAAACGCCTTGCGGTGGTTGATCGCGGTCCACGGCAGCAGCCAGGGGCAGAGCGATTCGATGACGTCGGGGCGGTATTCGGCCAGCACCTCACGCACCTTTCCGGTGCGCAGGATGAAACGGTAATTGGGGCTGCCCCGCACTGGATCGGCGCCGACCTCGACGAAGATGTGGCGACCGTTGACGGTCACGCGGTCTTCGGGGCCGGGCACGATCTGGAGCAGATGGTGCGGCGTGTGGGTCAGCACATAGTCGCGCTTTTCGCGCAGGTAGGTGCTGATGCCGCCGCCGCCCGAGGGCGAATAGCTCTGCGTCAGGTCGCACAGCAGCAGTGGGCGGGATGCTCCACGGACGCCGCCCGATACGCCGACGGCCTGGGTATTCTGCAACACGTCACTTCGCCTTGAAGGTTTTGCACGCGGAGGGTCACTCCGCGTGGGCAATCCCCTTCTCGGACAGAAGTTCCTTGAGCTCGCCGCTCTCGTACATCTCCATCATGATGTCCGATCCACCGACGAACTCGCCCTTTACATAGAGTTGCGGGATGGTCGGCCAGTCGCTGAACGCCTTGATCCCCTGGCGGACCTCCTGGTCCTGAAGCACGTCGACGCTGTCGAACTCGACGCCCAGATGCTGGAGGATCGCGATCGCGCGGCTGGAAAAGCCGCACTGCGGGAACAGCGGGCTGCCCTTCATGAACAGGAGCACGTCGGCCTTGTTGACGAGGTCGCCGATACGGGCGTGGGTGGGGTCGGTCATCGAACTACTCCTGGGGAACCGCGGTGGTGAGCTGGAGCGCGTGGAGCACGCCCCCCATCCGCTCGCCGAGCGCGGCGTACACGGCGCGCTGCTGCTGCAGGCGCGACTGGCCGCGGAACGACGCGGACGTCACGCGCGCAGCATAATGATCGCCGTCGCCGGCAAGATCGGTGATCTCGACCTGCGCATCGGGGATGCCGGCGCGGATCAGCGTTTCGATATCGTCGGCGGCCATCGGCATCGCGGCTATTTCGCCTCCATCAGCTGGCGGCGGGCATCGACGGTCGCTTCCTCAAGCGCGCGGCGCACTTCGCCCTCGTCGATCTCGACCGACGCGGCGGTCAGGTCGCCCAGCAGCTTGCGGATGACGTCGTCGTCGCCGGCTTCCTCGAAATCGGCCTGGACGACCGCCTTCGAATAGGCGTCGGTCTCCTCGGGCGTCAGGCCCATCTTCTGCGCGGCCCACTGGCCGACCAGCCGGTTGCGGCGCGCGGTCACGCGGAACGCCATTTCCTCGTCGCGCGCGAACTTGGTCTCGAATGCACGTTCGCGGTCGTCGAAACTGGTCATCGCATGCCCCTTGCTGTCCTGGCGGATGAGATAGGGCGGGGGCGGGAGTGGCGCAACCTGCGGTGCGGGGGTTCGGAGGAGAAGGTGGTTCAGAGAAGGCGCGAAGGCGCGAAGAATGAAAGGGAATTGTTCGCGCAGAGGCGCGGAGGCGCGGAGATTGCGTTCTTGCCTCGCCGAAGGCGCTCCAACGCTGTCGCATTAAAGCGCTACGCGCAGACCTGGCGCTGACGCCTCCGCGTCTCCGCGTGCCCCCTCTTCCCTTCGCGCCTTCCCTGAACCCCCTTCTACTGCGAAACCTCGACCACCAGCTTCCCGATCGCCCCACGCGCGGCCATCTTGGCGATGGCTTGGCCGCCGTCCGCAAAGGCGAAGGTATCGGTGACGCGGGGGTTGATCCGGCCTTCGGTCCAGAGCCGGAACAGCGTATCGACGTGGGCGGCGTTTGCCTGCGGATCGCGTGCGGCAAACGCGCCCCAGAACACGCCGCACACGTCGCAGCTCTTCAGCAGCGTCAGGTTGAGCGGCAGGCGCGGGATGCCGGCGGGGAAGCCGACGACGAGGTAGCGCCCCTCCCACCCGATCGATCGCAGCGCCGGTTCGGCATAATCGCCGCCGACCGGGTCGTAGATGACGTCGTAGCCGCCTTTGCCGCCCGCCGCCTTGAACTGGTCGGCCAATGCCTTCGACTGGTCCTTGTCGAAAGGCGCGCGGGCATAGACGATGGTTTCGTCCGCCCCGGCATCGCGCGCGGCCTGCGCCTTTTCCTCCGACGACACCGCCGCGACGACGCGGGCGCCATACGCCTTGCCGAGCTCGATCGCGGCCAGGCCGACGCCGCCGGCGGCGCCGAGGACGAGGAGAGACTGCCCCGCCCTCAGATGCCCACGGTCGAGCAAAGCGTGGATGGTGGTGGCGTAGGTCAGCAGCAGCGCCGATCCTTCCGCGAAGCTGCGCCCCTCGGGCAGGCGGTAGAGTTTCGCCGCGTCGACCGCGACCTTCTCGACCAGCCCGCCGTGACCGACCATGCCGATGACGCGGTCGCCGACCGCCCAGCCCTCGACCCCCTCGCCGACCGAATCGATCACGCCCGCGATCTCGCCACCCGGCGCGAACGGGCGCTGCGGCTTGAACTGATATTTGTCCTCGATGATGAGGACGTCGGGATAGTTGATCGCGCACGCCTTCACCGCGACCACGACCTGCCCCGCGCCCGCCACCGGATCGGGCAGCTCGGCGAGTTTCAGGGTTTCCGGTCCGCCCGGCGCCTCAGACAGCAATGCTCGCATCATGGCCTCTCCCGCTGATCCACGGGCGATGCTGTCGATCCGCGGATTCGAATTTCGAAATCGCGGTATCCCTTGCCAGCGTCAGGCCGATCTCGTCCAGCCCCTGCATCAGGCAGTCGCGGCGGAACGCATCCATCTCGAAGGCGAAGCGGTCCTGGTAGCTGGTGGTGACGGTCATCGTCTCCAGGTCGACGGTGACCTCTCCGTCCTGCGCGGCCTCCATCAGCCGGTCGATCGCCGCCTGGGGCAGGACGACGGCGACGATGCCGTTCTTGAACGCGTTGCCCGAGAAGATGTCCGAGAAGCTGGGCGCGATCACCGCGCGCAGGCCCATGTCGCCCAAGGCCCAGGCGGCATGTTCGCGGCTGGAGCCGCAGCCGAAGTTCTCGCCCGCGATCAGGATCGGCGCGCCGGCGTAGCGCGGATCGTCGAAGATGTTGCCGGGCGCGCTGCGCACCGTTTCGAATGCGCCCTTCCCCAGCCCCTCGCGCGTCGTCGTCTTCAGCCAGTGCGCGGGGATGATGACGTCGGTGTCGATGTTCTCCGCACCCCACGGATAGGCGCGGCCCGAGACGCGGGTGACCGGCTGGTTCATTCCGCCGCCTTCGGGAACACCGGCAGCTTGGCGACGTCGGCGGGTTCGTGCTGGATCACCACGGTCGCCTTCAGGTTCGCGGCCATGCGCTTGAACCGGTCGAGGCTGGCGAGCGTGTCGGCGCGGTTGGTGTTGAACGCCGGCACCGCATTGCCCGCATAGTTGCTCGCGAAATGGGCGAGGTCGCCGGTCAGCAGCACGTTGCCCATGCCGCGCAGCCGCACCAGCAGCGATTTGTGGCCCGGCGTATGGCCGGGCGTGTCGAGGATCGTCACGCTGCCGTCGCCGAACACGTCCTTGTCGGCGCGCACCGCCTCATATTTGCCGCCGCCCGTGATCCAGTGGGCGAGCGGTGCGGGATCGACGTTGGCGGCGCGGTCCTTAGCGGTCAGCGCCGACCAGTCGCCCTGCCCGATCAGCAGGCTGGCCGAGGGAAAATCGCGCGCCTGCCCGGTGTGATCGCCGTGATAGTGGCTGACCCCGACATATTCGATGTCGGCGGCGTCGAGCCCGAGTTGTTTCAGCTGCTCGACGATGGTCCGCGGCAGCGCGATCGCCGATTTCGGATCGGTACGGTTCGATGCCGCGTACCCCGTATCCCACAGCATATATTCGTCGCCGTGGCGGATCAGGTAGCAGCTGGCGACCAGTGCCTTCTTCTGCCCGTCGAGCGCGTGGGTGTCCGAAAAGGCGGCGATGTCGCGCGGCGTCTTGTTCGCGCCGCAATCGAGCCGCGTCAGCGTCACCCGCGGCACCGGTTTCGACACCGCGGTCTGCCCGGTCGCCGAATAGGCACAGACGCCGGACACGATCGTTCCGGCGGCCAGCAAGGCCAATACGCGCTTCATCGTCACTTCCCCCCCATCAAGTCCCGAACGTCCGACAGCCTCCCCGTGACTGCCGCCGCTGCCGCCATTGCCGGCGACACCAGATGTGTACGCGCACCCGGCCCCTGCCGGCCAACGAAATTGCGGTTGCTGGTCGACGCACAGCGTTCGCCCGGCGGCACCTTGTCCGGGTTCATCGCCAGGCACATCGAACAGCCGGGCTCGCGCCATTCGAAGCCGGCGTCGGTGAAGATACGGTCGAGTCCCTCGGCCTCGGCCTGGCGCTTCACCAACCCCGATCCGGGGACGACGAGCGCGCGGACGCCGTCGGCGACGTGGCGACCGTCCGCGACCGAAGCGGCGGCGCGCAGATCCTCGATCCGACTGTTGGTGCAGCTGCCGATGAAGACGTGGCCGATCGCGACGTCCTGCATCCGCGTGCCCGGCGCGAGGCCCATGTAGTCAAGCGACTTGCGCGCGGCGACGCGCTTCGACGGGTCGGCGAAGCTGTCGGGATCGGGCACGCTGCCGGTGATGGCGACGACGTCCTCGGGGCTGGTGCCCCACGTCAGCGATGGCGCGATGTCGGTGGCGTCGAGCTTCACGACCGCGTCGTAGGTCGCGTTGGCGTCGCTCGGCAGGCGGCGCCAGACGGCGACCGCGCGATCCCAGTCAGCGCCGGTCGGGGCCATCGGGCGCCCCTTCAGATAGGCGAAAGTCGTCTCATCGGGCGCGATCAGCCCGGCGCGGGCGCCGCCCTCGATCGACATGTTGCTGATCGTCAGACGGCCCTCGACCGACAGCGCGCGGATGACGTCGCCGGTATATTCGACGACATGTCCGGTGCCCCCCGCCGCGCCGATCCGCCCGATGATCGCGAGCACGACGTCCTTGGCGCTGACCCCGAATCCGAGTGTGCCGTCGACGCGGATTTCCATCGTCTTCGATTGCTGGAGCAGCAGGGTTTGCGTGGCGAGAACGTGTTCAACCTCGCTGGTGCCGATGCCGAAGGCGAGCGCCCCGAGCGCGCCGTGCGCCGAGGTGTGGCTGTCGCCACAAACGAGCGTCGTGCCGGGCAGCGTGAAACCCTGTTCGGGGCCGACGACGTGGACGATGCCCTGTTCCGCGGCGAGCGCGTCGATGTAGGGCACGCCGAATTCGGCGACGTTGGCGCGCAATGTGGCGAGCTGGTTGGCGCTTTCCGGGTCGGTGATCGGCAGCGCGTTGCCCGCGGCATCGACCCGCGGCGTGGTGGGCAGATTATGGTCGGGTACCGCGAGGGTCAGGTCGGGGCGACGCACGCTGCGCCCGGCGGCGCGGAGGCCGGCGAACGCCTGGGGGCTGGTGACTTCGTGGACGAGATGTCGGTCGATGTAGATCAGGCACGTGCCGTCGGGTCGCCGCTCGATCACGTGATCGGCCCAGATCTTTTCGTAAAGGGTGAGTGGACGGCTGGCCATGACGGCCTCCCGTTAACGCAATCGTTCGCGCGATCAACCCGCAGCGATATTTTGTTGCGGCGAAACGTAGCTCGCGTCGTGCGCGAATGGCAGCGGTGTGCCGACGCGGAGGCTGTCGAGGACCGCGGCGAAGTCGGTTGCGCAGCGGAAGCCGAGGTCGCGTTCGATCGCACCGGCATCATAGATGCGGCCGACACTGGCCGGCAGCGACCAGCCGCGCGCTGCGTAAAGGGCGGGCGCGTCGGGGAAGTAGCGTGCGATGACCGCGGGTGCGTCCGCCTTCAGCGACGCGGCGTCCTCTCGCGCGAACGGCGTCGGGGCGGAGACGATGTAGGTGCCGAAACCGATCCGCGGCGCGCGTTTCAGCGCGGCGACGTGCGCGCGGGCGCAATCCTCGACGGTCAGGCGACGGTTTAGGAATTCGTTGGCCTTCATGTTCTCGCCCGACAGCGCGTCGTGGGTGTCGTCCTCCTCGGGAAAGAAGCGCGCGGTGCGCAGCACGACGACGGGCAGCCCGCTGTCGGCTTGGGTCAGGCGGCACAATTCTTCCGCGCTGCGTTTCGTGACGCCGTAGATGTTGCGCGGGGCAAGCGGGCCGCTGCCCTCGTCGAGCCACACGGCTTCGCCCGCGCGTTCGTCGCGGATCGCCTGAGTAATCATCAGCGAGGTGGTGGAGGTGAAAACGAAACGCGACGCGGCGTGCGCCACCGCCGCCTCCAGCAAATTGAGCGCGCCGGTGACGTTGACGTCGATGAACGCCTGCTGCGGGAAGCGGGCGATGTCGGGCTTGTGCAGCGCGCCGGCGTGGACGACCGCGTCGATCGCATGCTCGGCAAAGGTCCGGTCGACCAGCGCGCGGTCGGCGACGGTGCCGATGACCTGCGTGTCGGTACCCGGCGCGGTGTCGAACCCGACCACCCCATGCCCCGCATCGCGCAGCATCGGCGCGAGGTGCCGCCCGAGCCAGCCGCTCGATCCGGTCAGGAGAATGCGCACGCTCGCCGCCCTCAGCTATCGCCGCGGCGCGGGCATCGCGCGGTTCAGGAAGGCGACGCTGTCGGTCAGAATCGGCGCCTTGCCGCGGAACGGCTTCGACAGCGCCATCGCTACGTCTTCATGCGTCAGGCCGGTATAGTTGCGATACTCCACCGGCGCGCCAACACGGCGCAGCTCGATCGCGAGGTTGCGGGCATTCTTGGGGCGGACGACGGTGTCGTTGCTCGATGTCACCAGCAGCAGCGGCGCTACGCCGGCGCGGGCGAAGGCGATCGGCTGGGTTGCGAGCGGATCGGCGCCCTTCATCGCCTCCACCGCGCGACCGGTGAAGGGGTAGAAGTCGTATGGGCCGCTGAGGCCCACGCCCGCCTTGACGATGCCCGGATCGACGCCCTCGGCGCGCAGGAAGCGCGGGTCGAGCGCCAGCATCGCGACGGTGTGCGATCCCGCCGAATGGCCGGCGAGCGCAATCCGCGTCGGGTCGCCGCCATATTCGGCGATGTGGTCGCGTGTCCAGCGCACCGCCTGCGCGCCGTCCTGCACGAAGGCTGGGAAGCGGACGCCGGGCACCTTGCGATAGTCCGGCACGATCACGACGAACCCCTGCGACGCATAGGCGCGCGCGGCAAAGGCATAGGCGTCGCGCGTCCCCTTCACCCAGCCGCCGCCGTAGAAGAAGACGACGACGGGCCGCGGATCATCGGCGCGGACGGCGGGGCGCCACACGTCGAGCCGCTGGCCGTGTGTGCCGAACGCGATCCCGTCGCCCATTTGCCGCGTCCCCCGCCCGCCGCCGACGGCGCCATCGAGGATGCTCAGCAGCTTCGGCGGCTGGGTGAATGCCGCCGCAATTCCCAGCGCGGCGAGGACGGCCACCGCCGCGACGATCGCCCAGCGCAGCATCAGGCGTCGTAGCGGGCGGTGGTCTTTGCCGCGACTTCGTCAGCAGTCACGCCGGGGGCAAGCTCGACCAGCTTGAACGGCGACTGGTGGTCAGGGCGCTGGAAAACGGCCAGGTCGGTGACGATCATGTCGACGACGTTCTTGCCGGTCAGCGGCAGGGTGCAGTCGGGGATGAACTTCGGGTCGCCGTTCTTGGACGTGTGCTCCATCACGACGATGATCTTCTTCACGCCGGCGACCAGATCCATCGCACCGCCCATGCCCTTGATCATCTTGCCCGGGATCATCCAGTTGGCGATGTCGCCGTTCTCCGCGACCTCCATCGCGCCCAGCACGGTCAGGTCGATGTGCCCGCCGCGGATCATCGCGAAACTGTCGGCACTGGAGAAGTAGACGCTGGAGGGCAGCTCGCTGATGGTTTGCTTGCCCGCATTGATGAGGTCGGGGTCGGCCTCTCCCTCATAGGGGAACGGCCCGATGCCGAGCATGCCGTTTTCCGACTGCAGCGTGACGGTCATGCCCGCGGGGATGTTGTTCGCCACCAGGGTCGGGATGCCGATGCCGAGGTTGACGTAATAGCCGTCGCGCAGCTCCTGTGCGGCGCGGGCGGCCATCTGATTGCGATCCCAGGGCATTCCTTCGGCATTCCTTCTATGTAGAGTTCGACTGGCGGGACGTCGCCGCGACGGACTATTTCGGCTGCACCGCCGTGCCCGCCGCCGGCGCTGTCGCCGCCGGCCCGGGATCGGTCCAGCGCATGTCGTGGGGGAAGATCTCGTCCGCACTGCCCTTCAGCGCGGTGCCGTACACCGGGTTGGGCAGCATGAACCATCCGTTGCCCCACAGCGCAGCGAGCGCGGGCGAGCCGGCGAGCGCGCGGCGGGTGGAGGGGGCGAGCCGCGCCTCGTTGAACAGGTCGCTGAAATCGCCGAGCTGGTCGCCGACCAGTGCGATCACGCAGTAGCCCGATGCGATCGCCCAGCGGCGGTCGTCCTTGCCAGAGCCCCCGCCGTCGTCGCCCTTCAGCCACAAAGTGGTGCCGTGCTTGGCAGGCCCGAGCCCGGCGTGCGCCAGCGCCGCTTCGGTCGCGGCGGCATTTTCGGCCAGACGGTTCGAATTGAAGATGACGGTGATGCCCGCCGCCCGCGCGGCGTCGAGCGCCATCTTGGCGCCGGGTACCGCGACGACCTTATCCGCGCCGCTCTGTTCCCAGCGCGACCAGCGAGCGGCGTCGTAGCTTTCGCCGCGGCGCGCGGCGTCGGCCTCGTAACCCAGGTTCAGCACCGCGGTTTCGTCGATGTCGAGCACGACGGCGAGCGGCTTTGGCCCGCACGGTTCGAATTGCGGCGCGTTGAGCGAGGCGCCGTCGGAGAGCACGACCTGTCGTGCCGCGCCCTTCTTCCCGTAGGTGACGATGTCGGCAAGGTAGCGTTGCAGCGCGCGATACGCCTGGATCGACCCCGCGGACGCCTCGCCGGAGCCGTAGAGATACTGCATGCCCTCGGGGACGACACCGCGTGCGGGGAGCGTCGCCGGAATGCCGGGTGCGGGCGGCGCCTCGGCGCCGACCTGCCGCTCCTTCAGGGTCGGGACGAGATTGGTCAGCCCCTCCCCCGCCGACGGGGCCGGGAGCGTCTGCGGCGCCGCGCCCTGGTGCGCGGCGCGCTTCTCCGCCATGCGCGACTTGACGATCGCCGACGACGATGCCGCGATGGGCACGACGGCAGCAGCAATGCAGCCGCTGGTCAGCGCCATCAGCGACACGGCCGCCAGCGCGCGGATCACGCCGCAGATACCGCGTCGGCGCGCGGGCGCGTCGTCAGGAACTCGATCTTCTTGTCGTAGGGCGCGCCGACAATCATCCGTTTCACATAGATACCGGGCAGGTGGACGGCATCGGGATCGAGCGTGCCGACCGGCACGATTTCCTCGACCTCGGCAACACAGATGCGCCCCGCGGTCGCCATCGGCTGGTTGAAGTTGCGCGCGGTCTTCCGGAAGATCAGGTTGCCCGCCTCGTCCGCCTTCCACCCCTTGATGATCGACAAATCGGCGCGGATGCCGCGTTCGAGGATGTAATCCTCCCCGTCGAAGCTCTTCACTTCCTTGCCCTCGGCCACTTTCGTGCCGACGCCGGTCTTGGTGTAGAAGCCGGGGATGCCCGCCCCGCCCGCGCGGCAGCGTTCGGCGAGCGTGCCCTGCGGACAGAATTCGACCTCGAGTTCGCCCGACAGATACTGGCGCTCGAACTCCTTGTTCTCGCCGACGTAGGACGAGATCATCTTGGCGACCTGGCGACTGCGCAGCAGCTTGCCGAGCCCCTCATTGTCGATGCCGGCGTTGTTGCTGGCGATGGTCAGGCCGGTGACGCCCGATGCCTGGATCGCGTCGATCAGCCGTTCGGGGATCCCGCACAGGCCGAACCCGCCCGCGCAGATCGTCATGCCGTCGTGCAGCAGCCCGTCGAGCGCGGCGGCGGCATCCGGGTACAGCTTCTTCATCGGCATCCCTCCTGGCGTGTGTCGCCGATTAGGGCGACGCGCAGGGTGCGGTCAAGCCAAGGTGAATGGGTATTCAACTTGGTTGCTACAGGTTGGCGCCGGCCACGCGCCCAATCGCTGCGGTGACCGCCATCGCCGCCGCGCCCCAGAAGGCCACGCGCACCATAGCTGCCGCAACCGGAGCACCGCCGGCCCGGGCGCCCAATCCGCCCAAGGCCGCGAGCAACGCGACGGTGACCGTTGGCAACACCCAGACCAGCATCGCATGCGGCGTCAGGATTGCGGTCAGCAGCGGCACGATCGCCCCGGCTGCAAAACTTGCGGCCGAGGCAGCGGCGGCCTGCACCGGCCTGGCCGCCAGCGCCTCGTGAAGGCCGAGTTCGTCGCGCATGTGCGCGCCGATCGCGTCGTGGGCCATCAACTGCTCGGCAACCGCCCGCGCCGTCGCGGGATCGACGCCGCGCTCCCGATAGATGCTGGCCAAGTCGATCAGTTCGGCCTCGGGCGCAGCCGCCAGTTCGGCGACTTCCTTCTCCCGATCCGCCGCTTCGGTATCGGCCTGCGAGCGCACCGAGACATATTCGCCCGCCGCCATCGACATCGCGCCAGCGACCAGCCCGGCTAGCCCGGTCAACAGGATCGTCGCGCGCGAGGGGTCGGCGGCAGCGACGCCCATGATGAGACTGGCGGTCGACACGATGCCGTCGTTCGCGCCCAGCACGGCGGCCCGCAGCCAGCCGATGCGCGACACCAAATGCCCCTCGGAATGGCTACGCATCGCCGCGGGGAGCAGCGTGGGGAGGATTCAACGTCACCAGCACAGTCATCCCAGGATCCTTTCGGCAATCCACGCAGTCATGTGATCGCGGGCATCAGGCTTGGTCAAGCGACGCCGCCGAAACGAAGCGGGCCGTCCGGTTTCCCGAACGGCCCGCTCCCCGTAGTGCCCCCCAGCGGGGGGTTCGTCCGGGTTCAGATGTCGTCGCCGAGGGCGCCCTTCACCGAACCAACTGCCTGCTGGGCCTTGCCCTTGCCTTCCTGAGCGGCGCCTTCGGCGGCCAGCTTTTCGTTGCGGTCAGCACCGTCGCCGGCGAGCGCCTGCTTGGCCTTGCCAATGGCTTCGTTGGCGTTGCCCTTAACCTTGTCGACGAATTCGCCCATGATCTGTCTCCTTAAATGCCGCGCCTAACGCCTCGGCATGGTGTGGAAAGAGAACGGTCGATTGCGTCCTGCGTTCCGCAGATCGTCGTTATTTAGATCAGTCCGGCGAGCGGGCTCGATGGGTCGGCATAGCGACGCTTCGCCATGCGACCGGCGCGGTAGCTCAGGCGGCCCGCCTCGACCGCGGATTTCATCGCCGCGGCCATCAGGATCGGATCCTTCGCCTCGGCGATCGCGGTGTTCATCAGCACCCCGTCGCAACCGAGTTCCATCGCCGCCGCCGCGTCCGACGCGCAGCCGACGCCGGCATCGACCAGCACCGGCACTTTCGCGCCCTCCACGATCAGGCGGATGGTGACCGAATTCTGGATACCGAGACCGGAGCCGATCGGCGCGCCCAGCGGCATGATCGCGACCGCGCCGACATCCTCCAGTCGCTTGGCGGCGATCGGATCGTCGACGCAATAGACCATCGGCAGGAAGCCTTCCTTGGCCAGCACCTCGGTCGCGCGCAATGTCTCGACCATGTCGGGATAGAGGGTGCGTGCCTCGCCCAGCACCTCCAGCTTCACCAGATCCCAGCCGCCCGCCTCGCGCGCCAGCCGCAGCGTGCGGATCGCGCTCTCGGCGTCGAAGCAACCGGCGGTGTTGGGGAGGTAGGTCACTTTCTTCGGGTCGATGAAGTCGGTCAGCATCGGCGCATTGGGGTCGCTGACGTTCACGCGGCGGACGGCGACGGTCACGATCTCCGCGCCCGACGCCTCCAGCGCGGCGGCGTTCTGGGCGAAGTCCTTGTATTTGCCGGTGCCGACGATCAGGCGCGAGCGGAAAGTGCGCCCGGCGACGGTCCATGTGTCGGCGTCGATCGGCGAAGCATGATCGCCACCCCCGACGAAGTGGACGATCTCCAGCTCGTCGCCATCCTCGACCAGCACCTGATCGAGCGTCGAGCGGGGTACGACCTCCAGGTTGCGCTCGACCGCCAGCTTGGCGGGCACGAGGCCCAGGCTCTCCGCCAATCCGGCGATGGTCATGCCGGCGACGACGCGCTTGTGCTCGCCGTTCACGGTGATCGAGACGGTGCCGTCGGTGCTGGCCAAGATGATATTCTCCGTTCTCGACTTCGCTCTGTTCGAGCGGGTAAGGATGCGGGCACGATCTAGGTCCGCATGCCGGACGCCGCAACCGAAAGGCTGTTTCTTGGCCGACACCGTCTATGTCCTGAACGGCCCGAACCTGAACCTGCTCGGCATGCGCGAGCCGGAGATCTACGGCGCCGATACGCTCGACGATATCGCCGGAATGCTCGAGGACCGCGCCCGCGAACACGACGTGGAAATCGACCTGCGCCAGTCGAACCACGAGGGGCATCTGGTCGACTGGCTGCACGAGGCGCAGGCGCATGATGCAAAGGCGGTGATCCTGAACGCCGGCGCCTTCACCCACACCTCGATCGCGCTGCACGACGCGATCAAGGCGATCCGCACGCCGGTGATCGAGGTGCACCTGTCCAACCCGCATGCCCGCGAGGACTTCCGCCACCTGAGTTATGTCGGTCGTGTCGCACGCGGAACCATCGCGGGGTTCGGCGCGCTTTCCTACCTTCTCGCGCTAGACGCCGCCGTCCGCTTCTGACAGAGGCACCCGCTTTCGAAATCGAGGGGCAAATGAGCGACAAGACCAACCCATCAGGGGGCATGCACGTCGATATCGAGCTGGTCCGCCAGCTCGCGCAGGTGCTCGACGAAACCCAGCTGACCGAGATCGAGGTCGAGGACGGCGACCGCAAGGTGCGCGTCGCGCGCCAGGCCGCACCGGCGCCGCAACAGGTGGCCTATGCCCCCGCGCCGGCACACGCCCCGGTTCCCGCAGCCGCCGCACCGACTGCCGCCGCGCCCGAGGCTGCACCTGCGCCGGTCGCCGCTGCCAATGCGGTCAAGTCGCCGATGGTCGGTACCGCCTATCTGGCGCCCAACCCCGAGGCGAAGAACTTTGTCAGCATCGGCCAGTCGGTCGCCGCCGGCGACACGCTGCTGATCGTCGAGGCGATGAAGGTGATGAACCCGATCACCGCGCCCGCCGCCGGCACCGTCAAGGCGATCCTGGTCGAAAGCGGCCAGCCGGTCGAGTTCGATCAGCCCCTGGTCGTCGTCGAGTAATCATGCCCAAGATAAACAAGCTCCTGATCGCCAACCGTGGTGAGATCGCGCTGCGCATCCACCGTGCCTGCCACGAAATGGGGATCAAGACCGTCGCGGTGCATTCGACCGCCGACGCCGACGCCATGCACGTGCGGCTGGCGGACGAGGCGATCTGCATCGGGCCGCCGTCGGCGACCGACAGCTATCTGAATATCCCGAACATCATCTCGGCAGCCGAGATCAGCCACGCCGATGCGATCCATCCGGGCTATGGATTCCTCAGCGAAAACGCCAAGTTCGCCGAGATCGTCGAGGCGCACGGCCTGATCTTCGTCGGGCCGAAGCCCGAGCACATCGTGACGATGGGCGACAAGATCGAGGCGAAGCGCACCGCCGGCGCGCTCGGCCTGCCTTTGGTCCCCGGCTCCGACGGCGCGATCAGCGATATCGAGGAAGCCAAGGCGATTGCCGAGAAGGCCGGCTATCCCGTCATCATCAAGGCGGCGTCGGGCGGCGGCGGGCGCGGCATGAAGGTCGTGACCTCGCCCCAGGACCTCGAAGCGCAGATGCTGCAAGCGGGCAGCGAGGCGAAGGCCGCGTTCGGCGACGCCACCGTCTATCTCGAAAAATATCTCGGCAACCCGCGCCATATCGAGATCCAGATCTTCGGCGACGGCAAGGGCAACGCGATCCATCTGGGCGAGCGCGACTGCTCGCTCCAGCGCCGCCATCAAAAGGTGCTGGAGGAGGCCCCCTCCCCCGTCCTGTCCGCCGAGGAACGCGCGCGGATCGGCGGCGTGTGCGCGAAGGCGATGGCCGACATGGGCTATCGCGGTGCGGGCACGATCGAATTCCTGTGGGAAGACGGCGAATTCTACTTCATCGAGATGAATACCCGGCTGCAGGTCGAGCATCCGGTGACCGAGGCGATCACCGGCCTGGACCTGGTCCGCGAGCAGATCCGCATTGCCGAAGGGGAACCGCTGACGCTGCGCCAGGAGGACGTCGTTTTCCGCGGCCACGCGATCGAGTGCCGCATCAATGCCGAGAATCCGCGCACCTTCGCGCCCTCGCCCGGACTGGTGAAGGGCTATCATGCGCCGGGCGGCATGCACGTCCGGGTCGATAGCGGCCTGTACGCCGGGTACCGCGTGCCGCCCTATTACGACAGCATGATCGCCAAGCTGATCGTGTACGGTACCACCCGCGCCGGCGCGCTGCGCCGCCTGCGCCGCGCGCTGGAAGAGTTCGTGGTCGATGGTATCACCACGACCATCCCGCTCCATCAGGCGCTGCTCGACGATCCGGAGTTTCAAGCCGGCGACTATACGATCAAGTGGCTGGAGGAATGGCTCGCGAAGCAGGATCCCGCGGCGTGATCCTTGTGACGGGCAGCGTGGTCGCGCGGCCCGACACTTTCGCCGACGTACTGCGGCTGTCGCTGGAGCATGTGCATCGCTCCCGGACCGAGCCAGGCTGCATCGCCCACGCCGTGCACCGCGATTGCGAGGACGATCTGCGGCTGGTGTTCGTCGAGCGCTGGGCGGACATGGCGGCGCTCACCGCGCATTTCGCGGTGCCGGCGTCGCGGGCGTTCGGCAAGGCGCTGGCAGGGCTCGCCGCGCGGGCGCCCGACCTGCAGATCTACGACGCGAGCGAAATCCGTCCATGAAGGCGACCATCTGGCACAACCCGCGCTGCGGCACATCGCGCAAGACGCTGGACATCCTGCGCGAGACGCCGGGCGTCGAGGTCGAGGTGATCGAGTATCTGGCGACGCCGCCCACCCGTGAGACGCTTGCGGCGCTGTACGCTCGCGCCGGCATGACCCCGCGCGACGGCTTGCGCGCGAAGGAGCCGCTGGCGACCGAGATGGCGCTTGCGTCGGCCAGCGACGACGCCATCCTCGATGCGATGATGGCGCACCCGATCCTCATCAACCGCCCGCTGGTCGCGACCGACAAGGGCGTCCGCCTGTGTCGGCCGCAAGACGTCGTGAAGGAAATCCTGTGAGCGAGACCCCGCCCGTCCTGGTCCCCGGCGAAACCTGCTGGCGGATCGAGCAGGCGACGCGCGCCACCGTCATCGTCGATGCCGACGATTATTTCCGCGTCGCGCGCCGCGCGATGGTGGCGGCCAAGCACCAGATCCTGCTGATCGGATGGGACTTCGACGCGCGCATCCGCCTGGGCGGCAGCGAGCCGCCCGAGGACGACGGGCCCGAGGAAGTCGGCGACTTCATCAGCTGGCTGATCGAACGCACGCCGACGCTGAACGTCTATCTGCTGCGCTGGGACGTCGGCGCGCTCAAATCGCTGACGCGGGGCAAGACCGCGCTGACCGTGCTGAATTGGATGCGCCACGACCGCATCCACACCAAGCTGGACGGCCACCATCCGACCGGCGCGTCGCACCACCAGAAGATCGTGGTGATCGACGACTGCCTGGCCTTCTGCGGCGGTATCGACATGACCGCGGGCCGGTGGGACACGCGCGCGCACCGCGACGACGATCCCTTGCGCGTGCTGCCGAACGGCGACGCTTACGAGCCATGGCACGACGCGACGACCGCGTTGCAGGGGCCGGTCGCGGCGGCGCTGGGCGAATTGTCGCGCGATCGCTGGGCAGTCGCCGGGGGCGATCCCATCGACGCCCCGCCCGAGACGCAGGGGTGCTGGCCGGACGGCCTGCCGGTCGATTTCACCGACCTGCCCGTCGCTATCGCGCGCACCGTGCCCGAGATGGACGACCAGCAGCCGGTCCACGAGATCGAATCGCTGTACCTGGCGGCGATCGCGTCGGCCAAGCGCTTCATCTACGCCGAAAGCCAGTATTTCGCGTCGCGCCGCGTCGCCGAGGCGATCGGCAAGCGGCTGCAGGAGCCCGACGGTCCCGAGATCGTCATCATAAACCCCGAAAGCGCCGATGGCTGGCTGGAGCCGCTGGCGATGGACACCGCCCGCGCACGGCTGGTCGAGGCGCTGCGCCGCCGCGATCCGCACCGGCGGCTGCGCCTGTTCCTGCCCTTCACCGCCAAGGGCGAGGCGATCTACGTCCATGCCAAGGTACTGGTGGTCGACGAGCGGCTGCTGCGCGTCGGCTCGTCGAACTTCAACAACCGGTCGATGCGCCTGGACACCGAATGCGACGTCGCGCTGACCGCGGGCAACCCCGCGACCGCGGCGTGCATCGCGCGGATTCGCGACGGCCTGATCGCCGAGCATCTCGGGCGGTCGGTGGACGAGGTTGCTGAATCGCTGGCGACGACGGGATCGCTGATCGCCACGATCGAGCAACTGCGCGGGCCAGGCCGGACGCTACGCGACTATGTGGTGCCCGAATTGTCGTCGGTCGAGGAATGGCTGGCCGACAACGAGGTGCTCGATCCCGAGAACCCCGACGACATGTTCGAGGCGACGACCGGCGGGCTCCTTCGCGGGCTGGCGCGGCGCGTCAGGGGCGGATGACGCCCGCCGCGACGTCGGCGGTGATATCCTGTTTCAGCCCGTAGAGGTGGGTCGCGCGCCCGCCGGCATGCGCGGTGTCGGCGGTCAGGCGCATCCAGCGTTCGGCCCCGTCGGCGCGGACGATCCGCGCCTCGAACGTGAAGCTGCCGCAGGTCGCGATCGCGTGGCTGCGCAGATAGTCGAGCATGGTGCGCGATTCGGGGGCGTACATCGCGACGATCTCGCGCCGGTCGAGCCGGTGCTCGCGGGGCACCCCGAACAGCGCGAACACGCCCGGCGCCCAGGTCAGCGAATCATCCGCCAGGTCGCACTGCCACGCAGCGGGCAGGCTTTCGAGCGGGCCGGCGTCAATGGTTTCCCCCGCCCGCGCAACGGGTTGCGGCGCAAGGATTGCGGGTGCCGTGAAGGTGAGCCGCTGCGTCATGCATTCCCCGTAATGCCCAGTGGTAAACAGGGTATTCGCGAGCCGGTCGCGCGGCAAGGTGACGCGGGCGCCGCGGCTGGCTAAGGGGTGCGGCCATGACCGGAATCACGCCCCAAATCGTCGCCGATCACGGCCTGTCCCCCGACGAATATGATCGCGTGCTGCACGCGCTGGGGCGCGAGCCGAATCTGGTCGAGCTCGGCATCTTTTCGGTCATGTGGTCCGAACACTGCAGCTACAAATCCAGCCGCATCCACCTGAAAAAGCTGCCGACAACCGGCCCGCAAGTCATCTGCGGCCCCGGCGAGAACGCCGGCATCGTCGATATCGGCCCCGACGCGGACGGCCGCGCGCAGTGCGCGGTGTTCAAGATGGAGAGCCACAACCACCCGTCGTACATCGAACCCTATCAGGGCGCGGCGACCGGGGTCGGCGGTATCCTGCGCGACGTGTTCACGATGGGGGCGCGGCCCGTCGCCAACATGAACGCGCTGCGCTTCGGGTCGCCCGACCATCCGAAGATGCGCCACCTGATCGCCGGCGTCGTCCACGGCATCGGCGGCTACGGCAATTGCGTGGGCGTGCCGACCGTCGGCGGCGAGGTGAATTTCCACCCCGCGTACGACGGCAACATCCTGGTCAACGCCATGACGGTCGGCGTCGCGCATACCGACAAGATCTTCTATTCCGCAGCGTCGGGCGTCGGCAATCCGATCGTCTATGTCGGGTCGAAGACCGGGCGCGACGGCATCCACGGCGCGACGATGGCGAGCGCCGATTTCGGCGAGGACGCGGACGCCAAGCGCCCGACCGTGCAGGTCGGCGACCCTTTCACCGAGAAGCTGCTGATCGAGGCGTGCCTGGAGCTGATGGCGACCGACGTGATCGTCGCGATCCAGGACATGGGCGCCGCGGGCCTTACCTCCTCCTCGGTCGAAATGGCGTCGAAGGGCGGGGTCGGCATCGAGTTGGTGATGGACGACGTCCCCCAGCGCGAGGAGGGCATGACCCCGTACGAGATGATGCTGAGCGAAAGCCAGGAGCGGATGCTGATGGTGCTGAAGCCCGGCCGCGAGGCCGAGGCGGAGGCGATCTTCCGCAAATGGGAGCTGGATTTCGCAGTCATCGGGCGGGTGACCGACACCGGTCGCATGGTCCTGAAATTCCAAGGCGAGACTGTGTGCGACATCCCGCTGGGGCCGCTGGCCGACGATGCGCCCGCCTATGACCGCCCCTGGGTGCCGACCCCGGCGAGGCAGGCGATCACCGACGCGCCGGAGACCGACGATCTCGCCGCCGATCTCATCACGCTGATGGGCTCGCCCGACCTGGCCAGCCGGCGGTGGATCTGGGAACAGTACGACCACATGGTCGGCGGCGACACGGTGCAGCGCCCCGGCGGCGATGCCGCGGTGGTGCGCGTCCACGGCACGCGCAAGGGCCTCGCGATCGCGACCGACTGCACCCCACGCTACTGCTTCGCCGACCCGGTCGAGGGCGGAAAGCAGGCGATTGCCGAGACCTGGCGCAATCTGTGCGCGGTCGGTGCGAAGCCGCTGGGGGCGACCGACTGCATGAACTTCGCCAACCCGCAGCGCCCGGAAATCATGGGGCAGTTCGTCGGCTGTATCGAGGGGATGGCCGAGGCGTGCCGCGCGCTCGACTTCCCGATCGTGTCGGGGAACGTCAGCCTGTACAACGAGAGCAAGGCGACCGGCGGCGGCAGCGCGATCCTGCCCACGCCGGCGATCGGCGGGGTCGGCTTGCTCGACGATTACGAGGCGTCGGCGACGATCGCGTTCAAGGGCACCGGCGACGTGCTGGTCGTGATCGGCGATCGCCGCGGCGATCTGGGCCAGTCGCTATGGCTGCGCGAGATCAAGGGCCGCGAGGACGGTCCGCCGCCGCGCGTCGACCTGGCCGCCGAGCGCCGCGCCGGCGATTTCGTTCGCGCCCAAATCGGCAAGGGCGCGCTGACCGCGGTGCACGACGTGTCCGATGGCGGGCTGATCGTGGCGGTCGCCGAAATGGCGCTGGCCGGGGGCATCGGCGCGATGCTGTCGCTGCCCACGCCGCGTGGACTCGCCGCGACCTATTTCGCCGAGGACCAAGGGCTGTACGTCGCGACCGTCGACGACGCGCACTTGCTCGATTTCCTGAAGGCGTCGACCGAGGCGGGTGTCGAGGTCGAGCGAATCGGCCGCACGATCGCCGGTCGGATCATCGTCGAATGCCACGATGCCGACCACGTCGTGCCGCTGGAGACGTTGCGCGCGGCGCACGAAGGGTTCTTCGCGGCGCTCATGGGGCCGACGGCGGTAGCGGCTTGAGCGTGTCGAAGCTGAGCCGGTCCAAGTGATCGGTTCAACCTGCGGCAACGGTAAGAATTAGAGGGCTGATCGTCGCCCTCGCCCGTTGGTTTCGAGCGTAGCCGAGAAACGCTGCGCTCCGATCGTGGCTGTTTCTCGACTTCGCTCGAAACGAACGGCGTGAGTAAAACCCTCACACCTCGTCGGTGTCGGCCAGCTTCCAGTTGGGATCGTCGCTCTTCAGCGTGCGGCGGAAGGTCCAGGCGTCGTGCGTCTCGACCGCGTCGGTCATCGATCCGGCAATGACGACGCCGCCCTTGTCGCGAGTGATCGCGGCGATGTCGGCGTCGAAGCGCATCGTGATGCTGGCGACACGGCCCGTGACCGACGCCTCGGCGATGGCGGCGCGCTCGATCGCGACCAGGCGGTTCTCCAGCGTCTCGCCCGCTGCTTCGCGCGCGTCGATCGCGGCGAAGAATTCGGCGCGGACCTCATCCTCCAGCAGCCAGCCGAGCGTGTCCTTGTCGCCCGCCCAGAACGCCTCGAGGATCATGCGATAGGCCGACTTCGCCCCGTCCACGAACTGCGCCACGTCGAAGCCGGGATCGGCCTGGACGATCGCGCGCAAACCACCCTCAGCACCGCTCTCGATCGCCTTGGGCGCCGGCTCGCGCACGTCGGCGGGCACGTCGATCGTGCGCGGCGGCTGGTTGATGCCCAGCCGCTCCTCGACCGGCTTGGCCAAGGTCTGCTCGTGCCCGGTCCGCTTGCCCAGCACCGAGTACAGACGCAGCGCCAGGAAACCGGCGACCATCGCGAGCAGGATGACGTAAAAGGACACTCGACCTCCACAACGGGGCACGCCGCCCCAGATACGCAACCGCCAACATAGGCGTTCGGCGGCTCAACTACAAACCGGCGTTACGCGGAGCCGCCCTAACGCGACGTTGAAACCGCCCGCCGCGGCTGCTAGTCGCCCGACCTGATTTTTCACGCCGGGCCACAACCGCAAACGCATCACCGGTCCCAAGCGTTGCACGAAGGAAGCATCATGGCAGACGAGAATTTCGGCGCGGGCGGCGAACCGCTGGCAAATGGCGCGGATACGGCCCCCGTGGCGGGTGTGATCTCGCAATATGTGAAGGACCTGTCGTTCGAGAACCCGAACGCGCCCGCGATCTACCAGACGCCGGGCGCGCCGAAGATCGACGTCGGCTTCAACATCGGCGCCGCCAAGGTCGGCGAGGACGTCCACGAGGTCATGTTGAAGATCGACGTGCGCGCCGAGACCGAGGATGGCCAGGCCGCGTTCGTCGTCGACCTGACGTTCGGCGGGCTGTTCGGCCTGCGCAACATCCCCGACGAGCATGTCCAGCCGTTCCTGCTGGGCGAGGCGCCGCGCATCCTGTTCCCGTTCGCGCGCCGCATCGTGGCTGACGCCGTCCGTGACGGCGGCTTCCCGCCGCTGCTGCTCGATCCGATCGATTTCGGCCAGCTGTACATGCAGCAGCTCGCCGAGCAGGGCGCGCTGGCCGAGGGCGAGCCGGCGGGCCAGGCGTAAGACTTCGATCCTGTCGCCGCGCGTGCTTCGGGACGCGCGGCGGGGATGACCGGTATGACGGCTGAGCGGGGGCGACCCAGATGAACCTTGCGCGGTCGCTCGGATCGATCGGCGGGCTGACGCTGATCAGCCGCGTGCTAGCACTGGTGCGCGATTCGCTGCAGGCGACGTTCGTCGGCGCGGGGTTCGCGTCGGACGCGTTTCTGGTCGCGTTCCGGCTGCCGAACATGTTCCGCGCCTTGTTCGCGGAGGGCGCCTTCTCCGCCGCCTTCATCCCGATGTTCAACAAGAAGGTGGCCGAGGGCGACGGCCTGCCCGCGGGCCTCGCCTTCGCCGAGCGCGCGCTGTCGGTGCTGTTCCCGATCGTCGTCGCCTTCACGGTACTGCTGATCGTCGCGGCGTGGCCGGTGACCTGGCTGCTGTCGGGCGGGTTCAACGATCCGACACCCGCACAGTTCGACTTCGCGGTAATGCTGTCGCGGATCACTTTGCCCTATCTGGCGCTCATCAGCCTGGTGTCGCTGTTGGGTGGCATCCTCAATTCGCTCGACCGCTTCTGGGTCAACGCCGCCGCCCCCATCCTGCTCAACGTCGCGATGGTCGTCGGTCTGTGGTTCTTCCACGGGCCCGACCCCTATGCGACCGCGCGGGTGCAGGCGATCGCGGTGACGGTCGGCGGTGCGCTGCAGCTCGCGTGGCTGATGTGGGCGTGCCGCAGTGCGGGCGTGTCGCTGAAGCTGCGCCGCCCGCGGATCGACGACGACGTGCGCCGCCTGCTGAAGCTGATCGGCCCTGCAGCGCTCGGCGCCGGCGCGGTGCAGGTCAATCTGCTGGTGTCGACGGCGATGGCGGGCGCGCTGCTCGATCCCGGCGCGATTTCGTACATCTATTACGCCGACCGGCTGAACCAGCTGCCCCTGGGGCTGATCGGTATCGGGCTCGGCACCATCCTGCTGCCGACCGTTTCACGGCTGCTGAGCCGGGGCGAGGATGCCGCGGCGATGGAAACGCAGAATCGGGGCATCGAACTCGCGCTGTTCCTCACCCTGCCCGCCACGGTCGCCTTCCTGGTGGCGGCCGAGCCGATCATCCGCGGGCTGTTCGAACACGGCGCGTTCACCGCGATTGACACGACGCGGAGCGCCTGGGCGCTCGCCGCCTTCTCGGTCGGCTTGCCGAGCTATGTGCTGGTGAAGGTGCTCACCCCCGGCTTCTACGCGCGCGCCGATACGAAGACGCCGGTGCGGTTCGCGACGATCTCGGTGGCGGTGAACCTCGTCCTCAACCTCGCGCTTATCCCACTGATCGGCCATGTCGGCCCGCCGCTTGCGACTGCGATCGCGTCGACGGTCAACGTCGTGATGCTGTATCGGACGCTTGCCAGGCGCGAGCATTTCCACGCCGATGCGCGGCTGCTGCGTCGCCTGCCTAGGTTCCTGGTTGCCGCGGTGCTGATGGGGGCGGCGCTCTACGGCGGGGAAGCGCTGCTCGATCCGTATCTGACCGCGACCTTCTGGATCCGCGTCGCGGCGCTTGCCGTGCTGGTGTCGGCGGGGGCGGCTGTCTATGGCATCGCGTGCTTCGTCACCGGCGCCTACCGCGTCGCCGACCTGAAGGCGCTCGTTCGGCGCCGCTCGCAGACCTGAGGACCATCATGCGCATCCTGTCCGGCATTCAGACCACCGGCAACCTCCACCTCGGCAACTATCTGGGCGCGATCAAACAGTGGGTGGCGATGCAGGACAGCGTCAGCGCGGAAGGCGGCGACTGCCTGTTCTTCCTCGCCGACCTGCATTCGTTGACCGGCGACGTCACGCCGGCCGAGCGCGCATCGACCACCATCGAAATGGCGGCGACGCTGCTGGCGGCGGGAATCGACGACCGGTCGATCCTGTTCAACCAGGCGCGCGTGCCGGCGCACAGCGAGCTCAGCTGGATTTTGCAGGGGACGGCGCGGATGGGCTGGCTCAATCGCATGACGCAGTGGAAGGACAAGGCCGGCAAGAACCGCGATGGCGCGCCGGTCGGGCTGTTCACCTATCCCGTGCTCCAGGCCGCCGACATCCTGCTGTACCAGGCGACGCACGTGCCGGTCGGCGAGGACCAGAAGCAGCATCTGGAACTGACCCGCGACGTCGCTGAGAAATTCAACGCCGACGTCGGCGCGGATATCTTCACCCTGCCCGAGCCGCTGATCTCGACCGCGGCACCGCGGATCATGAGCCTGCGCGACGGCACGGCGAAGATGTCGAAGTCCGATCCGTCGGACATGAGCCGCGTGAACCTGATCGATTCGGACGATGTGATCGCGCAGAAATTCCGGAAAGCCCGCACCGATGCGGAGCCGCTCCCCGATACGTTCGCGGGGCTGGCCGAGCGGGCGGAGGCGCGCAATCTGGTGACGATCTACGCAGCCCTTGCCGACATGGCGCCGCAGGCGGTGGTGGAGCGGTTCGCGGGGCAAGGCTTCGGGGCGTTCAAGCCGGCGCTGGCCGACCTGGCGATTTCGGTGCTCAGGCCAATCCGTGAGCGGCTGACCGGGTTGCTGGATAATCGCGACACGGTAGGTGCAGAACTGGCCAAGGGCGCGGCGCGAGCCAATGCGCTGGCGGCGCCGACCTTGCGGGCGGCGCAGGAAGCGGTGGGGTTGCTGGTCTAGTCGATTGCCAACGACAGGGATCGAACCTGCACCCCGTAACCGGGGACCGCTGTAGCGATACGTCTATCCATTCCGTCACGCTGGCAGGGCGACCTTAGCCGAAGTCCAGATAGCCCGCCACGCCGTCAGCCGGAGCGGCTGCGCCGCGCCGCTGCCCGCCGTGGCGAGTCGGCGATTTGCTTGAGCAAACCGCGCGCCGCCCGTCAGCGCTCCAGCTGCCGCAACAGCGTGTTCACCGCGCCGTCGATGTCTCGGTCGGTGCCGCGGAGTTCCTCGATGCGGCGGACGGCGTGGATGACGGTGGAATGATCGCGGTTGCCGAACTTGCGGCCGATTTCCGGCAGCGAGCGCGTCGTCAGGCGCTTGGCGAGGTACATCGCGATCTGGCGCGGGCGTGCGACGGCGACGGCGCGGCGGGCGGAGAGCAGGTCGATCGGCTTCAGGTCGAAATGGGTCGACACCGCCTTCTGGATCTCGTCGATCGTCACGCGGCGCTGGGCACCCCGCAGCACTTCGCCGAGAGTCGTCACCGCGAAGTCGAGCGTGATCGTCTCGCCCGTCAGCTGGGCATAGGCGACGACGCGGGTCAGCGCCCCCTCCAGCTCGCGGACGGAGCCGGTTATACGGGTCGAAAGCAGGTCGGTGACGTCGGCGGGGACCGCGGCGTCGGGCGTGTCGTCGAGCTTCCGGGCGAGGATCGCGCGGCGCAGCTCCAGCTCGGGCGGCTTGATGTCGGCGACCAGGCCCGACCCCAGGCGCGACAGCAGCCGCGGCTCGACGCCGTCGAGCGTCATCGGGCTGCGATCGGCGGCGATCACCAGCCGTTTGCCGGCGCCCATGAACTCGTTGACGGTGTGGAAGAATTCCTCCTGCGTCGCGTCCTTGCCGGCGATGAACTGCAGGTCGTCGATCATCAGCAGGTCGACGCCGCGCAGCCGCGCCTTGAAAGCGTGGGTGTCGCGGGCACGCAGCGCCTGGACGAATTCGAACATGAACCGCTCGGCCGGCATGTACAGCGCGGTCGCGTCGGGATTGGCGTCGAGGAACGCGTGGCCGATCGCGTGCATCAGGTGGGTCTTGCCCTGCCCGGTGCCCGAATGGAGGTACAGCGGGCTGAACCGTGGGCGGCCGGGCTCGGCCAGCGCCTTTGCCGCATTGAACGCGACGCGGTTCGACGCATCGACGACGAATCGGTCGAAGGTGAAGCGCGCGTCGAACTGCGGCGCAGTGCTGCGGGCGGGCGCGCGGGCCGGTTCCTCGCGGACGATCGGAGTCTCGACTACCAGCTTGCGAACGGGCCGCGCCTCGCTGATCGTCTCGACGGTGACCGAGCGGACGCCGGGGAGGATCGCGCGGAATTCGTAGAACAGCCGGTCGGAATAATGGCTCTTCACCCAGGTCGCGGCGAAGGCGCTCGGCAGCCCCAGGCGAATCGATTCGGCGTCGCTGCCCTCGATCAGCTCGGCGGGCTTCAGCCACTGGTCGAACAGGCGCTGCCCGGCCGAGTGGCGCAGGTTCTGACGAACGCGCGCCCAGGCCTTGCCCACGACGTCGTCCGCTTCCCCAGTCCTTGCCACCGAAACCACCACAGACACGCCCTCTCCGTCGCCCCGACGCCACGCGCCGGTGCCCAAGTCGATCAAACCGCAAATCCCCCGCGGACGAACACCCCCGTTCATCGCCCGCACGTCCACCCAAGGCTGGATGTCCCAGGCAGCGAGCGCCGCCCGGAGCGTCTGTTTGAAACGCTTGGGGCGGGCGATCAAGCGCCGGCCTGTAAAGATTCTGAAATAAAGGGAATTGACACACGGATTCCCGCGGGGAAATTATTTTATCCGGCAAAATCAATGTCTTGTGAACTTTGAAGCAGATGGCTCTTCGCGAATCGGCGGGAATCCTCGGCTTTGCAAAAAACGTCCGAAACCGCGTTCGCCAAGCGTTCCGACGCGCCCCCGCGCGAACAAAAAAAGACCCCGCCGGGATCGTCCCGGCGGGGTCTTGTTGAAAGCCGAAGCGGCGGGCGAATCAGCCCAGGGCCGCTACCCGCTTGGTCAGGCGCGAGAATTTACGCGACGCGGTATTCTTGTGCAGCACGCCCTTGGCAACGCCGCGCGCCAGCTCCGGCTGAACCTGTGCGATGGCGGCGGTGGCGGCATCCTTGTCGCCCGCGGCCAGAGCCGATTCGAGCTTCTTCACGAACGTCCGGATACGGCCCACGCGGGCACCGTTGATCTCCGCGCGACGGTCGTTGCGCCGGATACGCTTCTTCGCCTGAGGCGTATTCGCCATTGCTTCAAAATCCTGCTGTCTTGAGGGCGCGCGGAAAGCCTCCACGAGCCGGGAAAGCGCGCCCTGTAACCGCGCCTCGCGATTCGGTCAACCAGTCAGCGTTGGCGCTCACCGCTGGCAGGCCGGGCACCAGAAGGTCGATCGCCCGCCCTCGGTATAGCGACGGACGGTGCCGCCGCACGCGCACGGCTCCCCCTCGCGCCCGTACACCTTGAACTGTTTCGAGAAATAGCCGAGCTCGCCGTCAGGCCGGGCATAGTCACGCAGAGTCGATCCGCCCGCGTCGATCGCCGACAATAGCACGGCGCGGATCGTCTCGACCAGCCGGTCGAGCCGCTTGCGCGCGATCTGCCCGGCGGGGCGCGACGGGCGGATGCCGGCCTCGAACAGCGCCTCGCAGACGTAGATGTTGCCGAGCCCCGCGACGACGCGCTGGTCGAGCAGCAGCGCCTTCACCGGCGCGATTCGGCCTTCGAACGCCGCCTCGAGATAGGCACCGGTCAGTTCTGGGCCGAGCGGCTCCGGACCCAGCGCACGGAACGGCGCCCAGTCGTCGAGCACCGCGGTCGCCATCAGGTCGAGCGACCCGAACCGCCGCGGATCGTTGAGCGCGAGGTGCCGCCCGGCGTCGGTGTCGATCAGCAGGTGGTCGTGCGGCAACAGGTCCGCCGGATCGACGCGCCACCGCCCCGACATGCCCAAGTGGAAGACCAATGTGTCGCCGCGGTCGGTGTCGATCAGCCCGTACTTGGCGCGCCGGTGCAGCCGCGTGACGGTGGCGCCGGTCAGCCGCTGGCCAAGGTCGGCGGGCATCGCGCGACGCAGGTCGGCGCGACGCGGCGTGACGCGGGCGATGCGATGGCCGAGCAGCACGGGCTCCAGCCCGCGCACGGTCGTCTCGACTTCGGGAAGCTCAGGCATGAGGCGCAGCTAGGTTGCGTTTGCTCCCCCCACAAGGCTTCGCTATCGCCGCCGCCATGACCGACATCGTTTCCTTCGGCTACGAAGACATCCCCGCGACCGAGAAGACTGCCCGCGTGGGCGAAGTCTTCGCCGGCGTCGCCAGCCGCTACGACCTGATGAACGACGCCATGTCGGGGGGCATGCACCGGTTGTGGAAGGACCGCTTCGTCGCGCGGGTGAAACCGCAGGCGCACGAACAGATCCTCGACATGGCCGGCGGCACCGGCGACATCGCGTTCCGGCTGGCTAAATCCGGAGCGGCGATCACGGTCGCCGACATCAACCCGGCGATGCTCGACGTCGGCATGGAGCGCGCCGCCGAGCGCGGCTTCGACGGACTCGTGTGGACCGAGGCCAATGCCGAGGACCTGCAATTCCCCGACCGATTCTTCGACGCCTACACCATCGCCTTCGGCATTCGGAACGTGACCGACATCCCGAAGGCGCTGCGGGAGGCGCACCGCGTGCTGCGCCGTGGCGGGCGGTTCTACTGCCTGGAATTCTCGACCACGACCTGGCCGGGGTTCAAGGACGTGTACGACGCCTATTCGCACAAGGTCGTCCCGAAGCTCGGCAAGCTGCTGGCGAACGACGAGGACAGCTATCGCTACCTGATCGAATCGATCCGCCGCTTCCCCGACATGCCGACGTTCAAGGGCATGATCGCCGACGCCGGGTTCGTGCAGACCAAGGTCGAGCCACTGCTCGGCGGGCTGGTCGCGATTCATTCGGGCTGGAAGATTTGACCCGCCCGTGACGTCGTCTGTCACCCATCTCTGGCGGCTCCTGAAATGGGGGCGCATTCTCGCGCGGCATGGGGCGCTGCGCGGGATCGAGCGCGATCCCAACACGCCGGCCGCGGTGCGGCGGTTGGCGCGCGTGGCCCGTTTCGGCGCGCGCGTGCCGAAGGTGCCGCGCTATGCCGATGCCTTCCAGGCGATCGGGCCGGCGGCGATCAAGCTCGGGCAGACGCTGGCCACCCGTGTCGACCTGATCGGCGAGGATGCCGCGCACGACCTGATGCGATTGCAGGATTCGCTGCCGCCGGTCCCCTTCGACACGATCCGCGCCGCGATCGAGGCGAGTTTCGGGCGACCGCTGACCGATCTCTACGCCTCGGTAGAAGAATCGCCGATCGGCGCGGCGTCGATCGCGCAGGTCCACCGTGCGGTGACGACCGACGGGCGCACCGTCGCGATCAAGGTGCTGCGCCCCGGCGTCGAGGCCGAGTTCGCGCGCGCCATCGCCACGTATGAATGGGCTGCCGCTCAGTTGGAGGGGCTTGGCGGCGAGGCGTCGCGCCTGCGCCCGCGGCTGGTGATCGAGACGTTCAAGCGCTGGACTGCGCGCGAACTCGACCTGCGGCGCGAGGGTGCGTCGGCGTCGGAACTCGCCGAGGGGATGGAGGCCGAGCCCGATTTCCACGTCCCCGCGATCGACTGGGAACGCACGACCGGCAAGGTGCTGACGCTGGAGTGGGTCGACGGCATCAAGCTGAACGACCGCGCCGCACTGGTCGCCGCGGGATACGACATGGCGGCGATGGCGAAGCTGATCGTGCGATCGTTCCTGCGCCAGGCGATTTCGGAAGGATTCTTCCACGCCGACATGCACCAGGGCAATCTGTTCGCGCTGCCGGGTGCCAATGGACACGCGCGCATCGCCGCGATCGATTTCGGGATCATGGGCCGGATCGACCGGCGCGCACGGGTGTGGCTGGCGGAAATCCTCTACGGCCTGATCACCGGCGACTATAAGCGCGTGGCCGAGATCCATTTCGAGGCGGGCTATGTGCCCTCGCACCACAATATGGCCGAGTTCGCAACGGCGCTGCGCGCGGTCGGTGAGCCGATGCGCGGGCGCCCGGTCAAGGACATGTCGGTCGGCGCGATGCTCGACGGGCTGTTCAGCATCACCCGCGATTTCGACATGCAGACCCAGCCGCACCTGCTGCTGCTGCAAAAGACGATGGTGGTGGTGGAGGGCGTCGCCACCCGGCTCGATCCCGACATCAACATGTGGGAGACGTCGGGCCCGTTCGTGAAGGAATGGATCCGCACCGAACTGGGCCCGGAGGCATGGGCCGCCGACCGCATCGTCGCGGACCTGAAAACCTTTGCCCGCCTGCCCGACCTGATCCGCAACATCGAGGCACGCTATCCCGCCCCCGGCGGCGCGCCGCCTGCGCCCCCCTTGCGCGAGATAGAGGTCGTGCGGGTCGGCGGCGGCTGGCGCTATGCGGCAGTCGCGGTGTTGGCGGCGCTGGCGGGCGCGGCGGGGGTTTGGGGCTTCCTCGGATGAGCCGGTGGCCGTTCGTTTCGAGCGTCGTCGAAAATCCGGCTTCAGGCGCTGTCCGGCGTTTCTCGACTACGCTCGAAACGAACGGTTAGGGGCTGAAATTTGGCCCGAGTACGTCCCCCCTTCTGGCTCGCCGCCCCGAGCCGCTTCGCTGGTTTCGACCGCCGTCGTGCGACATGGGTGGCGGCCCTACTCGCGCTGTTGCTGATCGCAGCGCTCTCCGCCCTGGCAACGCCCAGCCCCGCCCCCGACAGCCCGGAGGCGAATGCGCAGGTTACCGATCTGCTGCTCTATGAGGGCATCATCGCCGGTCTGCGCGCGGGCGGGGATTATTATCAGGTCGCCGCCGACGCGTTGCGGTCGGGCAGCTATCCGTTGCGCCCCTTCGTCACGTTCCGGCTGCCGGTTCATGCGGTGGTGCAGGCAGCCCTTCCGCCGATCGTCACGCTCGCCCTGCTCTATGCGTTGGCGTTGGGGGTGATGGCGGCGTGGTGGCGGCGGCTGGCGCCGGCGTTGGCGCGGCCACCGGCGCGGGTGGCGGCGATGCTGCTGCTGGCTGGCGGGATGGTCGTTTTCGTCCAGAGCGGGCTGATCGCCTTTCCCGAAGTCTGGTCCGCGCAACTGACCGCGCTCGCGCTGGCGGTTCGGAGGCCGGGGCATTGGATCGCGGCACTGGCGCTCGCGCTGATCGCGATGCTGGTGCGCGAGACTGCGGCGCTGTTCGCGGGTCTCATGCTGCTGGCGGCGTGGCGTGACGGTGAGCGGCGGGAGGCGGCGGGATGGGGCATCGCGCTCGCCGCGTTCGCGCTGGCGCTGGTTGCGCATGCGTGGGGCGTATCGCGCGTCGTCAACCCGCTCGACCCCGCATCGCCCGGCTGGAGCGGGCTGCTCGGACCCGGCTTCTTCACCCGCGCGCTGATCGATTCGACCGCGATCCAGCTGCTGCCGACGATCGTCGCCGCGCCGCTGGTCGCGTTCGCGCTGTTCGGGTGGAGCGCGTGGCGCGATCCGCTGGCCGAGCGCACGCTGGCGGTGTTGCTCGGCTACGGCGCGGCGATCGCGATCTTCGCGCGCGCCGATACCTTCTACTGGGCGCTGATGGCGGCGCCGGTGTTCCTGGCCGGCCTTGCCTTCGCGCCCGACGCGTTGCGCGACCTGTGGCGCGCGCTGCTCGACAGGCCGCGGGTGCGGGTGCAGAGAATTACCCAATGAAGCGCATCCTGCTGATCGTCGGCGGCGGCATCGCCGCGTACAAGGCGTGCGAACTCGTCCGCCTGTGCCGCAAGACGGGCATGGCCGTGACCTGCGTCCTGACCGATGGCGGCGCGCATTTCGTAACCCCGATGACGCTCGCGGCCCTCAGCGAAAACAAGGTCTATACGACCCTGTGGGATCTGAAGGACGAGGCCGAGATGGGCCATATCCAGCTGAGCCGCCAGGCCGATTTGATCGTCGTCGCCCCCGCCACCGCGGACCTGATCGCGCGGATGGCCGGCGGCCACGCCGACGACCTCGCCACCACCCTGCTGCTGGCGACCGACACGCCGGTGCTCGCCGCGCCCGCGATGAACGTGCGGATGTGGCAGCATGCCGCGACCGCCCGCAACGTCGCCACGCTGCGCGGCGACGGCATCACCGTCATGGAGCCGGACGAGGGCGCGATGGCGTGCGGCGAGTTCGGTCCCGGTCGTTTGCCTGAACCCGAGGCGATCTTCGCGGCGATCGAGCGACATTTCGCCGGCACCGGGCCGCTCTCCGGCAAGCATGTGCTGGTGACGGCCGGACCGACCCACGAACCGATCGACCCGGTACGCTACATCGCCAACCGATCGTCGGGGAAACAGGGCTTCGCGATTGCCGCGGCGCTGGCCGAGGCGGGGGCGCGGGTGACTCTGGTCGCCGGCCCGGTCGCGCTGCCGACCCCGTCCGGCGTAACGCGCATCGACGTCGAAACCGCGCGCGCGATGGCCGACGCGGTCGCCGCCGCCCTGCCCGCCGACGCCGCGATCATGGTCGCCGCGGTTGCCGACTGGCACGTCGCCGCGGCCGCTCAAAAGCTGAAGAAGGGCGACGCGCCCCCCGCCCTCGCCCTCACGCCCAATCCGGACATCTTGGCAGGGCTCGCCGCCAACCAGCAGCGCCCGCGCCTGCTGGTCGGTTTCGCCGCCGAGACCGAGCGCGTGGTCGAACACGCCACCGCCAAGCGCACGCGCAAGGGCGCCGACTGGATCGTCGCCAACGACGTGTCGGGCGACGTGATGGGCGGCGACCGCAACACCGTGCATCTGGTGACCGCGACCGGCGTCGAGGACTGGGAGCCGCTCCCCAAGGCCGACGTCGCCCGCCGACTGGTCCAGCGGATCGCGGTCGCACTGGCGGATTGACAAGTTCCTCCTTTGTTCTCATCCTGAAACAACGAACGGGAGCAGGACGATGGACCATTATGTCACGCTGGGCGCGATCGATCCGGTAGCGTCATTCGCCTTCTACGATGCAGTGTTCGCGACGATCGGCTTTGCCAAGCGCATGGAGTTTCCCGGCTGGCGCGCCTATTCGGCAGGTGGCGGCGACGCCGGCCTGACCGTCTGGATCGTCACGCCGTTCGACGGGAAAACCGCTACTGCCGGCAACGGCGTGATGATCGGGCTGGCCGCTCCGTCGAGAGCGGCGGTGGACGCCTTCCACGCCGCGGCGATGGCGCACGGAGGGGCCGAGGAGGGCGCGCCCGGCGAACGCCCCAACTACGGTCCGAACTGGTATGCGGCGTACGTCCGCGACCCCACGGGCAACAAGCTGGCCGTGGTGCACAACGGCTGACGCTTGTCCGGGGTGGTTTCGAAGCCTACCTGCCGATCGACGATTTGGGGGCACGAGCCACATGCAGGACATCGCGATTTCGGTGAAGCGACTGGCGCACGGCGACGGCCTGCCGCTGCCCGCCTACGCCACCGCCGGCGCGGCGGGGATGGATGTGGTGTCGGCAGAGGATGTGACGCTTGCACCCGGCGCGCGGGCGGCAGTGGCGACGGGGTTCGCGATGGCGATACCGGTCGGGTACGAGGTTCAGGTGCGCCCGCGCTCCGGCCTCGCGCTGAAGCACGGCGTCACCTGCCTCAACACCCCCGGCACCATCGACAGCGACTATCGCGGCGAGGTAAAGGTGGTCCTCGCCAATCTGGGCGACGCGGCGTTCGTGATCGCGCGCGGCGACCGGATCGCGCAACTCGTCCCCGCCCCGGTCCAGCGCGCCCGGCTGGACGAGGTCGTCGATCTCGACGAGACAGTACGCGGGGTCGGAGGATTCGGATCGACGGGACGATGATGCTGATCGCTGCCTTGCTGCTGGGGGTGCAGACCGCACCGCCGCCGGTCGTCGCAACCGATGCACCGCCGCCGCTCGCCGCGCTGCCGTCGTTGCCGCCGCTGCCGTGGAAGACCGCGCCGGCGGTCACGCCCGACATGGGCGACTTCATCGCCGATGAAGTCCGCGCCGGGCGCTGCACGCTGCCGACGGGCGCGCTCAGGATGGAATTCGCGGTGCTCGTGCGCTCCGACGGCGGGGTGCGTAGCGTCGTACCGCGCGCCATCGCCTGCCCCAATGTCGAGCAATATGGCGCGGGGCTCGTCACCAGCTTCGCGCGCAACAACCTGCGCCTGCCCGCCGCGGGCTGGTACCACGCCGACCTGACGATCGCCTGGAGCCGATGACGCTGACCGACGCGGAGCTTGACCGCTACGCACGCCACATAGTGCTGAAGGAAGTGGGCGGCGCCGGACAGGCGCGGCTGAAGGCGGCGCGCGTCGCGGTGATCGGCGCCGGCGGAATCGGATCGCCGGTCATCCAGTATCTTGCCGCCGCGGGGGTCGGCACGCTGACGCTGGTCGACGACGACCGGGTCGACCTGTCGAACCTCCAGCGCCAGACGTTGTTCGGCGACGGCGATGTGGGCGCGCCAAAGGTGGCGGCGGCGCAGGCGGCGGTCGCGCGCCTGAACCCGGGCGTCACCGTGCACGCAACGCCCGTTCGGATCGACGCGGCCAACGCCGCCGCCATCCTGTCCGGCCACGACGTGGTCGTCGACGGCTGCGACAATTTCGCGACGCGGCTGGCGGTGGCAGATGCGTGTCTAACGGCGCGCATCCCGCTCGTCTCCGCCGCGGTCGCGCAGTTCGAGGGGCAGCTGGCGGTGTATCGCGGGTGGGAGCCGACGCTCCCCTGCTACCGCTGCCTCGTCGGCCACGATCCCGACCGGGCGGAAGCGAGTTGTGCCGAGGCGGGTGTGCTCGGCGCGCTGACCGGGGTCATCGGCAGCCTCGCCGCGCTCGAGGCGATCCGCAGCATCGTGCCGTTCGGCGACGATCCCGCGGGCCGGCTGCTGCTGGTCGATGCACTCGCCTTCCGCTTCCGCACCATCGCGCTGCCCAAGGATCCGGGGTGTCCGGCATGCGCGGGCTGACGACCGTGGTGGCGGGCGCCGACGCGGCGCGATTCGACGCCGCGCTGACGATGGCGAACGCGCAGGCGGCGCTCGGCGCGCGAGCGCGGCTCTACCTCCACGACTCGGCGGTGACGCTGCTGGCGCCGGGTCCGCTGCTGGCGATGGCGCTGGAACTGGGGGTTGCGGTCGTCGCCTGCCAGTCGGCGCTGGCGGAGCACGGCGTGGCGCTGCCCGACGGGGTCGAGGCGGGAGGAATGATCTCGCTTTTCAGCGACTTGGGGGACGATCGCCTGGTCGTTGCCTGATGCGGCCGAATTGGAACAATCTTCGCTAAAGGCGCGTTCGGCGCGCGTGGTATGCATCGCCACGCGTTCAGCGTTGAAGGGGTCCGAAATGGCGCAGGCAAGCGGCAGCGCACAGCTGATAACGGCATTCGATCCGGTCGCGGCACCCGCCGTCCCCACCACGGTCGACCAGGCGATTTCGCAGTGGAGCCGATTGCCCGAAGCCTCGCAGGCAGAGGCGCTGTTGCTGATCTACGAATCCGAATCGCAGCGACCGCGCATCCTGGGGCGCTCGGCCATCGTCCAACTGGCCGGATCGCGCCCCGCTCGCGACTGAGGCCTCCCGCCCGGGCGCGAATCAGCCCAGTTCGGCGCGCGCGAAATCGCGCACCGCGCCGCCGATATCCTCCCGCGCCAGAGCGAGCGCGATGTTCGCCTGGATGAAGCCCGCTTTGTCGCCGCAGTCGAAGCGGCGTCCGGCGAAGGTCAGGCCGTGGAACGGCTGGTCGCCGATCATCCGCGCCATCGCGTCGGTCAGCTGGATCTCGCCACCCGCGCCTTTCTCCTGCCCCTCGAGCACGCGCATCACCTCGGGCTGGAGGATATAGCGACCGATCACCGACAGGTTCGACGGTGCCGTGCCCGGCTTCGGCTTCTCGACCAGCCCCTGCACTTGCGTCAGCGCGCCGCCACGCGCGCCCGGCGTGATGACGCCGTACATGTGGGTCTGGTCATGCGGCACTTCCTGAGCGCAGATCATGTTGCCGCCGGTGCGGTTGTAGGCGTCGACCATCTGCTTCAGGCAGCCCGGCTCCCCGACCATCAGGTCGTCGGCCAGCAGCACCGCGAACGGTTCGTCGCCGACGATGTCGCGCGCACACCAGACGGCATGGCCGAGGCCCATCGGCTCCTGCTGACGTACATAGGCGACCGCGCCGGGCTTCAGCCGGGTCTGGTGCAGCAATTCCATAGACTTGCCGCGCTGCGCCATAGTCGTTTCGAGTTCATAGGCGACGTCGAAATGATCCTCGATCGCCGACTTGCCGCGCCCGGTGACGAAGATCATCTGCTCGATCCCCGCCTCCAGCGCCTCGTCCACCGCGTACTGGATCAGCGGGCGATCGACGACAGGCAGCATCTCCTTGGGCAACGCCTTCGTCGCGGGGAGGAACCGGGTGCCGAGTCCACCGACGGGGAACACGGCCTTGCGCAGGGGTTTGAAGGTCATGTCAGCGCCCCTAGTCGCGCCGCCGGGCTATCGCAATGGCGCCCGCGCGGCATCGATGGCGCGGGCTTCGTCGCGCATCGCCGACAGCCGCGCCTCCCAGTCGGGATGCGTGCCCCGCCCGTCGATCCGGCGGGCCAGGCGCCGGGCATAGTCCTGCCAGAAATCGACCGCCGCCGCAGGCGCCACCCCGGCGCGGTCGAGCAGGCGCAGGGAAAACCGATCCGCCTCGATCTCCAGCGCCCGGCTCCAGCGCAGGCGCGTGCGCTTCGACACCCTTTGCGATTCGAGGCGGGCGCGGTGGCCGAGGACATTGTGCGCGAGTTCGTGCGCGATCACCGCCGCCAGCGCATCGTCGGTGTCCGCCGCGTCGATCAGGCCGCTGCTGATCTGGATCACGCGCCCGTCCGCCGCGCCGCTCAGGTCGTCGCCGTCGGTGACTTCGAACCGCGAAGCGCAGGACGGGACCGCGACGATGCGGACGTCGCGGCGGGTGCCGTCGCGCTGCACCGTGACGACGGCGCCGCCCCCGGCGAGTGCAGCGACGAGCTGGTCGCGCACCAGCACGCTGCCGATCGCGTCGCGTCCCTTCGCCAGGACCAGCGGTCGCCCGGCGATCGCGACGATGACATCGCCGACGCGCACACCGGCGCGCGAGGCCGGGCTGCCCCCAGCGACCGCCAGCACCCCCGCCCCGGCGTCGAGCCCGTAGAGGCGGCGGGCGGCGGCGTTATAGGCGCCGCGGTAAGCATCCGCGGTCTGGATCGACAGGCCGGTCGCCGGCTCTTGCACGGGGCACAGCGCGACCGCACGGGTCGTCAGCCGGAATGCGACCTCGGCAACGCGGGCGTCCTGCGCCTGCAGCGCCCGCAGCGCGGGGAAGAGCGGGTCGTCCGCCGGCGCGCTCGACAGCGCCGTCGCCCCGGCGACTCCCGCCGCCAGCAGCGCCGCGAGCGCGATCATGCGCCGGTCAGCGCGGCGCGCCATTCCAGATGCCGCGGCTGTCGTGCACCGCCAGATGCGCGCGCGCCGCCGCCGGCACCGCGCGGAACGCGTCGTGATCGACGAGGACGACCGCCACCGCGCTGTCGCGCAACGCCTCGTGGAGCGGCACGAGGCGCGCACCGGTGCCGTCGAACGCGGCGGGCAGCGCGTCGATGTACGGCTCGACGATGCGAATGCGGTCGCCCCAGCGCCGGGCGAGCGCACTGGCGACCGCCATCGCCGGGCTTTCGCGCAGGTCGTCGATATTGGCCTTGAACGCCAGGCCCAGGCACGCGACGGGGCCGTCGCACGCCTCGATCAGGGCGTCCGCGCGACCGACCGTATAGGCGACCTTGTCGTCGTTGACGTGACGCGCGGTGCGGATCAGCCGGGCATTGTCGGGATCGCTGTGGACGATGAACCACGGGTCGACCGCGATGCAGTGCCCGCCGACGCCGGGTCCGGGTTGCAGGATGTTGACCCGCGGATGCCGGTTGGCGAGGCGAATGACCTCCCACACGTCGAGCGCCAGCGTATCGCAGATCACCGACAGTTCGTTGGCAAAGGCGATGTTGACGTCGCGCGATGCATTCTCGACCAGCTTCACCATCTCCGCGGTGCGGGCGGTCGTGATCGTGCATTCGCCGGCGACGAATCGCTTGTAGAAGGCGCGCGCCTTCTCGGCGCAGGCCGGGGTGATGCCGCCGATGCTGCGGTCGTTGCTGACCAGCTCCTCGATGATCTTGCCCGGCAGCACGCGCTCCGGGCAATAGGCGACCGCGACGGTCGCGCCCTCCTGCCCCTCATGGGGCAGGCGCAGATCGGGCCGCGCTTCGGCCAGCACGTCGCGGATCGCTTCCGTCGTGCCGACGGGCGAGGTCGATTCGAGGATCACCGTATCGCCCGCCTTCAGCGCCGGCGCGATGCTGCGCGTCGCCGACAGGACATAGGCGATATCGGGCGCATGATCGTCCTTGAACGGGGTCGGCACGGCGATGACGAAGACATCGGCCTGCGGCACCGTCAGCGATGTGGTCAGCAGCCCGTCGGCGACGACCTGGCGCACCAGCGCGTCCAGATCCTTTTCCTCGATGTGGATGCCGCCCGATCCGACCGTCTCGACGACGTGCGGCGACACGTCGACGCCGCATACCCGCGTGCCCGACCGGGCGAGCACCGCCGCGGTCGGCAGGCCGATATAGCCCAGGCCGATGACGGCGCAGTCCACCGAACGATCACTTCCCATCGATCATCACCTTGGCGATCCGTTCGCTCGCATGGCCATCGCCGAACGGGTTGTGGGCGCGGGCCATCGCGTCATAGGCCGCCGAATCGTCGAGCAGGCGCGCGGTCTCCGCGACGATCCGCTCCTCGTCGGTGCCGACCAGCCGGGCGGTGCCGGCCTCGACTCCCTCGGGCCGCTCGGTGGTGTCGCGCATCACCAGCACCGGCTTGCCGAAGGCGGGTGCCTCCTCCTGCACGCCGCCGCTGTCGGTCAGCAGGACGTGCGCGACCGACAGCAGCCGAACGAAATGGGGGTAGTCGAGCGGGTCGATCAGGAACACGTCGTCGCGCCCGCCGAGCAGCGCGTTCATCGGTTCGCGCACGTTGGGATTGGGATGCACCGGGAACACCGCCACGACGTCCGGGCGCTCGACGATTCGCCGGACCGCACGGGCGATCGCCTCCATGCCGTCGCCAAAATTTTCGCGGCGGTGGGTGGTCACCGCGACGATGCGGCGACCAGCGACCCGCTCGATCAGCGAATCGAGCCCCGCGGCAAGCGTCGGGTCGGCCGCAATACGCTCGCGGGTAACATGCAGCGCGTCGATCACGGTGTTGCCCGTGACATGGATGCTCGCCGGATCGACCGATTCGCGGCGCAGCGCGGCGGCGGCCGTCTCGGTCGGCGCGAAATGCTGGTCGGCGAAGGTCGAGATAATCTTGCGATTGACCTCTTCGGGCCAGGGATGATGGATGTCGAACGATCGCAGCCCCGCCTCGACATGGCTGACCGGAATCTTGCGGTAATAGGCGGCCAGCCCCGCGACCATCGCCGTCGCGGTGTCGCCTTGCACCACAACCCGGTCGGGCTTTTCGGCGTCCATTACGGCGCCCAGCTCGGTCAGCAGCCGTGCGGTCAGCGCGTCGAGCGTCTGCCCGGGCTGCATCACGTCCAGATCGATGTCGGGCACGATCCCGCTGATCGCCAGCACCTGGTCCAGCATGCCGCGGTGCTGCGCGGTGACACAGACTCTCAGCGCGACGCGCGGGTCGCCTGCCAGGCGCTGCAATAGCGGGAACAGCTTGATCGCCTCGGGACGCGTGCCGAAGACGACCAGGATGCGGATGGGGAGGGTGCGGAGCGGCGCGGAGGTCATCGGCCCGGGCCTTATCGAGTTGCCTCCGCGACACACAAGCACTCTTTTTCCGGTTTTTTCGCGTTCGCCCGGGCGGTTGGGGAACCGGACGGGTTGCGTTCCGTTCACTGACCGGTAATTGAACGCGAGGTACCTCGCTGACGAAGCAGGCGGAAGGAAGCGGTCGTAAAGCCGGATTTGGTGGCCAAACTTTCTTGCACCGCATGGTGAATTGTGGCAGGGGTCGTTTCGAAGCGGTCCTAAGAGATTAAAAAAGGGAGCAGTAGATGCGTCTTACGAAGATCATTGCGGCGAGCATCGTCAGCATGTCGCTGGCGACGGCGCCTGCCCTCGCAGCTGAGAAGTCGGTTGCGAAGCAGACGGTCAAGGCTGACGTTCGCAAGGCGAGCAAGCTGCGCGGCGTGAGCCGTCAGGAAGAAGAGAAGTCCGGTTCGGGCACGTGGATCGTCGCCGGTCTCGCGATCGTCGCGGTCGGCCTCGGCATCGCAGCCGCCGTCAGCGGCGACAGCAGCCCCACCAGCCCGTAATCGCTGGCGGATCGCACTGCAGATATTGATTGGGTCAGGCGAAAGCCTGGCCCAATTTTTTTGCGCGTACCGCGAATGGGGTGGATGCGTTGGCCGCGCATCGGAAACGCCATGCCGACGTAACAACCTGATCCGCAACGAAGCGGGTTGCTGCCCCACGGCGTCCTGAACCAAGCGGCAGCCGACGCCGACCCGAGGCGGTCGCACGTCGAGCCGCGATCATGCAGCACGTCGATGCCGCGGCAGTTCCTCAAATCTGCGAGTTTGCCACCGCGCTGCGGGGCTGACGAATAGTGACACATGGAAGGCCTTGCGCACTCGCCGCACGGCTCTCTGCGCCCTTCCCCGGCAACTCCCGAATCAAATCGCCTCATCGCCTCGGGCCGGTCTGCGCTGCGAGGCACTACCCGATCATTGCCCCTGTCCGACACGACCGATCGCCAAGAGTCAGGCTCCAGGTCACCGTCCGCCGACGGCGCACTCGCACCGCGTTCGGTTTCGGTCGGCGGCGCCGAGTGCTTTCCGACAACACGGACAAGTGTCAGCGGCCCGACGAATCGCCTCTCATAGTTTCACCCTGCGCGAGATGGACGGAGACCCGTCCGTCGGACCCGAGTTGGGGCGGACGCGATGCGTTCCCGATTCGCACGGGTGAGGTCCGGCACCATCGCAACCGTAGCGCCATCAACCTGATGTGGAGCCCACTCGGCCGGGTCTTTCATGGGGGGCGGCACCGTCCGTCGCGACGTCGGGCATCACGGAATGCGCGGGCGCGGCTGCATCACATGCTTGCTCGCAGACCCGCCAGACAATCGCTGGCCACCTCAAGCTCGAATGCGCGCCTTCCAACAGCGCCCATCGCGCAAAGGCGGCATTCCAACGAACCGTAACATCGACACGCGCTAAAGCCACGGCGTGAGGCGCCCGCATCCAAAGCGCGTCGCTATCTCGCCGAAAACCGCTTACCGGCGCCGATCGATTCAGCTGCCCGGTGCGCGCGCGATCGACACGTCATCCACCCACAGTGTCGCGGTATGGCCATTCTCAACGCCCGTAGCGGTCAGCGCCAGGGTCTGGCCCGCGCAGTCGGCAGGCACGTCGACCACGCCCGAATACCGCGTCCACCCCGACCCGGGCGCAAGGGCCAGGCGGCCGATCTCGCGCCCGCCCGCAATACCGCACTGGACGATCCAGCTGAACTGGCCAGCCACCGTCGCATCCTCGGCCAGCGCCTGCCCCGACAGGCGATAGCGTCCAGACCGCAGCGCCAACGACTGTACCGCAAACGTCGCGTTACCCTGCCCGTTGAAGGACGCGTACAGCGCACTGCCACGCCCGTCCTCACGCTGCTGCCGCTCGGCATAGGTGTCGCCACTGGGCGTAAACGTCCAGACATAGGGCGGCGGGGCATCGACGCCATCGAAGCTGCCGTCCAGCAACAACGTTTGCGCGAGCGACGGATTGGTCAGCAACGATACCCACCGAGCGCGCAGCACCGGTGCCGGCGTGCTCTCCGGAGACACCAGGAAATAGGTCCGCAGCTCGGCGCTGCTGGCGGGCTGTCCACGCCGCTTCAGCTCGGCCAACAGGTCGTACTTGCCGGCGGCGTTGGTCTTGTCGAGACCGAGCCGTTCGAGAAACGTCGGTCGCCAGTAAGGCCTGCGCACCAGCACCTCGGCCAGCGGCGCCTTCGTGGCGGGATCGTCGAGCAGCCCGATGAGCATGGGGAATACCCCATCCCAGCGATCGGGCTGCTGGCTGAGCACGATGTCGGCTTCGCCGATCGACTTCGCCGTCTGATCGTCCCGGTAATATTTGTCGAACAGCCACAGGTGCGTCAGAAAATCGCGGAGCGACGTGCGGCCGGCGGCGACCAGGATCGGTTCCGCCTTCGGCTCCCCCTCCATGCGCGCCACCACGAAGCCGATGTTGCGCAGCGCCTGGGGCGCATAGGGCGAGATTTCGAGTGCCTCGGTCGCCAGCTTCCGTGTCGCGACGGCGTCGTCCGGGCCCTTCGCCTCCAGCATGCGCTGGTAGGCCAGGCCGGCAACCGCCTCGGCATTGCCCGAATCGACCGTGTAGGCCAGTTCCGGGTTGGCCTTCAGGGCCGCAAAGGACAGCGCACTGCGCAGCCCGCACACGCCGATCACTGCGGCGACCGCAAGCGCCGCGACGCGGGCGCCGCGCGCGCCGGTCGGAAGCGTGACGTTGGTCATATGCCTATCCCGCCCGCTCAGGCGTTCCGCCGGCGGTCGCCATATTCATAGCTGTAACCGTAATCATAGCCGATCTGCTGCGCGTTGAACTTCGTCAGCACGGCGCCAAGCACACGCCCGCGAGCGTCGAGCAGACGGCGGATGGCGATGCGCGCGGCCTTGCTCCGCGTCTCGTTGGCGGCGATCACGAACACCGTTGCCTCGACATGGCTGGAGATCAGCGGCGAATCGGCGAGGCCGAGCACTGGCGGACCATCGATGACGATGTGGTCGAAATCCTTCTCCAGCGCCTGAAGCACCGCGTCGAGACGGCGCCCCGCCAGCAGCTCGGCCGGATTCGGCGGCAGCGGGCCCGACGACATCACCGCGAGCGACGATCCCTCCATGCGGTGGATAAGGCCGCCCAGGTTCTCGACCCCGGTCAGCGCATCGCTCAACCCCTTGCTGTTGGGCAGGCCCAGCGAGCGGTGGATGGACGGGTTGCGCATGTCGCCATCGACCAGCAGCGTGCGCGTGCCCAGCAACGCCAGGTTTCGCGCGATCGCCACGCTGGTCGTGGTCTTGCCTTCCGCCGGACGCGCCGAGGTGATGACGAGGGTGCGCGGCACGCCGTGGCTGGTCGAGAAGCGCAGGCTGGTCTGGACCGAGTTATACGCCTCCACCAGCGTCGATCGGCGATCGTCCAGCTCGTCGATGATGTTGGTATCACTGCTCATCAGCGGCACGGAGCCGAGCAGCGGCAAGCCGACCTTCGACTGGAGATCATGCGGCGTGCCCACGGTCTCGTCGAGCTGGGCGAGTAGCAGCGCCAGGGCAGCACCAAGCGCGGTTCCAAGCGCCAGTCCGACCAGCAGGTTGACCAGCGGGCGCGGCGTGTAGGGGCCGCTCGGCACCATCGCGCGGTCGACGATCGAGATGTTATTCACCCCGACGCCACCGGCGATGCCGACTTCCTTGAATCGCTGGAGCAGCGCCTGATATTGCTCGCGGTTGGTATCAGCCTCGCGCTGCAGGATATTGTACTGGATCGAGCGCGAGCGGTTGTTGAGCACGTTGCCCTTCAACGCATCGACGCGCGCCTGGAGTTCGGATTCACGTTCCACCGCAGCGCGGTAATCGGCGCCGACCGAGCTGGTCACCAGGCCCTGCTGGCTCGCGAGCTGGCGGTCGATCTCGGCGATCTGGCGCTCGGTCGCCTGGACCTGCGGATAGTCGGATTTGAACTGCACGCGCAGCTTGGCAAGCTGCGATGCGAGGTCGGCGCGCGTCTGGCGCAGCGACGCGATCGCCGGGTCGGCGAGCGACTTCGCAAGCGCCGCGCTCTGCGCGCCCTGCCCCGTCGAACGCGCGGCGGCGGCGATGCGGTCGGCGCGCGCCTCGGCCAGCGCGGTGTTCAGCGCCGCGAGATCGATCGCGGCCAGATCCTGCTCGCCTGCGCTCTCGCCGCTCTTGCCCGGCGTCTGGATGGTGATGAGGCCTTCGCGGTTGGCATATTCCACCACGCGGCGCTCGGAATCCTCAAGCCGGCCACGCAGCGCCTCAAGCTGGCGCCCCAGGAAATCGCGGGCGTAGGACGTGGCATCCAGGCGCCGCGCGAGCGTCGATTCGATGAAGGCGTCGGCGATGGCATTCGCGACCTGTGCCGACAGCTGGGGATCGGCGCTGGAGAAGCTGACTTCGACCAGGCCCGACCCGCGCACCGGCGAGACGACAAGGCCCGCCTGAACGGCACCGATCGCACGCTCCTCGAGCATCTTACGGGTCGGCGCCGCCGCACCGCTCGGCTGGTCGGGCGCCTTGCCGCCATACAGAAGCGTCGTGTTCTGCGACAGCCGCAGCTTGCGCACGACCTGCTCGGCCAGCGCGCGGCTGCGCAGCAGACCATATTGGGTCTGGTAGAATTCCATGCTGCCGACCGACGACGGCGGCTCGACGCCCTTCTGATCGACGACGCGGGCCGCCTCGCGCTGGATCTCGATCGACGCGGTCGCGCGGTACAGGCGCGTGGCGTTCAACGTGATGAGCAGCGCCGCGAGCAGGCCGGCGGCGGCGAAGCCGAGGATCAGCCACTTCCGCCGATACAGCATCAGCATGTACGTGGTCAGCGGATTCTCGCTGCCCTCCGGCTGCACGAGATAGCGAACGGGATCGGTGTCCTGCGCCGGATCGATCGCAGGGTTGTCGACGGTCATCGGATATGTCCCCGCTATCGATCAGCGAATGAGGTAGAAGAGGCCGAGGATCGGCGCCGCCGAAGCGACGTCGCGCAGCGCCAGGCGCACCGCGTCGGTGCCGACCACGACGATGTCGTTGCCGTAGATTTCGGGGTCGGCCAGCCGCCCGCCGCGAATGGCTTTCAGGTCGAACCGCGCCGCATACCGCTTTCCGCCGACGGTGCGGAACACCACGACTTCGCTGGCCTTGCCATAGTCGGACAGCCCCTGCCCCAGCGCCAGCGCCTCGGTCAGCGAGGTCCGCCCGACGATCGGATAACGGCCCGGCGTCTTCACCGCGCCGTCCAGCGTCACGCGCTGGCTCTGCGCCTCGATGATCGAGACGGTGACGTTCGGATCGCGCAGATAACGCGCGCCCAGGCGGTTCTGGATCGTCCGCGCCAGCGACTGGGTGGTCTCCCCGCTGGCGGGCACGTTGCCGATCAGCGACACCGCGACGGTGCCGTCAGCCTCGATCTGGGTGTCCCCCGAGAGTTCGGGCACGCCGAACACGCGGATCGCGATCTTGTCCGTCGGCCCCAGGCGATATTCACCGACCTCGCGCAGGTCCGACACCAGCGGCGCCGGCAGCGTCTCACCCGCGGTGACCGCACCTGCCTGCTCCGGGCGGAAATTGCTGCCGCCGCAGCCCGTCAATACCAGCGCAAGCGACGCAGGCAGCACCAAACTCCGCACAGCCGCACCCCTTTTCCACAAATAGTTCGCCGCCCCATCGACGCGGGGCGGACATTCGTTGCCTGCCATAGGGTCAACCACCCGGGCTCGCAACACATCAGTTCCGGCGGCTGCGCGTCCGTTCGGGGTCCGGTGCGGGCAGCATGATCGCGCACAGCACCGCGAACACAACCGAAATCGACCCCGTGCGCAGCGGATAATCGACCAGCGAATGAGCGAGCACCATCGCGACCGCCACCACCGCGACGCGGCGCAGGCGCAGCGTCGCCGGCGTCACCAGCCCGCCCGACCAGGCCGCCCGCCCCCGCACGATCACCCAGCCGAGCAGCGCGACGATCAGTATCGCGGCGGCCAGACCACCCTCGATCAGCAGCTGCGCGGGCTCGTTATGCGCCTGATTCAGATAGTTCATCGTCATCGTGTCGAGCGTTTCGTAGGTCCGGTACACCGGGTCGAAACTGCCGAGGCCCGAGCCGAACGGGAACATGTCTCCGGCGATCCGGAGGAACCGGGGCAGCAACCCGATGCGCCCAGCGCTGCCGTCGGCGAACTCGGATTCCAGCAGCGCGCGCACCGCCGGATTGCTGGCGAGCAGGACGAGGACGGCGATGAAGGCGGCGGCGATAGTCGCCGCGATGACGAACACGCGCCGCCGCCGCGCTTCGGGAACCTGGATCAGATCATAGGGCAGCGTCGCCGCCCCCGCGACGACCGCCAGCAGGAAGAAGCCGAACCCGGCGCGCGATCCGGCAAGCACCACGCCCCCGCCGAACAGCAGCAGCAGCACCAGCGTCAGGACGAAGGCGTTGGTCGGGAACGGCCCGCGCCTCGGGAATTGCTCGCCCAGCCACCCGATCGCCAGCACCGTCGCGATCGACAGGAACAGGCCCTGGTGGTTGGGGTTGGCGAACATGCCGACGCCGGCATCGGCGGCGGTGATCGCGTAATAGCGGAAGGCCGTTTCCGCTCCGCCCGCCATCTGCACGACGCCGATCACCGCGCTGATCGCGGCGAGCGTCACGATGACCAGGGTCAGATTGCGTCGGCCCTTCGTCTCCAGCTGCGCCGTCGCGACGAAGGCGACGACCGGTGCGACGAGCGCCAGCGCGGCGGCGACCGTGCGCTGCGGCACCATGCTGATCGGCAACCACGGGCGCACGCCGATCGCGGCATAGACGTCGGTGGCGAAGCCGCGGCCCGGCAGGTGCGACCAGAGCGCATAGGGCAGCGGGATCAGCTGGATCAGCGGCAATGCCACCATCCCCGCGATCAGCCATGCGGCGGGCCGCTCGATCGTCAGACGCCCCGCGGGCGTGATCCACACGAGGTAGGCGCCCGCCGCGATCGCCGTCAGCAGCACCACGACCGACCCCAGCACCTCGTACCGCGACGCGCCGCCGAACACGACCGCGGCCACCAGCAGCGCCATCGCCGCATAATAGGTTCTGGGGCGATCGGACGCCCGGCGCAGAAATGACATGGTGCCCGCTGAAAATTTTGGAAGGAACGCCGGGAAAGTCCGGGTCGCGGCGATTACGGGGTTTTGACGCAAGCCGCAAGGATCGCCACCGCCATCGTCGCGTGCCCGCGCAACTGCCAATCCGCTTGAATAATCGCGCGCCGCATCTATGCGCTGGCGGCCATGATCGCAAAACTCGCCCTCGGCCTGCTTGGTCGCCGCATGACCTGGCGTATCGGGCGCTCGCTCTATCTTGCGGCGCGGGACGAGACCGCGAACGCCATCGCCACCAACGGCGAGGCCGATCTGATCCACCGGGTGTTCGCCGCGGCGAGGGCGCAGCATCCCGATCGACCGATCGTCGCCTTCGACATCGGGGCGAACCTGGGCGAATGGACCGTCGCGGCGCTTGCCGCCGCCGGCAATGCGCCGTGCCGCATCGAAGTGTTCGAGCCGGTGCCGGACGCGATCGCGGCAACCACCAATGCCATCGCGGCAGTCGGCGGCGGCGACCGCGCGACGGTCAATCCGGTCGCGATCTCGGATCGAGATGGTGAAACCGAGATGCATCTGGTCGGGCCGACCGCGGGCACCAACAGCCTCGACGGGCCCGCCGTACAGGGATCTCGCACGATCACTGTACGGCTGGCCGCTCTGGAAACCATCGTGGGCGAGAAAGGCATCGACCACATCGACCTGATGAAGATCGATACCGAGGGTCACGACATCGCGATCCTTCGGGCGATGGCGCCCCTACTCGCGCGCGGCCTGCCGGCCGTGGTGCAGTTCGAATACAACCACCGCTGGCTGCACAACCGCGGCAGCCTGCACGAGGTGTTCACGCTGGTCGCCGGCACCGGCTACCGCGTCGGGCGCGTGCTGCCGGATGCGGTCGCCTTGTTTGCTGAATGGAATCCGGAACTCGATCGCTATTTCGAGGCTAACTATGTGCTTGTCCGCGCCGATGTCGCCGATGCGATCGGCGCGCGATCGGTGCACTGGGACGTCAGCAACGTCCCCGCCTGATCGATGAGCGCGCACGACACCCGCGCCGCGCCGCCAACCGGCCTGCGCGTGCTGCATCTGGTGACGGATGCCTATGGCGGCTACGGCGGTATCGCGCTCCACAACCGCGACGTGATCGAGTCCCTGGCCGAGGAACCGCGCCTCGCGGAGATCGTCTCGATCCCGCGCATCGCCGCGCCGTTCGACGACGCGGTCCCGCCGAAGGTGACTTTCGACACGAGCGGCATCGCCGGCAAGCGCGCGTTCCTCGCCACCGTCTGGCGGCATCTTCGGGATCGGCGCGGGTTCGACGCGATCTGGTGCGGCCATATCAATCTCGCGCCCATTGCCTGGCTCGCCGCGCGGTGGACGCGCGCGCCGTGGGCGTTGGCGATCCACGGTATCGACGCCTGGCCGCGCGCGGCGTCGGCCCGCGCCCGCTTCTTCGCCAGCCGCGCCGACTTGGTCGTCAGCGTCAGCCAGGTGACGCTCGACCGGTTCCGCTCGTGGTGCCCTGTCGATCCGGCGCGCTGCGTGATCGTCCACAACGCCATCCACCTGGAGGCCTACGGCATGGCGCCCCGCCGGGCCGACCTCGTCGAGAAATACGGTCTCGCCGACCGCACGGTGGTGCTCAGCTTCGGGCGGCTTGATCCGACCGAACGCTACAAGGGTTTCGACGAGTTGATCGAGGCGATGCCCGATCTGTTGCGGATGCGCCCCGACCTCACCTATCTCGTCGCCGGTCGCGGCGGCGACCTGCCGCGACTGCAAGCCAAGGCGCTGGCGCTGGGCGTCGCCGACCAGGTCGTGTTCACCGGCAGCATAGAAGAAGCGGACAAGGCCGATATCTACCGCCTGGCCGACGTGTTCGCACTGCCCGGACGAGGCGAAGGTTTCGGCATCGTCCTGCTCGAGGCGATGGCCTGCGGCGTGCCGGCGATCGGCAGCAGCCGCGACGGTTCGCGCGAGGCCGTGCGCGACGGTCTGATCGGGCAGGTCGTCGATCCAGACGATTCCGACCAGCTGCGCGAGGCGATCCTGACCGCGATCGAGCAACCGAAGAGCGTGCCGGCGGGGCTCGCACATTTCTCGCTCGAATCCTTCGGAAAGCGTATCAGAGGCGCGATGGCGAGGCTGATCGAGGCATGAAGATCGCAGGCCGTATCGGTCGCGAAATGGCCGTGCAGATGCTCGGCTTCGGCGTCCAGATTGCCGATCGAATTCTGATCGCTGGCCTCCTGATCCGCGCTTGGGGCGTATCGGGATTTGCCGAATGGTCGCTGGTGCTCGCCGCCGGCGGGTTGGTCGGCCTGTTCGATTTCGGCGTCAATCTCTACTGGGCGAACAGGGTATTGTTCCTCGTCCAGCGCGGCGATGCCGCGCGTGCACGTGCCGTCGCGCGCGCGGGGAACCTGCTGATGATAGGGGCCAGCGCCACAGGCCTGCTGGCCGTTATCATCGGCTTCGGTTTCTATGCACAGCGGACGGGCGGCGTCGAGGTTTCGCCGTCGTTGTGGCTTGCGGCTGCGCTGGTCGCCGGTGCGACGTTCGCGCGCAGCGCGACGACGATCCAGATGTCGGTCTATCGGGCGCACGAGCAGTTTGCCCGACAATCGCTGCTGTGGCTGGCGGGCGACGTCGCCCGTTTGCTGGTAACGGCGATCTTCGTCCTTGCCGGTGCGCCGCTCCTAATGGTCGCGGCGGCACAATGCGGGGCAGCGATTCTTGTGCACGGGCTGACGATCGTCCTGGACAACAATCGCCGGTTCCCGGAGTTTCGCTTCGGCATCGGCGCGATCCCGCCTGAGGAACGGCCCTGCGCAGCCCACATGATGCTGGGTTTCTGGTTGCAAAGCGCCCCATCGACGGCCTTGACCTACATACCCATCTTTTTGCTGGGCGGGGTCAGCACAGCGACCGGCCTTGCGCAATTCGCGCTCATGCGCACGCTGTCAAATGTCATGCGTGCCGTTCTGCAACCATTCTCGGTGGTATGCGGCCAGGAAAGCGCGAGGCGGTTCGCGATTGGCGATCGTGCCGGAGTGGGATCGACCTACGGTGAATCCGTCGTACTGCTAGGCGTGCTCGGCGCCATCCCGGCGGCTATCCTGATGGCGCTCGGCCAGATCGTATTCGCCCTTTGGTCGGGCCACCGCAGCCTGTTCGATCCCCTAATGCTGATGTTCGCGATTGCGCCACCGTTGCTGTTTCCATCGATCATGATGGCGCAAGCCTATCTGTCGACCATCAACGACCCTTGGCCGATCGCCTGGTCGCGGGTGGTGCAGACATTGCTGTCGGTCGCTGGGTACGTTGCGCTGCCGATCGCGGATCCGGCAATGCGCATGTTTGTGGCGCTCGCCGTGGCGGAAATCGTCGCGCTCGGCATTGGATTGACGCGTGCCGTGCGGAAAAGCGTTCCGGGGTCCATGCTGCTCCTGACCATCCGCGCCGGACTGGCGACGGCGGCCGCCGTCGGCATGACGTATTTCGCCGCTTATCTTGGCGGGATGATCGAGGCTCCGCCGCTCCTGCGCTTGGTTACCGGCGGACTGGCAGGCGGTCTTGCCGGCGCCGTGGCGGTCGCGGCGTTCGGTATTGACGCGCGCCGTCGCAGTGCACTCATCGCAATGCTTGGTCGGCGGCTGCGCCGTCCTGATGCGACGTCGCCACCGTCATAGCCGCTGAATGGCGTTGGCGATCTCCGTTGCGCGCGCATCGAGCGAATAGGCCGGCACCGCTCTCGCATGACCAGCAGCCGCAACCGCCCGCCGATCATCGGCATCGGCGAGAAATCGGTCGATGTTCCCGACAAGGTCGCCCGGTGTGGAAAACGTCCCGATCTCCTTATCCGGATCGTAAAGCGATCGCACTTCAGCATTATCGACATGCAACATGAACCCGCCGCATGCTGGTATTTCGAAGCTTCTCGTCGATACTGCATCCTCCCATCCGGGCGTACGCACCGGCCCGGAATGCAGCGCGAGGTTGATGCGGCTCACGCCGACGAGATGGGCGTAGAAATCGCCGCTGATCGCATGTCCGATGATCGCGCGCTCGAAAGCCGGGCCTTTGGCAATGTTCGCCCAATTCCATCCGACGATCGCAATTCTTCGGTCCGGAAATGCGTCGACGACGTGCCTTAGCCAAGCAAGCTTGTAGGGCGACGGATTTCCCACGTACGTTATATCGTATTCGTAATCGTTCTCATCCGCAGGCACAGAGACGGGGCGGTGGACCAGCGGAGAGTATCCGTGGTGCACGAATGCCAGCCTGTTCGATCCGACCAAATCCTTCAGATAATCGAGGTGATAGGTTTTGGTGGTTACGATCAGGTCGTAGCGCGAAAGAACGGAACGGTCGGTGCCGACATGCTCGAATTCCACATCGGGATAGTAATTCACGGTGCGAACACCGCGCGCATGAAGACTTGCAAGCGTGCCAGCCGTGACGAAACTACCCTTAACGGTGATAAATACGGTAGCCCCGCACCGTTCCACGGCGCGAAGAATCGCGGCATTATAGTCCGCGACATGAAATTTCTGCAGCAGACGCGCTTCGATGCGGCTGACAATTCCCCTGCCATGGGGCAGAAAATCACGAACGTCGATCTGCTCGACCAACCATCCAAGGTCGCGAAAGCCGTTGGCGAGACCCAGACCCGTAGCCCCATGCCAGAATTCCGTCGCCATCACGGCTCGCGTAACCGTCATGCTCGGCGACCACGCCGCGGTCCCGCTTCGATTGCGCGCCTGATGCCGTCGACGCTGCGGTGCAGGTCCAACTCGCCAAATATCTCGAGCGCCCGCCGACCCATCGCCGCGCGCAGGTCGGCGTCTTCGGCCAATGATCGGATATGGGCGGCCAGGGCCTGCACGTCGCCGACAGGATAAACCAAGGCGTTTTCACCAGAACGCGCGATGTCCGTCGCCCCCTCGGCCCCGATCCTGTCGCTCAGCACGACCGGCAGACCGACGCATGCCGCCTCGGAGCAAACCAATGGATGGGGGTCCGCTTCCGACGGGTGAACGAGCAAGTCCGACGCCGCATAGAGGCCCGGAAGCCGATCCACGTTTACGAATCCGAGCAGGTGCCCCGGCGCACCCAGCGCCTCGATCTCCTGCCGCATCGGTTCCATCAAAGCGCCGTTGCCTGCGAAGACGGCGTGGACGGTCACACCGTCGTCAGCGAGTGCCGACACAGCCCGCAACAGATCCTGCGGGCGCTTTCGTTCGGTCAGCTTGCCTACGAACAGAGCGATGATCGCGTCAGGCTCGAGTCCGAGATCCTTGCGCAACGCGGCGCGCACTTCCGCACGGACGGCGGCGGCGCGCTTGAACGCCCCCTCGTCGATAGTGAAGGGAGACCGGAAAATGCGCGATGCCGGAACGCCGTGGTGGCGGTAATAGGCTTCGTTGCGATCACCCACGGATAAAAAAGCATCGATGCGACGATAGGCCAGCGGCACGAGCAGCCGCTTGACTGCGCGACGCCAGAACGCGCGTCGTTGCAGCAATTCGCTGTCGCTTATCATCAGGACGGCGCGCCCCATACGGTGACCCCAGTCCGCGGCACGCAACGCGTTACGCTGATTGTAGCCGTACACCATCACCGAGTCCGGATCATAGGCGTCCAGCGCGTCTTCGAGTCCGGGAGAATCAATCGTGGAAAAGCCGATGGACTTAACTCTTTCCGCGCCGGCCAGGAAAACGTGGTCGTAGCCCGCCAACAAATCCATCTTCCATGCCAGCTCGACATTCATCTCGGCATCGAAATAAGGATCGAGACCGATCCGACTGGCGTAAAATACCCGGACAACGATGTCCGGTGAATCCGCGAGCGCGCGGTAGAGCGACACGAAATGCTGAATCGGATGCGAAACAATGATCGCCAAGCGCTTCTTTGGCTTAGAGCGCAGGCGTTCGTCGCCGCCGGGGGCAGTGGATAGGCTCACTCGATCACTCCTTGCCCGGCTCGGGAACGACTGCGGAAGCACTCGGGGCTTGCTTTGCCAACACGTGAACCGCCACCGGCGCCAGTTCGACGCTGGTACCATAGGCGAACCTGACCACCGCCTCGATCATCCGGCGCACGATATGGCGCGCAGTCCGCACCGCATCGCGGGCGGCGTTTCCAGAACGCACACGCGCCACCCCTCCATAGCGTATCGTTCGTAATCCCGTGCCGCTCGCGAATTGTTCGATCTTGGCCCGAGACAGGGCGATCAGGTGGGTCGCGTCGCCGTTCTGCGGATCGAGCCCGAACGGGCTTTGGCCGTTGGGATAGCGCAGGATGAGGCGCCCGCCGGGCTTGAGCGAACGCGCGATCGCCGCGATCTTCGCAGGTATGGCGGCGGGCGGAAGATGTTCGAACACGTCAAAGGCGACGACTGCGTCATAGAACTCGGCGCGCAGCGCACTGTGTTGCTCGAAATCGGCTGCAAGCAGCGGGATGCCGGCCTTCTCCGCGGCGGCGATCGACGCGGCGGTGATCTCAATCCCGCTAACGCGCGCGCCTTGATCCTTTGCCCAGCCGAGAAATTCGCCTGCCCCGAACCCGATCTCGAGCACCTCGAGGCCGGTCGGATCCACGGCGAATTCAGCCGCATAATAGCGTCCTTCTTCGGCGGTCCAGGCAAAGGCCGTGCCCCAGCCTTTCCAGGCGTGATAGTCGTCATACAGCGCGGAGGTGTCGGTCATCGCTTTGCCTTCTTGCCGGCGAGTTCGTTGAACAGTTCGCGCATCTTCGGCAGCGCATCGCTACCCGCTACGTGCGCCTCCGCGCGGCGTCGTGCGCCGGTCCGCCACGCGGCAAGCTCGGCATCGGGCATGATCGCGAATCGGTCGATGGCAGCGGCCACCGCATCGACGTCATCGAGCGGCACGTCCCACCCGGCCTGGACCGCAGCCAGATCCCGCCACGGGGTCTTCTGCCCGATCACGACGGGCGTGCCCGCGGCCAGCGCCTCGAAGATGCTGTGTCCGAAATTCTCCGACCGCGACGGCAGCAACAGCACGTCCTGCCGCGCCATCGCCAGCGCGGCATCGGCGTTGGCGATCTCCCCCATCGCCACCGCCTCGATATGGCCTGGCAGTGCCGCGATCAGCCGCTGGCAGCCTTCCCAATGGGCCATGTCCTGCGCGGGGCCGTAGATTTCGAAGCGGACCGGCCGCACGACGCGGGCCAGCGCGCGCAACGCGACGTCCAGTCCCTTGACCGGCGAGATGCGCCCGAGGAACGCCACGCGCAGGGGCGTGCCCGGCGGACGCGGTGCATGATCCGGCAGATCGAACATGGGCCGCAGGTTCGTGACCAGCCGCACGTCGCTGTCCGGCAAGGCTTCGCGGATGTCGGCGAATTCGGCATCGCTGGTGGCGTGCAGCGTCACCCCGCGCAGCAGGCCGAGCGCACGCGCCGCGAACAGATAGGCCCGCTTCTGCGGCGATTTCAGCGCGAGCGCCCCGCCCGAAAATTCGCCGCGTGGCGACAGCAGTACACCGCCGCTGCGGCCCGCCCACCGGCGGTGGACAAGCGCCGGAATCGTGAAGTCCCGGTCGAAGAAACCGTTCAGGTCGAGAACGTCGTGCGGCGTCTCGGCGAGCAGCTTGCCCAGCCCCGACACACCGATCCGGCGCGCGGGCAGGTGGATCGAGCGGGCGTATCCAAGGTCGTGCCAGCGGCCCGCCTCCACGGTCGACGCGGCGGCGCCGAGCGGTCGGTCGCGGGCGGCGATGCTGAAATCGAAATCGTCCCGCAACGCTTCGCACATCGCGCGCAGGCTGAGGTTCGGGCCGGAGGAATCAAATCCCGGAACATAGCTGCCAGCACAGATCAGGACGCGGGGCTTCACGCTACCTGCTCCGGCGAGGCGACGGGAACGGCATCACGGATGCCATAGGTCCGCTCCAGATAGTCGCCGAAGCCCTCGGTGCCGTACGCTGCGATCTGGCGCCGTGCCTCGTCGATCTTCGCGTCCATCAGCATGAAGAACCAGAAGCCCTGCATGAAATGCCAGACGAACCCCATGCGACCATCGAGGAAGCCCAGACGCAGGAAATAGCGTTGGACGAAATACAGCACCGCCCGCAGGTACAGCGGCGCCCCGGCATACAGGATGTTGCGAAAGAAGCGTTTGCGCCGGGCGTTGGCATTGGCGTCGACCGCCATCCGCTCGTCCAGCGGGAAGATCCGATGCTCCAGATTGATGAAGTCGATCATCTGCAGCGTCGCATAATGGTTATGCTTGGCGGTCCACCAGCCGATGTCCTTCAGGCTCTCGTCGACCAGGTCGCCCCCGTTCAGCCGGTGGCGCTCGCCGTGCGCGAGGACGATCTTCTCGTCCATCCAGCGTTTCTCGACCGACCCCACGCCGGTCCGCCACAGCCGGGTCAGGACCGTGCGGTAATAGCCGCCCCAGCGGATGAACTTGCCCTTGAAGATCACCTTCAGCTTCAGATCGCATCCGGTGACGGTCTCCGGCAGAGAGCCCAGATCGCGACGGATCTGCGCGATCAGCCCCTCCTCCAGATACTCGTCGCAGTCGATCTTCATCGTCCAGTCGGACGTCACCTTCGCGGCGCGCATGCCCCAGTCGAACTGGTCGGCATGGCCGCGGAAGGGGTTTTGCAGGACTTCCGCGCCCAGCCCGCGCGCAATCTCGACCGTGCGGTCGATCGAGAAGCTGTCGATCACCACGATCCGCTCGCACACCGGCTGGAGCCGCGTGATGCAGCGTTCGATGTGCACTTCCTCGTTGAACGACAGGATGATCGCCGTGACCGAGGGCTTGGCCGCGGAATCGAGGCGCATCAGTCGGGCCCGACGCCGGCGAGCTCCAGAGTGGCCGCCGAAACCGCGATCAGTGTATCGAGCGCGATCGGTGCCGCCGCGCCGCTGCGCGCTGCGGCGAGGAACGCGCCGACCAGCGCCGCCTGCCCCTTGTCCTGCGCGGATGCCGACGTCGTCTGGGTCTTGCCGCCGCGCGTGACGTGCAGCTTGCGGAAATCGTCGAGGCGCACGACCACGCCGGTACCGAACGCCTCGATCGCCTCCTTGGGCACCGACGGATCGCCGACCGAGGCGTAGAGGATGGTGCCGACCGATCCGTCGCCGAAGCGAACGATCGCGGCCAGGCTGTCGCCGATGCCGGTCGGGTTGACCCCTTCCACCGCCACCGGGTCGGCGCCGCACAGCGCGCTCAGCGTGTCGACGAAGTGGCAGACTTCGCCGACGATGCGCCCGCCACCCTCGGCCCCGTGCAGCCAGCTGTCGCCCGGCACATGGCCGGCGTTGATGCGATACTGCATCACCAGCGGCCCGCCCGATGCCGCGAGTGCCTGGCGCGCGGCGACCACCATCGGCGCGAACCGGCGGTTGAACCCGACGGTCAGGATGCCCGGCGCCGACGCGGCGGTCTCGGCGACTTCGGCCAGTTCCTCATGCGTCATCGCCAGCGGCTTCTCGACGAAGACGTGCTTGCCCGCCTTCAGCGCATCGATGGTCAAACGCGCATGGCTGTCATGCCGAGTGGCGACGAACACGCAGTCGGTCTGGGGATCGTCGAGCACGGTCGCCGGATCGGTCGATGCGGTGGCGAACCCCGAGCCCTCGGCGGCGCTGTGCGCGGAGATGCCGGTCGAGGTGACGACCGCAGTCAGCCGCGTCTCTCCTGCCTTCTTCAACGCCGGCAGCAGCACCGCCTTCGCGTAATTGCCGAAACCGACGAAGGCCGATCCCTTGCCGGTCGGCGCCGGCGCGGCGGCGGCCGCGGCCATCGGCACCGCGCGCGCGATGGCGGCGGGCTCCTCGGGATAGGTCAGCAGGATCGCCAGATACGGTTCGTCGCCGTCCATCATCGCATAGGCGGTCTCGGCGTCGGCGATGGGAAAGCGGTGCGTCACCAGCTTCGACGGAGTCACCCGCCCGCTGGCGATCAGCTCCAGGAACGCCTCCATGTTGCGCTGTTCGGTCCAGCGGACATAGGCGATCGGATAATCGTTGCCGGCCTGCTCGTAGCTCGGGTCGTAGCGGCCCGGGCCGTAGGACATCGACAGGCGCAGATCGAGCTCGCGTTTGTAATAGGCTTCGCGGTCGACGTTCATGCCGACCATGCCGACCAGCACGACGCGGCCCTTCATGCGGCTGATCGCGCCGGCGACGTTGGTCGGATCCGACGACTTGGACGAAGCCGTGACGATGACCGCATCGGCACCGACGCCGCGGGTGAAGGCAGCGACCGCCTCTTCCAGCCCGCCCGACACCGCGCGATCCGCGCCCATCGCCTCGGCGAGCGTGGCGCGCGCCGGGTTGGGATCGAAGCCCAGCACTTGGCAGCCGTTCGCCTTCAGCAGCTGTACCGTCAGCTGCCCGATCAGGCCCAGCCCCATCACCACGACGCGCTCGCCGAGCGTCGGCTGCGTCACGCGCACGCCCTGGAGCGCGATCGCGCCCAGCGTCACGAAGCTCGCATCCTCGTCGCTGACGCCGTCGGGGATACGCACCGACAGGTTCTTGGGCACGGCATTATATTCGGCGTGGTTGGCGACGCCCGCACCGGCGCAGGCGACGCGGTCGCCGACGGCATAGCCGCCGCCGTCGCTGCCCGCCGACACCACCCGGCCCGCGGTCGAATAACCGAGCGGGATTGGCGTATCGAGCTTTGCGAACACCTTGCGCGCGGTCGGCAGCAGCCCTTCCTGCTTCACCTTCTGCAAGGTCTTGCGAACGAGATCGGGCCGCGCCATCGCCTTGCCGGCCAGGGACGATCGGGCGAGGTCGATGATCTGCTTCTCGGTGCCCGCGCTGATGAGCGAGACGGTCGTCGCGACCAGATTTGCACCCCGGCCGGCGCGCGGCACGGGCGCGTCGATCAGGCGCAGCGCGCCGCTGCGATAATTCTGTTCGACCTGTTTCACGCCTGTACCCCGATCACTCAGCCGGCCAGCGGCCGAATTTGCAGCCAGCCTTCATCCGAACCCTCCGCCCAAGTCAAGGTAAGGCGGCGCGTGGCGTGCTCCACGCCCATGTCCGGCCACCATGTCGCGGGCGCGTCCGACAGGGTGCCGCTGCCTTGAACCGCGATGGCGGCGTCGCCCCGCCGTACCAGGGCGATGCCGTCCGATATCGTAACCACGCATTCGGGGTGAAGCAGCAGCCCGACCGACACCGCGGCGTCCACGCGCGCGCTCAGGCGGTCGGTGATCCGGATCGCGTCCGCCGACACCTCGAAGCGACGGGTGGCGACCGGAGCCCCGGACAGGTGGCTGTAGCCGTCGTGCGTGCCCTCGAGCACGAAGCCGGCCTCGCCCGGTTGCCACTGCGTGACGGTTACGTCGGGGCGACGCCCGCAACGGAAGGCACCAAAGAAATCGGCCTGCTCGGCCCCCGCGATCGCCAGCGCGGCATGGGCATGGGCGGCGCGCGACAGGCTGCGCCGCGGACCCGCGACATATTCGAAGACGCCCTGATCGACCACGAAGCGCAGTCCCGCGACCGACAGCTCGAACGTACCGATATCGCCGTGGGCGTGCGCGGGCAGCGAATCGGCACCGATCCGCCCCATGTCGGCGATGATCGACCATGCCGGCAGGTGGGCGCCGTAATAGCCCGCTTCGCGGTAGGCGAAGACCGGCTGCGGCGCCGCCTCCGCAAAAGCCGCGGGGGGATAGGCCATGTGCAGGCCGGCGTCGTTGAACAGCGCCGCGCGCCCGTCGGGATGCGCCAGGTCGACCGCCGCGCGCGTCATCGCCGCGATCGTCGCGCCGAGCCCCGGAAGCACTTCTCCCGCGGCGTGGCGGATCTCGATCAGATCGGCGAGCACCTGCGCGTGATAGGAGGGCGACAGTTCATAATGCACCCCGTCGCCCAGCACCTGCGTCGCCAGCTCGCGCCGCAACAGGCGCGTGCCGAGCGCGCGCCACTCCCCCGCCTCGGCCCCTGAAAACACCGCCGACGCCCAGAGCAGCGCCTTGATGTTCTTCATCAGGTGGTTGCCGCCCAGATCACGCTCGAGGTTGCGGGTCAGGAACCGCATCTGTCGGGCAAGGGCGTCGACGACGTCGCGCACGTCGCCCGCCCCGCCGGTCCGCGCCAGGAACTGCATCCAGCACACGACCCGGAGCGACAGCGCATAGCTGTTCCACGCATCGGCGAGCGTCTCGCGCGTGGCGCTGGGATGCGTGGCGATCCACTGGCGAATCAGGTCAAGGCCCGCGTCGCGGTCGAGCGCCTCCAGATATTCGAAATAATGGAGGTTCATGCGCCACAGCTGATCGGCGGCGCCTCGCGACGGCAGCGACCAGTCGACAGGATCGCCGACATCGACACTGCGTCCGACGAAGGTGCAGCGCCAGCCGCCCTCCCCGCGCTCGATCAGGCCGGTGCGCGGCGGAAATACCGGCTGCGGCGGTTCGGGCGCCAAGGGTGGGGCGGGCTTTCCGGAGGTACGCAGGCCGATGCCCAGCCGCCGCTGCCCCGCCAGCCGGACGCGCCACAACAGCTGCGACACGGGCACGTACCGCGCGAATTGCGCGGCGCGGATCAGCCGGCGCGCGCTCATGCCTTCGCCGCGACCGCGGCCTCCAGCAACGCGAGATACCGTGCCGCGAGCACCGAGCGATCGAATTCCGCGCCGACATGCGTGCTGCCGCTGCTGCCCAACCGCGCGGCCAGCGCCGCATCGTCGGAGAGCGTGCGCACGGCATCCGCCAACGCCGCGCTGTCCTCGGGCGGGATCGCGATACCGGCATCGCCCGCCGCGAGCAGCGCCGCGGCCTCGCCCGCCACGCCCAGCACGATCGGCTTGGCCAGCGCCATCGCCTCGAACATCTTCGACGGGATTACGCTGCGAAACGTGTCGAAATCGCGAAGCACCACCAGCGCCGCGTCGGTCGCGCTCCAGACGGTCGGCATCGCGGCCTTGGGCTGCTGGCCCAGCATCACCACGTTCGTCAGGCCGCGGCGGTCGCGCTCGGCCTCCAGCCGCGCCTTTTCCGCGCCCGCCCCGACCAGCAGGAACGCGATGTCCGCACGGTCGCGCAGGACCTCCGCCGCGTCGAGGATCGTGTCGAGTCCGTGCGCCATCCCGTGGGTGCCGACATAGGATGCGACGAATTTGCCGGTCAGGCCGTGTGCTGCGCGAAAGGCAGCGACGGCATCGCCTGTCGCCGGCCGGAAATGCGTCAGGTCGACACCGTTCTTGATGACGTCGATCGGCCCGGCGGGACGACGCGCGCGGACGTGATCGACGAAGCTGTCGGTAACGACGACCACCCGGTCGGCGGCGCGGTAGGCCGCCGCCTCGATCCGCTCCAGCACGCGGATCGCGAAGCCGCGTCGCATCGCGCCGACCGCGATGATGCTTTCGGGCCAGAGGTCGCGGATTTCCAGCACCCACGGTCGCCGGCGCGATTTGAACGCCCACCCCGCCAGCCCGGCGAAAAACTGCGGCGAGGTCGACACGACGACGTCGGCCCAGGGGATGCGGAACCGCTGGAGTACGACGGATACCAGGTACGATACATAGCCGGCGATGCGCGGCAGGAATCCCTCGTTCGCGGCGAGCCACGTCCACACGCGGATCACCTCGACCCCGTCGATCGTCTCGCGCTGGAACAGGCGGTTGGCATAGCCGGGGAAGAGCCGGCCCGCGGGGTGGTTCGGGGTACAGGTGACGACGGTCACGCGGTGTCCCGCCGCGACCCAGGCCCGCGCGTTTTCCGAACAGCGCGACGCCGGGGCGTTCACCTCAGGCGGGTAGTAATGCGTCAGCAGCAGGATGTGCATGGGCGGCGCAGCGGCTCACGCAGCGATCGGCGCGGCGGCGTCGCCGACGAAGAGCCCCGCGACATGCCGCGCCCACTGCCGCGCATCGCGCCGGTCGGGCGCCGACTGGCTGTTCGACAGCCACGAGGCGACGGGAATGGAGAAGCCGGTCTTGGGCCGGTTGACGACATGGTCGGGCAGCGGCACCGACGGCGCCGCCGCCAGTGTCGCCTTCCCCAGGCCCGGCGTGATCGCGCCCATCATCGGCGCGACCTGGCCCAGCAGCGTGTAATCGACCAGCGGCACCCGGATTTCGAGCCCGTGAGCCATCCCCGCCCAGTCCGAATCGCGCAGCAACTGGTTGCGCATGTACAGCGAGGATTCGAGCGAGGCGACGCGCGCGACGTCGCTGCCCGCACCCACGGGCACCGCCCGTCCGATCAGCCCGAGGATGTCCAGACGCTCCAGCCCCTCGGCCACGGTGTCGCGGTCGAGCACCGCGTCGAGCTCGAACGGCAGCAGCACCGCGCGGCGCAGCAGGTACGTGCCCGCCCAGCTGGCCGGCAGGTCGAACAGCCCGGCGAGCTTGGGATTGCGGTCGAGCAGCCGCGGTGCCAGCCGCTTCAGTGCCGCGCGTGCCACCGGGCCGAGGCCCGGCACCCGCGCCAGCGGCCCGGCGTAGCGGTGCGTCTGCGGCATCGTGCGGAAGCTGCTGTATCCGGCGAGCAGTTCGTCGCCGCCCAGCCCCGAAAGCGCGACCTTCAGCCCCAGCTCGCGCGTCGCCTTGCTGACGAACCAGCTGTTGATGCCGTCGATACTCGGCTGGTCCATCGCCGCGCCGATCGCGTCGATATCGGCAGCGAACTCGGCGCCGGTGACCGTGCGCACGTGGTGGCGCGCGCCGTACAGGCGGGCGATCTCCGCGGCCAGCGGGGTCTCGTCGTTGTCGCGGCCGGCAAATTCCTCGAACCGCAGCGTCGTAGCGATCGGGGGCGCATCGGCGGCATCGCGCATCAGTCCGAGCAAGGCACCCGAATCGACGCCCGAGGACAGGAAGATGCCGACCTCGACATCGGCGACCAGATGCGCGCGGACGCTGTCCGCCAGTGCCGCCTGCACTGCGCCCGCATCGAACGCGCGTGGCTCCGCGCGGGCGATGCGGTCGACGACGGTCGCGTGCGGCACCGCAGGGCCGACCCCGCCTGCGTCGACCACGATCTTGTGCCCCGCCGGCACCGCGCTGATCGCGCGGTAGAGCGTGAACGGCTCGGGCACCGACCCCGTCATGTGAAACCCGACCAGCCCAGCCGGATCGATCGTCTGCGGGATCGCCGGATCGGCGAGCAATGCCTTCACCTGCGAGGCGAAGCGGATGCAGCCGCCGACGTCGGCGATGTACAGCGGCTTGATTCCGTACGGATCGCGGGCGAGCAGCAGGCGCCGCCGCTCCATGTCCCACAGCGCGATCGCGTACATGCCGCGCAGCCGGTCGAGCATCGCATCGCCGTCGCGGTCGTAGAGCGCCAGCAGCACCTCGGTATCGCTATGCCCGCGGAAGACCCGCCCCTCGGCCTCCAGTTCGGCCTGGAGGGCGGCGTAATTGTAGATTTCGCCGTTGAAGACGATCGCATGGCGCCCGTCGCGGCTGAGCATCGGCTGGAAGCCGGCGTCGGACAGGTCGATGATCGACAGCCGGCGATGCGCCAGCCCGACCCGCGCGTCACCGGCGACCCACAGCCCCGCCCCGTCCGGCCCGCGCGCCGTCATCCGGTCGCGCACCGCAGCCAGCGTCTCCCGCGCAGGCGTTACGGCGGCGTCGCGATACGCGAAATATCCGGCGAGACCGCACATCAGGCGGCGGCCCGCGCGGCGACCGTCATGCGCTGTCGCATGATCAGCTCGTTGGCGATCGTCAGACCGTAGTGCAGCACGATCGACAACACCGCGCCCGGGATGATGTCGATCGCCAACAACCCGTCGATGCGCGTGCCCGACCGGATCCCCAGCAACACCACCGGCATGAGGTGCCACGCGCGAGAGGTCATCACCGCCACGCTGTAGAACGACCAGAAGCTCATGATGAGGCCGAACCCGGCGGCCGCCGCCAGCACGCCGACCCAACCGGCGTTCCAATATGCCTCCGCGGGTATGCCTGGGCTCGACTGGGAGTTCTCATTGCCGGTGGCCAGGAAATTGAACTTGGCGCCAATCTCCGTGATCACCGGCTTTTCCCGCCAAATCGCCCGCGGAACGAGCGTGATAAGTATCAGCTTGTACGAATCGCCCGGGACGCCATTGTCATACTGGTTGATGGCAAAGGAACCCGCCGGGAAATAGGCGATGCGCGCCCAACTCAAACTGACGTCGCTGTCTTCGACCGCGGCCTTGTCCTCGCTCAGATAGGTCGAGATGATGGACAGGCTGCGCGATATCTGCGGCTGCCGATTGCCCGTGAATTCCCAATCCATCGACCGGCCGTAGCCGGTCAGTGGCTGCAGGAAGACGAAAAGCGCCGCAGCGGTCGCGCCGGCAATGGCAGCCGCCCTGAACGACGGCCGGGCGTAGATGTATCCCAACGACATCAAAATCACCGGAAACACCGCATTGGACTTGTTGAATTGCAGTGTCGCAATGAAAATTTCCGCCGCGACGAGTAATATGATCCAAAGATATTTACGCGAACCGATGCTGACATAGTGCGCAACAAGCAGAGCGTAACCAAGGCTGGCGATATTCTCGAAGGTCGCCATGATAACGGGCGCACTGGAGTCGACGCCCGTCAGCAGAGGCACAATGCTCACGACAAGTTTGATCGGGATCCCGATCAGAAGAATTACGAAACCGGCATCACGGATTGACAGTGCGCATGGGCGAATACTGAAACGTGCGGCTTCGGAAGGTACTGCGCCGGACGTGGGACGACGTCCCACGCGCCACTGGGCGACCGCACATGATATCCGGAGGGTGGAAAGCACAACAAGACTGAAGGTCGCGCAGACTGCCGTGTATTTGAGCGAGTCGGCTGGATAAGTCTTGAAGAAGCCGTTGGCGTAATCCACCGTTTCCGCCGACGCGAGCAGTGGCAACATCGATCCGATGCCCGTGTAAAGGATGGTCACAACACGCCACCACATCAACGGCGCCCAGAGCGTGGCGCTGTCGCGTGAGACCATCGTCACCACCCCCGTCGCCAATCCGACGGAAAGTATCGGCGAAACGACATAATTCCAGTTCGGGGAAACAAACTGCCCATCGGACAGAGCGACGAGGGCAATAAGGCAGGCAAACCCGACGAGCGCCAGTTCGACTATGCTCGGCTGCAATGCCCCGGCGAGTGCCATCGGCGCTCGTCGATACGATCGCTGCCGGGACGGTTGGTCGTTCAAATACATCCGGTCACTGCCGCCTTCGTCGCAGGGTTTGCCCCGAGCCTCTAGACAATGGTGCGGTCGCGCGCCAGACACGCCTTTCTCCGCCTGACATCCGAGCGAACGCGACGTCGATCCGTCCGCTCCCCTCCTGCTCGCAGACCCCGCATGCGCTTTTTCCGCTCCCGACAAAAGGTCGATGCCAAACTTCCCGCCGATGCCAGCGCGGCGCGCGTACCGGAGGGTGTTCTCGTACATGCGATCGGTGACGTCCACGGACGGCTCGACCTGCTGTCCGAGCTTCTCGGGCGCATTGCTGACGACGTCGCCCTCCGCGATCCTTCCGAACATCGCATCGTCCTGCTCGGCGACCTTATCGACCGGGGCCCCGATTCCGCTGGAGTCGTGGAATTGTGCGCGACGTACGACTGGCGCGAAAGTCGGCCCGATTTCGTCATCGGCAACCACGAAGAATTGATGCTGAACGTCCTGGACGGCGATCCGAGCGGGATCCGTTTCTGGATAGACAATGGCGGCGATGCCACGCTCCGCAGCTATGGCCTGCCACCCGACATTATCGACCAGGGCACTGCCGAGCAGATCATGGCCGCGCTGTCAGCGCGCGTGCCTGCACATCACATCCGGTTTCTGCACGCTTTATGCGACTATTTGACGATCGGGGACTATTGGTTCGTCCACGCGGGCATCCGTCCGGGCCTCCCTCTGGCGCGTCAGAAACCTAAAGATCTGAGGTGGATCCGTGGCGCTTTTCTGGACCACGCCGAACCGCATGGCGGCATCGTCGTTCACGGCCATACGATCAGCCCCGAGGTCGATGCGCAGCCCAACCGCATAGGCATCGACACCGGCGCGTATGAAACCGGCCGGCTAACCGCGCTCGGACTGTGGAATACCGAGCGTTGGCATTTGCAGACGGGAAGGTGACGCGCCTCGCCGCCGATCGTCAAGCACGTCGTTTCCTCACGAAGCCGCCGCAACCCCGAGATCGCCTCGCGCTGACAGACGCTGCGTCTTGCCGAAGTCGCGCCAGGGCGCCTCGATCCATCGATACGTGACGGCCGATACCAGCAGGACGGCGAACGTGCTGACCAACACCAGCGCGTCGCCGATCCAGGTTTCCGTCGTCAGGTCGATCGATCCCATCGCCCGCTTGCGCGCAACGTCGAACACGGTCTGAACCAGGGCATGGGTCAGGTACACCGAGTAGGATAATGTTCCGAGCCATAGGAGGGGACCGATCGAAAGGCACCGCGACACAAAGCTGTCGGGGCCGCCTGCCAGCGCCAGGATCGCGGCGGCAAATGCGAACGGAATGAGCATCGTGGACACACCGTAGCCGCCGACGACAATCACCATTGCGATCACAACCGCCGACGCCATCACCTGGACGGCACTGGAAACTTCCCCCTTGCCGCCGATCTCCCGCTTGCGCACCAGCCACCAGATGCCGACCCCCAAAGCGAAGCTGTACGTACAGCGAAAGACGCGCAGCGTGACATCCCCGCCCAGTCCGACGTCGTGGCGGAAGAGGAGGAGAACCGCGGCCGAAGCGATGCCAAGCGCCAGATGAGCCAGGACGCGGCGGCCCGGCGTCGCCACGAGCGAACATATCAACCCGAATGCAATGTAGGCGGCAACTTCGGTGCTGATGCTCCAACTCGCGGTATTCAGAACGGCATCGCCCGACACGCCCCAAGCGTGCACGAGGAAGACGTTTGATGCCGCAAGCCACCACCAGTCCGCGTTTATCTTCATCGTCTCGATCGTCGATGCCGGTTCCATCACGTACCTGACGCCGATCAGGGCAAGCGTGGCGAGCGTGGTGACGATGTGCAACGGATACAGGCGAAAAAACCGGCGTCTCGCGAACGTTGCGACTGCGGCGCGATCCCGCATCCGTTCGATGAAGGCGTTGGCGATCACGAACCCCGATAGCACGAAGAAGAAATCAACGAACAACCAGCTGTGCCGGACGAGCGGGGCCGACCGGAACGACCAGTCCCACGGGATGTGCATGACGGCGACCATCAAAGCGCAAATGCCGCGGCATGTCTCGAGCGCAGGATAGAACCGCGTGCTCCGTGGCATGTTCAACGCAGCGGTCGGATCGACGACCCCGTCGCCGGGGCTGTTCGGCATCGATTCAATCGTCATGGCGTACCCGTAGCATCTGCATCCACCCCCCGCCGACCCACCGCGACCAGCAGCATCTGCCCGCCGCGGTCGAGCCCCAGTGCGCGGCGCAGCCATGCAGGGCCCGGTGGGACGGCATAATCGGTCGTCTCGATCATCTCCAGCCCGCAGCGCGCGAAGATGTCGCGCATCTCCGCTTCGGTCGCAAGCGAGCGGACGTGCGCGTAATATCGCGGTCGGCGCGTCAGGCGAAACGCCAGGCGTTCGATCCGCCGATAGCGCGACGCGGCGTTGGGCAGCGACAGGAGCAGCCGCCCACCGACCGGCAGCAGCCGCGCCAGGCGCGCGACCTCACCCTCCAGATCGGGAAGATATTCGAGCACGCTGGAGCTCATCACGACGTCCACGCTGCCTGCGGGCCGCGTCGACAGCGTTTCGAGCAGCGCCACGTCGAAACGCACGTCGGCCTGCGGGCTGGCCGCCGCGCGCTTGCGGCACAGCGCGATCATCGCCGGGCTGCCGTCGATCCCCTCGACCCGAGCGCCGCGATCCGCAGCCTCGAAACTGAAGGTGCCCGCGCCGCAGCCCGCGTCGAGCACCCGGTCGCCGCCGTGCACGTGCCGCGCGATCAGTCCGCGCCACACCGCCAGCCGCTCGCGGAATCGCGGCGACCGGTCATAGCCGGCGGCGAAGTCCTCGGCGATCGAAGTGTGCCAATCCACGGCATCGGTGGTGTTCATCGCGCGCCAAACCCCGTCAGGACCGTCGCCAGTGTCCGCACGACGATCAGCAGGTCGAGCCACGGCGAGAAATATTTGATGTAGTAGAAATCGTTCTGCAGCTTTTCGTGCACTTCGTGCACTTCGGCGACATGGCCCTGGTTCACCTGCGCCCAGCCCGAGATGCCCGGCCGGACGATGTGGCGATAGGCATAGAACGGGATTTCATGGGCGTACCATTCGGACAGCGCGTGCGCCTCCGGACGCGGGCCGATCCAGCTCATCTCGCCGCGCAGGATGTTCGCGATCTGCGGCAGTTCGTCGATCCGCATGCGGCGCAGGAAGCGACCGATGCGGGTGATCCGCGGATCCTCGTCCGCGGTGATCGCCGCCGCACGTCGCTGCGTGAGATCGGTGGCCCTAGACGGCACGCGCATCGTGCGGATCTTGAACATCGTGAACTGATGGCCACGATAGCCGACGCGCTGCTGGCGGAAGATGAAGGGCCCCGGGCTGTCGAGCTTCACGACCACGTACAGCACCGCGAACACGATCGCGAACAGTGGCAGCAGCGCCAGCGCCACCAGCGTGTCGAGCACGCGCTTGATCCCGACATAGGCCGCAACCGGCATCAGCGACCCGAAGGTGTTTTCGCTCAGGTGATCGATCAGCACGCGCCCTGACAGCGCCTCGCGCAGCTGCTTCACGTGATAGACCATCGTGCCCGCCAGCGTCTGTTCGGCCAGCATCCGTTCCCATTCGTCGGGCATGTCGGCGCGCAGGTCGGCGACAACGCCGTCGATCGGCCGGTCGGGCAAGGACGGCGTGGTCAGCCAGAGCCATTCGACCCCGTCCAGCTCGCGCAGGTCACCGACGTCGCCAAACGGGGCGATGGCGATGGTCATCCGCCGCGCCCGGCTGACCGAGGCGTGGATCGTCAGGAACCACCCGACGCAGGCGAGCACGCTGAAGAACAGCACGGGCCGGACGTAATCGATGCGCGTCAGCACCAGCAGCGTGAAGACGAAGGCGTAGCTTGCCAGAAACGCCGGGATCACGAAGATGCCGGCCTTCACGCCCGGATAGGCACTGATCGCGCGCAGGGCGTAGAAGCCGGACACGATCGCCACCAGCACCGCCGTCAGCGTCCACAAGAGGCCCGGATTGTCCGAGCGCCACGTGCCCTCGAGCGCGAGCTGCCAGGCGTAGGGCAGCAGGCCTGCGACCAGCAATGCGCCACCGAGTTGGTAGCGCATGCGGCTGAGCGGGCTGACGCTATGCACTCCCGACCGGTTCGCCGGACTCTTCACAGCGTGGCTAACCCCCTGTTGCGCATGACGTTCGCCGAGTAGCCCCACCGCCGCGCCCGCGCAAGCATCCATGCCGCAGTGCAGCGTGGGCGGGAAAGCACGCGTTCCTTGAAACTTGGGGCCAGCTTTGCAAAGGCAGCGCGCTCACGCACCGCCTTCCGGTGCCGACGCACGAGGGGCGGACAAGCGCGATGGACACGGCGGAACGGGTGGTGGTGATCGGGCTCGGCTATGTCGGGCTGCCGCTGGCCGTGGCACTCGCACGGACGACCGAGGTGTGGGGCCTGGACGTCGATGCCCAGCGGATCGCCGAATTGCGCGACGGGCACGACCGGACGGGCGAGATCGATGCGGAGCGGCTGGCGGCGTCCCCGCTGACGCTGACGAGCGATCCGGCGGACTGTCCGCCAGCGGACATCTATATCGTCACCGTGCCGACCCCGGTCGACGCCGACAATCAGCCCGACCTGTCGATCGTGCGCGCGGCGACCCGCACCGTCGCCGGCATGATCGACCCTGAGCGCACACCGATCATCGTCTACGAGAGCACCGTCTATCCGGGCGTGACCGAGGATATCTGCGGGCCGGAGATCGCCGCGATCACCGGGCTGACGTGCGGGCGCGATTTTTTCCTCGGCTACTCGCCCGAACGCATCAATCCCGGTGACCGTGAACATACCGTCGACCGCATCATGAAGGTGGTCGCGGGGCAGACGCCCGACGTGCTCGACCGCGTGGCCGCGCTCTACGAACGCGTGACGACCGGCGGCGTGTTTCGCGCAGCCTCGATCAAGGCCGCCGAAGCGGCCAAGGTCATCGAGAACGCGCAGCGCGACATCAACATCGCGTTCATGAACGAAATCACCCGCATCTTCTCGCGCATCGACCTGTCGGTGTGGGACGTGCTGGCGGCGGCGCGGACGAAGTGGAATTTCCTGCCGTTCCAGCCCGGGCTGGTCGGCGGACACTGCATCGGGGTTGATCCCTTCTACCTCAGCCATCTGTCGGAAACGCTCGGCTATCATCCGCAGGTGATCCTGGCGGGCCGCGGCACCAACGACACGATGGCCGCCTGGGCGGCCGATGCCATCCACGCCCGCGCGGGCAAGGCGGGGCGGACGCTGATCCTGGGGCTGACGTTCAAGGAAAACGTGCCCGACCTGCGCAACAGCAAGGTCGCGGACCTGATCGCGCGTTTCACGGCGCTGGGCCATGACGTGACCGTGCACGATCCGCTCGCCGACGCGGACGAGGCAGGTCACGAATACGGCGTGACGCTGGACGCAGGCGCCCTGTCGCGCGACTACGACCTGGTCGTGCTGGCGGTCGCGCATCAGGACTATCTGGCGATGGGCGCCGACGCGCTGGCCGGGCTGGTCGTGCCGGGCGGGGTGTTCGCCGACCTGAAGAACGGCGTGCCCGCGCTGCGCGGCCGCGACGGCATCGGTTACTGGTCGCTGTAAGGGACGAAGATCACATGCGCATACTCGTCACCGGCGTTGCCGGCTTTATCGGCATGAACGTCGCGCGGCGGTTGCTGGCGCGCGGTGACGAGGTGATCGGCATCGATTGCGTCAACGACTACTACACGGTGTCGCTGAAGGAGGACCGGCTGAAGCTGCTCGCCGACGAAAGCGACGACCGCTTCACCCACCTGCGCATCGACTTCGCCGATCACGAGGCATTGGACGCGGCGCTCGCCGACCAGCGGTTCGACCGGATAGTCCACCTCGGCGCGCAGGCCGGCGTGCGCTATTCGATCGAGAATCCGCGCGCGTACGTGCAGGCGAACCTGGTCGGGCACCTCAACATGATGGAGGTCGCGCGCCACCGCCGGGTCGAGCATTTCGTCTATGCGTCGTCGTCGTCGGTCTATGGCGGCAACACCAACCTGCCGTTCAGCGTCGACGACCGGGTCGACCATCCGCTGTCGCTCTATGCCGCGACGAAGAAGGCGGACGAGCTGATGAGCGAGACCTACGCCCATCTCTACCGCCTGCCGCAGACCGGCCTGCGCTTCTTCACGGTCTATGGTCCGTGGGGGCGCCCCGACATGGCGATGTGGATCTTCACCAAGGCGATCCTGGAAGGAACGCCGATTGCGGTGTTCAACAACGGCGACATGCAGCGCGACTTCACCTATATCGACGACATCGTGTCGGGCGTGGTCGCGTGCCTCGATAATCCGCCGCCCGACGACGGCGCGGTGAAGGCGGGGGGCAGCATCGGCCCGCACCGCATCTACAACATCGGCAACCATCGTTCCGAACAGCTGAACCACATGATCGACCTGATCGAGCGGGCCTGCGGGAAGAAGGCGATCCGCGACCTGCAACCGATGCAGGACGGCGACGTGCCCGCGACCTATGCCGATATCGACGCGATCCAGCGCGACCTTGGCTTCCAGCCGTCGACGACGATCGATCAGGGCGTACCGCGCTTCGTCGAATGGTACCGCGACTACCACGGCGTGTGAGCCGGCGGGCGGTGGCGCTCAGTGATAGCCCTCGCCCACTTTGCCGCGGAACACCCAATAGGCCCAGGCAGTATAGGCGAGGATGATCGGCACCATGATGCCGGCGCCGATCAGCATGAAGACCTGCGCGTTTTCGGGCGCGGCGGCCTGCCAGATGGTGACGTCGGGCGGGACGATCGTCGGGAAGATGCTGATGCCCAGGCCCGCGAAGCTCAGGCCGAACAGCGCCAGCACCAGCAGGAACGGCGCGCGTTCGTGGCGCTTGGCGAGCGCACGGACGAAGGCGATGCTGAGCACCGCAACCAGCACCGGCACGATCGCCACCTCCAGGATCGCCGGCCACGCGAACCAGCGCGCGAAGTAGCGGCCTTGCAGGAACGGAGTCGCCGCGCTGACCGCGACGATCGCGGCCAGCGTGATGACGCCCGCGCGCTTGGCGAGGCGGAAGGCGTGGTCCTGCGCGCCGCCTTCGGTCTTCCAGATCAGCCAGCACGCGCCGAGTAGCGCATAGCCCGCGACGACGCTCGCGCCGGTCAGCAACGAGAACGGGGTCAGCCAGTCGAGCCAGCCGCCGGCGTAGGATCGGTTGGCCACCTTGATCCCCTGGAGCAGCGCGCCGAGCGTCACGCCTTGCGCAAACGCCGCGGTCACCGATCCGGCGGTGAAGGCGAAGTCCCAGAATGCGCGGTGGGCGGGATCGCGCCAGCGGAATTCGAACGCCACCCCGCGGAAAACGAGCGCCAGCAGCATCGCGATCATCGGCGGGTAGAGCGCGGGCAGGACGATGGCATAGGCGAGCGGGAACGCCGCCATCAGCCCGCCGCCGCCCAGCACCAGCCACGTCTCGTTCCCGTCCCACACCGGCGCGATCGAATTCATCGCCTGGTCGCGCTCCTCCCCCACCCCGAACGCCGGGAACAGGATGCCGATGCCCAGATCGAAGCCGTCGAGCACGACATAGGCGAACACGGCAAAGGCGATGATGAACGCCCAGGCGGTGGCGAGATCGATCGAGACGCTCATCGCCCCACCCCCGGCTGCGCGACGCCGGGGGCGATGCCGGCGGTGCGGGTCGGCACGTCCTCGCTCGGCTCGCTTTCGCCCACCTCGACCCCCTTCGCCATCAGTTTGAGAATGTACCAGGTGCCGAAGCCGAAGACCGCGAAATAGACGATGACGAACACCATCAGCGACGTCGCGACCGCAGGCGCGGCGAGCGGCGAGGCGCTATCGGTGGTGCGCAGCAGGTTATAGACGGTGAACGGCTGGCGCCCGACCTCGGTCGTGATCCAGCCGGCGATGACCGCGACGAACCCCGCCGGCCCCATCGCCACCGCCGCGCGGTGCAGCCACGGCCAGTGCGCGAGCTTGCCGCGGAGGCGGGCGTACAGGCTCCAGAGGCCGAGGCCGAGCATTGCAAACCCCAGCCCCACCATGACCCGGAACGACCAGAAGACGATCGCCACCGGCGGCTCGCGATCGTCGGGGATGGTGTCGAGCCCGGCGAGCGGGGCGTTCGGGTCATGCTTCAGGATCAGCGACGACGCCTTTGGGATGCCGACCGCATAGTCCAGCCGCTTTTCGCGCTGGTTGGGGATGCCGAACAGGTAGAGCGGCGCGCCGTCCTTGTGGCTCTCGAAATGCCCCTCCATCGCCATCAACTTGGCCGGCTGGTGCGCGAGCGTGTTCAGCCCCTGCGCATCGCCCGCCGCGATCTGGAGCGGGGTGACGAGCGCCAGCATCCACATCGCCATCGAGAACATGACGCGGGCGGCCTGGAGCGAGGGGTGGACGGCGTGGTCGTGGGCGACGGGGGGCGAATCCGCGCCCTTGGGCAGGCTATGCTCGAACTCCGGGCCGTCGCCGGCATCGACGTGCGGCACCTCGCCGCGTCGCGCCTTCAGCAGATGCCACGCGCCGACCGCACCGACCGACAGCGCGGTAGTCAGATACGCGCCGATGACGGTGTGAACTAGGCGGTAGGGGAAGCTGGGGTTGAAGATCACGTCGATCCACGACCCCGCCACCACGAACTGACCGGCGGCGTTGGTGGTGAAGCCGGTGGGCGTGTGCATCCAGCTGTTCGCAGAGATGATCCAGAACGCCGAGATGAAGGTGCCGACCGCGACGCAGCAGGTCGCGGCGAAGTGCAGCCGCGGCCCGACCTTCTTCATGCCGAACAGCATGACGCCGAGGAACCCCGCCTCCAGGAAGAAGGCCGTCAGCACTTCGTACGCCATCAGCGGGCCGATCACCGGCCCGACCTTGTCCGAGAACACCGACCAGTTGGTGCCGAACTGGTACGACATGACGATGCCCGACACGACGCCCATCGCGAACGCGACCGCGAAGATCTTCAGCCAGAATTTGTAGAGGTCGAGGAAGACCGGCTTCTTCGTCCACAACCAGAGACCCTCGAGCACCGCGAGGTAGCTCGCGAGCCCGATCGAGAACGCCGGGAAGATGAAGTGGAAGCTGACCGTGAACGCGAACTGGGCGCGGGCGAGGACGATAGCGTCGAGGCTTTCCATGAACGAACGCCCTGCGCCTGCGTGGACCTCAGTTCAAGTGTTTGCCGCGCAACCGCTTTGCCGGTTCGTGCAGCCGGGTCAGCGCTTCGGCTGGGCCTGGGGAGCCTGAGGCGCGCCGGCGGCCTGCGCCTGGAGCTGGCGGACGACCGATTCGGGCAGGAAATCGATCAGGTCGATATCGAACACCAGTACCGAGCCCGCCGGGATCGGCCCCGACGCCTTGTCGCCGTAACCGAGTTCGGGCTTGATCCAGACGCGGTACTTCGCGCCCTTCGGCATCAGCTTCAGCGCTTCCGAAAAGCCGGGCACGACGCCGGTCACCGGCAGCGGCGTGGGCTGCTGGCTCTGGTCGAAGGTCGTGCCGTCGGTCAGCTTGCCGACATAGGTGATCAGCGCGACGTCGGCGTCGGTCGGCTTCGCGCCCTTGCCCGGCGTCAGCACCTTGTACTGCAGGCCCGAAGCGGTCTGGACGACGCCCTCGGCATAGCGATTCTTGACCAGGAATGCAGTCGCCGCACCCGACCCGCCGGGACGGAACAGCGACACCGCGGTCAGCACCACGCCCATTAGCAAGGCGCCGACGACGACGCCGATCCAGAACGCCTTGCGGCTGGGCCTGGCGGCAGGGGCGACGGGCTTCGCCGCCGGAACCGTATGGGTCATGCGCTCAGCGTCCGGTCGGCGGGACGGCGCCGGGTGCGCCCTGCATCTGCTGTTGCTGCTGCATCTGGCGGACCATCGCCTCGGGCAGATAGTCGAGCATCTCGACGTCGAATTCGAGCACCGAGTTCGCCGGGATCGGTCCCGCCGCCTTGTCGCCGTACCCGAGCGACGGCTTGATCCACAGGCGGTACTTGGACCCCTTCGGCATCAGCTTCATCGCTTCTGAAAAGCCGGGGACGACACCCGCGACCGGCATCGGCGTCGGCTGGCGGCTCTGGTCGAAGATCGTGCCGTCGGTCAGCTTGCCGACGTAGTTGATCAGCGCGACGTCGGCGTCGGTCGGCGCCGCGCCCTGCCCCTTGCTCAGCACGCGGTATTGCAGGCCCGACGGCGTGGTCACCACACCCGACGTCCGTGCGTTCCTGGCCAGGAACTGCGCGACCGGATCGACCGGCGCCTGCATCGCCAGCGCAGCGGCGGCGACCACCGCCAGCACCAGCCCGACGACCAGATAGGTGATATAGCGGCGCTTGACGGGCGGAATCGGAACGGCGGTTACCGACGACATGGCGGGTCCAGTGCTGCTACGCGCCGACTCGTCGCCGGCCTTGCGGATGGTGGGAATGTCGAGACCCGCGAGGCTTCCCCGCGGGTCACGGCGCCTTACTTGGCGCCGTCACGCTCCATGCGCTTGCGCTCCAGCTTGCGCGCACGACGGACCGCAGCAGCACGCTCGCGGGCGCGCTTCTCGCTGGGCTTCTCGTAATGACGGCGCAGCTTCATCTCGCGGTACACGCCCTCGCGCTGCAGCTTCTTCTTGAGCGCGCGGAGAGCCTGGTCGACGTTGTTGTCGCGAACGATGATCTGCATAAAATCCAAAAGCCTCGGTCAATAGCTGGGCGACGCCGCGAACAGCATCCGCGCCGGCAAGTGCGCCGCCCCTAGCAGCCGCTCTTCGCCATTTCAACCCGAGTCGGCATCAACCAGCGTGGGGATGCGCCGGTTTTCAGGCGATCCACCAGCGCAGCACCATCGCCACCGCCCCGAGCGCCGCGACGCTCATCGCCCAGATCGCGACGAACCACCCGAACCGCGTCCACGCCGTGCCCGTTCCCGCGTCCTGAACCATTGCCGCCGCTTCCTGTCGCCACCGTGCTCGCCGGAGCGGCCCTACACCCGTCCGCCGCGGCGCGCGAGCGTGGACCGAGCCGTGCGGCGAGCTGCCCCTCCCCAACCAGGCATTGCGTTTGACCGGGCCGCGGCTATCACTGCCTGCCCATGCTCCGGCGCCGCCACAAACGCCCGCCGATCGAGCGGTTCTCGCCCGAATTGCGTTTCGTCATCGCGTGTTGCCGGTGGCCGTATGACGCCGCCGCGGTCGCGGCCCTGAGGCAGGCGGCGGCTGACATCGCCGACTGGTCGCGCGTGATCGACGTCGCCAAGCGGCACCGGGTCCGCGGACTGCTGGCCGCCGCGGTCGATGCCGCGGAGCTGCCCCTGCCCGAGCGCGATGCCGCACGGCTGGCGAACGCCGCGCACATCCTGCGGATCGAGGGGCTGCACCTGGCCGGCGCCACGATCCGGCTCGACCGGCTGTTCGCGCGCCACGACATCGACCGGCTGTTCGTGAAGGGCGCGGCGCTGGCGGCAATCGCCTATCGGCACCAGGGCATCAAGGAATCGATCGACGTCGACGTCCTGGTCGATGCCGCCGCCATCGGGCGCATCTTCGCGGTCCTGATCGAGGCCGGCTATCGCTGCGCCTATCCGGAGGGGTTGTCCCTCGAAGAACTCGCCGCATGGACCGCCCACGCGCACGAGGCGACGTGGACAGAGCCTGCGACCGGCCGGGCAATCGACCTGCACTGGCGCCTGATTTCCAGCACCAGCTTGCTGCCGAGCCTCGGCATCGCGTCGCCGCGGACCGACGTGGCGCTGGCCGATGGCGTCGGCGTCGCGACGCTCGCCCGCGGGCCGCTCGCCGCCTATCTGTGCGTCCACGGCGCCGAACACAGCTGGGTACGGCTGAAATGGCTCGCCGACCTGGCCGCGTTGCTCGGCACGATGTCCGCCGCGGAGATCGAAGGGCTGATCGAGGACGCGCTGGCCGGCGGCGCGCGGCACTGCGTGGTCCCTGCGCTGATCCTGGTGCGCGACCTGCTCGGCATGGCGGTGCCGGCGTCCGTGGACGCGTTGACGACGCGGCGCGACCGCATCCTGGTCGCGCTGGCCCACCGCGCGATTCGGCACCGCGAGGATGGCGACCCGGCGGCATCGACCTTCAGCCACATACCCCACGGGCTGGCCCCGATGATCTACGAAACCGCGCCGCGCGAACTGGGGCGGCGCATCGCCGCGCTCGCGACCAATCCGATCGACCGGGCGCGCGGGCGCCTGCCCGATGGTGCCGCGTGGCTCTACCCGGTCCTGCGCGTCGGCCAATGGGCGCTGCGCAAGACCGGTATGCTGACCGCCCGGACCCCGCGCTGACCGCTTTTCCGCCAAGGACTCCATGATGCCAGACGCCAAGCACCCCCACCGCCTGCGGTCGATCATCGGCGGGTCGGCGGGCAATCTGGTCGAATGGTATGACTGGTACGCCTATTCCGCGTTCGCGCTGATCTTCGCGCCGCATTTCTTTCCGAAGAGCGATACGACCGCCCAGCTGCTGAACACCGCGGGCGTCTTCGCGGTCGGCTTCCTGATGCGCCCGATCGGCGGGTGGCTGATGGGCATCTATGCCGATCGAAAAGGGCGGAAAGCCGGGCTGACGCTGTCGGTGACGCTGATGTGTTCGGGATCGCTGCTGATCGCGGTCAGCCCGAGCTATGCGCAGGTCGGCGTGCTGGCGCCCGTCCTGCTCGTGATCGCGCGGCTGATGCAGGGGCTGTCGGTGGGCGGCGAATATGGCGCGAGTGCCACCTATCTCTCAGAGATGGCGGGGAAGCACCACCGCGGCTTTTATTCCAGTTTCCAGTACGTCACGCTGATCTCGGGCCAGCTGGTCGCGCTGTGCGTTCTGCTGCTGCTGAAGGCGGTGATGAGCGATGCGGCGCTGTCCGCGTGGGGCTGGCGCATCCCGTTTCTGGTCGGCGGGGTGCTGGCGGTCGTCGTGTTCTGGATCCGGCGACGGATCGCGGAGACCGAAAGTTTCGAAAAGAAGGCGGAAGGCCGCTCAAGCTTCGGCGCGTTGTTCCGCGAGCATCCGCGCGAGGCGGCGACGGTCATGCTGCTGACCGCAGGCGGTACCCTCGCCTTCTATGCCTATTCGATTTACCTCCAGAAATTCCTGGTCAACACCAGCGGCTTCGACGTCGAGACCGCGACGTGGATCAACGCCGCCGCGCTGTTCGTGTTCATGGCTTTGCAGCCGCTCGCCGGTGCGCTCAGCGACCGGATCGGACGCAAGCCGCTGATGGTGGCGTTCGGGGTGTCGGGCGTGCTGCTGACCTATCCGATCTTCGCCACGCTGGAGAGCGTGCGCAGCCCCTATACCGCGTTCGGCCTGATGCTGGCGGCGCTGGTCGCGGTGACCGGCTACACCTCGATCAACGCGGTGGTGAAGGCTGAGCTGTTCCCCGCCCACATCCGCGCACTGGGCGTCGCGCTGCCCTATGCCATCGCCAATGCGATATTCGGCGGCACCGCCGAATATGTCGCCTTGTGGTTCAAGCAGGCCGGGTGGGAGCGCGGTTTCTACTGGTACGTCACCGCGATGATCGCGGTATCGCTGGCGACGTACCTGAAGATGCGCGACACCAAGGCGCACAGCCGGATATTGGAAGACTGAACTTCGTGCGCCCGCGCAGGCGGGAGCCCAGGGCAACGTGGCGCAATGCCCGCGGCTCTGGGCCCCCGCCTGCGCGGGGGCACGCCGGTCCTAATCCTCCACCCGATCCACCCGCGCCAGCTTCGGGCTGAGCAGGTGGACCGCGGCGAGCGCCAGGAAATAGGCGCTGCCGGCGATCGCGAACAGGATCGAATAATTGTTGTTGGTGGCGTCCAGGATGTAGCCCGTGAACAGCGCCATCCCCATGCCGCCGATCGCGCCGACGGTGCCGCCGATGCCGACCACCGACCCCACCGCTTTCCGTGGAAACATGTCCGACGGCAGCGTGTAGAGGTTGGCCGAGAACGCCTGATGCGCCGCGGTCGCCAGGCCGATGACGAGCACAGCCCCCCACACGTTCGAAATATCCTGCGCGAAGAAGATCGGCACCACACAACATGCGCAGACGAACATCGTCAGCTTGCGCGCATAGTTGACGTTCCTGCCCGCCTTGATGAGCCGCGACGACAGCCATCCGCCCGCGATCGATCCGCCGTCCGAGATCAGATAGATCGCCGCCAAGGGCAGCCCAAACGTCTTCAGGTCGAGGTTGTAGCGGGTGAACAGATACCCCGGCAGCCAGAACAGGAAGAACCACCAGATCGGATCGATGAAGAACTTGCCGAGCGCATAGGCCCAGGTTTCGCGGATGCCGAGCAGCTGGCGCCACGGGATCGGGGTCGAGGTGTCGGCGGGATCCTGCTGAATCCACGCGAGCTCGGCGGCGCCGACTTGCTTGTGCTCGCTCGGGTGGCGATACAGCGCCCACCACATCACCAGCCACAGCACGCCGAAGATGCCGGTGATGTAGAAGGCGACGCGCCAGTCGAACATCAGCACCAGGAACGGCACCAGCAGCGGCGTGATGATCGCGCCGACGTTGGCGCCCGCGTTGAACAGACCGATCGCATAGGCGCGCTCGCGCTGCGGGAACCAGTCGGTCACCGCCTTGATGCCGGCGGGAAAATTGCCCGATTCGCCGACGCCCAGACCGAAGCGCGCCATCGCGAACGTGGTCACGGACGTCGCAAGGCCATGCGCCATGTGGCTGATCGTCCAGATGACGATCGCGATCGTATAGCCCAGTCGCGCGCCGAGCAGGTCGACCACCCGACCGAACCCGATATAGCCGATCGCATAGGCGACCTGGAACCAGAAGATGATGTTGGCGAAATCGGTTTCGGTCCAGCCGAATTCGCCCTGTAGCGTTGGCTTCAGCACGCCGATCATCTGGCGATCGATGTAATTGATCGCGGTAGCGGCGAACAGCATCGCAACCACCACCCAGCGATAGCGCCCGACCCGCTCGCCCGCGGCGGCGATGCCCGCCTCAGCATTCGTCGCCATCGTCTCTCTCCTGCTTTTTTTCTTGTATCAGTACGCCGCGATTTCGGCGCGGACCGGATATTTTCCGTCGAACCGCGCCTCGACGCGGTCGCCGACCGCGACCGGGTGGACGCCGGTCACAGCACCGCTCGAAATCCACTGGCCGGCGCGCAGCGTAAGCCCGCGGGTGGCGGCATGGTTGAACAGGAACGCCGCCGCCCCGAACGGCCCGTCGAGCATGTCGCGCGCCTTGCCCGTGCCGATGACGGCTCCGTTGATGAGCAGTTCGAGCGGCCAGAGGTTCAGGTCGGTATCGCGCCAGCCATAGATCGCTTCGCCCACCACCAGCCCGTTGTTGTTGCCGAAATCGGATGCGGTGACGGTCGGCCCGTCGGCGTTGATCGACGGATAGGGCGACGACGCGATCTCGATCCCCGCATGCACCGCGTCGATCATCTCGCGGACCTCCGCGATCGTGTAATCGGTGCGCGTGGCGTCCGGCGCGGTACCGATGCGCAGCAGGAATTCCGCCTCCGCCGCGGCGAAGCCGTCCGCGAACACGCGCATTTCCGCTTCGTCCGTGCCCGGCGTGACGATGGAGCGCGCGAAGATCGGCCCGGCCAGGCGATTGGCGCCGAGCGAGTCGTCGAGCGGGGGATGGATGCGCCCGAGCTTCCACCCGCCGACGCTGTCGCCGTCGAGCGCGATCGCGGCGTCCTGGATACGATAGGATTCCGCGAGCGTCCGCGGCGCGGTGCCCGGATAGGCGGCCAGGCCGCGTCCGTCGCGCCGCGCCTCGACGAAGCTGCGCGCGATATCGTCCGCCGCGGCAAAGCCCGTATCGCTCAAACTGACCCCCTCACCCCAACACATGTTCTTTCGGGCGGCGTAACGGAAACCGGTGTCATCGACAAGACCCCTTCGCGCTTCCTTGGGCGCGCCGTCCCGGCTATCGTGGCGGGCATGAGGGGCGAACGGCAATGAAAAGCGAGGGGAAATCGACGATCAACGACGTCGCGCGGATCGCGGGGGTGTCGAAGAAGACGGTCAGCCGCGTCATCAACCGCTCGCCCCTGCTGAACGGAGAGACGCGCGCCAAGGTCGAGGCAGTGATCGAGGAACTGGGCTATGTCCCCAATCCGCAGGCCCGGGCGCTGGCGCTGCGCCGCAATTTCCTGATCGGGCTGATCCACGACAATCCCAATGCGCAGATGGTTCTGGGTGTGCAGACCGGCATCCTCGAGGCGATTCGCGGCACCGAATTCGCGCTGGTCGTCCATCCGGTCGATCGCGGATCGCCGACCATGCTGGACGACATCCGCAGCTTCCTCGATCGCCAGCGGCTGTACGGCGTGATGCTGCTGCCACCGATCAGCGAGAACGACGCGCTGGCGCAGGTGTGTCGGGAGGCCGGCGCCCGCTACGTCCGCATGGGCTCGGCGCGGCTCGACGACGACATCCACATGGTCGCGTCCAACGACCGCGAAGCGGTGGCGGCGGCGACCCGCCACCTGATCGAACAGGGCCACAGCCGCATCGGCCTGGTCGCCGGGCCGCACGGCTTCCGCTCGGCGGCCGAGCGCCGCGCCGGGTTCGAACAGGCGATGACCGAGGCGGGACTGAAGGTGCCGCGCAGCCTGGTCGCAGACGGCACCTACCGCTTCGAAAGCGGCATCGCGGCGGGCGACCGCCTGCTCGACGTGACGCCGCGCCCGAGCGCGATCGTGTGCTCGAACGACGAGATGGCCGCCGGCGTCATGCACGCCGCCCGCCAGCGCGGGCTGACGATTCCCGACGACCTGTCGATCGTCGGCTTCGACGACACCGCGATCGCCAGCCACATCTGGCCCCCGCTGACGACGGTGCGCTGGCCGATCATCCCGATGGCCCGCGCCGCGGCGGCGAAACTGCTGGCCGGCGCGGTCGAGGGCGAGGACGATGCCGAGGAGCCGTCGATGTTCCTGTCAACACTGATCCGGCGAGGGAGCGTGGCGGCGGTGAAGGGTTAGTAACGGCTTTTGGGTAGTTAGCTGCCATTGGCAGCTAGGCGCGAGCAACCGCGACCAATGTCTCGCCATGTTCGCGTCTTTGAACCTCGCAGCGGACGATTGATCCGGGCGCATATCGCCAGACTTCGTCGTTTGGCATCGGCCCAATTATCTTAAATCGTTCGAGGGGAAGCACTTCCGCTTCGACTGGGCGCCACACGTCCGCCCCTGCGTTATGGAGCGGCATGAGTACGCCGATCATTCTAACGAAGCCCTCTTCCCAATGGTCCCGATCCAGCGGCATTTCGCCAATCTCGAAACCTTGCGGATAGTCGCAAAAACCCGGCTGGATCGCGAGGCGTGTGATCGCCTGCTCTGCGGTTGCTCTGCTGCGATAAACGCCGATAAGTTTGGCATCTTCACGGTATTCATCGTCTTCACGGACGTGGTGCAGAAGATACACGTGTTCCATGCAACGGTGTTTAACGGCTAAGATCAAAGATCGCTATTGGGCGATAGCTGTCAAGCAAACGCCCACCGCAGCGTCCTTGCGATGCCGCTCGTGCCCGCCCGCACCAGCGGTGCCCCCACACCCGCCCCGCCAAACCCGTGCAGCGCGCGCGCCCACGGCGGCAACAGGTCGATTGCGGCCTGGATGGTCAGCGCCTGCACCGGCACCGCGGCGAGTGATGCCGCGCGGGGGCGGACGACGAGGGCGGCGACTTCGCGGGTGCGGTGGTCGCTCAGCAGTTCGGGGCGGATGTCGGCGATCAACGCATCGGCCTCGGCGCGGGTGCGGGGGATGAGGTCGGCGCCGAGCTTCGCCGCGATCAGCGCGAACTGGTCGAAATAGGAATCCTCCTCCGCTGCCGACAGCGGCGTGCGGCCGTAGCGTTTCCAGGCATCGACGAAGCTCACCGCCTCGCACACATGCACCCAGGCGAGCAGCCGCGGATCGTTCGCGTCGTAGGGCGTTCCATCCGGCAGCACCCCGGACACCCGGTCATGGATCGCGCGGACGTGCGCCAGCACATCGTCCGCATCGTCGCGGTGGGCATAGGTCGTCGTCGCGATGAAGCGCGCGGTGCGGTGGAGCCGCCCGAGCATGTCCTCGCGGAAATTCGAATGATCCCACACACCCGCCAGCACCGCCGGGTGCAGCATCTGGAGCAACAGCGCGGCGATACCGCCGACCATCATCGAGGTCACGTCGCCGTGGACGCGGCGGATGACGGTGTCGGGCGCGAAATAGGCGTCGTCGCTGAGCGCGATGCGGGCGCTGCCGTCGGCCGCCCCGCTGATCGTCGCGCGGACCTCGCGCAAAATCCGACGGCGCAGTGGCGCGCCGAGCGTATCGATGATGCCCCCGCCCAGCACTAATTCCCCCGCCGTGTCGCCGCCTCGTACTTGCACCGCTCGCCGAGACCCGGTGCGGTCTCGATATCCTCCAGCCCCGCGATCGGAACAACCGAGCATGGCACGGCGGGGCGATAGATGAAGCGGCCACACCAGCCGCATTCCTCCGCGCCCTGCCCGCTCGGGCCGGTGTTCCACGGATAGGCCGTGCCGTCAGGGGGTAGTGTCGCGTAACGGCTCGCCTCAGTCATTGTCGCTCTCCTGCACGGTGAACGCACCAGGGACGCGATCGGATCATCCGCGAAGTTGCAGATTCCGCGTGCGTTTCGGCGTTGCGCGGCAGCGCCAAACCGGCGACATTCGCGGCCATGCTAAAACCTGCACTTGCGCTCGCCGCGCTTACACTCGCCGCTCCCGCCATTGCCCGCGACGAGCCATCGCCGCAGCAACTGAAGCGCACCGTCACTACGCTGGTCGGCTTCGGCACGCGCCACTCGCTGTCGAGCACGACCGATCCGAAGCGCGGCATCGGCGCCGCGCGCAACTGGGCGTCGGCGGAATTCCAGGCGATCGCGCGCGGGTGCGGCGGCTGCCTAACGGTCGAGCGGATCTCGCGCCGCTTCACCGGCCCGCGCGCGCCGAACGGCGTGTTGATCGAGGATGTGCTCGGCATCCAACCCGGCACCGATCCCAACCGTGTGGTCATCATCGGCGGGCACATCGATTCGATGCCGAGCGACGTGATGGACTTCACCTCCGATGCGCCCGGCGCCAACGACGATGCGTCGGGCGTGGCGGTGGTGCTGGAGGCGGCACGGCTGCTCAGCAAGCGCAAGTTCTCCGCGACGATCGTCTACGCGGTGTTCTCGGGCGAGGAACAGGGACTGTGGGGCGCGACCCTGCTCGCCGACACCGTAAAGGCGCGCGGGTGGCAGGTGTCGGCGATGCTCAACAACGACATCGTCGGCAACGCGATCTCGCAAGGCGGCGCGAAAACCGGCGACCGCGTCCGCGTGTTTTCCGAAGGCGTCCGCGCGAGCGACAGCCTGGTCGACCAGATGACCCGCCGCGGAGAGGGCAGCGAGGACGACGGCCCCAGCCGCGCGCTCGCCAAATATATCGACGGTGTGGCCGACGCGTTGCCCGGCAAGTTCGACGTGTTCGTCGATCGCCGCCCCGACCGCTTCGGCCGCGGTGGCGACCATGAACCGTTCCTGGCGCTCGGCTACCCGGCGGTGCGCTTTACGTCCGGTGGCGAGAATTGGGATCGCCAGCACCAGAACGTCCGCACCGAAAACGGGCGCGAGTACGGCGACCTGCCCGTCGGCATGGACTTCGACTATCTGGCGAAAGTGGCGAGCGTGAACATCGCCGCGCTGTCGCAACTCGCCGCCGCCCCCGCCGCGCCGACCGGGGTGACGATCGCCGGCGCGCTCAGCCGCGATACGACGGTGGCGTGGGCACCGGTGCCGGGCGCTGCGCGCTACAAGGTGTCGTGGCGGCGGACGGATACGCAGGGCTGGCAGCAGAGCCGCATCGTCGCCGATGCGACGACCACGGTGCTGAAGGACGTGCCGGTCGACGATCATTTCGTCGGTGTGTCCGCGGTAGCCGCGGACGGATCGGAGAGCCTCGTCACGTTCGCCGGGAAGGCACCGCGGCCCGCCACCGGGCCCGGACGATAATGTAGCGCGGATCTGAAGGGGCGTGCGCTAACGCTTGCCTTCACCCCCTGACACCGGTTACCAGACGCGCAGACACCGGAGAGGCCTTTCATGTTCGACCGCACCTATTACGCCACCCATCCCGACATGATGGAGTGCGTCAGCAACGACGAACTGCGCGACCGCTACCTGATTCAGGGCCTGTTCCGCGACGGCGAGTGCGTCCTCAACTACACCCACGCCGACCGCTTCGTGATCGGCGGGGTCGCGGTGACGAGCGGCAGCGTGAAGCTGCCCGACCAGGACGAGCCGAAATCGGCGGCGGGCCATCCCTTCCTCGAACGGCGCGAGCTGGCGGTGGTCAACGTCGGCACGGTCGACGGCACGGTGACCGTCGACGGCGAGAGCTTCACGCTCGGCAACAGGGACTGCCTGTACGTCACGATGGGCGCGAAGGACGTGCATTTTTCAGGCGACGGCGCGCGTTTCTACCTCGCCTCCTGCCCGGCGCACAAGGCGTTCACGACGCGCAAGCTCGGCATCGCCGACGCCAATGCGCTCGAGCGCGGCAGCCTGGAGGAATCGAACGAGCGCACCATCTTCCAGCTCGTAATCCCCGGCATCTGCGATTCGGCGCAGCTGGTGATGGGCCTGACCGTCCTGAAGCCAGGCAGCGTGTGGAACACCATGCCCCCCCACATCCACGAGCGCCGCAGCGAGATCTATTTCTATTTCGAACTCGACAATCTCGACACCGACCGCGTGATGCACTTCATGGGCGAAGGCGAGGCGACCCGACATATCGTGATGGCCAACGAGGAAGCGGTGATCTCCCCGCCCTGGTCGATCCACATGGGCGCGGGGACGAAATCCTACGCCTTCATCTGGGCGATGGCGGGCGAGAACCAGGATTATACCGACATGAACGTGCTGGATATCTGCCAGCTGGCGTGAGGCGATGCGGGGGCAATTCCCCCCTCCCCGTTCGTGTCGAGCGAAGTCGAGACACGTGTTCCGGGCAAAGGTTTCTCGACTTCGCTCGAAACGAATGGACGGCTGATGAACCCCTTTGACCTCACCGGCCGCGTCGCGGTCGTCACCGGCGCCAATACCGGGATCGGCCAGGCCATCGCGCTGGCCCTCGCCGCGGCGGGGGCGGACATCGCCGCGGTCGGGCGATCGCCCGCGACCGATACGGTCGCGCAGGTCCGCGCGCTGGGGCGGCGGGCGGAGATCGTGTCCGCCGACCTGTCCACCATCGCGCCTGTGCAGAACGTGGTGGACGAAACCGTGGACAAGCTGGGCGGGCTGCACATCCTGGTCAATAACGCCGGCATCATCCGCCGCGCAGACGCGGTCGATTTTACCGAGGCCGACTGGGACGCGGTGATCGACACCAACCTGAAATCGGTGTTCTTCCTCTGCCAGGCTGCGGGCCGCCACATGATCGCAAATGGCGGCGGCAAGATCATCAACATCGCGTCGATGCTGACTTTCCAGGGCGGCATCCGCGTACCGAGCTATGCCGCGTCGAAATCGGGCATCGCCGGCGTGACGAAGCTGCTGGCCAACGAATGGGCGAGCAAGGGCGTGAACGTCAACGCGATCGCCCCGGGCTATATCGCGACCAACAACACCGCGGCGCTGCAGGCGGATGCTGCGCGCAACAAGGGCATCGTCGATCGCATCCCGGCGGGGCGCTGGGGCGATCCCGGCGATTTGGGCGGCGCAGCGGTGTTCCTGGCGAGCCGAGCGTCGGACTACGTGCAGGGGCATATCCTGGCGGTCGACGGCGGGTGGCTGGCGCGGTGATATTCTCCTCCGCCGTTTGTGCTGAGCTTGTCGAAGCACTGTCCTTTCTTCCAAGAGAAGAAGGGCAGCCCTTCGACAAGCTCAGGGCGAACGGGGAATAGAACGTTATGGGTCGTTTCGTAGCCTTCGGCGAAGTCATGCTGCGGATGTCGCCGCCGGGACGCGAGTTGTTGTTGCAGACGCCGAAGCTCGACGTGTGGGTCGCGGGCGCCGAGGCGAATGTGGTCACGCAGCTGGCGAAGCTCGGCCACGACACCGCCCTCGTCAGTGCGGTCCCCGCCAACGGTTTGGGCGACGCGGCGGTCACGCACCTGCGCGGTCACGGCGTCGATACCCGCGGCATCCAGCGGTTGGCCGGGCGCATGGGCTTCTACTTCGCGACCAGCGGCGCCGGCTTCCGCGCGACCGACGTGCTGTACGACCGCGCCGGATCGAGCTTCGCGACTGCCCCCACCGATGCTTGGGATTGGAACGCGCTGCTCGCCGGGGCCGACCGCTTCCATCTCTCGGGCATCACCCCGGCGTTGGGGCCCAACGGCACTGCCGCCGCGATCGCCGCCGCCGAGGCCGCCACGCGACTGGGCATCCCGGTCTCGTTCGACGGCAATTACCGCGCGCGATTGTGGGAGGCGTGGGACAGCGATCCACGCGCGACGCTGACCGAATTGATCGGGCACGCCGACGTGCTGTTCGGCAACCACCGCGACGTCTCGCTGCTGCTCGGAGAGACCTTCCACGGCGACGGCCCCGAGCGCCGGCGCGAGGCAGCGGAGGCGGCGTTCGCGCATTTCCCGAAGCTGCAGGTCATCTCCTCGACCGCCCGACACGCCGACGACGCCGACCGCAATCGCGTGTCCGCCCGTATCGACACGCGCGAGCGCGGTTTCCAGACCGACGAGGCGCTCATAACCGGCATCGTCGACCGCATCGGCGCGGGCGATGCGTTCGCCAGCGGCATTCTCCACGGCCTGCGCCGCGGCTTGGCGCTGGAGGATGTCGCGCAGACGGGCCTCGCCCTCACCGCCCTGAAACACTCGCTGCCCGGCGACGCCAGCCTGTTCACGCAGGGCGATATCGACGCGTTCCTGGGCGGGAGCTTCGATGTCCGGCGTTGATCGCCGCACCGTGATTGCCGCTGGCGCGACCCTGCTGGCCGCAGGCGGCGCACGCGCCGAAACACCGCTGCCGCCGGTCGTCATCAGAAGCCCCGCGGGGGCCTTTGCCGGCGCCTCGCGGAACGGTGTCGTCAGTTTCAAGGGGCTGCGTTACGGCCGCGCCGAGCGGTTTCGCGCCCCGATGCCCGTGCCCCCCGCTGCTGGCATCGTCTCGGCATTCGCCTTCGCCCCCTCCTGCCCGCAAACCGGGAAGGTCGGCGCGACGTCGGAGGACTGCCTGTTCCTCAACGTCTGGACCGCCGAGCCCGATGCGCGGGTGAAGAAGCCGGTGATGCTCTATATCCACGGCGGTGCGTACTCGAACGGCAGCGTCGTCGATCCGCTGAACGACGGCCATGCCCTCGCCGCGCGCGGCGACGTAGTGGTGGTGACGGTCAACCACCGGTTGAACGCACTCGGCTACCTCTATCTCGCCCGGCTCGACCCGCGCTTCGCCGACAGCGGCAACCTCGGCCAGCTCGACCTGATCCTCGCGCTCCAATGGGTCCGCGACAATATCGCGAGCTTCGGCGGCGATCCCGCGCGCGTCATGGTGTTCGGCCAGTCGGGCGGCGGCGCCAAGATCGCAACGCTTATGGGAATGCCCGCCGCCAAGGGCCTGTTCCACCGCGCCGCGACGATGAGCGGGCAGCAGGTGACGGCATCGGGCCCGCTCAACGCGACGCTTCGCACCCGCGCGTATCTGGCGAAGCTGGGAGTCAAGGACAGCGACATCTCCCCGCTCCTGTCGATGCCGGTCGAGCGGATGGTCGACGCGCTGTCGGCGACCGATCCGGTGCTGGGCGGCGGCGTCTATATGGGGCCGGTGCTCGACATGAAGTGGCTCAACCGCCACCCGTTCTGGCCCGATGCCAACCCGCAGGGCAACGCCATCCCGTTGATGCTTGGCAACACCCGGCAGGAGACGGGCGGATTCATCGATCCCGATGGGCCGAAGGTCACTGGTCTGACGTGGGACAATCTGCCGTCGCGGATGGCGCCCGAGATGCGCGTCGACATCCTGCCCGAGTGGGTCGTCGCGCAATACCGCGCGCGCTATCCGGCGTGGACGCCGATGCAGGTCTTCTACGACGCCACCACCGCCGCGCGCAGCTGGCGCGGGCAGGTGAGCGAGGCGGAGGCCCGCGCGAAGGCCGGGGTGCCCGCCTGGGTCTATCAGGTCGATTTCGCCAGCCGCACCGACCCGCGCCGCGGCGCGTTCCACACGATGGACATACCGCTCGTCTTCGGCACGATCGACCGCGCCGGATCGCAGACCGGCACCGGCGCCGACGCCCGCGCCGCCAGCAAGGCGATGCAGGACGCCTTCGTCGCATTTGCGCAAACCGGGCGAGCGTTATGGCCCCGCTACGACCTGAAGAACCGCGCGACGATGATCTTCGACACCGCCAGCCACATCGAAAACGACCCGCGCCGCTGGCAACGCGAACTGTTCGCGCGCGTGCCCTACATCCAGCCGGGCAGCTGATCGGTCAGTCGGTCGGCGCGGCACCCTCTGCCGCCGCCGCCGTCGGGCGCTCGCGAGCCAGTTTCGCTCCGGCCTCGCCCGCGTCGATCGCCGCAATCAGCCGCGCGGCAAAACCAGCCTGATCGCCACCGTGGGGATCATAGGCAAGTGGCAGCAGCGTGCGCCGCGCCAGCGCCATCTTGCCGTCCGCCAGATATTGTTGCGCGACGTTCCAGCGCAGGCCCCGGTCCTGCGGCGAAAGTTCGAACGCACGCTCCAGCCCGGCGATCGCGCTGGGCGTCGGCGCGATGCCCTGCTCGCGAAAACTGCGATAGAACAAGACGAATGGCATTGCCGCATCGGTATCGGCCTTGTTCGCCTTCAGGAACCAGCTGCGCGCCTCCCGCCAGACTTTTGCATCGCGGATCTTCGCGGTCGCGGCGCGGCGGGTCAGCACCCGCCCCTTGTACAGCAATGCCTGTGGATCACCTGGGTTGGCGGCCAGCACGCGATCGACCGCGGCCTCAGCCTCGGCATCGTTGCCGGCGTCATATTCGGCCTCGGCCAGCGCATTCTGCACAGCCGGATCGTTCGGGAACGCCGCGGCCCGCCGCCGGGCTTCGGGGATCAGCGCGAGCGCAGCCGCTCGGTTCAGCCCGCGGTCGGACTGCATGCGAACGAGCATCATCCCCGCCTCAGCCGCGTTCAGCGTCCGCACCGCGATCGGCCCGGTTTTCAGCTCGGCCGCCTTGATCGGAACGAACTTGATGGGGCGACCGATATAGGCGTTCAGATCCTTGTCGAGCGCCGCCAGGTCGCCGAACGCCTCGCGCGCCGCGACCAGCCCCGGCTTGCCGTTGTTGATCGCCGCCAGATACGTACTCAACTGGCTTTTGCGCGCCGGATCGAACGTCAGCATGTGGTACAGCGCCCAAGCGCGGCCATAGAACTGATCCTGGGTCTGGAGATCCAGTTTCGTGGGTGGATCGAATACCTTAGTCACCGGCATCCGCGTGTTGATCAGGTTGTAGGCGCGGTGATTTGCCGGGCGCCCGATGTCGATGTCGCCATCGCGATCGACCTTGGCGGTGGCGTGGAACTCGGCGAACCCCTCTGTCATCCAGCGCGGGTAGGCATACTCGGTCTTCGACAGCATGTAATGGTGGGCATATTCGTGGAACAGCACGACGTCGGCCGAAATGTCGCGCGCCGTATCGCCACCCGACCGCGCCGAAAAAGCGACCGAACCGCCAACGCGCGGAACGTAGAAGCCGGCGACTGCGCCGCAGCGACCGCACAGTTTCTGAACCGCCTCGACACTCGGGACAGCATACACGACGACGCGGTTCGATTTCAGCCCGTCGATCTCCGGCACGGGACGTACGAGGCGCAATGCGGCGTCATAGCGCTCAAGCCGACCGGCGAAGTTGCGCAGCCATGATTCGCTGGAATCGGCATATACGATGAAATGGTCCGAACTCGCCTCCCGCCACTCGGCAGCGGCAGGTGTCGCGACAGCGACGGTGGTGGCGGCGGCGGCGGCGAGCGAACGCCCGAGGGGTCGGATCATGATTGCGAAGCTACTGAAAACGCTTGCCACTGCAAGCCCGTTCAGCGCCCCGCCCACCACGCCGCATACGGCGTGTTCTCGACCTTGCGGCGATTGTAATCCGGGGCGCCGTCGTCCCACCACACCGGGCCGCGTTCGCCGAGTGCGATCTTGGCGGCATTGACTGCGGCGCGGGCGGTGCGGGTGGCGTCGGCATCCGTTGCCTGGCCGACGGCGCGGCGGGCGGCCATTAGTGCCTTGACCAGGTGCTCGCGCTCGTCCGCGGGCAGGTCGGGGCGGGTCGCGCGCCAGACGACGCCGTCGACGACGATGTAGCGACCGTCGGGCGTGCGCGGCGGATCGCTCACTGCGGGGCCGTGCGCGCCTTCAGCGGATAGGCGATGATGAGCGACAGTGGGGCCGCCCCCATCTGCCGGATGCCGACGCTCGCGCCGTCGTAGAGATAGGCGGTCATGCCCGCGCGCAGGCGCCGCTTCACCCCGTCGCTCTCCACCTCGCCCTCGCCCGACAGGACGTAATAGACCTCGTCATGAGCGATAGGATGCGCCCCGATCGCGGCGCCCCTGTCGAGCGTGCGGCGGCGGAACTCCATCGCTCGCCCGGGTACGCGATCGGTGATGCGCCACGCGGTGCTCATGCCGATCGCGCCGTGGGGCGGTGCCTCGCGCACCAGCGTGTCGCGCTCGTCCACGACCACCATCGGCGCCGCCTGGAGCAGCAGCGCGAGCGCGATCATTGCGCGGTCGTCCGCATCGCGGCATCGCGCGTGCTCAGATGCTCCTGCGGCCCCGGACCTTTCTGCCCCGGATAGCGGCCCGATCGCGGCTCCATCGTGTCGAGGTTCCAGTCGCCCTCGACGAAGGCCGCGCGGGTCGGCTTGAACGCGGGATAGGCGCTGACATCCTTCTCGTCGTCGATGATCGCGCCGCGCCCCTCGGCCACGAAGAAGAAAACGCGAATGTCGTCGGCATCGCGGTCCCACGGGCGGGCGCCGGCGTTGGCGAGGACATGCGTCTCGACGTCGCGCGCGGGCAGGACAGGCAGGTTCGGCACCCACACCACCGGCTTCGTCGCCAGGATCAGCTTCGCCTGCGTCTCGCCGTAGCGTCCCGTCATGGGCAGCGGCACGCCGTGGCGATCGACCGCCAGATTGTCCTTGCCGTAATAGCGCAGATCGCCGTCGCCGCCGAGCATCAGGAACGGCAGCCGCTCGTCGGTCGACGGCCCGCCGCGCATCACATTGCCGACCGCGGAAATCTCGCCGGTGACATAGGGGTGCCCGGCCCATTCGAGCGCCATCAGATTATAGTGGAGCGCGCGCTTGCCGGGATCGTAGATCAGGTTGTTGACGAACACACCCTGCGCCCCGCCCTTGAAAAGCGCGTTGCGCTCGACATTGTGGGCGTACAGGTTGCGCCAGATGGTGATGCCGGTCGCGTTGTCGTGGATCAGCGACCCCTTCGAATGCTCGCCCTTCGGATGCGAGCTATCGGCCAGCCCCTCGTACGCGGCATTGTACTGAAAGGTGATGTCGTGGCTGGTCCGCTTGCGCCAGTCGGCGACGGTCGGCCCACCATCGAAACGCGGGCCGGAGGCGGACATGTTCTCGTCCAGCGCCCAGCTGAAGGTGCAGTGATCGACGATCACATTGTACGCGCCGACCGTGGACAGCGCGTCGGCTTCCCAGCCCGACCGCTTGGGCTGGTCGTCGGCGCCGGTACGGATGCGGATGTGGCGCAGCACGACGTCGTGCGCCTTGATGTCCAGCCCGCCCTTGATGAGCGTGATGCCCGGCGACGGTGCGGTCTGGCCGGCGATGGTCACGAACGGCTCGGTGATCGTCCAGCTCTTGCGCCCCATGTCGATGACGCCGCCGACTTCGAAGACGATGATGCGCGGCCCCTTGGCGTCGAGCGCCTCCTTGAAACTGCCGGGGCCGGATGCGGACAGAGTCGTCACGCGGATGATGCGCCCACCGCGGCCGCCGGGCGTCTTCGCGGCGGGGCCGACCGCGCCGGGGAAGGCGATCTGCGGAGCCGACACTTGCGCGGAGGCGGCATGCGGTGCGCCCCACAGCAATGCCGCCGCGGCCATAAGCCCAAGCACTCCGGCCCGTCCGACAGTTCCACGCATACGCCTCTCCTGTTCGCGCCCCGGCACCTTGACACGGCGCGCCGGTGGCTTCAAACATGCGATTGACACCGGTTTCCTAAAAACACAAGGGCCGGCGATCGAGAGCACGGGCAGCGTGCCGGAGGAGAGGACAGGTTTCGCTCAGCCCCGCTGGCCAAAGTGTCCCACTCCCCGCCCCGGCCCACACCGCTCATCGATCGACCCCCGATCCGCGCGCATCGCGCGGTTACCGGTGTCAGGACTTTGGGAACCGGATCGCTTGTCCGGTGTGGGAGGATGACATGAAGACGGTTCGCCACGCGATCGGCACGGTTTCGATGGGCGCCCTCGCGCTCGCGCTCGCCACTCCGGCGCATGCCCAGGCGACCGATCCGCAGACGACGGGCAATTCCACGCCCGCCCCGCAGACGACGACCGACGCGCCCGCGCCTGCCGACGACCAGGGCGAGGACATCGTCGTCACCGGCTTCCGCGCGTCGCTCGACGCCGCGCTCAACGTGAAGCGCCTCTCGGTCGGCGCGGTCGATGCGATCGTCGCCGAGGATATCGCCAAATTCCCCGACCAGAACCTGGCCGAATCGCTCCAGCGCATTCCCGGTATCTCGATACAGCGCGACGGCGGCGAGGGCCGCGCGATCACCGTTCGCGGGCTCGGCGCGCAATTCACCCGCGTCCGCGTCAACGGGATGGAAACGGTCGCGACCTCGTCCGACGGCGCCAGCGCCAACCGCGACCGCGCGTTCGACTTCAACGTGTTTGCATCCGAGCTGTTCAACTCCATCGTCGTCCACAAGACCGCCGAGGCATCGCTCGACGAGGGGTCATTGGGCGCGGTCGTCGACCTGAACACCGGCAATCCGCTGGGCGGGAAGACCGGCTTCACGCTCGTCGGCTCGGCGAACGCGTCGTACAACGATCTGTCGAAGACGTGGGGACCGCGCGTCGCGGGCCTGCTGTCTTGGAAGTCGCCGAACGGCGATTTCGGCGTCGCGGTGTCGGCGGCCTATCAGAAGACCGACACGCTCGAACTCGGCAACAATACCGTCCGCTGGAGCCAGGCGTATTTCGATTCGGTCGGCGGCACGCCGTGTTTCTACAATTCGACCGGCAATGCCGCGACCGGCGTCACCTACACCACGCCGGCGGCGAACAGCGGCGGCAGCTATCGCCCGAGTGCCGCATGCGACCAAGCGGCACTCGCCTTCCACCCGCGCATCCCGCGCTATGGCGAAGTCGGTCACGATCGCGAGCGGCTGGGTATCACCGGCAGCATCCAGTGGTCGCCCTCCGATGCGACCAAGGTGTCGATCGACGGCCTGTTCTCGCGCTTCAAGGAGGACCGCGAGGAAAAGTGGGGCGAGGTGCTGCTGCGCTCCAACGAACGCTCGATCGACGTGACCAACCCCGTGTACGACACCAGCGGCAACATGATCGCCGCGACGCTGAACGATGCGTGGGTGCGGACCGAACATTATCTGCGCCAGTCGAACACCAAATTCTATCAGGTCGGCGGCAGCTGGGACCAGGACGTCAGCGACCGGTTCCGCTTCACGGTGATGGGCGGCGTGTCGAAATCGGATGCGAACATCCCGGTCGAGACGACGTTCGTGTTCGATGACCGCGATGCGCAGAACTACAGCTACGACTATCGCGACATGGAATTTCCGAAGCTGACGTTCGGCACCAGCGTCACCGACCCGGCTAATTTTCAGCTCGCCGAAATCCGCGACCGTCCGTCGAACGTCACCAACAAGTTCCGCACCGCGCAGCTGCGCACCGAGTGGGACGTCGTGCCCGACGCCTTCACGATCAAGGCGGGCGGCGTGTACCGGCGCTTCAGCTTCGATTCGAAGGCGTTCACTCGCGACACCGTGGTGTGCGGCAACGGCGGCGTCGATCGCGTGCTCGGCACCCTCACCTGCTCGGCATCGAGCGCGTTCGGGCCGACGGCGGTGTACGGCTTCCCCGCCACCAATCTCGGCGAGCTGTTCACGCTCGGCAACGCCGGCCAGCCGAGCGGCACGACCACGCAGTTCCTGATCCCCGACATCCAGAAATCGGCGGACTTCACGAAGCTCTACAGCCGCGCGCTCGCGGTCGATGCGGGCAACACCCGCTCGGTGATCGAGACGGTCAGCGGCGGATACCTGCAATTCGATGCGAAGGGCGACATCTTCGGCCTGCGCTATGCCGCCAATGCCGGCGTCCGCTACGTCCACACCGACCAGAGCTCGTCGGGCCTGTCGAGCGGCGCGCCCGTCACCGTCGAGCGGACCTACGACGACTGGCTGCCATCGATGAACGTCGCGCTGTTCCCGACCGACGACATCATCCTGCGCGGTGCGATCGCCAAGGTCATCACCCGCCCCTCGCTCGGCAATCTGACGCCGGGCGGCTCGGTCGACGGGTTCAACTACAACGTCAGCTTCGGCAACCCCAACCTGCTGCCGTTCCGCGCGACCGCGTTCGATCTGGCCGCCGAATGGTATTTCGCGCGCGGATCGATCCTGTCGGTCGCGCTGTTCAAGAAGGACGTGGAGAGCTTCCCGATCGGGGTCACGCGCTCGGGCACCTTCGCCTCGACCGGCCTGCCGACCTCGATCATCCCGCCGTCGAGCCCGGCTGCGCTCAACCCCGAGGGGCGGCTGTGGAACATCACGTCGATCACCAACGGCACCGGCGCTTCGCTGAAGGGCGTCGAGCTGTCGCTCCAGACGCAGTTCACGTTCCTGCCGGGGTTCCTGAAGCACTTCGGCGCGATCGCCAACGCGACCTTCATCGATTCGAGCGCGACCTACCGCGTCAACGGCGCGATCGCCACCGCGTGCGTCCGCAACGCCACCACCGGGCTCTGTGCGCTCGGGCCCAACGTCCAGGCCGACCGCACGACCACGCTGTTCGGCCTGTCGAAAAAGGCGTTCAACGGCACGCTTTACTATGAGGACAAGAAATTCTCGGCACGCGTCTCGGGCTCGTTCCGTGAGGGCTATGTCGACGCCAATTCGGGCACCGGCAACGTGTTCGAAGGCTATGGCGACACGCTGAACGTCGATGCCTCTGTCCGCTACAAGCTGACGCCTTGGGTCGAGGTGTCGGTGGAGGGCGTGAACCTGACCGACGAATACCGCTTCCGCTACACCGATCTCGACGCGCAGCGGAATTACGAGAACAACCATTTCGGTCGCACGATCCTGGTCGGCGCGCGCTTCAAGCTCTGACGCGATCCTCGCGAGCCTGACGGGGCGGCGACCGATCGCGGTCGCCGCCCCTTTTTTGTTGGCGCAACGGCGGCTAGACGCCCGGAGGACATTCGGACGAAGGGGTTACGGCTTTGCGCATCACGATGATCGGAACGGGGTATGTCGGGCTGGTGTCCGGCGCCTGCTTTTCGGACTTCGGGCACGAAGTCGTCTGCGTCGACAAGGACGCGACCAAGATCGAGGCGCTGCACCGCGGCGTGATGCCGATCTACGAACCCGGCCTCGCCGAACTGGTCGGCGCGAATGTGCGTGCGGGGCGCCTTTCGTTCACCACCGACCTGGCGGCGGGCGTGAAGGACGCCGACGCCGTGTTCATCGCGGTCGGCACGCCGTCGCGCCGCGGCGACGGGCACGCCGACCTGACCTATGTCTTCGCCGCCGTGCGCGAGGTGGCGGAGGCGCTGACCAGGCCCGCCGTCATCGTCACCAAATCGACCGTGCCGGTCGGCACCGGCGACGAGGTCGAACGGATTTTGGCCGAGGTCGCACCCGACGTCGGTGCGACCGTCGCCAGCAACCCCGAATTCCTTCGCGAGGGCGCGGCGATCGCCGATTTTAAGCGCCCCGACCGCGTCGTGATCGGCGCCGAGGACGAGCGCGCGCGCGAGGTGCTGCGCGAAATCTACCGCCCGCTGTCGCTCAACCAGTCGGCGCCGCTGGTCTTCACCGGGCGCCGCACCGCCGAGCTCATCAAATACGCCGCCAACGCGTTCCTGGCGGTCAAGATCACCTTCATCAACGAGATCGCCGATCTCTGTGAAGCGGTCGGCGGCGACGTGCAGGAGGTCGCGCGCGGCATCGGCCTGGACAACCGCATCGGGCGCAAGTTCCTGAACGCCGGGCCGGGCTATGGCGGGTCGTGCTTCCCGAAGGATACGCTGGCGCTGCTCCAGACCGCCGGCGATAACGAAGTACCATTGCGCATCGTCGAGGCGACGGTGCAGGTCAACGACGCCCGCAAGCGCGCGATGGGGCGCAAGGTCATCAAGGCGATGGGCGGAGAGGCGCGCGGCAAGACCGTCGGCGTGCTGGGCCTCACCTTCAAGCCCGACACCGACGACATGCGCGACGCGCCGAGCCTGGCGCTGATCCAGGCGCTGCAGGACGCCGGCGCGACCGTGAAGGCCTATGATCCCGAAGGGTTCGAGCAGGCCCGCCCGATGCTGACCGATGTCGAGTTCGCCGCGTCGCCCTACGCCGCGGCGGAGGGTGCCGACGCGCTGGTGATCGTCACCGAATGGGATGCCTTCCGCGCGCTCGACCTGTCGCGAATCGCGAAGTCGATGAACGATCCGGTGCTGGTCGACCTGCGCAACGTGTATCCGCCCGAGGAAGCCGCGCGCGCGGGGCTGAAGCTGACGGGAATCGGCAGGGCGTAGGCGTCAGCCGCCACGCCTAACCTCTCGCCTGCCCCCCGTCCTCCCCATCTCCGTTCGTGCTGAGCCTGTCAAAGTACGTGCCCGGAACACGCCCTTCGACAAGCTCAGGGCGAACGGAGCGCGCCGGGTGCCCCCCGCTCAAACCCGTTCGTTTCGAGCGTAGTCGAGAAACCGCCACGCAGGCGCCCGGGGCAGTTTCTCGACTACGCTCGAAACGAACGGGTGGGAGAGGCGCGAAACGAATGGACGGGGCGCGAAACAAGCGGGTGAGGCAGGTGCGAAACTGACTGGAACGGGGGTTCGAAACGCCCTCGCCGCCTACTTCGCCCCGGCCGCCGAATTTCCCGTCGCCGCCGGCAGCACGCCCAGATCCGACAGCGGCTCGCTCATCGTCGTGTTGGCGGGGGGCGCGTCGGTCATGTTCGCCACCACGTCGGGCTTCGCTGCGCCGATCGCGGTCACGGGGGGCTCGCGGTTGGTCAGGTTGAACAGCACGCTGGCGACGACGATCAGCACGAAGACCGCGAGCAGACCCGTCATCGCGACCCGGACACGCTGCATCGACTGCGAAGGTTCTGGACCGGATGGCGTCATGGCTGTGACAATAATGTAACGCATGTCGCTGCCGCTGTCGAGCCGAGCCTGTCGGGCGGTCAGCCGTTGGCGCCGTGCGCGGGTGCGTCCAGCCCCTTCGCCGCCAGCCATTCGGGATTGTAGAGCGTCGACAGATAGCGAAATCCGGTGTCGCACAGGATGGTGGCGATGCGCTTGCCCGGTCCCAGTTCGCGCGCCAGCCGCACTGCGCCCGCCACGTTGATCCCCGACGACAGGCCCAGGCATAGCCCCTCCTCCGCCAGCAGGCGGCGGACCCATTCCATGCCCTCCTCGTCGGAAACCCGGTATTGCGTGTCGATCGGCGCGCCTTCCAGATTGGCGGTGATTCGCCCCTGACCGATTCCCTCGGCGACCGAGCTGCCCTCCGCCCGCAACTCGCCGTGCGCGTAATATTCGTAGAGCGCGGCGCCGTGCGGATCGCTCAAGGCAATCGTCACGCCCTCATCCTTTTCCTTCAGGCCGAGGCCCACGCCGGCGATCGTCCCGCCGGTGCCCGCGGCGCAGGTGAAGCCGTCGATCCGCCCGTCCATCTGCGCCCAGATTTCCTCCGCGGTGCCGACGATGTGCGCGCGGCGATTGGCGATGTTGTCGAACTGGTTCGCCCAGATCGCATTGTCGGTTTCCTCGGCGATGCGGCGGCTGGTGTGCACGAAATGCCCCGGGTTCGAATAGGGCGCGGCAGGGACCAGAACCAGCTCGGCGCCCAGCGCGCGCAGCGTGTCCATCTTCTCGCGGCTCTGCGTCTCGGGCATCACGATGATCGTCTTGTAGCCCTTGGCGTTGGCGACCAGCGCCAGGCCGATGCCGGTGTTGCCCGCCGTCCCCTCGACGATGGTGCCGCCGGGCGCGATCTGGCCCTTCGCCTCGGCATCCTCGACGATGAACAGCGCGGCGCGGTCCTTCACGCTGGCGCCCGGATTGACGAATTCGCACTTGCCAAAGATGTCGCAGCCGGTCTCCTCGCTCGGCCCCTTCAACCGCACCAGCGGGGTGTTGCCGATCAGGGCGAGCGTGTCGTGCGCAGTCTGCATGGCGCGCAAGATGGCGTGCGCGGAGCCCCGCGGCAATGCTAACGCCGCTTCGTGACGATCAAGCGATCCTTCCCGCCGGTGGTCGATGCCGGCACCCGCGTGCTGATCTGCGGCAGCCTGCCGGGTGAGCGATCGCTGGCGGAGGGGCGCTATTACGCGCATCCGCAGAACCAGTTCTGGCGACTGGTGGGCGGGGCGATCGGCATCGACCTCGCGGCGCTGGACTATGACGCCCGCCTCGCCGCGCTTCGCGCCGCCCGCATCGGCCTGTGGGACGTCGTCGCCACCGCCCGCCGCACCGGCAGCACCGACGCCGCGATCCGTGAGCCGGTCGGCAACGACCTCGCCGCGCTCATCGCCGCGCTGCCCGATCTCCGCGCGGTCGCCTTCAACGGCGCCACCGCCCTCGCCCATGGTCGTCGCCACGTCGCGGACAGCCTCGCCGTCATCGCGTTGCCCTCGTCCAGCCCGCTTCATACCGTCGGCCTTGCCGCCAAGCAGCCGGCGTGGGATGTGCTTGCTCGCTATCTCGGCTGAGGGAGCGTCAGCGCCACTCGGCGTGTGGCGGCACCGCCGGGTCGTACATCGCCACATATTGCGCCAGTCGTGGCCGATCGCTCGTGTTGGGGCTGGCGCCGTGGGCGAGTTCCTGCCGCCAGATCACGAGGTCGCCGGCCCCGGCGGGCACCGTCACCGCATCGGCCGACAGGTCGGCGGTGCGCGGATCGACCCCGTCCAGTCCCTCGATCCACGATCGCAGGCGGAGGTGCAGTCCCGACACCACCTGCAAGGCGCCCTGATCGGCTGCCGTATCGGTCAAGTACAGGATTCCCCCCACCGCCAGCGGAATCGGGTGCGCGAGGCTGGTATCCCAGTGCAGGCGCGGCCCCGGAAACGGGTGCGCGGCGGTTGCCGGTGGGTTGAAGCTCATCCGGTCGGTCGCCGTCCACAGGTCGGACGTGCCGAGCAACTGCGCGAACGCCTTGTGGATGCGCGGCGCGCGGCGCGCGACTTCCAGCGCGGGATGCTGGAAGGACTGGATCATGATGCCGTTGGTCCGCGCGCCGTACCAGCTGGCCGGGTCGTCTGGCGCGGCGCCCGTCACCTGCCACAGCAGATCGGCAGCCGCCGCCGCTTCGGACGCGGAAATCGCGCCGCGCAGGACGACGTATCCGCTTTCCGCCCACTGCTTTAGCTCGTCGAGGCCTAGCACAGGTTGTGCTACATCGACTGCGGCCAATCGCGCGGCGGTCGCTGCGGGAGGGGCGTGTCCGTCCAGCCAAGCGTGATAGCGCGCCACCGATTCCGCGTCGGGCCTGCCCGCAGTCGCGATCACCCAGTCCTCGAACGCTCTGAAATCGGGCCGGGTCACCGGCAGGTACGTCAACGCCTGTTCGATGCCGATCCCGAGCACGTCGAGCAGGATCCTGTCGGCCATGGCGCTGGCCGTCGGGCGCGCAGAGCGCAGCGTCTGGCGCTCCCAATAATCGACCACGCCGCGAATGGCTGAAAGCGGAGAGTCGGCGAGCGCATCGCCCGACGGAACGGTGGAGGTCATCGCCGCATCATTCCGTGCCCGTCCCCCTCGCGCAAGACGCCGCGAGCGCGTAGGCGCAGGATATTCCGCCGAGGAGAACCGCACGTGAGACGCCTGCTGCTTGCCCTTGTGATCTCTGCCGCCCCCGCCGCGGCACAGACGATCTCGTCCGCGCGGCTTTCCGCCGACGTGAAGACGCTGGCGTCGGATGCGTTCGAGGGGCGCGGCCCGGGAACGGCGGGCGAGGACAAGACCGTCGCGTGGCTGATCGCGCGGATGAAGGCGCTGAAGCTCGCCCCCGGCGGCCCGAACGGCCAGTGGACGCAGGACGTGCCGCTGGTCCGCACGCAATTGGGCGCAGGGACCATCGCGGTCGGCGGCACCACGCTGGAGCGCGGGCGCGACGTGTATGTCAGCACGGTTCGCCCGGTCGACCGCGTCGCCCTCGCGAATGCACCGCTGGTCTTCGTCGGCTACGGCGTCACCGCGCCCGAACGCGGCTGGGATGATTTCAAGGGCGTCGACCTGAAGGGCAAGGTCGCGGTCTTCCTGGTCAACGATCCCGATTTCGAAGCCGCCGCGGGCGACGACGCGCGCGGGAAATTCGGCGACCGGCGCATGACCTATTACGGGCGCTGGACATACAAATTCGAGGAGGCCGCGCGGCGCGGCGCGATCGGGGCGCTGATCGTCCACGACACCGCCGGCGCCGGATACGGCTGGGCGACCGTGACCGCGCCCGGCGGCGAGAATTACGACATCGTTCGCCCCGAGCCCAACGACCGCGTGCTGGTGCAGGGTTGGATCGAGGGGGCGGCCGCCACGAAGCTGTTCGCCGCAGCCGGCCTCGACCTGGCCAAGCTGCGCGTCGAGGCACGCTCCGCCGCGTTCCGTCCGCGCGAACTCACCGGCCAGACGCTGACCGCCGACATCGCCGTCACCCATTCGACCAGCCGCAGCAGCAACGTGCTGGGCCGCATCCCCGGCGCGAAACGTCCCGACGAAGTGGTGATGTTCGGCGCGCATTGGGACGCGTACGGCAAGGGCAAGCCCGATGCGCAAGGCCGCACGATCCGCCCCGGCGCCAACGACGATGCGCTGGGCGTCGCCGGCCTGCTGGAGATCGCGCGCGTGATGCAGGCGGGCAAGCGCCCCGACCGCAGCGCCGTCTTCGCCTTCTGGAGCGCCGAGGAACGCGGGCTGATCGGGTCGGAAAGCTATGCCGCCAACCCGGTCTATCCGGCGGCGAAGACGGTCGCCAACCTGACGCTCGACATCCTCAATACCGGCGGCAAGGCGCGCGACGTCATGCTGGTCGGCAACGGCCAGAACAGCCTGGAGGACGAACTGGCCGCTGCGGCCAAGGCGCAGGGCCGCGTGGTGACGCCCGAGGCGCTGCCCGAGCGCGGGCTGTTCTACCGCGCCGACCATTTCCCGCTCGCGCGCCGCGGGGTGCCGACGCTGCTGCTGATGGCGATCAGCGGCGCGCCCGATCTGGTGAAGGGCGGTCGTGCCGGCGGCGAGGCGTGGCTGAAGGACTATATGGCCTGTTACCACCAGACCTGCGACGCGTGGTCGCCGACGCTCGACTTCGCTGGGGCCGCCGAGGACGTCGATCTGGTCCGCACGATCGGTACCAGCCTCGCCAACTCGACGCGCTGGCCGACGTGGCGCGCGGGGTCGGAATTCAAGGCGGTGCGTGAGGCGTCAGCTCCGCGCTGAGCGTCAGGCGAAGGCGGGCGCCTTGCGCAGATGCTGATACGCCTCGACCACCGCCTGTAGCGCGCTCTCGTGTCGCCGGTCGCCGCCGTTGCGATCGGGGTGGAATTTGCGGACCAGTTCCGAATAGCGGCTGCGCAGGGCATGGCGATCGGCGTCGGCGGAAAGGCCCAGCATCTTCAGCGCGCGGCGGTCGTCGCCGGTCAGCGGCTTGCCGTCGGCGCGACCCTTCGCCTCCGCCATCCGCTCGCGGAACCGCGCGCTGATCGCGTCGAGCGGATCGGAAAAGTCGGCCCATTTCGGTGGCGCGTCGGCGCCGTTCGAGGCGAACGCCCGCGTCTCGCGCTCCCACCCCGCATAGGGGCGCTGCGCCGCGGTGATCTCGTCGGTGGTCATGCCGGTGAAGAAATTATAGCCGGCGTTGAACGCCCGGACATGGTCCAGGCACATCCAGCGGAACTGGCCCGGCCCTTCGCCCGTAGCGCCGGTGCCCTCCGCGGGCGGCGCGCGAAACTCGCCGGGTTCGGTGCAGCCCGGCTGGTCGCACAGCCGTCCGTCCGCCTCCACCCGGCCGTGGAAGCGCGTGTTCGGTCGATCTTTATGGGGTTCGCCCCGCGCCACTGCCATTCCCGCGAAAAAGCGGCTTATATAGGTGCGATGACCGACACCGCTACCGCTCCACTCGCCGAAATCATGGCCGCCCGCCTGACCGCGGCGCTCGACCCGACGCATCTGGAGGTCGTCAACGACAGCCACCACCACGCCGGCCACATGGGCGACGACGGCACCGGCGAGTCGCACTTCACGGTCGTCATCGAGAGCGCCGCCTTCGCCGGGCTGAACCGCGTCGCGCGCCAGCGGTTGGTGAACCATGCACTCGCCGACCTGCTCGCCACTCGCATCCACGCGCTGGCGATCCGCGCGTCGGCACCGGGGGGACAGTGACGATGTACACCCTTTGGTACTGGCCGACGATCCCGGGGCGCGGCGAGTTCATCCGCCTGCCGCTCGAGGCCGCGGGAATCGACTATGAGGATTGCGCCCGCACCCGCGGCGTCGATGCGCTGGTCGCCGACATGAAGCGCCACGGTGGTCGCGGGCCGTTCGCGCCGCCCTATCTCGAGTATGACGGGCTGGTGATCGCGCAGGTGGCGACGATCCTCGCCTTCCTCGGCACGCAGCACGGCCTGGCACCGTCGCGGCTCGGCGACCGCTACTGGCTGACGCAGGTCCAGCTGACGATCGCCGACTGCGTGACGGAGGTGCACAACGTCCACCACCCGGTGGAACCCGGCGCCTATTATGCTGACCAGCAGACAGAGGCCGCCCGCGCCGCGCACCAGTTCCGCGAGACGCGCCTGCCGAAATTCCTGGCGTATCTTGAGGGTGTCGCCACCGCCAATGCCGGCGACTGGGTGATCGACAATCGCTGGACCTACGCCGACACCTCGATCTTCCAGTTGGTTGAGGGGCTGCGCTACATGTTCCCGAAGCGGATGGCGGCGATCGAGCAGGAGTATCCCGGCGTCATCGCCATCCGCGATCAGGTTGCCGCCCTTCCCGAACTGCGCGCATATCTGAAAAGCGACCGCCGCCTGCCCTTCAATCAGGACGGCATATTCCGCCACTATCCGGAACTGGACGCCGCATGACCCACGACGATCTGATCGAGCAGATCCTGACCCCGGTCACCCATGATCTGGGCGGGTTCAAGGTTCACCGCACGTTGCCGGCGAAGGCGCGGACGATGGTCGGGCCGTTCCTGTTCTTCGACCAGATGGGGCCAGCGATCCTCGACGCCGGCACCGGCATTGACGTGCGCCCGCACCCGCACATCAATCTGGCGACCGTCACCTATCTGTTCGGCGGCGCGATCGATCACCGCGATTCGCTGGGGACCAAGGCGCGGATCGAGCCCGGCGCGGTCAACCTGATGACCGCCGGGCGCGGCATCGTCCATTCCGAACGCTCGCCCGGCGACGAGCGGGCGAAGGGGCCGGAGCTGTCGGGCATCCAGACCTGGATCGCGCTGCCCGAGGCGGTCGAGGAGACCGATCCCGCCTTCCAGCACGTGACGCGTGACGAGCTGCCGGTGGTCGAGGACGGGTGCGCCAAGGCGCGCGTCATCATGGGGTCGCTCTGGGGCCGCCGCGCGCCGACCGACACCTATGCCGACACCATCTACGCCGACATCGTGCTGGCGCCGGGCGGCTCTATCCCGATCGACACCGACGCCGACGAGCGCGCGCTGTACCTGTGCGACGGCGAAGCGAGCGTAGAGGGCGTGGCGCTCGATCCCACCCACCTGACCGTGCTGCGCCCCGGCATCGCCGCGACGCTGCGCTCCGAACGCGGCGGGCGGGTGATGCTGTGCGGCGGCGAAGCGATGACCCCGCGCCACGTCTGGTGGAATTTCGTCTCCTCCCGCCGCGACCGCATCAACGAAGCGAAGCGCGCGTGGAAGGCGGGCGAATTCCCGGTCGTGCCCGGCGACAGCGAGGAATTCATCCCGATTCCCGAGGTGCCCAAGACGGTCAGCTATCCCTGATTCTCCCCTCTCGCTTGCGGGAGGGGTTGGGGGAGGGCATGTGGAGCACCTGCGTGAAGTGACAGGCCCTCCCCTGCCCCTCCCGCAAGCGGGAGGGGAATTATGACCGACTTCGACCTTCAGCGCATCGCCCTTCCCACCGGCGTCGACCTCGACGTCGCGGTCGCCGGCGACCCGGCGCATCCGCCCGTCATTCTGCTCCACGGCTTCCCCGAATCGCACCGCACGTGGCGCGACGTCATCCCAGACCTTGCCCGCGATCATTTCGTCCTCGCCCCCGACCAGCGCGGCTTCGCGCGGTCGTCGAAGCCCGCGGGCGTCGAGAATTACACCCCCGACAAGCCGGTCGCCGACCTGATCGCGCTCGCCGATCATTTCGGAATCGACCGCTTTACGCTCGTCGGCCACGACTGGGGCGGCGCGATCGCGTGGATGGCGGCGTTGCAGCAGCCTGCGCGCGTCGCGCGGCTGGTGATCGTCAACGCGCCGCACCCCTTCGTCTTCCAGAAATCCTTGTTCGACGACCCCGCGCAGCGTGCCGCGAGCCAGTACATCACCGCGTTCCGCAATCCGGAGATCGAGGCCTATATCGACCGCATCGGCGTCGCCGCGTTCTTCGAGACGACCTTCGCCCGCCACGCCGACGCCGCCAAGATGGGCGCGGACGAGCGCGCCATCTACATCGATCAGTGGAGCCAGCCCGGCGCGATGACGGCGATGCTCAACTGGTATCGCGCCAGCGCGGTGCAGGTGCCGGCGATGGACGCGACGCCCGAGCGCCCCGCGTTCCTCGACGGCCCGTTCCCGCCGGTCACCCAGCCGACGTTGGTGATCTGGGGCCTGGGCGACATCGCCCTGCTGCCGGTGCAGTTGGAGGGGCTGGATGCCTTGGTCCCCGACCTGACGGTGACGAAAGTGGAGGCCGGGCATTTCGTGCCGTGGGAAAATGCGCCTGCGGTGGTGGCGGCGATGCGCGACTGGGGAGTTTAGAAGAGAAATCGTTCAGAGAAGGCGCTAAGGCGCTAAGAAAAGGATATTTCACGCCGAGGCGCAAAGGACGCTGTGGTGTCGCTCGCCTGGCGATCGGAAGACATTCGACACGGTGCGTTGATAAGGCGCTTCGCGCAAAAGGACCGCAACCCCGCTGCGCCTCTGCGCGAAATACCCTATTCTTCTTCGCGCCTTAGCGCCTTCTCTGAACCGTTTCACTTCTACTCCGGTGCCACCCCCCGCATCACATAATCCGCCGTGGAATAGGGCTCCGCAAGCCCCTCCACCCAAGCCCCGTGCGCATGCGTCAGCCCGACGAGCTCCATCGCACGCTCCCCCGGCCAGCCGCGGACGCGGACTTCGTGGCGGTGGAGGTCGCGGTTGGGCTCCATCATCACCCAGCCGAGCGGCCGCTCCGCCGTCGCCCGCCCGCCCGCCGCGTGCATCGCCGCGCGGATGCGTTCCTGCCGCTCCGCGCCGAGATACTGCCACACCACCGAGTGCATCAGCACCCGCGTGACGCCTGCCGCCTGCGGTTCGGCCAGCCGCGCCGCGACCCAGTCGGCGGCATCGCCGCGATCGAGGCGCACGCCCCGCGCCCGCACCAGCGCGATCGTCTGCGCCAGCCGCGCGGCACGCTCGGTGGCTTCGATCCAGACATAGGCCTGCAACCGCTCCGCCGCGGCAGGGTCCGACAGGTCGATCGGCGCGATATCGACCCCGCGCGTCGAGACGATCTCGACCGGCACGTCCGGCGGCGGTGGTCCGCGCCACTCGGGCCGGATAGTCACCGCGGCATTCGCCGGCCCGGCGCGCACCCCGCCCAGATCGAACGCATAGTCATCGATCAGCAGGTTCAGCCCCGCGCTCGACCCGATCTCGATCAGCTCCAGCCGCGGGCCATAGCGTGCGGCGAGATGCAGCAGCCCGGTCATCAAGCCTGCCGAGCGCGCCGCCTCATTGGTCTGCGGCGGGCCATCAAGCCACGGCGACAGCGCGGCGTCATGCGTCCGCAGCGTCTCGCGCAGCGTCGCCTCGACCGCCACCGGATCGCTCACCGCGCCCGCGAACACCCGCGACAGCGCGGCATCCACGCCCGTCCGGTGCAAAGCGTGCAGCCCGCCGACCAGCCGCAGCGCCACCGCATCGGCGACCGGCTCGCCCGCCCAGTCGAGCACCCGCCGCCCGGTCACGCTCACCCGGTCGATCGCGCCGGCCAGCGCGCCAGCGATCCGCGCCGTCACCGGCGCCGCCATCGCCGCGCAATAGCCCGCCTGGATACGAAACGCCTCGCGGTTCTCGGCCTCTGTGCCCATGTCTTCCCCTTCCGTCGGCAGGTGTGTTGCGCCCTCCCCACCCCTCTCGTAAAGCCCGCCTCGACATGGCCGATCCGATCATCATCGCGGTGCCCAAGGGGCGCATCCTGCAGGAGGCGCTGCCGCTGCTTGCGCGGGTCGGGATCGTCCCCGAACCGGCATTCAGCGACGACGCCAGTCGCGCGCTGCGCTTCTCGACCAACCGCGCCGACATCGACCTGATCCGGGTGCGCGCGTTCGACGTCGCGACCTTCGTCGCGCACGGCGCCGCGCATCTCGGCATCGTCGGGTCGGACGTGCTGATGGAATTCGCCTATTCGGAGCTCTACGCGCCGGTCGACCTAGGCATCGGCCATTGCCGCCTGTCGGTCGCCGAGCCCGCGGCGATGGCGGCAAAGGACGATCCGCGCGGCTGGAGCCACGTCCGCATCGCCACCAAATACCCCCATGTCACCCGCACCCATTTCGAGGCGCGCGGTGTGGGTGCCGAGTGCGTGAAGCTGAACGGCGCGATGGAACTCGCCCCCGTCCTCGGCCTTGCCCCGCGCATCGTCGATCTAGTGTCGTCGGGCCGCACGCTGAAGGAAAACGGGCTGGTCGAGGTCGAAGTGATCGCCGAGGTCACCAGCCGCCTGATCGTCAACCGCGCCGCGTTCAAGACGCGCGGCGAGGTCGTGCCGCTGGTGGACGCATTCCGGCGCGCGGTTGCGGTGCAGCCGGCATGACTTTCCCCGTTCGTTTCGAGCGAAGTCGAGAAATCATCGCCCGACACGACACAGAAGTTTCTCGACTTCGCTCGAAACGAACGGAAATTGGATGCTGAAACTCTCCACCTCCGACCCCGGCTTCGCCGCCGCGTTCGATGCGCTGGTCGGCGCGCGGCGGGAGGCCGACGCCGATGTCGCACGCGATGTCCGCACCATCGTCGCCGCCGTCCGCGACGAAGGCGATGCCGCGCTTGCCGCATATACTCAGCGGTTCGACGGCCACGACCTGAACGATACCGGCTGGCGGATCGAGCGCGCCGATTGCCTCGCGGCGTATCAGGGATTGAGCGAGGAACTCCGGGACGCGCTAGACCTCGCCGCGACCCGCATCGCCGCCTATCACGCCAAGCAGATCCCCGAGGACCGCGACGAAACCGACGCCAGCGGCGTTCGCTTCGGCGCGCGGTGGCGCCCGGTCGATGCGGCGGGCGTCTATGTGCCGGGCGGGCGCGCGGCCTATCCGTCGTCGGTCCTGATGAACGCGCTGCCGGCCAAGGCCGCGGGCGTCGAGCGGCTCGTCATGGTCACGCCCACGCCCAAGGGAGAGATCAACCCCCTCGTCCTCGCCGCCGCGCACGTCGCGGGCGTGGACGAGATCTGGCGCGTCGGCGGGGCGCAGGCGATCGCCGCGCTCGCCTATGGCACAGCCCGCATCGGCGCGGTCGACGTCGTAACCGGCCCCGGCAATGCCTGGGTCGCGGAGGCCAAGCGCCAGCTCTACGGCGTCGTCGGCATCGACATGGTGGCGGGCCCGAGCGAGATCGTGGTCGTCGCCGACGGCGACAATGACGCGCAGTGGATCGCCGCCGATTTGCTCAGCCAGTCCGAGCACGACCCGACTAGCCAGTCGATCCTCATCACCGACAGCGCCACGCTGGCCACCGCGGTCGCCGATGCGGTCGACCTGATGATCGGCACGCTTTCCACCAAGGCAGTCGCCCGCGCGGCGTGGGACGCCAACGGCGCGATCATCGTGACTGCGACCTTGGACGAGGCGATCCCGCTGGTGAACGCGCTCGCGCCCGAACATCTCGAGCTCGCGTGCGACGCCGACGTGGCACAGGGGCTGTTCGACCGCGTCCGCCATGCCGGATCGGTGTTCCTCGGCCGCCACACGCCAGAGGCGGTCGGCGATTACGTCGCCGGTCCCAACCACGTCCTCCCGACCGGCCGCCGCGCGCGGTTTTCGTCGGGGCTGTCGGTGCTCGACTTCATGAAACGCACCAGCTTCATCGCCTGCGACGCGGACGCACTCGCCGCGATCGGCCCCGCTGCGGTGGCGCTGGCGGAGGCAGAGGGGCTGCCCGCGCACGCAAAGTCGGTGGCGTTACGACTGACCCGCTGACGCGTTTCAGGCACAGGTTTCTCGACTTCGCTCGAAACGAACGGCAAAGGAGGGTCATCATGACCACCAAAGCCACGCCCCGCACCCGCGCGCGATCGACCGCGCGTGCCGCCGCCCGCCTTGCCGCCGTCCAGGCGCTGTACCAGCAGGATATGGAGGGCACGCCGCTTATCCAGCTGCTCAACGAATTCCACAACCACCGCCTGGGCGCGACGATCGACGACGTCGAATATGCCGAGCCCGACGTCGATTTCTTCGACGATATCGTGACCGGCGCCAACGCCCGTAGCGAGGAAATCGACCGCCGCATCGCCGACAAGCTGTCCGCGGGCTGGAGCCTGGAGCGGCTGGACAAGCCGATGCGCGGTATCCTGCGCGCCGGCACCTACGAGCTCCTCGCCCGCGCCGACGTGCCGGCGGGCGCGGTCATCAGCGAATATCTCGACGTCGCCGACGCGTTTTACGAGAAGCGCGAGAAGGGCTTCGTCAACGGCCTGCTCGACGCGATCGCGAAGGATGTGCGTGGCTGATCCTCCCCGGCACGGGGAGGTGGCGCGCGTAGCGTCACGGAGGGGGCGGGCCGCAAACGCTGTGGTCGAGGCGCCCCCCCTCCACCGCCTTCGGCGGTCCCCCTCCCCGTGCCGGGGAGGAATTTGATCTCGATGACCGAAGCCGACTTCCTCGCCGCCCTGCGCACCCTGCCGCTCCACCCCGGCGCGCTGGACTTGCGCGACGATGCCGCCCGGCTCGGAGAGCTTGTCCTCACCACCGACCTGATCGTCGAGAGCGTGCATTTCCTGCCCGACGACTCGCCCGGCGACGTCGCGTGGAAGCTGGTCGCGGCCAACCTCTCTGACCTCGCCGCGAAGGGCGCGGTGCCGGAGGGGGTTTTGCTCGGCTACCCCTTACGCGACGATAAGTGGGACGCCGCGTTCCTCGATGGTTTGCGGGACGTTCTCACCACCTTCGGCTGTGCGCTGCTCGGCGGCGACACCGTGTCGGGCGGGCGCAGCTATGCGCTGACCGCGATCGGGCGCGCCACCGTCAGCCCAACGCGCAGCGGTGCGCAGGCCGGCGACACCCTTTGGGTCACCGGCACGATCGGCGACGCCGGCGCCGGCCTCGCCATCGCGCGCGGTGCGGACGGCCCGGCGGCGCTGCTCGCCCGCTATCGCCGCCCGACGCCGCGGCTGGCGGAGGGCCAGGCGCTTGCCCCTCATGTCACCGCGATGATGGACGTGTCCGACGGCCTGCTGATCGACGCCGAGCGGCTGGCAGCGGCGAGCGGCTGCGCCGTCACGATCGCGCTTGACGCCTTGCCGCTGTCGCCGAAGTATCGCGCCTGGGGCGGCGACGCGCTGGCTTCGGCGACTGCCGGCGACGACTACGAACTGCTGTTCACGCTTCCGTCCGGCATGGAGCCGCCGGTCGCCGCGACCCGCATCGGCAGCATGTCCGAAGGCGCCGGCCTGACCCTCACGCGCGACGGCGCGCCGGTCCCGCTGCCCCCGACCCTGGGGTGGCAACACCGCTGACGCCTCGGCCTTTCGTGCCGCTTGCCAACCCTGTGGGGCTTCCATACGCTCCCCCTTCGTCCGCGGACCCGGTCATCAACGAACCGGGCCGCGCTCAATCCAATTTGAGCAAATGGGGGAAGATCAGGACATGGGAATCGTTTATCTGGCCATCGCGTGCGGCGTCATCGCCGTGCTCTACGGCCTCGTCACGACCGCACAGGTGCTGAAGGCGCCGGCGGGTGACGCGAAGATGCAGGACATCGCCGCCGCCATCGCGGAGGGCGCGCGCGCCTATCTCGGGCGGCAGTATCGCACCATCGCCATCGTCGGCGTCGTCGTCGCGGCGCTGGTCGCGTGGTTCCTGGGACCGATCTCTGCCGCGGGCTTCGCATTGGGTGCGATCCTGTCGGGCGTGACCGGCTTCATCGGCATGAACGTGTCGGTGAAGGCGAACGTCCGCACCGCGGAGGCTGCGCGCACCTCGCTGCAAGGCGGGCTGACGATGGCGTTCCGGTCGGGCGCGATTACCGGCATGCTGGTGGCGGGCCTTGGCCTGCTGGCGATCTCGGTCATGTTCTGGGGCCTGCTGACGCTTGGCCATTATGACCTGTCGGTCGGTGAAGACCGCCGCGTCATCGTCGACACCCTCGTCGCGCTGGCGTTCGGCGCGTCGCTGATCTCGATCTTCGCGCGTCTGGGCGGCGGCATCTTCACTAAGGCGGCCGACGTCGGCGCCGACCTGGTCGGCAAGGTCGAGGCCGGCATCCCGGAGGACGACCCCCGCAACCCCGCCACCATCGCCGACAACGTCGGTGACAACGTCGGCGACTGCGCCGGCATGGCCGCCGACCTGTTCGAAACCTATGTCGTCACCATCGGCGTGACGATGGCGTCGATCGCGCTGCTGCTGCCCAACGCCGACCATCTGTTCCAGCTGATGACCTTGCCGCTGCTGGTCGGCGGCGTGTGCGTCATCACCTCGATCATCGGCACCTACATGGTCCGGCTCGGCAAGGGCTCGATCATGGGGGCGCTGTACAAGGGCTTCTGGACGACCGTCGTGCTTTCGATCCCCGCGATCTACTTCGCCACGCAATATGTGGTGGGCGATATGAACGCCCTGATCGGCGGATCGACGGCGCTGGGCGACAGCGCGTTCCTGACGCCCGCGGCAGCGGTCGGTGCGACCACGATCACCTTCACCGGCATGAAGCTGTTCTGGTGCATGATGATCGGCCTAGCGCTGACAGGCGTGCTGGTGTGGATCACCGAATATTACACCGGCACCAACTATCGCCCGGTGAAGTCAATCGCCAAGGCATCGGAAACCGGCCACGGCACCAACGTCATCCAGGGCCTGGCCGTCAGCCTGGAAAGCCCGGCGCTGCCCACGATCGTCATCTCGGTCGCGGTCGTCGCCTGCTATCAGCTTGGCGGCATCATCGGCATCGCCTTCGGTGCGACGTCGATGCTGGCGCTCGCCGGCATGGTCGTGGCGCTCGATGCCTACGGCCCGGTCACCGACAATGCCGGCGGCATCGCCGAGATGGCGGGCCTGCCGGATGACGTCCGCCATCGCACCGACGCACTGGACGCAGTCGGCAACACGACCAAGGCAGTCACCAAGGGCTATGCGATCGGCTCCGCCGCGCTCGCAGCACTGGTGCTGTTCGGGGCGTACACCACCGATCTCGGCATCTATTTCCCCGACATCGTTGTGAATTTCTCGCTGTCCAACCCCTATGTCATCGTTGGGCTGCTGCTCGGCGCGCTGCTGCCGTTCAGCTTCGGCGCGTTCGGGATGACCGCGGTGGGTCGCGCGGCAGGCTCGGTGGTCGAGGACGTTCGTGCCCAGTTCCGCGACAATCCGGGCATCATGGCAGGGACCAGCCGCCCCAACTACGCCCGCACCGTCGACCTGGTGACGCGCGCCGCGATCAAGGAGATGATCGTCCCCAGCCTGCTGCCGGTGCTCGCGCCGATCGCGGTCTATTACATCATCCTTGCCGTGGCGGACCAGGCGAGCGCCTTCGCGGCACTCGGCGCGCTGCTGCTCGGCGTGATCGTGTCGGGGCTGTTCGTCGCCATCTCGATGACCTCGGGCGGCGGCGCATGGGACAATGCCAAGAAGTACATCGAGGACGGCAACCACGGCGGCAAGGGCAGCGAAGCCCACAAGGCCGCGGTGACCGGCGACACCGTCGGCGATCCGTATAAGGACACCGCCGGTCCGGCGGTCAACCCGATGATCAAGATCACGAACATCGTGGCGCTGCTGCTTTTGGCGGCGCTCGCGGCGGGCTAAGCTTCGTTATCCATAGCGTGTCTGAGGGGGCGTCTGGAGGAATCCGGGCGGCCCCCTTTTTTCTGTCAGGTCATGGACTTGGCGGATTGCCTGCCGACGCGTTCGACGATAGCCTGCGACCTAAAATCTCGGGGGAGTTATGTGATGCGTGGTAGATTTACAGCGGCGCTGCTGGTCGGGGCAGCGGTGGCGACACTGGGTTCGTCAACCACGACAGCGCAAACGAATTTCGTGCCGAGGCCGATCGAGCAATTCGCCGAATTGCCGACCCTCATGGGCCCCAAGATCTCCCCGAACGGGAAGCTCATCGCCGCCCAGGTCGCCTCGCGCGGAAAGCAGTATCTGGCGATCATCCCGATCGAGGGTGGGCCGCCCCGCTTCGTCGCGACGGGTGACAACGACCTGAACTGGTGGCGCTGGGTCAACGACGACTGGATGGTCGTCGGCATCGGCAACAAGGTCCCGATGCCGGGCATCGGTGACTGGTACCTGCGCCGCGCCATCGGCGTCAGTGCCGCGGGCGACAAGGTCGTGCCGCTTATGGCGCGCGAAGCCGCACAGGCGGCGGACGACGTTATCTGGGTGGCGGACGACGGAACCCCGCGCATCCTCCTGTCGCTGCAGAAGTCGATCTACGTTGATAATCTGGCGTTCTGGCCCGAAGTGGTCGAAGTCGATGTCTCGACTGGCAAGAGCCGTCGGGCGATGGGCTCGCGCGAAGGCGTGATGTCGTGGTCGGCGGACGGCAAGGGCGTCGTCCGCATGGGAATCGGCCATTCCAGGGACGGTCGCTCGACGCGGGTTCTCTATCGACCCGCCGCAGACACACCCTTCAAGGAAATCGTCCGGGAAACGCGCGGCCGCGAGGATATCGTGGTCCCGTCTCTGTTCATGGCCGATCCCTCCAAGGCGCTCGCCTTTGCCGAGGACGACGCCGGGATGCAGGGCATCTACGAGTATGACCTGACCAACCTGAAGCTCGGGAAGCGGCTTTACGGCAGTTCGGGGCACGACGTGGACGGACTGATTCCGACCACGACGCGCGACGGGCTGGCAGGTGTTTCCTATCTCGACGACAAGGCGCGCACCGACTGGATCGACTCTGATCTCGCCGCGATGCAGGCGGAAATCACCAAGGCGGTGTCGGGCGGGTCGGCAAGCATCGCGACCTACAGCCGCGATCACAAGCGGGCCATCGTCCAGGTCGGCGCCTCCAATTCGCCGGGGGGCTTCTACCTCTATGATCGCTCGACCGGCAGGATGAACCTGCTTGGATACGCCAATGCGCAGATCCGTTCGGCGCGGCTCAATCCCGTCAAGACGGTGCGCTACAAGGCTCGCGACGGCCTGGAAATTCCGGCGATCCTGACACTGCCGCGAGGGCGGCCGGCAACCGGGCTGCCGCTGATCGTGATGCCGCACGGCGGCCCCTTTGCGCGTGATTCCGAGGATTGGGACTGGTGGAGCCAGTCGCTTGCTGAGCGCGGCTATGCCGTGGTTCAACCGAATTATCGTGGCTCGTCCGGTTACGGTTCCGCATTTGCGAAGAAAGGCCAGGGCCAATGGGGGCTGGCGATGCAGGACGATCTGATCGACGCGGTTTCGTATCTTGCGAAACAGGGCGTGGCCGACCCGAAGCGCGTCTGCATCGCGGGTGCATCCTATGGCGGGTACGCCGCCATGCGCGCGTCGCAGCGTGACGCGGCCACCTATCGCTGCGCGATATCTTACGCCGGCGTGTCGGATCTGGATCGTCTGCGCCGTTACGATGGCCAGTTCCTTTCATCTGGCGCGCGTATGGACTGGCTGCGCCTGCAGGCCACCGATTTCCGCAGCGTGTCGCCGATCACGACGCCGGAGAAGACGGCCTTGCCGTTGCTGATCGTGCATGGCCGCAAGGACACGGTGGTGCCAATCGACCAGTCGCGCGAATTCGTCGAGCGCCTGCGCAAGATCAACAAACCCGTGACGTATATCGAGCAGCCGGAGGCCGATCACCATTTCTCGCGCGCTGAAGACCGCCTCGAGTTTCTGAAAGCCATGCAGGCGTTCCTGGACAAGAATAATCCGGTCTGACGGAAGAATGGCCGGGGCGCACCCGGCACCGCGTCGCCCGCTTCCCTTTTGCGCGCCCAGCCGCTAAGGGCGCGGGCGACGTCACTATCCTAGAATTCAGAGGTTTTTGTTTGGCCAAGGAAGAACTGCTCGAGATGCGCGGCCAGGTGGTCGAGCTGCTGCCGAACGCGATGTTCCGCGTGCGGCTGGAGAACGACCACGAAATCCTGGGCCACACCGCGGGCAAGATGCGCAAGAACCGCATCCGCGTGCTGGTCGGCGACGAGGTGCTCGTCGAGCTGACCCCGTACGACCTGACCAAGGGCCGCATCACCTATCGCTTCATGCCGGGCCGCGGCGGTCCGGGGCCGCAATAACGTCGTCAAATTTCGCGGGCATGACCGTGCCTGACCTCGTTCTCGCCTCGACCTCGCCGCGCCGGCGCGAGCTGCTCGCGCGGATCGGCGTTGTGCCCGCGCGCTTGGCCGCCCCCGACGTCGATGAGACTCCGCTGAAGGGCGAAACCCCGGTCGCATACGTCACCCGCCTGGCGGAGGCGAAGGCACGCGCGGTGTCGCGGGCGGCGGACGAGATCGTGCTGGCCGGCGACACGACCGTCGCCGTCGGGCGCCGCATCCTCGAAAAGCCGGTGGACGAGGCCGACTGGCGCCGCATGCTCGGCCTGCTGTCCGGCCGCCGCCATAGCTGCGTGTCCGGCGTCTGCGTGATCGACCGCGACGGCCGCGCCCGCGTGCGCCATGCCGAGACCGTCGTCGCCTTCAAGCGGCTGAGCGACAGCGAGATCGACTGGTACGTCGCCAGCGGCGAAGGGATGGGCAAGGCCGGCGGCTACGCCATCCAGGGCCGCGCCGAGGCGTTCGTCCGCTTCCTGTCGGGCAGCAATTCCGCAGTCGTCGGCCTGCCGCTGTTCGAGACGCGCGCACTACTGGTTGCGAGCGGGTTGCAGCTTGGCTGAGTGGCTGATCGAACGCGGCCTGGGCGAAACCCGTGCCGCGCTGGTCGAGGACGGTCGCATCGTCGAGGCACGCATCCTGCCCGACGGCGAGCTTATCGCCGGCACCATCCTCGACGCCCGGCTAATCGCGCGGATGCCGGAGCGCAACCAGGGCATTGTGGCGTGGGACTGCGGTGAGGCATTGGTCGTGCCGCTGCCCGCCGGCGTCACGCAAGGGGCGATGACCCGCATCGAAATCGTCCGACCCGCCCTGCCCGAACCCGGCAAGCCCAAACGCGCACGGGCACGGCCGGCGCCTGCCACCACCGCTAATACTCCCGTTCGTTTCGAGCGAAGTCGAGAAACAGGTTCTGGCGCTACCCAAGATTTCTCGACTTCGCTCGAAACGAACGGGTTGGAGACGCGCGCGCTGCGCCCCACCGACCCCGACCTTTTCGCCGCCGCCGGGTGGGACGAACTGATCGAGGAGGCCGCCAACCTCTCGATCGCCTTCGACGGGGGCAGCCTCTCGATCCACCCCACCCCGGCGATGACGCTGATCGACGTTGATGGCTGGGCGCACGCCAACACGCTGGCCGTCGCCGGCGCCCACGCCGCGGCGCAGGCGATCCGGCGGCTCGATATCGGCGGATCGATCGGCATCGACCTGCCGAGCGCCGCCGACAAGGCCGCGCGGCACGCCGCCGCCGCCGCCATCGACAGCGTCCTGCCGCAACCATTCGAGCGCACCGCGGTCAATGGCTTCGGCTTCGTGCAGATCGTGCGACCCCGCCGCCGCCGTTCGCTGATCGAAGTGTTCGCCGGCGACGGTGTCGCTGCCCACGCTCGCGCGCTGCTGCGCCGGGCCGAGCGCACCCCCGGCGCCGGCGAGCGCACCATCGCTGCGCACCCCGCGGTCATCGCCGCGATCACGCCCGACTGGATCGCAGCTCTGTCGCGGACATTGGGCGTGCCGATCGCCTTGCGGGCCGACCCTGCGCTCGCCATATCGGCGGGGCATGTCCAGGCCCGCCACCCGTAATCTCTGCCCACTGTGCCGCGCGCCCGCGCAGGCGCCGCACGCCCCGTTCTGCAGCCAGGGGTGCCGCGACCGCGACCTGCTGCAATGGCTGGGCGAGGGATACCGAATTCCCGGCCCTGCCGCCGATCCTTTTGGCGATCCGGGGCTGGACAGCCCCGGAACCCCCGACTAAAGGCGACGCTCTTTCGCGGCCCTGTTGCCCGAAATGCCTGGGTAGCTCAGTTGGTAGAGCATGCGATTGAAAATCGCAGTGTCGGCGGTTCGATCCCGTCCCCAGGCACCATGATCCCATGACAGACACCCCCCCGCCCCCTTTCGCCGATGCCGTCCGGGTCGCCGCGCTGTACCGGTTCACGCCGCTCGACGCCGCCGCAGTCCGCGCGCCGCTGCTGGAGGTTTGCACCGCGAACGGCGTGTTCGGCACGCTGCTGCTGGCGTCCGAAGGGATCAACGGCACGATCGCGGGCAGCGATGCCGGGGTGGAGGCGGTGCTGGCCCACATCCGCACCCTGCCCGGTTGCGACACGCTCGACGTGCGCGAATCGCGCAGCCCGACGCTGCCCTTCCACCGCATGAAGGTGCGGCTGAAGCGCGAGATCGTGACGATGGGCGAGCCCGCCATCGATCCGACCGCGACCGGCACCTATGTCGCTCCCGCAGACTGGAACGCGCTGATCGCCGATCCCGACACGGTCGTCGTCGACACCCGCAACGATTACGAAGTGCGCATCGGCAGCTTTGCCGGCGCGGTCGATCCGGCCACACGCAGCTTCGGCGATTTCCCGGCATGGCTGCGCGCCAACCGCGAACAGCTCGAGGGGCGAAAGGTCGCGATGTTCTGCACCGGCGGCATCCGCTGCGAGAAAGCCACCGCACTCGCCCGAGCCGAGGGGCTGGACGAGGTCTATCACCTGAAGGGCGGCATCCTGTCCTATCTGGAACAGGTGCCCGCCGCCGAGAGCCTGTGGGCGGGCGAATGCTTCGTGTTCGACCAGCGCGTCGCCATCACCCATGGCCTCGCCCAAGGCAGCCACGCGCTATGCCACGCCTGCCGCATGCCGGTGAGCGAGGCCGACCGCGCGTCGCCGCTGTACGTAGAGGGCGTCAGCTGCCCCGCCTGCCATGCCGAGCGCGACGACGCGCAGCGCCAAGGCTATGCCGAGCGCGAGCGCCAGGCGCGGCTGGCCGAGGCGCGTGGCGAGCGTCATGTCGGAGCGGTGTTTCCCAGATCCTGACGCGCTTGCCGTCGCGCCTCCGCTCTGCGAGGCTCGCGCCAACGACCAGGAGAGACGATGCCCGCCCTCGACGTGCCGCCACCCGCCTGCATGCGCGATCCCGAACTGGAAATGCTGGCCGACAGCGCCGCGCGGTTCTTCGCGCGCGAGGCTCCGCCCGAACGCGTCGCCCGATGGCGCGACGCCGGTCAGGTCGAGCGCGATTTCTGGCGACAGGCGGGCGCGGCGGGTCTGCTCGGCGCGGCGATCCCGACCGAATATGGCGGTGGCGGCGGCGATTTCCGCCACGACGTCGTGCTGGTGGAGGCGGTGGCGAAGGCGGGCGTCGACGGCTTCGCGCTGTCGCTCCACAACGTCATCATCCTGCCCTACATCCTCGCCCACGGCACGGAGGAGCAGAAGCGCCGCTGGCTCCCCGCCCTGTGCTCCGGAGAGCGCGTGTCGGCGATCGCGATGAGCGAGCCGGGCGCGGGCAGCGACCTGCAATCGATCCGCACGACCGCGCTGAAGGACGGCAACGGCTATCGCATCAACGGCGCCAAGACCTTCATCTCCAATGGCCAGATCGCCGACCTGATCGTGGTGGTGGCAAAGACCGACCCGTCGCTCGGCGGCAAGGGCGTGTCGCTGCTGGTGGTGGAAACCGACCAGGTCGAGGGATTCCGGCGCGGGCAGGCGCTCGACAAGATCGGGCAGGATGCGCAGGATACGTCGGAGCTGTTCTTCGACGACGTGTGGGTGCCGAGCGAGAATTTGCTCGGGCCTGCCGAAGGCCAGGGGTTTCGCCAGCTGATGGCCGAGCTGCCCCGCGAGCGCCTCATCATCGCGGTCGGATCGGTGCAGACGATGGAGAAGGCGATCGCCGTCACCACCGATTACGTCCGCGAGCGGAAAGCGTTTGGGCAGCCGGTGCTGGATTTCCAGAACACCCAGTTCAAGCTCGCCGAAGCCAAGGCGAAGGCGACCGTCGCCAAGGTGTTCGTCAACGACTGTATCGAGCGGCAGATGGCCGGCACGCTCGACCTGACCACCGCCGCCATCGCCAAGCTGTGGGTGTGCGAGACCGAGTGGGAGATTCTGGACGACTGCCTGCAACTGCATGGCGGCTACGGATATGTGAACGACTATCCGATCGCGCGGATGTGGCGAAACGGGCGGGTGCAGCGGCTGTACGGCGGCACGAGCGAGATCATGAAGGTGTTGATCGCGCGCAGCCTTTAAAACCGGTGTCCCCGCGAAGGCGGGGGTCCAGAGCCACTCGCGCTACCGCCTGTGGCCCTGGGCTCCCGCCTGCGCGGGAGCAAATTCGGTCAGACCGTGAAGCTTTCCCCGCACCCGCACGCACCCTTGGCGTTCGGGTTCTCGAACACGAAGCCCGCGGCGAAGTCGTCTTCCACCCAGTCCATGGTCGACCCGACCAGATACAGCACCGACGCGCCATCGACGAACAACGTCCCGCCGGGCGTCTCGATCGCTTCGTCGAAGTGGTTCGCCTCGGTCACATAATCAACCGAATAGGCCAGCCCCGAACACCCGCGCCGCGGGGTCGACAGCTTGACGCCGATCGCCCCTTCCGGCGCGCGCGACATCAGGTCGGCGATGCGGGCGTGGGCCCGCTCGGTCAGGTTCAGCACGGCCGGCCGGGCGCGGGTCGTCGTCGCCATCACAGCATCCCCAGTTCGAGCTTGGCTTCGTCACTCATCTTCGACGGGTCCCAGGGCGGGTCCCAGACGAGGTTGACGTCGACCGTCCCTACCCCCGGCACGGCGCCGACGCGCAGCTCGACCTCGGCGGGCATCGATTCGGCGACCGGACAGTGCGGCGTCGTCAGCGTCATCTGCACCGCGGCATGGCCGTCGGCGGTCACCTCGACACCGTAGATTAGGCCCAGTTCGTAGATGTTGACCGGGATTTCGGGATCGTAGATTTCCTTGAGCGCGGTGATGATCGCCTCATAGGTCTCACCCCCCGGCTCTCCCGCGCTCAGCCCCCGCGGCTTCTGCGCGAGAAATCCTTCGAGATAGTCGCGCTTGCGCTCGAATGTGTCGCGCGCGTCCTCGACCCGCGCGCGGGGCGGCGCGCTGACGGTTTCGACTTCCTCAACCTCGGGCTTCATCCGAAAATCCTCGTTACCCGTTCAATGCCGCGGGCCAGCGCTTCAACATCGGCCAGCGTGTTGTAGACCCCGAAGCTCGCCCGCGCGGTCGCCGGCACGCCGAGCGCATCCATCAGCGGCTGCGCGCAGTGATGCCCGGCGCGGATCGCGACGCGATCCTCGTCCAAGATGGTGCCGATGTCGTGCGGATGCACCCCCTCTATCGCAAAGCTGACGATGCCCGCCGAATCCTCCGGTCCGAACAGCGTGACCGAATTGATCTGCGACAGGCGCGCGCGCGCCTCTGCAACCAGTGCGGTTTCGTGCGCGTGGATGCGATCGAGGCCGATGCCCTCGACATAGTCGATCGCGGCGTGGAGCCCCAGCACCCCGACGATATGCGGCGTCCCCGCCTCGAACCGGGTCGGCGCGGGGGCGTAGGTGGTCTTGGCGAAGGTCACCCGGTCGATCATCGACCCGCCGCCCTGATACGGCGGCATCGCGTCGAGCAGCTCGGCGCGGCCCCACAGCACGCCGATTCCGGTCGGTCCGTATAATTTGTGGCCGGAGAACACGTAGAAATCGCAGTCGAGTGCCGCGACATCGACTGCCATCCGTGGAACCGCCTGGCACCCGTCGATCAGGATCTTCGCACCCACCCCGTGCGCGAGATCGGCGGCGCGACGTGCGTCGAGCACCGACCCCAGCACGTTCGAGACATGGGCGAGCGCAACCAGCTTGTGCCGCTCGGTCAGCATAGCCGCCATCGCGTCGAGATCGATGCGGTGGTCGGCGGTCAGCGGCACGACGTCGATCGCCGCGCCGACCCGCTCGGTAACCATCTGCCACGGCACGATGTTGCTGTGGTGCTCGAGCGTCGAAAGCAGGATGCGGTCGCCCGCCTCCAATTGCGTCCCCGCCCAGTTTTGCGCGACCAGGTTGATCCCCTCCGTCGCGCCGCGCACGAACACGATTTCGTCCTCGCGCCCGCCGATGAAGCTCGCCACCCGCCGCCGCGCGGCTTCATACGCGAGTGTCATGTCGGCCGAACGCTGGTACACGCCGCGATGCACCGTCGCGTAATCGCGGTCGTAACCGCGCGTGATTGCGTCGATCACCGCCTGCGGCTTCTGCGACGTGGCGGCGGTGTCGAGGTATGCCCAGCCCGCCGGGATGGCAGGGAAATCGGCGAGCGTGTTCAATTCCTCCCCGGCACGGGGAGGTGGCGCGCGCAGCGCGACGTGGGGGGTGGGCCGCACATGCTCCGCGGGAGGAGGGCCCCCTCCACCGCCTTCGGCGGTCCCCCTCCCCGTACCGGGGAGGATGTGCGCGTCGTCCATCACAACGCCGCCTCCAGCCACGCATCCGCATCCGCCGCGAAAGCCTCGCGCACGGCTTCATCGCCAATGCGGTCGAGCGCGTCCGCCACGAACGCCCGCGTCAGCATCGCCTGCGCCTTAGCCGGCGCGATGCCCCGGCTGGCGAGGTAGAACAGCGCGCGGGCGTCGAGCTCGCCGACGGTCGCGCCGTGCGCGCACTTCACGTCGTCGGCGAAGATTTCCAGCTCGGGCTTCAGGTTGATCGTCGCGGTGCGCTTCAACAGGATGCCGCGCAGCGACTGCACGCCGTCGGTTTTCTGCGCATCGCGCGCGACCTCGACCCGGGCGGCAAGGCTCGCCTGCGACCGGTCAGCGGCGACCGCGCGCCACGTCTGGTGGCTCGCGCCGTTGGGGGCGGCATGGCGGATCGCCACCGCGCATTCCTGGTGCAGCGCGTCGCGGGTCAGCAGCGCGCCGCCCATTTCCGCGAACCCGGCGTCGCCGACGATGTCGATTTGCGCATCGACGCGGCTTGCCATGCCGCCTGCGCCCAGCACCGTCGCGACATAGCTCGCGCCCTCGCCCACCTGAACCTCGTCGCGGGTCGAGACGAAGCCGTCGTCGTGGAGGATACGCACCGCGCGCTGCAACCGCGCCGCCTTGGCGAGCGTAACCTGGGTCAGCCGGTTGGCCCAGCCGGTGCCGACGAACGTCTCCACGACCGACGCGACCGCATCCTCGGCCAGCGCGATGCGCGCGGGCACATGGTTTTTGCCCCCGGTCGAGACATGGACGATCTCGACACTGATTTCGGCCTGCGCGGCGGAAAGCGTCAGCGTCCAGCCGGTGCCGGTCGCACGGCTGCCGAGCGGGTGGTCGGTGGCGAGGTTCAGCGCCTCGACTGCGACGCGCCCGGGCATGCTCTGCGCAGTATCGAAGACGCCATCGACGAACACCAGCCGCGCGCCGCCGAGGTCGAGGAACTGCGCTGCCAGTGCCGGCACGCGCGGCGCCGCGGCAGCCGCCTCCAGCGCCGCCATATCGGCCCAACGCCATGCTTCCTGACGGGTCGACGGGAGGTCGAGCACGCTCACAGGGCCGCCCCCCGCTGCGCCGACAGCGCCGCGATCCCTGCCCGGCGCGCATCGGTCACGCATTTCGCCAGCTCCGCAGTCAGCGCCGCGCGCATGACCTTCTTCGTCCCCGCCGGGATCGCGCGATCGCCTGCGGCCTGCAGGCGCGAATCGAACTGCGGCTGGCACGTCTCCATCGCCGAGCAGCCAATGCGATCGACGTCCACATCGCCGGTCGAACGTTTCGTGACGCACGCGCCGCCCTTCAGCGACCCGCGCCAGCGCTGGTCGAGCCGGGTCGCCATCGCAGCCTCGGTCGCCGCCGGAGCCGCCTGCATCATCAGGAGCGCCGCGAGGATCATGCGGCCACCGCGCCATACCCTTGCGCCTCCAGCTCGTGCGCCAGCTCCGCGCCACCCGACCGCGTGATGCGCCCGTCGGCGAGCACGTGGACGAAGTCCGGCTTCACGTAATCGAGCAGCCGCTGGTAGTGGGTGATGAGCAGCACCGCCTTGTCGGGACGCCGCATGATGCGGTTGATTCCGTCGCCGACGATCCGCAGCGCATCGATGTCGAGGCCGCTGTCCGTCTCGTCGAGGATCGCGAACTTCGGATCGACGATGCCCATCTGCACCATCTCGTTGCGCTTCTTCTCGCCGCCCGAAAAGCCGACGTTGACCGGACGCTTCAACATGTCGTGATCCATGCTCAGCAGATCGGCCTGCGCGCGGGCGAGCTTCAGGAATTCACCCCCCGACAGCGGCTTCTCGTCCCGCCCCTTGCGCTGCGCATTCAGCGCCTCGCGCAGAAACTGCACGTTGGACACGCCGGGAATCTCGACCGGATACTGGAAGCCCAAAAACACGCCGGCAGCGGCGCGCTCGTGCGGCTCCATTTCGAGCAGGTCGGCGCCGTCGAAGGTCACTGAGCCCTCGGTCACGTCGTAACCGGGCCGCCCGCCCAGCACATAGCCGAGCGTCGACTTGCCCGCCCCGTTAGGCCCCATGATCGCATGCACCTCGCCCGCGTTCACGGTGAGGGTCAAGCCCTTGAGGATCGGCTTGCCGTCGATCTCGGCGTGGAGGTTATCAATTTTGAGCATCTACTTCACCAAACCATTCACCGTTCATCGCCTTCAAGAAGGCTAGGTCATGCACAGGGTAGCCGGACTTGCTACCGATCACGGCATCAATGTCGCACTCAGGACAAAGCGCCGTCCAAGGGTCCGGCCGCTTCGCCAGTTCGCCACCCGTCTCCTCAATCCATCGATCGATGAAGCTGGGAGGAAAGGTCGAAACGCAAGAGAAGCAGCCACACATGTCGCTCGCTTGAACTTCGCTACGATGCGCGGCGCAGTGCTTGTGAGCGGCACGCAACGTAGCGACGTCGAAACTCACCCCACGCTCCCCTCGAGCGAAATCCCCAGCAGCTTCTGCGCCTCGACCGCGAATTCCATCGGCAGCTGCTGCAGCACTTCGCGCGCGAAGCCATTGACGATCAGCGCGACCGCCGCCTCGCTGTCGAGCCCGCGCTGCATGGCGTAGAACATCTGGTCGTCGCTGATCTTCGACGTCGTCGCTTCATGCTCGATCTGCGCCGAGGGGTTGCGCACCTCGATGTACGGCACGGTATGCGCGCCGCACTGGTCGCCGAGCAGCAGTGAGTCGCACTGGGTGAAGTTGCGCACGCCCTCCGCCCCCGGTGCGACGCGCACCAGGCCGCGGTAGGTGTTGTCGCTGCGGCCCGCCGAAATCCCCTTAGACACGATCGTCGAACGCGATCCCTTGCCGTTGTGGATCATCTTGGTGCCGGTATCGGCCTGCTGCCGGTTGTTGGTGACCGCGACCGAATAGAATTCGCCGACCGAGTTCTCGCCGTTCAGCACGCAGCTCGGATATTTCCACGTGATCGCGCTGCCGGTTTCGACTTGCGTCCACGACACCTTGCTGTTGCGCCCCTGGCACAGCGCGCGCTTGGTCACGAAATTGTAGATGCCGCCCTTGCCGTTCTCGTCGCCGGGATACCAGTTCTGGACGGTCGAGTATTTGATCTCGGCATCGTCCAGCGCGACCAGTTCGACGACCGCGGCGTGGAGCTGGTTCTCGTCGCGCATCGGCGCGGTGCAGCCCTCCAGATACGAGACGTACGACCCCTTGTCGGCGACGATCAGCGTGCGTTCGAACTGGCCGGTATTCTCGGCGTTGATGCGGAAATACGTGCTGAGCTCCATCGGGCAGCGCACGCCCTCCGGAATGTACACGAACGTCCCGTCGGAAAAGACCGCGCTATTAAGCGTCGCGAAGTAATTGTCGTGCTGCGGCACCACCTTGCCCAGCCATTTGCGGATCAGGTCGGGATATTCGCGGATCGCTTCGCTGATCGAGCGGAAGATCACCCCCGCCGCCTCCAGCTCCTTGCGGAACGTGGTCGCGACCGACACGCTGTCGAACACCGCATCCACCGCCACGCGCCGCTGGGGCAAGCCGCCCTCCTCACCACCCTCGACGCCCGCCAGCAGCTTCTGCTCGGCGATCGGGATGCCCAGCTTCTCGTACACGCGCAGGATTTCGGGATCGACCTCGTCCAGGCTTCCGAGCTTCGGCTTTGCCTTGGGCTCGGCGTAATAATAGGCGTCCTGATAGTCGATCGGATCGAGGTTCAGCTTCGCCCAGTCGGGCGCCTCCATCGTCTGCCACAAAGCGAACGCCTTCAGCCGCCAGTCGAGCATCCACTGCGGTTCGTTCTTCTTGGCCGAAATGAAGCGGACGGTGTCCTCGGTTAGACCCTTGGGCGCAAATTCCTGCTCGATGTCCGAATGAAAACCCCATTCGTACGTCTTGTTCGCGGCGGCATGCGCCTCGGCGTTCTTGGTGGCCATTACGCGGCAACTCCGGCGGAAAGGGTGGCGAGGCTGACGCCTGCGAGCGCCCCGCGGACGGCGCCGTTGACATGGCCCATGTGCGGGCGGACGCGGCAATTGCCCTCGACCGCGCAGTCGTGCGCGGCTGCATCGACGCAGGTGGTGACCGCGATCGGCCCCTCTATGGCTTCGACGATATCGGCGAGCGTAATGCTGACCGGTGGCCGCGCCAGCCGGAAGCCCCCACCGGTCCCGCGCGTGCTTTCGATCAGGCCCGCGGCGGAGAGCTTGCTCACCAGCTTCTGCACGGTCGGCAGCGGCAGCCCGGTCTCGCCCGCGATCACGGTCGCGTTCAGCCGCCCGCTGACGCCGCAATGGCGCGCGGCTGCCGACATCATCACGACGGCATAATCGGCGAGGCTGGAAAGACGCATAGTTGCGAGCGGTTCTCAAATCGGAGGAAATCGTTCCGATTGGTCAGATAGGGATTTGTGCCCCGCAACACAACCGCGATAAGGCCGGCCATGCCCTGGTACCATCCGCTGCTGTTCGCCCTCGACGCCGAGCGCGCCCATCGCCTGACCATCCGCGCGCTCGCCATTGCCGGCGCGCGCACCGGACGGGTCGAAACCACGCCGCGGCTCGCGCAGATCGTCGCCGGCCTGCACTTCGCCAATCCGGTCGGGCTGGCCGCGGGCGTCGACAAGGATGCGGAGGCTATCCCCGGCTTCTTCGGCCTGGGCTTCGGCAGCGTGGAGGTCGGCACGCTCACCCCCCTGCCGCAGCCCGGCAACCCGAAGCCGCGGCTGTTCCGGTTGGTCGAGGACCGTGCCGTCATCAACCGCATGGGCTTCAACAACGGCGGCATCGACGCCGCACTCAACCGCCTCCCGCGCGAACGCTCCGGCATTCTCGGTGTCAACGTCGGCGCGAACAAGGATGCCGCCGACCGCATCGCCGACTATGCGACGGGCGTAACGAAGGCAGCCGCGCATGCCGACTACGTCACGATCAACATCTCGTCCCCCAACACCCCCGGCCTGCGCGACTTGCAGCACGGCGCCGCGCTCGCCGAATTGCTGGCGGCGTCGCGCGCCGCGGCGGGGCGGACGCCGCTGTTCCTGAAGGTCGCGCCCGATCTCGAGCCCGCGCATATCGACGATATCGCCCGGGCCGCGATCAATCACCGCATCGACGCGCTGATCGTCAGCAACACCACCGTCTCGCGCCCGCCCTTACGATCGCGTCACGCGGGCGAGGCCGGCGGCCTCTCGGGCGCGCCGCTCGCCACCCTCTCCCGCCAGCGCCTTGCCGAGTTCCGCGTCGCGACCGGGGCGGCGCTCCCGCTCATATCGGTCGGCGGCATCGACAGCGCGGAGGAAGCCTACGCCCGCATCCGCGCGGGCGCGTCGCTGGTCCAGCTCTATTCGGCGCTGGTGTACGAAGGCCCCGGCCTCGCCCGCCGCATCGCCCGCGGGCTCGACGCGTTGCTCGCCCGCGACGGCTTTGCGCATATCGGGGACGCGGTCGGCGCGGGCTGACGCTTGCGCACTCGCGGCGGCGCGTTAGGGTCGCGTCCCATGAAAGCCCTGTTCCTCGCGCTGGTGCCGCTGGTCGCCGCGTGCGCGCCCCTAGCCGATCGACCTGCTGCCGCATCCGTAGCGCCGAGCACGCAGGCACCCGTTGCCGAGGCGACCCGCGCGCGCGCACCCGGCATGGTCAGCGCCGCCGATCCGCGCGCGGTCGCCGCGGGCGTCGAGATATTGAAGGCGGGCGGCAGCGCGACCGACGCGGCGATCGCGACGATGCTCGCGCTCGGCGTCGTCGAGCCGCAGAGCTCGGGGATGGGCGGCGGCAGCTTCTGGGTGCGGCATTCGGCCAAGGGCGGCCTCGACACGATCGACGCACGCGAAACCGCGCCGATGGCCGCGGGGCCGCGGCTGTTCTACACCGCCGACGGCCAGCCGATGGACCACCGCGTGGCGGTGCCCGGCGGCAAGTCGGTCGGCGTGCCGGGCGCGCTGCGCGGCATGGCGCTGGCGTACCGATCGGGCGGCAAGCTGCCGTGGGCCCGGCTGTTCGCGCCGGCGATCCGCATTGCGCGCGACGGCTGGCAGCTGACCCCGCGCTTCGTCGACGGACTGGCGCGCAACGGCACGCACATCACGCCCGAGATGCGGGCAATCTTCTCGCCCGGCGGCGTCGCGCTGCCGGCCGGGGCGACGGTGCGCAACCCTGCCCAGGCGGCGCTGCTCGAACGGCTGGCGTCGCGCGGTGCCGACAGCTTCTACGTCGGTCCCGATGCGCAGGCGCTGGTCGCTACGGTCAGGAACGCCGCGCAGAACCCGTCGCAGATGACGACCGGCGACATGGCGAGCTATGCCGCGAAACCGCGCGATCCGGTGTGCGTGCCGTACCGCAGCTACCGTATCTGCGGGATGGGTCCGCCGTCGTCGGGCGGACTGACCGTGCTGATGATCCTGAAGCAGCTCGAACGCTTCGACATGGGCGCGCTGGGCAAGGACAGCGCGACCGCGTGGCATCTGTTCGCCGAATCGTCGCGCCTCGCCTATGCCGATCGCAACCTGTACATCGGCGATCCCGATTTCGTGCGCGTGCCGGTCGCCGGCCTGCTCGACCCCGCCTATCTCGCCGGCCGCTCGGCGCTGATCGCGCCCGACCGCACGATGGCGAGCGTCGCCGCCGGCACTCCGCCGGACGCCCCGCCGCGCGTCCGCGCCGCGCCCGCCGAGGTGCCGGGAACGACCAGCCTGTCGGTCGCCGACGCGCAGGGGAACGTCGTCGCGGTCACGACGACGGTGGAGGGCGTGTTCGGATCGGGACTGACCGTCAACGGCATCGTCCTCAACAACCAGCTGACCGATTTCGACACCGTGCCCGAGAAGGACGGCTATCTGGTCGCCAACCGGGTCGAGGGCGGCAAGCGCCCGCGCAGCTCGATGGCGCCGACGATCGTGTACGACGCGCAAGGCCGCGTTCGCCTGTCGATCGGTGCCGCCGGCGGCCCGACGATCATCGCGCAGATCGCCAAGGCGATCATGGGCGTGATCGATTTCGGCCTGCCCGCACAGGACGCGATTGCGATGGGGCTGCTCTATGCGCCGGGCATGCAGGCGGTCGCCGAAAGTGGTACCGAGCGCGCAGGCATGGTCCCGGCGCTGCAGGCGCTCGGCGAGCGCGTCGCGGTCGGCCCGCTGGGGCTGAAGGCGAATGCGGTCGAATGGGTCGGCGGGCGCTGGGTCGGCGCCGCCGATCCGCGCAGCGAAGGCGTCGCAGAGGACGAGGCCGGGACCGTCACGAAGATTCGTCGCTTCGGCAGCGACCCCAGCCGGCCGCCCGAATAAACGACCCCAGACGAATTTGGAGAGCGGCGCGATCATACAAGACGCCGCACCGCAGGAGAGATACGTGACCGCCAGAACCCTCGAACATTTCCCCAATCTGGTGACGATGTTCTTCACCCGCGCGCGTGAGAAGGGCGACGCGCCGTTCCTGTGGCACAAGGAAGACGGCGGCTGGCAGTCGATGAGCTGGGCCGAGGCCGCGCAGCAGGTCGCGAGCCTTGCCACCAGCCTGCGCGCGATGGGCCTGCGCAAGGGCGACCGGGTGATGCTGGTCAGCGAAAATCGCCCCGAATGGTGCATCGCCGACCTGGGCATCATGGCCGCGGGCTGCGTCACCGTGCCGACCTATGTCACCAATACCGAACGCGACCACCAGCACATCCTGGAAAACTCGGGCGCCTGCGCGGTGGTCGTGTCGACCGCGAAGCTCGCCAAGACGCTGATGCCCGCGGTGCTGCGTGGATCGGCGGCGCGGATCGTCATCGCGATCGAGGATTTCCGGCTGGGCCAGCCCGGATCGATCGACTTCCACCACTGGGCCGATCTGATTGCGCCCGACCGCGGCGACGTCGCCAAGGTTACCGCGGAGGCGACCGCGCAGCGCGGCGATCTCGCCTGCATCATCTACACCAGCGGCACCGGCGGCGCGCCGCGCGGGGTGATGCAGCATCACGGCGCGATCCTGCACAACGTCAACGGTTGCTGCACCGTCATCAGCGAGGATTTCGGCTGGGAGGACGAGGTGTTCCTGTCGTTCCTGCCGCTCAGCCACGCCTATGAACATACCGGCGGGCAGCATTTCCCGATCGGGCTGGGCGCGCAGATCTACTACAGCGAGGGTCTCGACAAGCTTGCGAGCAATATCGAGGAGACGCGCCCCACGATCATGGTAGTGGTGCCGCGCCTGTTCGAAGTGCTGCGCACCCGCATAACCAAAGCGATCGAGAAGCAGGGCAAGCTCAGCAGCTACCTGCTCGACCGCGCCGTCTCGATCGGCGGCAAGGAAGCCGCGGGCAGCGCGTCCGCGCTGGACCTGCCGATGCGCCTGATCGTGAATTCGCTGTTCAAGCCCAAGATCGGCAAGAAGTTCGGCGGGCGGATGAAGGCGATGGTATCGGGCGGCGCGCCGCTCAATCCAGAGGTCGGCACCTTCTTCTCCTCGATCGGGCTCACCTTCCTGCAAGGCTATGGCCAGACCGAGGCGGCGCCCGTCATCTCCTGCAACCGCCCCGCCGCCGGCCTGAAGCACGACACCGTCGGCCCGCCGCTCGTCGATACCGAAGTCCGCATCGCCGAGGATGGCGAAATTCTCGTCCGCGGCGAGCTCGTCATGCACGGCTATTGGCGCAACGAGGAGGAAACCGCGCGCGTCCTGAAGGACGGCTGGCTCCACACCGGCGACATCGGCGTGATCGATGCCAAGGGCCGCATCCAGATCACCGATCGCAAGAAGGACATCATCGTCAACGACAAGGGTGACAATGTCGCGCCGCAGAAGGTCGAGGGGATGCTGACCCTGCAGAACGAGATCGTCCAGGCGATGATCGCCGGCGATCGCCGCCCGTACATGACCGCGGTAATCGTCCCCGATCCCGAATGGACCGCGGAATGGTGTGCGAAGACCGGATCGGGCTGCAATTTCGAGAAGCTGAAGGCCAATCACGAATATCGCGCCGCGATCGGTGCCGCGGTGGAGCGGGTGAACAAGGATCTGTCGGTCACTGAGCGCATCCGCCGCTTCATCATCGCCGACGGCCCGTTCACGATCGAGAACGAGCAGTTGACCCCCAGCCTGAAGATCCGCCGTCACGTCCTGCGGGCAGTGTACGGCGAAAGGCTCGACGCCCTGTACAAGCATTGAGGCCGGTCACGCGGTAGTGCGCAAGGGGTTCCCGCCGCCCGCCCTTTGCGCCATGACGCACCGCACCATGACCGGCCACGCTCCCGAAGACAGCCAGAACCGCGCGCCGATCGGCTTCGTCGAGTTCGTCGCGCTGATCGCCGCGCTGATGGCGCTGACCGCGCTCGGCATCGATTCGATGCTGCCGGCGCTGCCCGCCATCGCCGACGCGCTCGACGTGGCCGAGCCCAATCGCCGCCAGTTCGTCATCACCGCCTTCATGGTCGGGTTCGCCTTCGCGATGCTCGTCTATGGCCCGATGACCGACCGGTTCGGGCGGCGCCGCGTGCTGGTGGTGGCCCTCGTCGGCTATGTCGCGACCAATCTGCTGGCGGCGATTTCGGGCAGTTTCGACCTGCTGCTGATCGCCCGCCTCGCCTCGGGCGCGATGGTGGCGGGCGCGCGGACGGTCACGGTGGCGCTGGTGCGCGACTGTTTCTCGGGCCGGGCGATGGCGCGGGTGATGAGCCTCGCCTTCATCGTGTTCATGGCAGCGCCCGTGCTCGCCCCGACCTTCGGCCAGCTGATCCTGCTGTTCGCCAGCTGGCGGTGGATCTTCGGCGGCATCGCGCTCGTCACCGCCTGCATCCTCGCCTGGTTCGTGTTGCGCATGCCCGAGACGCTGGCGATCGAGGACCGGCGGCCCTTGCGCCTCGGCCTGCTGGTCGCGGGCACGAAGCGGGTGGCGGGCGATCGCTACGCGGTCGGCTATACGCTGGCGGCGACGATGCTCCAGGGCGCGCTGTTCGGCTTCATCGGATCGATCCAGCAGATCGTGTTCGACGTGTTCCGGGTGCCGCACCTGCTCGCCGTCGTGTTCGCGTCGGTCGCCGGCACGATGGCGGTCGGATCGTTCCTCAACTCGCGCATCGTGATGAAGCTCGGCACGCGGCTCATCTCGCACACCGCGCTGATCGGCTTCATCATCTTCGCGGTGGCGCACCTGATGATCTCGCTGTCGGGCGCCGAGACGCTGGCGAACTTCATCGTCGTCCAGGCGCTGATGATGGCGTGCTTCGGCCTTGCCACGTCCAATTTCTCGGCGATGGCGATGGAGAACATGGGCGACATCGCCGGCACCGCCGCCAGCCTGCAAGGCTTCGTCGCGACGCTCGGCGCGGCGCTGATCGGTGCCTATGTCGGCCAGAGCTACGACGGGACCACGGTGCCGCTGTACGTCGGCTTCACCACGATGGGCGTCCTCGCGCTTGTCATCGTGCTGGTCGCGGAGCGCGGGCGGCTGTTCCGTCCGGCGCACGAACCGGCGGCTCGTCGCGCCTGAACGGAACAGGTCCGCGCCCCCGCCGTTCGTCCGTCACAGGGTCGGCATCCCGCCGTTCCCGCCAGAAAGGACGATCATGGGCGGCCATCAGATACCGGGCGTAGGCACCAGCGACGACGGCTATGACGAGGACGGCTATGACGAAAGCCAGCGCGCCGAGATTCTGGAGGCGACCGGCGACGGGCCGAGCGACGGCACGATCCTGACCGACATGAACCCTGATCTGGGGCGCGAGCCGCTCGACGACGAGGACGACGACGAGATCGATATGCTCGCCGACGAGGTCGCCGAGGAGGACGACGACGCCGAACAGGACGAGGACGACATGGCCGAGGATTCGGCGCAGGTCGATTTCGAGGACGACGCGGAAGACGCCGACGAGGTCCGCGACGATGGCGACGACGTGGCGCTCCAGCCCTGATCTTGACGCGGGTCGGCGGTCGGGCGCAGCATCGCCGCCATGCCGACCGACCCGCGCATCGACGCCTATATCGACGCTCGCGCCGACTTCGCGCAGTCGATCCTCGCCTGGTTGCGGCAGCGCGTCCACGCCGCCTGCCCCGAGGTGGAGGAGGCGATCAAGTGGAGCATGCCGGCCTTCCTGTACCGCGGTCGTCCGCTGGCCAATATGGCGGCGTTCAAGGGGCATGCCACCTTCGGCTTCTGGGACCGTCAGGCGCTGGCGACCGGCATGGAGGGTGAGGCGATGGGCCAATATGGCCGGATCGAGCGCCTGTCCGACCTGCCGCCCGCCGAAGTAGTCGAAGATCAGGTCCGTGCCGCGATGGCGCGGATCGACAGCGGTGCGAAGCCCGCGCGCGCCGCCCGGACGCCAAAGCCCGAAGCCGTGGTTCCGCCGGCCCTCGCGACCGCGCTCGCCGGCGATGCCGCCGCCGCTGCTACGTTCCACGCTTTCCCGCCAAGCTGTCGCCGAGACTATTGCGAATGGATCGCCGAGGCGAAACGCGCCGACACCCGCGACCGCCGCGTCGCCGATGCCGTCGCCTGGCTGCGCGAGGGCAAGCGCCGCCATTGGAAGCATGAAAGCTGCTGACCCGCCACAAAGTAGATCGACGATGCCGCTGTCCCCGATCCTGATTGCCGCCCTGGCCGTCCCCTTGTCGCCTCCCGCCGCCGGACAGGCGATGAAGGCCTCGCCGCGAGTCATAGCGAATCCGATGCCCGATCGCTGCGGCGGCAACCGCATCGCCGGCCATGTCGGTCGCAGGGCCGGCCCGAGCCCACTTGCCCAACAGCCCCCCGCCGCGCGCCTCTACGCGCTCTACCGCACGGTCGATGGATGCCCCCGGCCGATCGTGCTGCGCGAAGGGATTGGTGCCCATCCTGAGCGGCGCCTGCCGATCGTTCCCGACTCCGCCGTCCCGCGCTGAGCGCGTCCGCGGAGGCGGGTTGACGCTTCCAGTGCGATGCGTGATGATGCATCATCACATCAAGGAGCCCCGGCCATGCGCAGCGTCCGCACTTCCGAAGCCACCGAGCCCTTCTCCGCGATCAACATCACGCCGATGATCGACGTGCTGCTGGTCCTGATCGTGATGCTGATCCTGACCATCCCGGTCGTCGCGCACAAGGTGCCGATCGACCTGCCCGCCCCCGGCCCCAAGGCCGCGCCCCCGGAGCAGCCGCATCGCCTGGGAATCGCGGGGGACGGTGCGCTGTCGTGGGACGGGCGGACGATCGCCGACGCGCAACTGAAGCCGTTGCTGGAGGGGCTGGCGCGCGAGGGCAGCGGCGTGCTGCACATGCAGACCGACCCGCTCGCCCGCTACGAACGCTTCGACCAGACGCTGGCCGAGGTGAAGCGCGCGAACGTCACCCGTCTCGCCTTCATCGGCGACGCCGCGATGGTGGACAGCCTGCGCTAGGAACGGGCGCCCGCGCCGAAGCGTTCGACCGCCGCAGGACGGACGGAGAACAGCATGCGGATCGGATTGGGCGTGGCGGCGATGGCTCTGATGGCGGGATGCAGCGAAGCGCCGCGCGACATGAACGCGCATCGCGATGGCGCCGAGGTCTCGCGCGGGGCTGGAACGCCGCTGCCCGCTCCGGCCCCGACACCTGCTGCACCGTCTCCGGCCCCCGTCCCGGCTGCGAGCCGGTCCGCAGCATCTCCGTCGATGCCAGAGACGCCGGTCGCCGACGACGATGGCGCCCAGGCGGCGGCAGGAATCGTCGAACGCTATTTCGCGCTGATCGAGACGGGGCGCTTCGCCCAGGCCTATGACCTTTGGGAGCCGCAGGCGGCGGGCGACACCCGATCGCAATTCAGGGCCAGTTTCGCGCAATATGCCGAGTATCACGCCACGGTGGGCACCCCCGGGCGAGTCGATGCCGGTGCGGGCCAACGCTATGTGACGGTGCCGGTCCGCACCTATGGAAAGCTGTCGGCGGGCGGCGCGTTTGCACGGAACGGCTCGGCGATCCTCCACCGTACTGCCGACATCGACGGCGCCACCGCCGCCCAGCGCAGCTGGCGCATCCGCTCGATCGAGCTGCAACCGGCGACGCCTTCCGCACGATAGCGGGGACGGGTCAGCTCGCCTCCATCACCTTCATCAGGTCCTTCAGGTTCTTGTCGTCGATCGGCTGGCCCAGCGCATCGGTCGCGACCGCCTTCGTGGGGGCGGCGCCCTTTTCCGGCGCGTCGCCGAAGCCGACCGTCATCACCGCCGCGACGATGACCCAGAACGACCACCAGATCGCGCCCTTGCGGCTGCGAAAGACCTTGGAATTGGGGATCGGAAGCATCGCCCGGCCCTAGCCCATGACCGATGAAGGCTTCGCTCGAAGGGAAGGTGAGCCTAGCGTTGACCAATGACGCCCTTCGCCATGCGCTTCACCGCCGATCCCGCCGACATCGACGAGCTCGGCCACGTCAACAATGCGGTCTGGGTCCGCTGGATCCAGGACATCGCCGTCGCCCACTGGCACGCGGTGGCGGACCCGGCGCATCACGATGCCTATATCTGGGTCGTGACCCGGCACGAGATCGACTATCGCGGCAACATGGTCGCGGGCGACACGGTGACCGCCGAAACCTGGATCGGCGATCCGCCCAAGGGCGCCCGCTTCGACCGCCACGTCCGCTTCGTGGGCGACGACGGCAAGGTGAAGGTCGAGGCGCGGACGACCTGGGCGATCCTCGACCGCGCGACGGGACGGCTGGTGCGCGTCCCGAAGGAAGTGGCCGCGCCGTTTTTGGGGGCGTGAGCGAACATACTCCCCTCCCTGAAATTGAGGGGAGAAGGCGTCGCGACCCTACCCTGAATTCCTAAGCGCCGTCGCGATCGCGTTGATCGACAGCAGAATGCCCTCGCCGATCCGCGCGTCGTCCTCGCCGGCGCGGTGGCGTTTCAGCAGTTCGATCTGGAGCAGGTTGAGCGGCTCGATATAGGGCAAGCGCAGCCGGATCGACGCCTCCAGCGCCGCGTGCTTTTCCAGCAGCCGCGTCTGGCGGGTGATGCCGAGCAGGCCGTCGTGGGTCTGCTGCCACCCGTCCCGGATGCGCGTGAAGATGCCGTCGCCCAAGGCCCGATCCTCGACCAGCGCCGCGTAGCGCGCGGCGAGGTCCATGTCGGACTTCGCCAACACCTGCTCCATGTTGGCGAGCGTCGCGGCGAACAGCGGCCAGGCGCCCGCCATCTCGCGCAGCAATTCCTTGTCCTCGAAGCCCGCGATCGCCTGGCCGACGCCGTACCAGCCGGGCAGCATGATCCGCGCCTGCGCCCAGCTGAAGACCCAGGGAATCGCGCGCAGATCCTCGATCGCGTCGCTTTTCTTGCGGCTCGCCGGGCGCGATCCAATCTTCAGCCCCGCGATCTCGGCGATTGGCGTCGCCTGGCGGAAGAAGGTGCGGAAGCCGTCGGTCTCGTACACCAGCCCGCGGTAGGCGCGGAACGCGGTGTCGCTCAGCGTATCCATCGCCGCATGGAAGCGCGCGCGGTCCTTCTCGGGCAGTTCCGACGGCGCCAGGCTGGCGAGCAACGTCGCCGCCGTCATCGCCTCGAGGTTGGTCATCGCCGATGCGCGGGTGCCGTATTTGGCGGCGATCACCTCGCCCTGTTCGGTGATGCGGATGCGGCCCTGCACGGTGCCGGGCGGCTGCGCCTGAATCGCCTGGAAGGCGGAGCCCCCGCCGCGCCCGACCGCGCCGCCGCGCCCGTGGAACAGCTGCATCCGGACACCCGCCGCCTCGAACACCGGGGCCAGCGCCGACGACCCCTTCGACAATTGCCAGGTCGATGTCAGGTAGCCGCCGTCCTTGTTGCTGTCGGAATAGCCGATCATCACTTCCTGCACGCCGCGCGCGGAGGCGATCGCGGCGACCTCGGGCAGCGCCAGCCAGTCGGCCATGATGCCCGGCGCGCGTTCCAGATCGGCGACCGTCTCGAACAGCGGGATCGCCATGATGGCCGCCTCGGGCGGCTTGCCGGGGCGGTACAGCCCGGCCTCCTTCAGCAGCACATGGACCTCCAGCAGGTCCGACACCGACTGCGCCATCGACACGATGTAGTTGACGATCGATGCCGGCCCGTAGGTGCGATGCGCCGCTGCGGCTGCGCGCACGACGCCGAGTTCCGAGGCGGTTTCGTCCGAATAGGTCGCATAGGGGCTGGTCAGCAGCCGCGCGCTCGCCAGTTCGCGGCGGAGCAGCGCGACCCGCGCATCTTCGTCGAGGGCCAGATAGTCGTCCGCCACCCCCGCCGCGCGCAGCAATTCGGCGACCACCCGCTCGTGCACCGCGCTGTTCTGCCGCATGTCGAGCGTGGCGAGATGGAAGCCGAAGGTTTCGACCGCGCGGATCAGCCGCCCGAGCGCCCCGCCCGACGCCAGCGGCCCTTCCCCCTCGCCCGCCAGCGCATGCGCGATCTCGGCCAGGTCGTGGCGGAACGCAGCGGGATCGCTATAGGGCGCACCGGTCAGCGGGCCGGGTCGCGGTGCGGGCTTGCCGGTCAGCGCCAGATGCGTCGCCGCCAGCCGCGCATAGATGCCCGACAGCGCCCGGCGGTATGGTTCGTCGGCCCGGCTCGCCGCGGTGTCGCCGCTCGCCTCGGCGAGCGCCAGCGCACCGGCTGCGACGCGGGCATGTTCGGTCGAGATCGACAGTTCGGCACCGAGCGCGTGGACCGCTTCCAGATAATAGCCGAGCACCGCCTCGCTCGCCCGCGCCAGCGCCAGCGTCATGCTGGCGCCGTCGACATAGGGATTGCCGTCGCGGTCGCCGCCGATCCACGTGCCGGGGCGCAGGAACGACGGCACCCGCTCGCCCACCACCCGGTCCCACCGCGCATACAGCGCCGGGAGCGCGGGCAGGAACACGTCGCGCAGGTAACTGAGCGCGGTCTCGACTTCGTCGGCGACGTACAGCCGCTCGCGCCGCAGCACCCGCGTCTGCCACAGCAGCGCGATCTGGCGCAGGATCGCGTCGTCGATGCGGTCGCCGTCTCCGGTTTCCTCCAGCCCGCGGTCCTTCAGCGCCAGCAGGTCGGCGATGCGGTTGCGGTGATCGATCATCGATTTGCGCCGCACCTCGGTCGGGTGCGCGGTCAGCACCGGCGCGATCAGCGCGGTGTCGAGGAGCGCCAGCACCGCGTCCCGTCCGATGCCGTCCGCCGCCAGCCGCTCGATCGCATGGGCGACGTCGGCCCCCGTTTCGGCGGCGACGCCTTGGCGATCCTCGGCCAAATTCGCGAGCATCGAAAACAGCATGAAGCCGCGCGTGAAATCCAGCGTCTCGTCAAGCGTCAGCCGGTCGAGCCCCGGGTCGATCGCCTCCGCACCCGCCACCCCGCGCGCGCGATCGACCGAGACGCTGCGGATATATTCGATCCGGCGGAACAGCGCCTCTCCCCCATAAGCGCGGATCACGTCGCCGAGCAGCTTGCCGAGGAAGCGGACATCAGGATTGTTTGCGATGGGGGGAAGGCTGGCCATGCCGGCGATGCTGCACCGCCGCAGACACCGGGGTCAACGCAGAAACCGTTGACGCTGCCGCAAGCCCGCCTTAACTGTACTAGTCAAGTAATACAGGAGAGCGACATGCGTGCGTTTCTGATCCTCGCCCCGGCTGCCCTGCTGGCCGCGTGCAACGGCGGCGGCAGCGCCGACGACGGTACCGAGATTTCGATCAAGGGCGGCACCGGCAGCGAGTTTTCGGCGGGCATGGGCAAGGACGGCAGGGTGTCGATCGACGCGCCGGGGTTCAAGGCCGCGATCAACCTGCCCAAGGTGAAGCTGGATGCCGGCGATTTCGACATCAACGGCGTCGGCCTGCCCGCCGGATCGACGATCGAATCGATGAACATCGACGGCAACGAAAAGGGCAACGGCGCCGCGGGCGAAAGCGTCAACGTGCGCTTCACGAGCCCGACCGGCACCGCGGGCGTGCGCGAATGGTTCCAGGGGAAGCTGGCCGCGGAGGGCTTCAAGCTGACCGCCGAGGGCGACAACCTCTCGGGCACCACCGACGAGGGCAAGCCGTTCCGCCTGACCACCAGGTCGGTCGGCAACGGGCGCAGCGAAAGCACGCTGGCGATCGGCGGATAGCGCCGTCGCGCCCGGTGCGGGCGCGGACGCAAGCCGCGAAATGCCCGGACGCAAGCGCCAACCGCCTTGACGTCGGATGCTGCATGCGCGAAGCGGGGGGCGCTATGATCCATCGTATCCTCCCCACCGCCGCCGCGCTCGCGCTCCTCTCCCTCGGCGCTTGCAAGAGCGAGCCCGAAGTCGTCGACAGCCGCGCGCCCGATCCCATGGCCGAGCAGCTGAAGAACGCCGCCCCGGTCGAGCTGCCGCCGGCAGTCACCGCCAGCGTCACCTTCCGCTGCCAGCCGGGCAACAGCCTGGTCTATGTCGACTTCTTCGACGGCAACAAGATGGCCAACCTGCGCACCGAAAAGGGCGGCACGCCCACCATGCTGACCGCGCCCGAGGCCGGCCAGCCCTACACCGGCGGTGGCTACACCGTGTCGGGCACGCCGAAGTCGATCCAGTACACGGCGCCGGGCAAGTCGGCGCTCAGCTGCAAGGCCTGATCGTCCTGCCTTCCAACCGACATCGGGGTCGGCGGAGCGATCCGCCGGCCCTTTTCGTTTGCCTGCCATGAGCCGCCCGACGATCCCGACCGAGACGATCGACCCCGACTTGGTGCTGCGGGCCTATGCGATGGGGGTATTCCCGATGGCCGACGCGCGCGACGCGCCCGGCATCTACTGGGTCGAGCCGAAACAGCGCGCGGTGCTGCCGCTGGATGCCTTCCACCTGTCGCGTTCGCTCGCCCGCACGATCGCGCGCGACCGCTTTCGCGTGACCGCCGACACCGCGTTCGACCGCATCATCGCGCTGTGCGCCGAATCCGCGGACGACCGGCCCGACACGTGGATCAACGCGTCGATCGAAACCGTCTTCCGCCAGCTGCACGCCCGCGGCTTCGCTCATTCGGTCGAGGTGTGGGACGGCGACGCGCTGGTGGGCGGGCTCTACGGCCTTGCCCTGGGTCGCGCGTTCTTCGGCGAAAGCATGGTCAGCCGCGCACGCGATGCATCGAAGGTCGCACTCGCCTGGCTCGTCGCACGGCTCAGGCTCGGTGGCTTCGCGTTGCTCGACTGCCAGTTCCAGACCGACCATCTCGCGACGATGGGGACTGTGGAGCTGCCGCGCAGCGCCTATTCGGTGGTGCTGGGCGAGGCGCTGGGCGACGGGGTCGCCGGGCTGGTCGGCGGCGCGCCGGTCGTGTCGGGCGACTGGTCCGCCCTCGACCGCCTTGGCGACGACGCAGGCGACGCCTCGCTCACCGTCTCCGCGGGCCCCTCGGGGAAGCGCATCGTGCAGCTCTTGGGCCAGACGTCGTAGAGCGCGCTCGGCACGACGTTCAGCGCGGGCCGCTCCTTGTACACCCAGCCCGAGAAATGCCGCCGCCAGCGCCCGTCGAACCCGCGCACGTCGAGTTGCAGGAACGCGCCGGTCAGCTGCTCCTCTTCCCACGGCGCGGTCTGCTCGCAGGCGCGCAGGCGGACGATGGCGTCGCCGATGCGGTACGCCTGGCCCGGCTTCATCTGCACGTCGCGGGCATCGCCGTTACGCTTGTTGAGGACGCCGATCACCGCGACGCGCTCCGCCATCGGCGTCGCGCCGGGCGCCTGTGCGGTCGCAGCGTTGGTGACGGTCGCGCCCTGCGTCTGCGGCACGGCGGCCTGCTGCACGGGGGCAGCGGCGGGAGTCGCACCGAAGGGCAGGCGCGGCAGCCAGTCGGGCATCGCCTGCGGCGCGGCGAACTGCAGCCCCGCCCAGGCGGCGACGATCGCGACCACGCCGATCGCGGCGCCACCGAGCCACCGCGTCGGCGTGCGCTCCGACCGCCCACCCTCCGGCGGGGCGCGGTCAGTCACCGGGGGTCCAGGCCTCGTAATCGCCGGTCGCGGGCGCGCGCTTGCCGCCCGCACCCAGCGCACCCGCGGGACGATAGGCAAGCGGCGTGCCGGTCAGGTTCGGGACCGCCGGCTGCTGCCACGGTTTCGCGGGCGGCAGTGCGCGATCGGGCACGTCGTCGATCTGATGGTGCAGCCAGCCGAACCATTCGGGCGCGATCCGGCTCGCGTCGTTCGATCCGTTGTAGATCACCCAGCGCCGCGGGTTGCCGCTCGTGTCGCTGCCGCCCTGATAATAGACGTTGCCCAGCGCATCCTCACCGACGCGCCCCTTGCCGCGCAGCCCGAACCACGTGCCGATGGTGGCGCCGTTCCACCAGGTGAAGGGATTGAGATTGATGCCCATGCGCCCGCGATTAGCGGGCGGGCGGAGATTGGGCAAGGCGCCGGCGGCGGCGGATTTGCGTTAGCAAATCGCCGACTCGCCACGGCGGGAAGCAAGATCGCGCAGAGAAACCGTTTAGCGGCGTTGTAATATGATGAGTGGCCGCTCACGCCCCAAAAGCAGACATATTAGTGTCGGCAATGCCGCGCTTTGGTCATCCACCCGCGTACGGCAAGAGCAAAGACAGACACCGGGTTTGGCTTGACTCTCGTAACAAAGGCCCGCAGTTTTAGTCCCTTCCGCTTGGACGAACGACGCGTCGGTTATTATCGAGTTTACAGGGGGCCAGATCATGAAGGTGCTGCTAAGCGCAATTTTCATCGCGACGTTCACGCTAATGTCTGGCACCGCCTCGGAAGCTAAAGATGACGTAAGTGCAAAAACAAACAAAGGTGAGCATTGTCGGACGGCGAAGAAGGCTGGGGTCGATGCTGCACTAGCAGCTGCTGAATGTAAAAAGCTGCTGGCTAAGCCCCCCCGACCCACGGACTGTGTCCTGCGACCGGGGCAACCTAACAAATGTGCCGCACTGCTTCCACCGATGTCGAACATCTCGACAAGGTGATAGAGATCGGCCGACGGCAGTGAGCGATGATTGCCGCGACGATTGAGTAAATCAGACAACAAAATTCGGCGCGCCCAAGACAGGAGCGCGCGATCGTAATCCTCGATTGTCGAGGGGTGCGACGTGCGCCTCCTGGCAGGCGGCACCTTACTTCGCTAAAGATAGCGACTTGCGGCGATATGGTCAGAGTCCGCTAACCACCAATCGCGGACGCTCGGCGTAGCAGCACTCTACGTCGTCTGCCGGATACTATCCGCCCCCGCCCTACTTCGCCCAGCTCACCTTGTCCCCCGGCGCAATCCCCAATTCCCCCGCACGTCCACCGAGAATTTCCAGCACCGCGCTCACCGGTTCGCCGCTGGCAACCGGTGTCTCGCTGAACGGCACGGTATTCTCCGCGATCGTCGCGATCGTGCCGTCGGGGCGGATGAAGATAATGTCGAGCGCGGTCGGCGTGTTCTTCATCCAGAAGCTCGCCTCGCGCGGGGCGCCGCCACCCGCGGGATAGGGCGCGAAGATCATGCCGCCGTCCTTCTTCAGGTCGGTGCGGTACATCAGCCCGCGCTCCTGCTCCGCCGCAGTCTTCGCGACCTCGACCGCGAAGACGTGCGCGCCGTTCGCCGAGGTGATGGTGACCGGGATCGTCTTCGCCACCGCCGCCTGGTTGGCGTCGGCGCTGCCGCCTGCGCACCCCGGCAGGGCGAGGGCCAGCCCCACGGCGATCGCCGCGCCGCGCCAGATTCGAGCATTCATCGTCACTTCCTCTCGACCACCACGGCCAGCGGCCCTTTCTCGCCATCGACGATGCGCGCGGTCAGCGGCTCGTCGGGCTCGACTTCCTCGATGCCGGCGCGGCGCAGCGTTTCCATGTGGACGAACACGTCGCGCCCGTCGCCGCGTACCAGGAAGCCATAGCCCTTCAGCCGGTTGAACCATTTGACGGCGACCGGTTCGAAATCGCCGGCATCGTCGATCATCTTCACCCGGTCGATGCGGTCGCCGCCGGTGCGGGCGCGGACCGGCTCGACCGCGGTCGACAGATCGATCGACAGGATCGCCGTCGCCTGGAACCCGCGGTCGCGGCGCACCGCCTCGCACACCACGCGCGCGCCCTCGGGCAGGCTGCGGCGGCCATGATCGTGCAGGACCGAGAAATGGATCAGGATGTCGCCCACGTCCGCATCGTCCGCGACGATGAAGCCGAATCCGCGCGTCACGTCGAACCATTTGACCACGCCGCCGAACACATCGGCTGCGGGCGCGGCAGGCGCGGCGGCGGCGCCGTCGCCGACCGGTGCGGCGGCGGATCCTGTATCCCCGGTATCCAACCCACGCGCATCGTTACGCATCATCACTTCCCCTGGGCCGCGTATGACATGGCCGCGAAGCCGCGCAAAGACCCCGCATTCAGTCGCGCGCCGCCACATCCGCCTCGAACTCGGACAGTTCGTCGATGCTCATCGCCATGATCCGCCGCGACAGATCATAATCGTGGCCCGCGCGCAGCATGGCGGCCAGCGCCTTTTCCCGGGCGGCGCGATCCGCAGGCTGCACCCCGTATGCGCCCAACCGCCGTCGCCGGGCGAAGGCCAGCGCGCTCGCCTCGGCGCGTTCCTCGATCGCGGGGCGGACGTGCTCGGCATCGGCCTCGTCGATCCCGGCCTGGCGCAGCGCCCCGGCGATCCGCCGACCGCCCAGCCCCCGCCGGCCCATCGCCGCCGCGCGCGATTCGGCAAAGCCGCGGTCGTCGATGTAGCCAAGGGCGGCCATCCGCTCGGCGACCGCGCGCGCATCGGAGGGCGCCTCCCCCGCCCAGCCGCGCTCGCGCAGCTTGCGCGCCAGATAGTCGGTCAGTTTCGCTCTGGTGGTGGCGAAGCGTTCGACGTAGCGCAGCGCCAGCCGATCGAGCGCGGCGGCGTCGAGCGGCGGGGGGGTACGGCGCGGTTCCTTCATGCGCCTTGATTGTGCCACAGTGGGATCGGAATTTGAACGCGCGGGCGTGACATGCGCCGATCCCCTTGCGCGCGTGGCGACTTTCTTGCCGACAGCGACAGGAACGGAAAACAGATCGATGGTGACGGACATGACGGCAGCAGAGCAGGCGGCACCGGTGGCGACACCGACCGAGGATGCGTTGCCGCGGCGGTTCTCCGACTTCGAAACGGTCGGCGATGCGCTGGATTATGCGGCGCGCGGTGTGCGCGGCCTCAACTTCCACGACGCGCGCGGGACGCTCACCCGCCCCTATCCCTTCGCCGAGCTGCGCCGCGATTCGCTGACGCAGGCGCACCGGCTGATTGCGATGGGCGTCCAGCCCGAGGACCGTATCGCCCTGATCGCGGAGACCGGCCCCGAATTCGCCGCGCTGTTCTTCGGCTGCGTCTATGCCGGTGCCTGGCCGGTGCCGCTGCCGCTGCCGACCAGCTTCGGCGGGGCGCAATCCTATATCGACCAGCTGAAGGTCCAGCTCGACAGCTGCGATCCCAAGATGCTGATCTATCCGGCGGAGCTTGCCGAAATGGCCGGCGAAGCCGCACGCCAGGCGGGCACGCAGGGCGTCGACTGGACCGATCTCGCCGGGCGTGACGCGCCGGACGTGGCCCTGCCGGCGACGACCGCAGACGACATCGCCTATCTGCAATATTCCAGCGGATCGACGCGCTTCCCGCACGGCGTCGCCATCACCCACCGCGCGCTGCTCAACAATCTTGCCGCGCACGCGCATGGCATGCAGCTGGAGCCCGCCGATCGCTGCGTGTCGTGGCTGCCGTGGTATCACGACATGGGCCTGGTCGGCTGCATGCTCTCGGTCGTCGCCAACCAGGTATCGACCGATTATCTGAAGACCGAGGACTTCGCCCGCCGCCCGCTAGCGTGGCTCGACCTCATCAGTCGCAATGCGGGCACGACGCTCAGCTATTCGCCGACCTTCGGCTACGACATCTGCGCGCGCCGCATGTCGAGCCAGACGAAGGCCAGCGACCGTTTCGACCTGTCGCGCTGGCGCGTCGCGGGCAACGGCGCCGACATGATCCGCCCCGACGTGATGCAGAGCTTCGTCGACGCGTTCGGAGAGGCCGGGTTCAAGGCCAGCGCCTTCCTGCCGAGCTACGGCCTTGCCGAAGCGACGCTCGCCGTCTCGATCATGCCGCCGGGCGAGGGCATCGTCGTCGAGCTGGTCGAGGAAACGCAGCTTTCGGGCGTCGCCGCCGGCGAGGATCGCCCCCAGCGGTTCCGCGCCATCGTCAATTGCGGGAAGCCCGTGCAGGGCATGACCGTCGAAATCCGCGAGGAGGACGGCACTCCGCTCCCCGAGCGCGCCGTCGGCAAGGTCTGGTGCGCCGGATCGTCGGTGATGGTCGGCTATTTCCGCGACCAGGAATCGACCGATGCGTGCATGGCGCCCGATTCCAAAGGCGGCGTTTGGCTCGACACCGGCGACATGGGCTATCTGAGCGACGGCTATCTCTACATCGTCGGCCGCGCCAAGGACATGATCATCGTCAACGGCCGCAACCACTGGCCGCAGGACATCGAATGGGCGGTCGAGCAGCTGCCCGGCTTCAAGCAGGGCGATATCGCCGCCTTCGCGATCACCACGCCGGGCGGTGAGGAAACGCCGGCGGTGCTCGTCCAGTGCCGCACCAGCGACCATGGCGAACGCATCCGCCTGCGCGACGCGATCCGTGAACGCGTGCGCGCGGTGACCGGCATGAACTGCGTCATCGAACTCGTGCCGCCGCGCACGTTGCCGCGCACCAGCTCGGGCAAGCTCAGCCGGGCCAAGGCGCGGAACCTGTATCTGAACGGCGACATCAAGCCTTACGCCGTCGCCGCGTGATGGCGCGGGGAGCGGCGCGTCAAAACGCCGCTCCGACCGTCCGATTTTCGCCGCGACCCTAACTTTCCGTCAACCCTGTGGCTTTTAGGGTCGGCGGGTGACCGGGCCCACTTCCTCCCAATTCGCTCAGCCGCGCATCGACGCGCGCGCGCTGCTTGGCCTCTACGACCCCGCGGACACCACCGACTGGGCGCCGATCCGCGCCGCGCAGATCGCCTCGGGCAGCCACATGGCGCTGTTCATGCTGGCGGCCAACGTGGTCGGCGCGGCGCTGGTGACGTTGGCGTTCGGTCGGCTCATGCCGCTGTGGCAGTTGGGTGCGTGGGCTGCGCTGGTCGCGGTAGTCGCGACGACGATCGCGGTCAGGCGCCTGTCGAACCGCAATCGCACCGACGCCACCGCGACGCTCGCGGATGTGCGCGGCACCTTCGTCGACGGGCTGGCGCTGGGCGGGGTATGGGCGATCGCGCCGCTCTATTTCGGACTGTCCGGCGACGGCGGCGCGCTGCTGGGGCTGGTCGCGGTCGTCGTCGTGCTGATGGCTGCGGCGGCGATCTCGATGGCGGCGCTGCCGCTGGCGACGCTGCTGTTCCTGTTCATCCTCGGCGGCTCGACGGCGGGCATTTTCGCCTGGCTCGACCTGGAGGGGGTGGCGGCCAATCTGGCGCTGTTTACCGGCCTCTTGATGATCGGATGTTTCGCACGCGGTCGAGCGCTCGTCGTGATCCGCGCGGGCGAGCTGGCGCTTGCCGAGCGCGACGAGACGGTCAGCCTGCTGCTGCGCGAGACCGAGCAGGAAACCAATGCCGACTGGCTGTGGGAGATCGACGCCCAGCGCCGCGTCGTCCGCGCCAGCCCGCGCTTCGCCCGCTCGATCGGGGTCGATCCCGCGTCGATCAACGGCATGGGCTTCCTCGAGATCCTGGCCGGGCCGACCTGGCAGAACGGCAATTTCGCGCAAGGACTGCGCGACCTGGCCGAGAAGCTGAAGGCGCGCGAGGCGTTCCGCGACCTGCTGCTCCCCGTCTATGTCGACGGCGAGGAACGCTGGTGGGAAATGTCCGCCAGCCCCCGCATCGTCGAGGATCGCGGCTTCGTCGGCTTCCGCGGCGTCGGCTCCGACGTCACCGAACAGCGCGCCTCGGCGGACAAGATCAGCCGCATGGCGCGCTTCGACACGCTGACCGGCCTGCCCAACCGCCTGCTGATCCACGAATCGCTCGCCCGCGCGATGGCGGAGGCCGACAAATGGGGATCGCGCTGCGGCTTCATGATGATCGACCTCGACCGGTTCAAGGCGGTCAACGACACGCTCGGCCATCCGGTCGGCGACCGGCTGCTGGGCCGCGTGTCCGACCGGCTGAAGAGCCTGATGACCGAGAACGAGATGATCGGTCGTCTGGGCGGCGACGAATTCGCGGTCGTGGTGCGCGATGCGAGCGACCGCCAGGCAATGGAGCGGATGGCGCGCACGATCATCGCGACGCTGTCGGCGCCCTACGACGTCGATGCGCACACGCTGTACATCGGCGCCTCGGTCGGGCTCGCGATCGGCCCGCGCGACGGGCGCACGCCCGAAATGCTCATCCGCTCCGCCGACCTCGCGCTCTATCGCTCGAAGGATGCCGGAGGCGGGTCGTTTCACGCCTATGAGCCGCAGCTCCACCTGGTGGCGGAGGAGCGCCGCGTGCTCGAAATCGCGCTGCGCAACGCGCTCGAAAAGGACGAACTGACGCTCAACTATCAACCAGTGGTCGACGCCGGCACCGGGCGGCTGACCGGGTTCGAGGCACTGCTGCGCTGGACCCACCCCGAATTCGGGCCGATCAGCCCGGCGAAATTCGTGCCGCTGGCCGAGGAAGCGCGGCTGATCGCGCCGATCGGCGAGTGGGTGTTGCGCACCGCCTGCGACGAGGCGGCCAAGTGGGACGGATCGATCCGGGTGGCGGTGAACGTCTCGCCCGAACAGCTCCACAACCCCGCCTTCGTCTCGGTCGTCACCCAGGCGCTCGCCAATTCGGGCCTGTCGCCGGACCGGCTCGAACTGGAAGTGACCGAAAGCGTGTTCATGCGCGAGGGGACCGGCGCGATCCGCGTGCTCGAAAGCCTGCTCGACCTCGGCATCCGCCTGAGCCTCGACGATTTTGGCACCGGCTATTCGTCGCTCGGCTATCTCAGCCGCACGCGCTTCTCCTCGATCAAGATCGACCGCAGCTTCGTGCAGGGCGCGTCGAAGGGCGAGAAGGAAGCGATCGCGATCATCCGCGCCGTCGTGGCGCTCGCCCAGTCGCTCGGCATGGCGACGACCGCCGAAGGGGTCGAGACCGAGGACGAGCATGCGATGATCCAGGGGCTCGGCTGTACCAAGGTCCAGGGCTATTATTTCGGGCGCCCCCTGCCCGTCGGCGAAGCCCGCTCGCTGGCGATAGACCCACGCGCCTCCGCCCGCGCGGCATAGTCGCTCGATGCTTGCGAACCGCGAACGAGCGGGGTAGAGGCGCGAGGGCACAGGGGTGTAGCTCAGTTGGTTAGAGCGTCGGTCTCCAAAACCGAAGGCCCTCGGTTCGAGTCCGAGCTCCCCTGCCATTCCGAACAGCAGTGAGGACGGCCGGCGCGGCCTTAGCCGCGTCCGACGTCATGGGATTTACTCCCATGACGGCTTCCCATTCCAGCAACGCCCCCACCCCCGCTTGCGCCATCCGCCGTCCCCGGCTACAGCCCTCCCCAATCCGAAATCGGAAGTTTTCATCGTCGGGGCCTCGCAAGGCACCGACGGCGGACCTATGTCCGGAAAGCACTCTTCCGATCCCCGGACCCGAACGACGAAGGATCACTATCCGTGGCGAAGCCCAGCCCGCTCGAATTCCTGAACCAGGTGAAGGCCGAGACGCAGAAGGTCGTCTGGCCGACGCGCAAGGAAACCGTGATGACCGGCGTGATGGTCGTCATCATGACGACGTTGCTGGCGCTGTTCTTCTTCGGAGTCGACACCGTGTTCGACGCGATCGTCAAGGGGCTGCTGTCGCTCGCCGAATAGGCGCCTCCGCCGCCTCAACACGCATTATCAAAGGGTTAGACATGTCGCGCTGGTACATCATCCACGCCTATTCGGGTTTCGAGAACAAGGTCCGCGACCAGATCCTGGCGGATGCCACCCGCATGGGCCTGGACGCGCTGGTCGAGGCGGTCGAGGTGCCGACCGAGCAGGTGACCGAGGTCCGCCGCGGCAAGAAGGTCCAGTCCGAGCGCAAGTTCTTCCCCGGCTATGTGCTGGCGAAGCTCAACATGAACGACGACGTCTATCACCTGGTGAAGAACACGCCGAAGGTGACCGGCTTCCTCGGCAGCATGGGCAAGCCGCAGGCGATCAGCGAGGCCGAGGCCGCGCGCATCCTGAACACCAAGGAAGAAGCCGCCGCCGCGCCCAAGCAGAAGATCAAGGTCGATTTCGAGATCGGCGATTCGGTCAAGGTGCTGGACGGCCCGTTCGCGACCTTCAACGGCATCGTCGAGGAACTCGATTTCGACAAGGCGAAGGTCAAGGTGTCGGTCAGCATCTTCGGCCGCGCCACCCCGGTCGAACTGGACTTCGAGCAAGTCGAGCGCAGCAAGTAAGGCGAGAGCCGAACGCAGCGACCGCACGCGGAATAGCCACGCTATTCCGCGAGACAACGCGCGAGACCGGCCGGCATGTCGGCGCAGCCAGGCCCGTCCGACGTGAAGACGCGGGATTCACTCCCGAGTCGCGCTGCTGCGATATAATACTCTAGTCTCAGCCAGCGTTCAGTGGTCCGCGCAGCGCTGCCAATTATGACGCAGCACTTGGACCGTCCGATATTGGTGGGAAGCGGTCATTCGCCGCCGACGATGTCATCGCCGCCCTGTTCTGGACCCGCGCCGCGATTGCGACGATCAAACGCTATGTGAAGCACGGTCCCGAGTGCGAAAACGCCAAATGCGAGAAGAGCGTCTTGGCTCTTGGATGCACTGGTGCACGCGCAATAGACGATGAATAACCACGCGGGGTAGATGCCCAGCACCGTGATCAGCTTGAGCCAAGCGGGCAACGGCCGCCACCAGCTTCGGTAGCTCTTAAAACGATCCATCCAGCGCGCTATGCGCCTCGCTCGAAATGTCCGCAATTGGGTGGGACGCGGACACTCGCGCGATCGCAAAATCCGGGTCCGCTAGGGTCAAAAGCGGACCCGTGTCGGACAGATCAGGCAGGAAAATGAATTCCGCATAGTTTGTTGCCGTCTGGGTCGCGAAAATAGGCAAGTTCGACTGTCCCCAGCGATGCCGTATTACGCGGGCCGGGCGGGGCTTCGATCGAGGTGCCGCCGTTGGCGACCGCGGTATCATGAAGCTGCTTCACTTGTTCAGGCGAGTTGCACGAAAAGGCGACGGTGCTGCCGTTGGCTACGCTTGCCGGTTCGTCGTTAATCGGCTGGCTGACGATGAAGTTGGTTCCGTTGCCATTATTATAGATCAGCCGTGTATGGCCGCTGTCGGCGATGTTCCGCGCCCCTTCGCCTGCCCCCAAAGTGGCGAGCACCGTGTCGTAGAAGCGCTTCGACCGTTCAATGTCGTTCGATCCGACCATGGTGTGAAAAAGCATGCGGGCTCTCCTTGAGGCTGATCGACTTCCGATCGCCACTAGCCTTCTCCCCTAACCGGCCCATAGGACGCGGTCATCCCCGGGTCGTCGAAATGTCCGCAATTGGGCATTAGCGGTCATACCAAAGCTGACCGCTCATCCCCCTCACCGCCGCACACTCATCGAATACGGGCGATCCCCCGCCCCGCTCGCCCAGGCCCGGTTCGGCTGAGCCTGCATCGCGAACCGCAGCTCGCCGCCGCCCATGATCTGATCGTGGCGCAGATAGGCATTCGTCACGGGCGCGCCGTTCAGCGTGACCGAACCGACATAGGGATGACCGCCATCCAAGCCGTCCGCGACGATCACCAGCCGCTTGCCATTGGGCAGGGTCAGGGTCGCGCGGTCGACGAAGGGGCGGCCGATGACATATTCCAGGCTGCCGGGCGTCACCGGGTAGAAGCCGAGCGCGGTGAAGACGAGCCACGCCGACATCTGCCCCAGGTCGTCGTTGCCCGACAGGCCGTCGGGCGTCGCGCGATACTGGCTGTCGACGATCTGCTTCAGCCGCGCCTGCGTGCGCCACGGCGCGCCGGCGTGGCTGTAGAGATAGGCGACGTGGTGGCTGGGTTCGTTGCCGTGGATATACTGGCCGATCAACCCGGCGATGTCCTCGGCATGGCTGTAGTCGAGCTTCGAGGTGTCGAAATCGAACATCGCGTCGAGCTTCGCGACCGTAGCGGCGTCGCCGCCCAGCGCCGTGGTCAGCGCCGCCTGATCCTGCGGCACGAACCAGCTGTATTGCCAGGCATTGCCCTCGGTATAATCGGACCCGTAGTTGATCGCGGTCGGATCGAAGGGGGTGCGGAAGCTGCCGTCCGCCTTGCGCGCGCGGACGAACCCGGTCTTCGGGTCGAAGCTGTTGCGCCAGTTGCCCGCCCGCTTCTCGAACGTCGCGGCGACGTCCCGCCGCCCCATCGCGCGGGCCATGCGCGCGATCATCCAGTCGTCATAGGCGTATTCGACGGTCTTCGACGCGGCTTCCGGCTCGCGGTCGATCGGCACATAGCCGAGCTTCATATAGTCGCCGAGCCCGCCATAGGGAGCGTAGGTCGCGCTTGCGACCATCGCGTCGAGCGCGGCGTCGGCGTCGAAGCCGCGGATGCCCTTCAGATAGGCGTCGGCGATCACCGGAACCGCGTGATAGCCGATCATGGTCCACGTCTCGCGCCCCTGGAACTGCCACACCGGCAGGATGCCGTCGGGGCTGTCGGCGCGGCTGGCGATCAGCGAGCGGACGATGTCGCTCGACGTGCTCGCCGGCTGGACGAGGGTGAGCAGCGGATGCTCGGCGCGGAACGTGTCCCACAGCGAAAAGGTCGAGCGGAAAGTGTAGCCCCGGGCGACATGCACCTGGTTGTCGGCGCCGCGGTAGCGCCCGTCGGCGTCGCCCGCGACCGACGGCGCGAGCAGGCTGTGGTAGAGCGCCGTCGCGACCGACGTGCGCATCGGCGCCGGGGCCTCGATCTTCAGCACGTCGAGCGCGCGGCGCCACGCGGCGGTCGTCTTTGCCAGCACCGCGTCGAAGTCGCCCGGCTCGCTCGCCAGATTGGCGACCGCGCCGGCCTCGTCGACCGAGGAGATTGCGGTCCGGACCTCGAGCGGCCGGTCGAGCGTGCCGAAGTCGAAACGCGCGACCAGCGCGCGGCCCGCCCGCTCGGCCAGCGTGTCGCTGCCGCGGCCGGGGCCCTGGAAGCCCTTGTAGGTGACGTCCTTTTCGGTGGAGACGAAGGCGTGCCCCGTAAGCGGGGCCGAGAAGCGCATCGCGAAGCACAGCTTACGATTGGGCGCCCAGCCACGCGTGTCGCGGCACCCGGTGACGGTGCCGTCGGGACGCAGCCGCACCGAGGACCACAGGATCTTGCCCGGATAATTGTAGAGCGAACTGCGCAGGTCGAGTACGAGGTGCATCGGCTTCGTCCGGTCCGCTGCGGCATAGCGCGCGACGCCGATGCGCGTGCCCGCGGTCAGCTGCGCGGTGACGCCCGTGTCGCGCAGCCGCACCGAATAGTAGCCGGGGCGCGCGACCTCGCTCGCATGGTCGAACCGCGAGCGATACCCGGAACCGGGCTTCGCGGCGTCACCGGGCTCGAGCGGGACGGTGGCGCCGGTCACCGGCATCATCAGGAAGTCGCCGAGATCGGAATGCCCCGCGCCCGAGAAATGGGTCAGCGAGAAGCCCTGGATCGTCGGATCCTCGTACCGATACCCCGCGGCGTGCGCGTAACAGTCGCGGATGACGCAGCCCGTGTCGGTGTCCGGCGAGAATTGCACCATCCCGAACGGCGCGACGGCGCCGGGGAAGGTATGCCCCTGCCCACCGGTGCCTATCATCGGATCGACGTGATCGTAGGTGGACTGCGCCAGGGATGGCGACGCCGCGAGGAACGCCGTCAGGGTCAGCTGGGTGATGAAGCGAGGGATCATGCGGACAGCTAAGCACCGCCGCGCGTCAGTTGCCATCCCCCAGCCGCCGCCCGCCGAAGCGAGCGTGGTTCGGTTCGGGGGCGGTCGCGATGTCGGCGGAGCTGCGCTGCGCCTTCGACCCGCCGGTGACCTGCGCCAGATCGGGGAGGATCGGCCGATCCCCGCCCGCCGCCGCGCCGCCCTTCGCCTTGCGCTGGGCTTCGGCGACCAGGAACGCTTCGCGGTCGCGCGTCCTACGGTGTTCGGCCATCAGGGTCAGGCGTTCGTCGCGGGCGGCAGCGCTTTCGCCGCGCTGGCGGCGCAGCGGCTCTGGCGCACCGCCGAGGCGGGCTTCCTTCTGTTGGAGGTACAGGAGTTGCAGCGCCTGGTTCGCGGTCATCGGGGGGATCGGTGGAGGAGCGTTGTGCCGCCACGCGTCATCGGCATGCGCGTCGGGCAGGCCGGCGGCGAGGAGCGCCATCTCGACCTGCTCATAGCCCGCCGCCAGAGCGAGGCGCATCTCGCGGGCGAAGGCGAGGCTGGTCTTGCGCCGGTGGTAGAAGGCGGCGTGGCTGAATCCCGCCGCTGCCGCCGAGAGGCGGATGTTGGCGGTGGCGCTGAGCGCAGCGAGGAACGCCTGTTCGGCGGCGCGGGTAAGGCGTCCCGGCTGGGCGGGGCGCAGCTGGCGCCGACCGGCGGTGGTGCGAACGACGCGGGGCTCCGCGGCGGTCGGGCAGCCGGCGTCGTGCAGCGCGGCGTGGGCGACGGCGAGTGCGGCGTCCCACTTGGCGGCGAAACCGGGGTCGCGAGCGCGTCGCTTGGTATAGGTCGAGCGGTGGACGCCGAGACTGCGGGCCGCCTCGTGGACGTTGCCCGTCTGACGCAACGCGCGGAGGAAGGCGGCGTTCTGGAGCGCCTGCGCACGGGTGAAGGACCTGCTCATCAGGCGCGGACAGGTTGCAGGCCAAATCCTACAAATCAAGCCCTGGTTGCGTTGCGGCCCCACCTCTGCTAGGCGCGCCGCCTTCCACCGGGTCATCGCTGGAAACATGCGGGAGGGCGTTCGCGTCCGATCGGACCGCTAAACTTGAACCGGGCCGGACGCTTGAGCGCCCGCGCCCATCTACAGAGTGAGGTTGCCTCATGGCAAAGAAGATTACCGGCTATATCAAGCTGCAGGTGCCCGCCGGCGCTGCCAATCCGTCGCCGCCGATCGGCCCGGCGCTGGGTCAGCGCGGCGTCAACATCATGGAATTCTGCAAGGCGTTCAACGCGCAGACCGGCGACGTCGAGAAGGGCACGCCGCTGCCTACCGTCATCACCGTCTATGCCGACCGTTCGTTCTCGTTCGAGACGAAGACCGCGCCTGCGACCTACCTCATCAAGAAGGCCGCGAACCTGAAGTCGGGCTCGAAGGAGCCGGGCAAGATTTCGGCAGGCAAGATCGCGCGCTCGAAATTGAGCGAGATCGCCGAGATGAAGATGAAGGATCTGAACGCCAACGACATCGAGGCTGCGACCAAGATCATCGAAGGTTCCGCCCGCGCGATGGGCCTCGAAGTGGTGGAGGGCTGAGATCATGGCTTTCGTGAGCAAGAAGCAGAAGGCGCTGACCGTCGATCGTGAGCGCCTGCACGGCGTCGACGAGGCGATCGGCCTGGTGAAGTCCAACGCCACCGCCAAGTTCGACGAGACGATCGAGGTCGCGCTGAACCTGGGCGTCGATCCGCGTCACGCCGACCAGATGGTCCGCGGCGTCGTCACCCTGCCCAAGGGCACCGGCAAGACCGTCCGCGTCGGCGTGTTCGCCAAGGGCGCGAAGGCCGACGAGGCCCGTGAGGCCGGCGCCGACGTCGTGGGCGCGGAGGATCTGATGGAGATCGTCCAGGGCGGCACGATCGACTTCGACCGCTGCATCGCGACCCCGGACATGATGGGCGTCGTCGGTCGCCTGGGCAAGGTGCTGGGTCCGAAGGGCCTGATGCCGAACCCGAAGCTCGGCACCGTCACGATGAACGTCGCCGAAGCGGTGAAGGCAGCCAAGGGCGGCCAGATCGAATACCGCGTCGAAAAGGCCGGCATCATCCATTCGGGCATCGGCAAGGCGTCGTTCCCGGCGGAAGACCTGCGCGCGAACTTCGACGCGCTGGTCGACGCGGTGGTCAAGGCCAAGCCTGCGGGCGCCAAGGGCAAGTACGTCCGCAAGGTCGCCGTCTCGAGCTCGATGGGCCCGAGCGTGAAGGTCGACACCGCCGACGTGGCGGGCGCGTAAGCTACGCGCCGGCGCCGCGAAAGCGGCAACGTCGGCCGGCCGGCGGGTGAAACCCGACCGACGCGGATCGAATTCACTTCGATCCCACGCCGACGTGGCGGGCGCGTAAGCTACGCGCCGGCGCCGCGACAGCGGCAACGTCGGCCGGCCGGCGGGTGAAACCCGACCGACGGGGATCGGATTCACTTCGATCCCCCACGAGCCAAACAAAAAGGGCCGGCGGAGCGATCCGCCGGCCCTTCTTGCGTCCGCCCCGCCCGCTCAGTCCTCGTCGGCGGCGTCCAAGTCGGCGGGATCGAAGCGATAGTCGAGCAGGTCGCCCGGGGTGCAGTCGAGCGCCGCGCACATCCGTGCGATGGTGGCAAAGCGGATGCCGCGCACCTTGCCCGACTTGAACAGCGACAGCTGGGTCTCGCTGATGCCCATCCGCGCGGCGAGGTGCTTGCCCGTCATGCCGCGCCGCTCGAGCATGGCATCGAGGGTGACGACCACGGGCATCAGAAGAATTCCTCGATCTCTTCGCGCATCGCTGCGGCGCGCCCGAGAAGTTCGGCGAAGACCACCAGCGCCGCGCCGACGACACCGAGCGTGACCGGCGAGGGTTCGAAGGTCGCGATATGCGGCTTGTCGAACCGCAGCGCGGTCATCAGCGGAATGCCGAACACGGTGAACACCGCCCCGCCGAACAGCGCGAGGCCGACCCGGCGCAGGAGCTTGGGCACCACCTCGCCAAAGAGCCTCCCCTCGGCGATCTGCCCCAGCGCCACGCGAACCATCCAGATCGCCCAGAGGTACAGGCACATCGGCAGATAGTAGATCGCGACGCCATCGGCATAGCGCCCGCCCTGCCACACGATGTTGCCGACCAGCGCGACCGCGAGCAGCACCAGCGCGACGAACGGGATCGTCACGAGCCATTTGAGCAGGCGGGCGCGTTTGCGGAGTTCGGTGATCGACATGAGCGTTCCCTTTCGACTTCGGTAAGTTTTAAGTCGGACTTAAACTCGGGACTGTCAAGATCTAACTTGCAGTTAAATTTCTGGAGTGTGCGGTCCGGTGGAAGCGATTGATGCGCACCACTCGCCGCACCGAACCCGCCCCCCCGCGCGCCAGCCCACGCGAATGCCCGCGCTCATCCCCACCCCGTTCGTCCTGAGCCTGTCGAAGGACATGTTCCACGCACCGCCCCTCACGTTCCGGGCATGTGCTTCGACACGCTCAGCACGAACGGTTTTGGAGGGCAGGCCGGCTGACACAGGCCCTCCCCCGCTTCATGGCGGGCCGACCGAACGCATCGCACCGCCGCCGCGCGGGGCTCGACCCCGTCACGCCACGGCGGCGCAGCCGCTCCGCCGCGATTTCCTGGTCCCGCCCCGGCTTTTCCCTTTGAATCCGCACGGCTCTATCCTGTACACGGGCGTCGAACGCTCTTTCCCCAGGCGAACCATCACCATGCGTACCATGTATCGATCCGCGATTTTCGCGACCGCGACCCTGATGACCGTATCGACCGGCGTGGCCCAGAATGCGCCGCAATCGATCCTGCCGCCGGCGGCCAAGCCGGCACCCGCGCCCACCCCGCAGGTGCCCGTGCCGCAGGCCACCCCGGCTGCGCCCCAGGCACAGGCCGCGCCCGTGCCGGTCGTCGCGCCGTCGGTACCCCTGCCGCAACTGAGCCCGGAACAGGCGAAGCAGATCACCGCGATGCTCGCCGGGGGCAGCTTTGCGCAAGGGCTGCGGCACGAGGCGTCGGCGACCCCGCCGCCTGCCGACAACGACGGGCTGGTCCGCGCTGCGCTCGATTATGCCCGCGCGGTCCATGCCGGGCGGCTGGCGACGGCGGATTTCCAGGAGGATTGGGGTCTGCGCCCCGCGGCCTATGATCCGCTGCCCGATTTCGCCGCCGCCGTTCAGGGCAACCGGCTGGCGCGCTGGATCGCGATGCTGCCGCCACCCTATTCGGGCTATGACGGGTTGCAGAAGGGGCTGACCGCCTACCGCGCGATCGCCGCGCGCGGCGGATGGAAGACGCTTGCCGCGGGCAGCGACCTGGTGCCGGGCGCCAAGGGGCCGCGCGTGCGGGCGCTGCGCCAGCGTCTGGCGATCGAGGACAAGAGCGTCGAGCCGCTGGGCGACGTGTACGACAAGGAACTGACCGCGGCGGTGCAGCGCGCGCAGCGGCGCTACGGCCTCAACCCCACCGGTTCGGTCGCGACGCAGACGCTGGCCGCGCTGAACGTCAGCGCCGACAACCGCGTGAAGCAGATCATGGCGAACATGGAGCGGTGGCGCTGGCTGCCCGCCGAGCTCGCCAAGAAGCGCATCCAGGTCAACATCGCCGCCGCGGTGCTGACGGTGTTCGACGGCGACCAGCCGATCATGTCGATGAAGGGCGTGACCGGACGACCGGGCGACGAGACGCCGATGCTGCAGTCGTCGATCCACTCGGTGGTGCTGAACCCGCCGTGGAACGTGCCGAGCGGCATCGCCGAGCGCGAGCTGTGGCCGAAAGGTGCGGGCTATCTGAAGACCAATGGATTCAAGGTGATCGGCGAGGGTCCGAACAAGCGCTTGCAGCAGCAGGCCGGGCCGCTGTCGGCACTCGGGCGCTACAAGTTCGACTTCGACAACCCCTATGCCGTGTACCTCCACGACACCCCCGCTCAGGCCAAGTTCGCGAGCTTCGACCGGCTGGCCAGCCACGGCTGCGTGCGGCTGGAAAAGCCCGCCGACCTCGCGCGGCTGCTGTTGCAGGGGTCGCCCGACTGGACGCCCGAGGCGATCCAGGCGACGATCGCCGGCGGCAAGACGACGCGCGCGAAGCTGCCCGAGGCGGTGACCGTGTACCTGCTGTATTGGACCGCCTTTGCATCGGCCAACGGCACGATGAATTTCCGCGCCGACCCCTATAATTGGGACGGCATCCTGGCCGACAAGATCGAGAAGCGGTCCGCCATCCAGGCGGCGACGATCGCCCGCTGACAAGGACAACGACGATGAAGAAGATGCTCCCCGCCGTGGCCGCGCTTTCCGCCCTGGCGCTGCTCGCCGCCTGTTCGGGATCGGAACCCGAAGCGCCCCCCGCCGCCGACAACGGCGCCGAGATGCTCGACGTGACGAGCGAGGCGGCAAACGTCGAGGAAGCGCCGCTGGCGATGCCGTCGCCCACGCCGACGCCCGGCAACACCGCCGATGCCGCCCCGCCCCCGCCACCCGAGGCGCAGGTGCAGGACGACGCCGACGCCACCGGCATGACCGCGCGCGTCAACCGCGACACCGCGGCGGAGGAAGAGACGCAGCCGGCCGACACGACGGTGTCGGAAGAGAAAAGGTAAGGGGGCAACCCAACCTGGCTTTCGTAGTACTGCCCGCCAACCCTGCCGTTCGCCTCGAGTAGGGATCGAGCGCAGTCGAGAGCCCGTATCGAGAGGTTCTCTCCCCGAGGCACCCGCCTCTCGATACGGCGTCTCGACAGGCTCGACGCCTACTCGAGGCGAACGGGATGGGTGTGCGGTGCGCGCGACAGCGCGTCGGAGGAAGAGACGCAGCCGGCGGACACGACGGTGTCGGAAGAGAAACGGTAGGGGGGGGCGCCCTTCCTCGTCATCGCCACCATTTCCCCCGTTCGCCTCGAGTAGTCGTCGAGCTTGTCGAGACGACGTATCGAGAGGTGGTTGCCTCTTGGAGGGGACTTCTCGATACGGGCTCTCGACAAGCTCGATCCCTACTCGAAGCGAACGGGTGGGGGTGACGGGCGAGGGTGCCGGGTAACGGGTAACGGGTGCCGGGTGCCGGGTGCCGGGTGCCGGGTGCCGGGTGATCGGATCGCCGCGCCAGATGGCGTCGCAACCCCCACCCCCACCCCTTGCGCACCGCCCTGCGCGTCCCCACATTGCCTCCGCTACAGTCGCACATCGACGGTCTTCGGCGCTTTGCGGCACCTACTTCCTTCTTTCCCTGCCCCTTGAGCATCGGCCGGCTCACTTTCGGGTCGGTCAAGCACAGAAGGAAATCCTCATGGCCATCACCGGCACCGTCAAATTCTTCAACGCCGACAAGGGCTATGGCTTCATCGCGCCCGAAACCGGCGGCAACGACGCGTTCGTGCACATCTCGGCAGTCGAGCGCGCCGGCATGGCGACGCTGAACCAGAACCAGCGCGTCACCTATGAGCTGGAGCAGGACAACCGCGGCAAGACCAGCGCAGTGAATCTGCAGCCGGCAGACTGATACCCGCGGCGGCGCCGGGACCACCCCGGCGCCGCCGTTTTCTCCTTTACCGAAAGCAGGTATCCGATGGCGAACGACGCGAGTTATTTCCGGGCCCAAGCCGACCGCGCGCGTGCCGACGCCGATGCCGCGCAGCTCGACAACGTCCGCGACCGCGCGATGCGCTCCGTCGCCGCCTTCGAAGCGATGGCCGCCAGCGCCGAGCGCGTCACCAAGCTGCGCGCCGACCGCGAAGCCGCGACCCAGCACCGCGTCGAGATCGCCGCGTCCTGATATCCCGCACGCCGATCGGTCGGCGCGCTTATTCCTGTTCCCGCTTGATTGCAGCGGACGTCCGACTGGACGCCCGCCTTTCCCACATGGAGTCCGAATGGACCTGAACTATCTGTATTCCCGTCACCAGATTTCCGTCATGCGCGCCGCCGCCGCGACCACGCGCGAGGCCCGCTCCAGCCACCGCGGCCTCGCCGCCGGCTACGCCCGCGCCATCCACGACCAGAGAGCGCGTTTCGGTGGCGAGGGTGTCGTCACGACGCTGGGGTAAGCAGTCGTCTTTATCTGCCGTTCGCCTCGAGTAGCCGTCGAGCTTGTCGAGACGGCGTATCGAGAGGTGGGTGCCTCACTCGCGAGCGCTCTCGACACGGGCTCTCGACAAGCTCGATCCCTACTCGAGGCGAACGGCAGGTGATGAGCAACGCGCCTTCCGCCATTGACTCCCCGCCGCAATCCGCTAAGTGCGCGCCCTTGATCGGTGGCCCCGGCCGCCGGTCGCCGTCCGAGACAGTGGGTGGCCGGTTCGCCGGCCTTAATCTCCCACCGAGACGGGGATAAGAGTTTCACCGACCATGCCGGCCACACGCGCCGGTGCTGTCGGGTTCGGCCATGCGCGCGCCTTGTGCCGCGTCAGCCACTCCCCTCCCCTCACGGACAAGTGACGCCCGGCGGCGACGCCGGGTGATTGAACCGGGCGGCTGCCATCTGGCGGCCGTTCAATTTGAGGAGAATGGCATGGATCGTTCGCAAAAGACCGACGCCGTTGCCGCGCTGAATGCAAACTTCGGCCAGGTCGGCGTGGTGGTCGTCACCCGCAACCTGGGTCTGACCGTCGCCCAGTCGACGGTGCTTCGCGGCAAGATGCGCGACGCCGGCGCGACCTACAAGGTCTCGAAGAACAAGCTTGCCAAGATCGCGCTCGAGGGCACGGATTATGCGGGTCTCACCGACCTGCTGACCGGTCCGGTCGGGCTCGCCACTTCCGTCGACCCGGTCGCCGCCGCCAAGGCTGCGATCGATTTCGCGAAGACGAACGACAAGTTCGAAATCGTGGGCGGCGCAATGGGCAGCCAGATCCTCGACGCGGAGGGCGTGAAGGCGCTCGCATCGCTGCCGTCGCTCGACGAGCTGCGGGCGAAGCTCGTGGGGCTGCTCGTTGCACCCGCCACGAAGCTGGCGACCATCACCCAGGCACCGGCGGCGCAGATCGCCCGCGTGCTCTCGGCATATGCGGAAAAGGAAGCCGCGTAACATCCGTTGCGCGAGCGAATTTTGAACCCGACACACGATTGAAACTGGAGATTTACAATGGCTGATCTGAACAAGCTGGTCGACGCCCTGAGCGAGCTGACCGTCCTCGAGGCCGCTGAGCTGTCGAAGCTGCTCGAAGAGAAGTGGGGCGTCTCGGCCGCCGCTGCGGTTGCGGCGGCTCCTGCTGCCGGCGGCGCCGGCGGTGGCGCTGCGGCTGCCGAAGAGCAGACCGAGTTCGACGTGATCCTGACCGGCGACGGTGGCAAGAAGATCAACGTCATCAAGGAAGTCCGCGCGATCACCTCGCTCGGCCTGACCGAAGCCAAGACGCTGGTCGAGTCGGCTCCGAAGGCCGTCAAGGAAGGCGTGTCGAAGGACGAGGCCGAGAAGATCAAGAAGCAGCTGGAAGAAGCCGGCGCGACTGTCGAGATCAAGTAAGCCGCAGTGCGGGACGGGCTGGCGACGCCAGCCCGACCTCGCACAAGGCCGGCCGGCGGCGCGAAGCGCCGTCCGACGTCAGGGGATTTACTCCTCTGACGGCCAAGCCAAAGAAAAAGGGCGGCCCGCCACAAGCGGGTCGCCCTTTTTCGTGCTCCTCGCATGCGTACCGGCTCCCGACACCCCTCACTCCCCGGCCACAATTTTTTGGGGGTAGCCCGCCGCCCCCACCACCCCTAATTTTCGCCCCGCATGAACGTCCACGTCCCCGCGTCCGTCGGAACCTTGTCCGAAAAGGAAAAGCAGACTCTGCGGCTGATCGTGCGGGGGCACGATGCGAAGTCGATCGCGCGCAGCCTCGACCTGTCGGTCCACACCATCAACGAACGGCTCCGCGATGCGCGGCGCAAGCTGGCGGTGTCGAGCAGCCGCGAGGCGGCGCGCCTGCTGCTGGCGGTCGAAAGCGACGGGCCGGCGCACCCCCATATTCTCGGGGACGCGGAATTCGGGGCAGATTTGCCCCGCGCCCCGGTGGATCAGGAGGTGGCGCCGGACAGCGGCGTGGGGTCGGCCATCCGCCGTCCCCGGATCGTCCTTGGAGTGCTCGTCATGACCCTCGCCCTCAGTCTCGTCGCCCTGATTGCCATGCCCAACACCGCATCGCTCCCAGAGCAGACCGCGGCCCCGTCGGCGGTCGCGCCCGCGTCAGAGGTGGCGGAGGCGGCGCGGCAGTGGATGGCGCTGGTGGATCAGGGGCGGTGGGACGAGAGCTACCGCGCGACCGGTGCGTCCTTCCGGAAGCTCAACACCGCCGAAGTGTGGGCCGCGGCATCGGTGAAGGCGCGCACGCCGCTTGGCGCCATGATCTCCCGCACGTTTATCGACCAGCAGAGCGTGCCGGCGCCGCCCGCGGGCTATGAAATCGTCAAGTTCCGCACCCGCTTCGCCAACAAGGCCGAAGCGATCGAAACCGTATCGCTGGACCGCGAAGGCGGGGCGTGGCGGGTCGTCGGCGTCTGGATCGAATAGCGCGCGTTACCCCCGCGCGACGAAGCGGCGGGCGTCGAGCTTGGCGAAGCGCACGCCCGCCCGGTCGACCCAAATCGGGCCGAGGCGCGTCGCCCCCGCATCGCCCGTGCCGATCACGAACGCATCGCCCGCGGTCCGCACCGACAGCCCGCCGCGCCAGCGCATCGCGACCATCGCGACCGGCACGATCATCGCGCGGTCGCCCACCTCGTTCACGCGCATCGCGTCCCCGGGCAGCAGGATTTCGCCGCCCAGCACGAAGCTTTCGCCGGGTTGCAACGTGAAGGGCTCCGGCCCGCCGGCGAAATCGGCACCCGCCTGGAACGCCGCGATCTCGGCGGCGGTGTCGCGACCGGCACTCGTCAGCGCGATCGTGGTACGGATGGCGTCGGCGCTCGCGGTGCCGTGGTTGGTGACGACGAGTTCGAACGCCAGCACCGCGTCGGGCCCCTGCGTCCACATCTCGCGCGGGCGCAGCGTCGTGACGAGGCTGCGGCCCGGCGGGGTATCGACCGCGGGCGTCGGCGCGGCCTGCACGGGTGCGGCGGGCGGCGACGGCGCGGGAACCGGGGCGACATAGGCGATCGCGTCGTCGTCCTGGGCGGGCACATCCTCGGCCATCGCGTCGTCTGTCTCGCGACGGCGCCACAGCACGAAACCGACCGCACCGGCGAGCAGCAGCAGGACGCCACCGCCCAGCCACCACAGCGCGTTCGAGGCCGGCTGGGAAGCCGTCGGGACGGGCGAAGGCTCGGCCAGCGGCGATCCGGTTGGCAGCGGCGTGGGCGTGGGCGCCGGCGCGACAGGCGTGGCCACCGCCTCTGGCGCGGGCGCGACTGATTCGGGCGGCGTCGTAGCCGCAGCCGTCGGAGCAGCCGTCGGCGTTGCCCGCGGGGTCGCACGCGGCGCCGGCGTCGCTGCCGGCGTCGGCGTCGCGCGCACGGTCGGGACGACCGGTGGCGGAGCGGCAGTCGGCGCGGGCGTCGGCACCGTGCTGGGGGTCGGCGTGGGCGTAGGCGTGCCGGGCGGCAGGCTGAAGTTGTTGAGCGTCGGCGTCGTCTGGACCGGCGGCGCCTGGACATTGTCCTGCGCCAGCGCGGGCGCGGCCAATATGCCGGCCAGCAGCAACGCACGAAGGATGGGACGAGTCACGCCGCGGGGCGCTAGGGCGGGCAAGCTGAACATCGGCTGCATGGGCTTACAGGCTCGCGAAGTCGATCGCGGCGTGGCGGTCGATCGTGCGCGACTTGTCGGGCATCGGGTATTTCAGGCCGGTCGCGCAGTTGAACAGCACGACGCGCTCGTCGCGCCCGACCTTTCCCGCGTCGAGCGCGCGGTCGTAGGCGGCGAGCGTCGCGCCCCCCTCCGGACACAGTAGCAGGCCGTCGCCCGCGGCCTCGTCCACCGCCGCCAGCAGCGCGGCATCGCTCACCGCCAGCGCCGCGCCGCCGCTGTCGCGCACCGCGCGCAGGATCAGGAAGTCGCCGACCGCCTTGGGCACGCGGATGCCCGCGGCGACGGTGTGTGCGTCCTCCCAGCGATCGGCGTGCTCGACGCCCGCCTCGAACGCGCGGACCATCGGTGCGCAGCCCTCTGCCTGCACCGCATACATGCGCGGGCGTTCGGCGCCGATGAAGCCCAGCGCCTCAAGCTCGTCAAACGCCTTCCACATGCCGATCAGGCCGGTGCCGCCGCCGGTCGGGTAGAAGATCGCGTCGGGCATCTCCCAGCCGAGCTGCTCGGCCAGTTCCAGCCCCATCGTCTTCTTGCCCTCGATCCGATACGGCTCCTTCAGGGTCGAAAAATCGAACCAGCCGTTCGCCTTGCACGCCGCGCCAACGATGGCGCCGCAATCGTCGATCAGGCCGTTGACGCGGTACACGCGGGCCCCCTGCGCCGCGATCTCGCGCACGTTGATCTCGGGCGTGTCGTCTGGGCACAACACGACCATCTCGATGCCGGCGCGGGTGGCATAGGCGGCGGCAGCGGCGCCCGCATTGCCATTGGTCGGCATGGCGATGGTCTGCACCCCCAGCGCCTTGGCCATGCTGACCGCCATCACCAGCCCGCGCGCCTTGAAGCTGCCGGTGGGCAACCGCCCCTCGTCCTTGACGATCGGCGCGCGAGCACCACGCTTGGCGCCGACCCGGTCGAGCGTGACGAGCGGGGTTTCCTGCTCGCCCAGGCTGACGATGTTGTCGGGCGAGCGGACGGGGAGCAGTTCGCGGTACTTCCACAGGTCGGCAGGCCGGCGGCTGAGCACGTCCTTCGTCATCGCCCCGCGAACGCCGTCGAGGTCGTAGCGCACCAGCAACGGCCGCCCGACCGCCGAGAGCCCGTGGAGCGTATCGGCCTCGTACCGCTCGCCCGTCATCGAACATTCGAGATGGGTGACGAAACTCTGGCGGGCGGCGGTGAGGTTGGCGTTCGATGCGATCATGCGTCGCCTGTCGGACGATGCCGTGGGAAGGTCAATGTTCGGGATCGAGTGGGGAGCTGTCCAAATCACCGTGCATTCGCAAAAAGCGACAAGATCCAAGGCGGAGTCTAGGATGGGCTGCGCACAAGGCTCACCCGGAACGTCACAGCGCCCAGGACGGCGTTGCCGCTGGCGTCTCTTGCCGGGTTGAGTAATTTTCTTCCCATAACGGCGGCGCAGGCGACCTTGGCGAATTCCGATTCGGTGGCTTCTGCCAAAGCGTGACACTCGGAGATGCGCCCATCGGTTGCCACGATCAGGCGGAAGTCGTCGTCGACCACAGGTCGCCTTGTCTGGCGCGCAAGCTTCAAAAGCTCACTGTTCGAAATCCAGTCGTCACGAGGCTTCAGCGCGATCGGCATTGTGCCGCCAGGTAGGAACTGCGCAGGATCAGCGCCCCATTCAACGAGCTGATCGGCACTGCATTTGCGCAGAGCTTCGACGGCCTTGGCGGTGCCGATGAGTGCCACGGACATCGTCCCTCCCGCCTTGACATTCACGGTCACGGCGGAGGCACCAGACAGACCGTCCAGCACCGAAGGTGGCAAGCCTTGCATCAGCAGAACCGGGGTGGTGCTCGACGGCTTCACCGCCCTGACGAAGCCCGTCGTGACCTGCTGTGATGGTGCAAAGGTCAGCGAGGCGGGGGCTAGAGAGGCAGACGCCCCACGCACGTCGCCCACGATTGCCAAACGATAGCTGTCGCTTCCGGGCGTCGTGTCGATTGCTACGGCGGACACCGTTCCAGGACCTTGCCTCTCCAGGCTGCAACGGCCCGGCTTTACCTGCAAAGACCAGCGCGCGGTCGAAGGCTCGGACCCGGTCGCGACATCCGCAAGGAATATGGCTGTCACGGCAAGTGCAGTGAACATTGCGCCCCCTCACGGTCTTTAGACATCAGCGTAACGCCGTGGTGCGTGCGAGCAAGCGATCGGTGCGGACGCATTGCCAGATGCCCCTCGATCCCGCTCCCCGCCGCGGCGGGTCCGCGCCGACTACCGCGCCATCACTCCCCTCTGGTCCACCGCCACCACCGGCAGCCACACCGCGCTCGCCTGCGTGCCACCGCGTTCCAGCGTAACGGTCGCGGGCTGGTAGTCCGACGGCTTCGCCAGGAAGATGTTGGGCACATAGGTCTGCGGGTTGCGATCGTAGAGGGGGAACAGGCTCGACTGGACCTGCACCATGATGCGGTGGCCGGGCTGGAAGACGTGGTTCACGGTCGGCAGGCGGAAGCGGTATTTCTGGACCTTGCCTGCGGGGATCGCAGAGGGCTTGGCGAAGCTGTCGCGGTAGCGTCCGCGGAAGATGTCGAGGCTGATCGGCAACTGGTATCCGCCCATCTTCGGATCGCTCGCGACCTCGTCGGGGAACACGTCGATCACCTTCACCACGAAATCGCCGTCGGTGCCGGTGGTCTTGGCGAAAATCTCCGCAAACGGCGCGCCCGACACGCGGACGGGGGCGGTCAGCACGTCGGTCTGGTAGGTCATCACGTCGGTGCGGCCATCGGCATGGCGCTGGTCGCTGACCAGCCAGTCGCCCCAGCGCCCGTCCCCGAAATTGACCGGGCGTGGCAGGTGCGGGACGGGCTTGGCGGGATCGGAGACATAGCTGTCACCGCCGGCCCCGCCCTTCTCCCAGCCGAGCTTGCCGCCCATCTGCAGATAGATGGGCTTCAGCGGCGCGGCGCACCCGCTCTCGCACGCCAGCGGCCATTGGGTCAGCCGGTCCCACTTGTTCTCGCCGGTGTTGTAGATCGCAGCCTGCGGCAGGTTCGCCGCCGGCCCGTCCTTCAGATACTGGTTGAACAGCGGCAGCACCATCTGCTCGCGGAACTGCTGCGCGGTGTCGCCGTCCCATTTGAACGGCCCGAGCTCGCGCCCCTCGCGGTTGATCTGGCTATGCCGCCACGGCCCCATGACCAGGAAATTGTTGCCGAGCTTCCCCTTGGCCTTCAACGCCTCCCACGCGGTAATGGCGCCGTACATGTCCTCCTGATCCCACAGCCCCTGTTCCCAGATGGTCGGCACGTTGGAGGGATTGGCCGCGAGCAGCTTGTCGAGCGCCTGGCCCTGCCAGAACGCGTCGTAATCGGGATGCGCCTGCATCCGCTGCCAGTAGGGCAGCGTGTCGTAGCCGGCGCGCTTTGCCCAGTCGCCCGCGGAGCCCGTGCGGAAGTTGTCGTAGTCGTCGTAACCGCCAGTCGGAGGCGCCTTGCCCGCGCCCTTGAACCCGGTCTGCCCGCCCAGCCAGGCGATGTTGGCGAGGCGGAAGGCGCCGTAGTGGAACCAGTCGTCGCCCATCCAGCCGTCGATCATCGGGCTTTCGGGCGCGGCGACCTTCAGCGCCGGGTGCGGGGCGAGCAGCGCCATGACGACGGTGAACCCCTCGTAGCTCGACCCGATCATCCCGACCTTGCCGTTCGATTCGGGCAGATTGGCCTTGTTCACCAGCCAGTCGATCGTGTCATAGGCGTCGGTGACGTGATCGACTTTGGTCGGATTGAGCGCGCCGATGACGGGCCGCGTCACGACATAGTCGCCCTCCGACCCGTATTTGCCGCGGACGTCCTGATAGACGCGGATATAGCCGTCCTTCACGAACGCCTCGTCGGCGAGCGGCAGGGCGGAGAGCATCTTCGGGCTGTCCATGCGGTTGGCGCGGCCCGCGGCGTTGTACGGCGTGCGCGTCAGCACGATCGGCGCATCCTTCGCGCCCTTGGGCACGACGATGACGGTGTACAGCTTCGTCCCGTCGCGCATCGGCACCATGACCACGCGCTTGTCGTAATCGTAGTTCGTCTTGGGCACGCTGTAGTTCGCCGGCACGTCCCCGCCCGCGGGCGCGGTCTGCTGCGCGGCGAGAGGCGTGACGGCGAGCGCGGTGGCGGCGAGCAGGAAGAACTTGGTCATGGGCGTACGGGCTCCGGGGGAGGAATGGTTGCGAAGCTAGGCGTGTGCGTGGGGGCGGCGCAAGGGGAGAAGGAATGGTTCAGGGAAGGCGCGAAGGCGCGAAGAAGATTTGTTCACGTGGAGGCGCGGAGACGCGAAGGAATGTATCGCGCGGAGCGCGCTTATCGCCTCAGTCACAAAAGAGCTGAGGCCGCTTCGCGGAAGGTGGGACACGCCACACAATCTCCGCGTCTCCGCGTGAACAATCCTGCTACTCCTTCGCGCCTTCGTGCCTTCCCTGAACCATTCCTTCTTCTGCGCCGCAAACCAAACGGCCCGCCCCTCGCAAGCGAGGAGCGGGCCGCGGTTACATCCCTTTCGGGAGTATCAGGCGTGTTGCGGCTGGCCGTGGAGGCGCGCCTCTATGTCTTCGCGCATCACCCTGTCGGCCAGGTCGATCGGCGAGATTTCGCCACCTTCGCGGGTGATCCCGACCACGAACGACGCGAAGGTGCGCCCTTCGCTGCCGTCGGGCAGGGTGTAGCGGGCATCCGCAATCACGACGGGCGAAAACGCGCCTTCCTCGCCGATGTCGGCCTTCAGAGCCGCCAGCGTCGCATCGATGCGGGCGCCCTCGCCCGGCTCGATCGTCACCGGATCGACCGCGGCATCACCCGGGCGGTCGAGCAGCAGACGCTCCATGTCGGTCGCCTCGCGGTCGCTCAGCATGAAGGCGGAGACGCGAACGTTGCGCGCGGCCTGGCTGCCCGAATTGGCGACGGTCAGCTCGATCTCGACCACCGCCTCGTCGGCGCTGGTTCCCGCGCGCACCGGGCGCATCGCGAATTCGAGCCACGGGCGGTTGGACACCGGCGCGGTACCGCCGGTCAGCGCGGCGACTTCCTCGGCCTCCGCCTCGGTCAGCGTCGCATCCTCTGCCGCGACGGACTCGACGTCTGTCGCGGTGTCACGCGCCATCAGCGGGGCTGCGGCAATGGGTGCTGCTGCTGCAACCGGAGCGACATAGGCAGGCTCCTCGACCGGCTCGGCATAGGCCACCGGCTCCTCGTAATACGCAGGCTCCGCCTCATACAGCTCGGCCTGCGCGCGGCGGCGGCGGCTCCACATCGCGTACCCGGCACCGGCCAGGATGATGAGGCCCGCGATCAGCACCAGCGGCCACAGCGGCGCGCCGCCGGTCTCGGTCGTCGTCGTGCGCGTATCGGCTGCGACGGGCGCCTCCACCGGTGCAGTCGCGTCGTTCGCGGTCGGCGCAACCGGATCGGTGGCGGGGGGCGGCGCGATCGGGTCGGTGGCGGGCGCAGCGGCGACGGGCGCCGGCGCCGGTGCGGCGACCGGCGCGGCAGCAGCCGGGGCCCGCGCCGTGGTGGTGCGCGTCGTCACCGTCCGCATCGCACGGGCGGGCGCCCGGCTCGCCTGACGCGCGGGTGCCGCGCGCTGCGCCGCGATCCGCGCCTCGTCGACAACCTCACGCGCTCCGGGCGCGATCGTGGTGCGCGACGTGGTCGACGTGGTGTCGGTCGTCGGCGTCGGAGCGGCCTGCGTGACCGGCGCGGGCGCGTCGGGCACGGTGCGCTGCACCGGCGGCGGCGCGGTCTGCGGAGTGTCCTGCGCATAGGCAGGCGTGACCAAAAGCGCGGGGGCGGCAAGCAGCAGCCAAGCCGCGCGGCGGGCGGGGGTTCGATCCTGTTTCATATCGCTGTGACAATGAACCAGCCGAAGATTCCGGCCCCGAAACGGATCGTTTTAGCGCCGAACCGTGCTTATCTGTCGATGAACTGAGAAATCGTCGCCGGTTTGACACGATGTTGCGGCGCACCTATATGGCGTCTCCTACCACAGTTTCGGGACATGATGCGCCGTCGCGCAGCGCATCGTACGAATGGAGACTGGCGGTTCTGATACAGGACGCTCTCGAAAAGGTGCCGGATCCCGAAGATGGGATGCGAGCGCCCTTTTGGCGTCCTGTGCTGCGTCCGCGCCCCGCGGGTCTGATCCGGGGCTAGACGGCTGACGAGGCAGGAATTTCATGGCGACTAAAGCGATCGTACCGGGCGGCACCACCAAGCGCCGCATCCGCAAGGTCTTCGGCGACATCCACGAAGTGGTGCAGATGCCGAACCTGATCGAGGTTCAGCGCGAAAGCTATGAGCAGTTCCTGCGCTCCGACAAGTCGACGGGCCATGTCTCGGGCCTGGAAAAGACGCTGCGCAGCGTCTTCCCGATCCAGGATTTCGCGGGCACCGCCTATCTCGACTTCGACGATTATGTTCTCGAGGATCCGAAGTTCGACGTCGAGGAATGCCGCCAGCGCGGCATCACCTATGCCGCCCCGATGCGCGTCACGCTGCGCCTGACCGCGTTCGAGGTTGATCCCGATACCGAAGCCAAGTCGGTCATCGATATCAAGGAGCAGGACGTCTACATGGGCGACATGCCCCTGATGACGGGCAACGGCACCTTCTTCATCAACGGCACCGAGCGCGTGATCGTCAGCCAGATGCACCGCTCGCCGGGCGTCCTGTTCGACCATGATCGCGGCAAGACCCATTCGTCGGGCAAGTTCCTGTTCGCCGCGCGCGTCATCCCGTATCGCGGTTCGTGGCTCGACTTCGAATTCGACGCCAAGGACATCGTCAACGTCCGCATCGACCGCAAGCGCAAGCTGCCGGTCACGACGCTGCTGTACGCGCTCGGCATGTCGGGCGAGGAAATCCTCAACCATTTCTACAACCGCGTGACCTTCGTCCGCGGTTCGGGCGGCTGGCAGATCCCGTTCGCGCCGGAGAACTGGCGCGGCGCGAAGCCGTCGTTCGATATCGTCGATGCGAAGTCGGGCGAGGTCGTGTTCCCCGCCGCCCAGAAGATTTCGCCGCGCGCCGCGAACAAGGCGGCCAAGGACGGCCTGACTGACCTGCTGATCCCGACCGAGGAAATCTTCGGACGCTATTCGGCCTATGACCTGATCAACGAGAAGACCGGCCAGATCTATATCGAGGCGGGCGACGAGGTTTCGGCCGAGAACCTGGAACTGCTGGACAAGGCCGGGATCGAGCGCATCGAGCTGCTCGACATCGACCACATGTCGACCGGGCCGTGGATCCGCAACACGCTGAAGGCCGACAAGGCCGAGGAGCGCGAGCAGGCGCTCAGCGACATCTACCGCGTCATGCGCCCCGGCGAGCCGCCGACGCTGGAGACGGCAGAGGCGCTGTTCGCCGGCCTGTTCTTCGATCCGGAACGCTACGATCTGTCGGCGGTGGGCCGCGTGAAGCTCAACATGCGCCTCGATCTCGACGCGCCCGACACGATGACGACGCTGCGCATCGAGGACATCCTGGCGGTCGTGAAGACTTTGGTCGACCTGAAGGACGGCAAGGGCGAAGTCGACGATATCGACAATCTCGGCAACCGCCGTGTCCGTTCGGTCGGCGAGCTGCTGGAGAACCAGTACCGCGTCGGGCTTCTCCGCATGGAGCGCGCGGTCAAGGAGCGCATGTCGTCGGTCGACGTGTCGACGGTCATGCCGAACGACCTGATCAATGCCAAGCCCGCGGTTGCCGCAGTGCGCGAGTTCTTCGGCTCGTCGCAGCTGTCGCAGTTCATGGATCAGACCAATCCGCTGTCCGAAGTGACGCACAAGCGTCGCGTCTCGGCGCTCGGGCCGGGCGGTCTGACGCGTGAGCGCGCGGGCTTCGAAGTCCGCGACGTGCATCCGACCCATTACGGCCGCATCTGCCCGATCGAGACGCCGGAAGGCCCGAACATCGGCCTCATCAACTCGCTGGCGAGCTTCAGCCGCGTCAACAAGTACGGCTTCATCGAGACGCCCTACCGCCGCATCGTCGACGGCGCGGTGACCAACGACGTCGTCTATCTGTCGGCGATGGAGGAGGCCAAGCACACCATCGCGCAGGCCAACGCCGACCTCGACGACGCCAACCGCTTCACCGAGGAACTGGTGTCGGCGCGTCAGGCGGGCGAGTTCCTGATGGCGCTGCCCGAGCAGATCACGCTGATGGACGTGAGCCCCAAGCAGCTGGTGTCGGTCGCCGCGTCGCTCATCCCGTTCCTGGAAAACGACGACGCCAACCGCGCGCTGATGGGTTCGAACATGCAGCGCCAGGCGGTGCCGCTGGTCCAGGCCGAGGCGCCGTTCGTCGGCACCGGCATGGAGGAGACGGTCGCGCGCGATTCGGGCGCCGCCATCTCGGCCCGCCGCGCCGGTATCGTCGATCAGGTCGAGGCCGCGCGCATCGTGATCCGCGCCAGCGGTGAGATCGACGCCGGCCAGTCGGGCGTCGACATCTACACGCTGATGAAGTTCCAGCGGTCCAACCAGTCGACCTGCATCAACCAGCGACCGCTGGTGAAGGTGGGCGACGTGGTCGCCGCCGGCGACGTGCTGGCCGACGGTCCTTCGACCGAGTTCGGCGAGCTGGCGCTCGGGCGCAACGCGCTCGTCGCGTTCATGCCGTGGAATGGCTACAACTACGAGGACTCGATCCTCATCAGCGAGCGGATCGTGAAGGACGACGTGTTCACGTCGATCCACATCGACGAGTTCGAGGTGATGGCCCGCGACACGAAGCTCGGGCCGGAGGACATCACCCGCGACATCCCGAACGTCGGCGAGGAGGCGCTGCGCAACCTCGACGAGGCGGGCATCGTCTACATCGGCGCCGAAGTGGAGCCGGGCGACATCCTGGCCGGCAAGATCACCCCCAAGGGTGAATCGCCGATGACGCCGGAGGAGAAGCTGCTCCGCGCCATCTTCGGCGAGAAGGCGTCCGACGTGCGCGACACGTCGCTGCGCCTGCCGCCGGGCGTGTCGGGCACGGTCGTCGACGTCCGCGTCTTCAACCGCCACGGCATCGACAAGGACGAGCGCGCGATGGCGATCGAGCGCGAGGAGATCGAGCGCCTGAAGAAGGACTCGGACGATGAGCGCACGATCCTGAACCGCGCGACGTGGAGCCGTCTGCGCGACATGCTGATCGGCCAGACCGCGACCGCGGCGCCGAAGGGCATCAAGAAGGGCGTCGCCATCGACCAGGATCTGCTCGACGGCGTCGATCGCCATGAGTGGTGGAAGTTCTCGGTCGCCGACGACACGGTCCAGTCGAACCTGGAAGCCGTTAAGGCGCAGTATGACGAAGCCGCCAAGCGCATCCAGGACAAGTTCCACGACCGCCGCGAGAAGCTGGAGCGGGGCGACGAGCTGCCGCCGGGCGTGCTCAAGATGGTCAAGGTCTTCGTCGCGGTGAAGCGCAAGCTGCAGCCGGGCGACAAGATGGCCGGCCGTCACGGCAACAAGGGCGTGATCTCGCGCATCCTGCCGGCGGAGGACATGCCGTTCCTCGCCGACGGGACGCCGGTCGACCTGGTGCTCAATCCGCTCGGCGTGCCCTCGCGCATGAACGTCGGGCAGATCTTCGAGACGCATCTCGGCTGGGCCGCGCGCAACCTGGGTATGCAGGTCGCATCGGCGCTGGAGGACTGGCGAGAGGCAAACCCGGATGCGCAGGCGGGCGAGATGCCCGCGGCGGTGAAGGATCGCCTGGTCGAGATCTACGGCGACCATTATGCCGAGGACATCCAGTCGCGCACCCCCGAGCAGGTCGCCGAGCTGGTGCACAACATCCGCACCGGCGTCCCGATGGGCACGCCCGTGTTCGACGGCGCGCGCGAAAGCGACGTGTCGGCGATGCTGGAGCTGGCGGGCCTCGATACGTCGGGCCAGTCGGTGCTGTACGACGGGCGCACGGGCGATGCCTTCGACCGCAAGGTCACCGTCGGCATCATCTACATGCTGAAGCTCCACCATCTGGTCGACGACAAGATCCACGCGCGTTCGATCGGGCCGTACAGCCTCGTCACCCAGCAGCCGCTGGGCGGCAAGGCGCAGTTCGGCGGACAGCGTTTCGGCGAGATGGAGGTCTGGGCGCTCCAGGCCTACGGCGCGGCGTACACCTTGCAGGAAATGCTGACGGTGAAGTCGGACGACGTCGTCGGCCGCACCAAGGTGTACGAAGCGATCGTCAAGGGCGACGACACCTTCGAGGCCGGCATTCCGGAGAGCTTCAACGTGCTCGTCAAGGAAATGCGCTCGCTGGGTCTGAACGTCGAGTTGAAGAACAACGAACTCGACGCCGACGGCGAACCGCTGGCGCAGGCGGCGGAGTAACGCATGGACTGGAAGACAGTAGCTGTGGTCGCGCAGTTGTTATTTTGGTCAGGTCTGATTGCCTGGTTCCAAGATGGCATTGCGATCCAGCTGCTGATCTTCGGATTGGTCTTTGCTGGTGGAGCGATCTGCTACGGACTGAGCCGCAAACATTTCGGAGCCTGGGTCGATAAATCGAACCAGCAGATTTTTTCCCCACATAAGGGAAGCGACAAATGAACGAACTGACCAATTTCGCCAATCCGATCGCGAAGCCCGAGACCTTCGACCAGATCCAGATCGGCATCGCCTCGCCCGACCGCATCCGCAGCTGGTCGTTCGGCGAGATCAAGAAGCCCGAGACGATCAACTACCGCACGTTCAAGCCCGAGCGTGACGGCCTGTTCTGCGCGCGCATTTTCGGTCCGATCAAGGACTACGAGTGCCTGTGCGGCAAGTACAAGCGCATGAAGTACAAGGGCATCGTCTGCGAAAAGTGCGGCGTCGAGGTAACCGTGTCGAAGGTCCGCCGCGAGCGGATGGGCCATATCGAGCTCGCAGCTCCCGTGGCGCACATCTGGTTCCTGAAGTCGCTGCCGAGCCGCATCGGCCTGCTGCTCGACATGCAGTTGAAGCAGCTCGAGCGCGTGCTGTATTTCGAGAGCTATATCGTCACCGAGCCGGGCCTGACGCCGCTGGAGAAGTTCCAGCTGCTGACCGAGGACGAGCTGCTCGACGCACAGGACGAATATGGCGAGGACGCCTTCACCGCCGGCATCGGCGCGGAAGCGGTCAAGATCATGCTCATGGACCTCGACCTCGAGGGTGAGCGCAAGGAGCTTCTTGAGGAACTGGCGACGACGAAGTCCGAGCTGAAGCCCAAGAAGATCATCAAGCGCCTGAAGGTCGTCGAGAGCTTCATCGATTCGGGCAACCGCCCGGAGTGGATGATCCTCGACGTCGTGCCGGTCATCCCGCCCGAGCTGCGCCCGCTGGTGCCGCTGGACGGCGGTCGTTTCGCGACGTCGGATCTGAACGACCTGTATCGCCGCGTCATCAATCGCAATAACCGTCTGAAAAGACTGATGGAACTGCGCGCGCCGGACATCATCGTCCGCAACGAGAAGCGCATGCTACAGGAGGCCGTCGACGCGCTGTTCGACAACGGTCGCCGCGGTCGCACGATCACCGGCGCCAACAAGCGTCCGCTGAAGTCGCTGTCCGACATGCTCAAGGGCAAGCAGGGCCGTTTCCGCCAGAACCTGCTCGGCAAGCGCGTCGACTATTCGGGCCGATCGGTCATCGTGACCGGTCCGGAGCTGAAGCTGCATCAGTGCGGCCTGCCAAAGAAGATGGCGCTCGAGCTGTTCAAGCCGTTCATCTACGCGCGCCTCGACGCCAAGGGTCTGTCGATGACCCTGAAGCAGGCCAAGAAGTGGGTCGAGAAGGAGCGCAAGGAAGTCTGGGACATCCTGGACGAAGTGATCCGCGAGCATCCCGTGATGCTGAACCGCGCGCCGACTCTCCACCGCCTGGGCATCCAGGCGTTCGAGCCGGTGCTGATCGAGGGCAAGGCAATCCAGCTGCACCCGCTCGTCTGCTCGGCATTCAACGCCGACTTCGACGGCGACCAGATGGCCGTCCACGTTCCGCTGAGCCTCGAAGCGCAGCTGGAAGCGCGCGTCCTGATGATGTCGACCAACAACATCCTGTCGCCCGCCAACGGCAAGCCGATCATCGTGCCGTCGCAGGACATGGTGCTGGGCCTGTATTACCTGTCGATGATGAAGGAAGGCGAGCCCGGCGAGGGCATGCTGATCTCCGACATGCAGGAAGTGCATCAGGCGCTGCAGGCCGGCGCGGTCACGCTCCACACCAAGATCGTCAGCCGCGTTCCGCAGACCGACGAGAACGGCAAGCAGTACCTGAAGCGCTACGAGACGACTCCGGGCCGCATGCTGCTGGGCGAGACGCTGCCGCAGAGCCACAAGGTGCCGTTCGAGACCGTCAACCGCCTTCTCACCAAGAAGGACGTCGGCGACGTGATCGACGAGGTGTATCGCCACACCGGCCAGAAGGAGACCGTGCTGTTCGCCGACGCGATCATGGCACTGGGCTTCCGTCACGCGTTCAAGGCGGGCATCTCGTTCGGCAAGGACGACATGATCATTCCGGACGCGAAGGTCGGTATGGTCGATGAGACCAAGGCGCTCGTGAAGGACTTCGAGCAGCAGTATCAGGACGGCCTGATCACGCAGCAAGAGAAGTACAACAAGGTGATCGACGCCTGGAGCCGTTGCGGCGACCAGGTGGCGAGCGCCATGATGGACGAGATCAAGGCGGTGAAGAAGGATCCGGAAACGGGTCGCGAGATGCCGATCAACTCGATCTACATGATGGCCCACTCGGGTGCCCGCGGCTCGCAGGCGCAGATCAAGCAGCTGGCCGGCATGCGCGGCCTGATGGCCAAGCCGTCGGGCGAGATCATCGAGACGCCGATCATCTCGAACTTCAAGGAGGGCCTGACCGTCCTTGAATACTTCAACTCGACCCACGGCGCCCGCAAGGGCCTCGCGGACACCGCGCTGAAGACCGCCAACTCGGGCTACCTCACCCGCCGCCTGGTCGACGTGTCGCAGGACTGCGTCATCATGGAGGAGGATTGCGGGACCGAGCGCGCGCTGGAGATGAAGGCGATCGTCCAGGGCGGCAGCGTGATCGCGTCGCTCGGCGAGCGTATCCTGGGCCGCACCACGGCCGAGGACGTGGTCGACAAGGACGGCAAGGTCGTCATCCCGTCGGGCACCTTGCTCGACGAGCCGATGATCACGCAGATCGAGGCGCTGAACGTGCCCGGCATGAAGATTCGCAGCCCGCTGGTCTGCGAGGCCAAGATCGGCGTGTGCGGCAAGTGCTACGGGCGTGACCTCGCCCGCGGTACGCCGGTCAACATCGGCGAAGCGGTCGGTGTCATCGCGGCGCAGTCGATCGGCGAGCCGGGCACCCAGCTGACCATGCGTACCTTCCACATCGGCGGTGCGGCACAGCTCAACGAAACGTCCAACCTTGAGGCGCATGCCGACGGCACGGTCGAGTTCCGCGACCTGCGCATCATCATGGACCAGCGCGGGCGCCGCGTGGTGCTCAGCCGTTCGGGCGAAGTCGCGATCGTCGACATGGACGGGCGCGAGCTGTCGGTGGATCGCATCCCCTACGGCGCCTACATGCTGTTCGACGACGGGCACATCGTGTCCCGCGGCGACCGTATGGCCGAATGGGATCCGTTCACCATGCCGGTCATCACCGAGACGGCGGGTACCGTGAAGTACCAGGACCTGATCGACAACAAGACGATGACCGAGCAGGCCGACGAAGCGACGGGCATCACCCAGCGCGTCGTGACCGAGAACCGCACGACCACCAAGACCAAGGAGGATCTGCGTCCTCGCCTGACCCTGACCGGTGAGAACGGCGATGCCGATGCCGCGCGCTACATGCTGGCGCCGGGTGCGGTGCTGTCGGTCGAGGACAATGCGACGGTTCAGGCCGGCGACGTGCTTGCCCGTGTCGCGCGCGAATCCGCCAAGACCCGCGACATCACCGGCGGTCTGCCGCGCGTCGCCGAACTGTTCGAGGCGCGCACGCCCAAGGAAAACGCGATCATCGCGAAGGTTTCCGGTCGGGTCGTGTTCGGCAAGGACTATAAGGCCAAGCGCAAGATCGGCATCCAGCCCGAGGATGGCAGCGAGATCGTCGAATATCTGATCCCGAAGTCGAAGGTCATCGACGTTCAGGAAGGCGATTTCATCAAGCGTGGTGACAATCTGATCGGCGGCTCGCCCGACCCGCACGACATTCTGGAAGTGCTCGGCATCGAGCCGCTGGCGGAATATCTCGTGTCGGAAATCCAGGAAGTCTATCGACTCCAGGGCGTGAAGATCAACGACAAGCACATCGAGGTGATCGTTCGCCAGATGCTGCAGAAGGTCGAGATCACCGACGGCGGCGACACCACGCTGCTGAAGGGTGAGCAGGTCGATCGCGACGAGATGGACGAGCACAACGCCAAGCTCGACAAGAAGCAGGCGCGTGCGCAGGGCAAGCCGGTCCTGCTCGGCATCACCAAGGCGTCGCTGCAGACCCGCAGCTTCATCTCGGCGGCCTCGTTCCAGGAAACGACCCGCGTGCTCACCGAGGCTTCGGTGCAGGGCAAGGTCGACAACCTGAACGGCCTGAAGGAGAACGTGATCGTCGGCCGGCTTATCCCGGCGGGCACGGGTGCGGGCATGAATCGCATGCGCGTCGCCGCCACCAGCCGCGATGCAGCCCTGCGTGCGCAGCAGCGCGCGCTGGCCGCAGCGATGGTGATCGCGCCGGACTCCGCCGAGCAGGAGCGTGAGGCGGAAGCCATGCGCTCGACCCGCGATGAAGCCGGCACCGGCGACGACGCGCTCGCCGCGGTCGTCACCAGCGGTACCGGCACCGACGCCGATGCCGGCGAGTATCTGAACACCGAGGACTGAGGCGCGGGCGGCCCCGGATTGCGCGAGCAATCCGGGAACCCGCCACGGCAGACGGTGGCAACGGCGCAGCCGTTTCCGTCCGATGGCGCGGCGCACAGCGGCTTCGTCTGACGGCGTGGCGAACTCGACAAGACAAAAAGCCGCCGTCCGGGACACCGGGCGGCGGCTTTTTTCTGGCCTCGGGCGGCCTAGATCCGCTTGCAGCGTCGGATCGGTGTGGTGCCGGTGCGCGGTGTCCAGCCAGTACGGATGTCACGGATATCCGCGCAGACGACCGGGCTCTCGTCGGTCGGCGCGGTGCGAACAGTATCCACCGCGATCGGCCCGCTGCCGAACGCCCTCGCGCCGGCGCCCGACGCGGGAACGATGTAGAGTTGCGTGCGGTCGCCGAACGAATCGGCTCGCGCGCGCAGCACGACCCGCCGGCTGTCGGGCGACCAGTGATAGAGTTCGAGCGGGTAGCGCGCAGCGGCGGGCAGGACCGCCCAGCGCACGCCATCGCCGCCGGCCAGATCGACGAAGCCCAGCCGCCGCTCGACCGCCCACATGTCATCATACACGAACGGGCGTCGTTTGCCCGCGACCGGCGGCAGCGCGGCGGTGGTCGCCAGCACGGCAAGGCGGCGGGCATCGGGCGAGACGGCAACGCTCATCGCGCCGAGCAGCGGAAACACGGGCACCCGCGCAACCTCGTGGCCTGCGCCGGTGGCGATATCGACGATGCGCAGGATGGTGTGCTCGGCCGCGTCACCCGGCACCTGCGCCGCACCGCTGCCGAACGCCACGCCGGTCGGTTGCTGCCCGGCGCGCACCCGCTCGGCATCGCGCACACCATCACGCGAAGCGCGGCCATATTGATCGATCAGTCCGGAGACACGCCCGGCCGGCAGCGTGGCCGCGAGGATGCGGTAGTTGTCGAGCCAGACGAAGGGCGCATTTTCCTCCTCGGCACAGCTATGCGGCACCGTCCCGCGATCGGCCCCGCCGCGCAGGTCGGGCATGGTCAGCGGGCTGCCGTAGCGCGTCTGCGTCATCATCGCGGCGGCGCCCTGCCGCGTCAGGCGTCCGCTCGCGCGATCCCACACATACAGCCGCACGTTGTCGCCGCCGCGCGGCTCGGCGCCCTCGGGCTGCGTCGACAGCATTGCCAGGCGGCGACCGTCGGGCGACCAGGTGGCGCACCAATATCCCGCCGCGCGCGCTTTGCCGTCAGTGATGCGCCGGCGCTCGCCGGTTTTCGCCGACACGATCCAGACGTCGCTGCGCCCCGGATCGACCTCGAACGCGGTGCGGCCGTAAACCTCGTCGGCGGTCGCCGCGCGCCGCACCACCACCGCGGCCCATTCGCCATCCGGCGCGAAGACGGCGCGGTCGACATGCTCCATGCCGAGCACGTCGTCGATCGTGATCGGGTGTCTGGGGGCCTGCGCGGCGGCGTCGGTCGCGGAGAGGCACAGGACGAACGCGAGCCACAGCAAACCAAGTCCCCGCATGCCGGCTCCCGTCGATGACCTGCTTTCGTGTCGCGGCCAATTGCGGCGGCAGTGCGGCCTGACCGGCGCGTGAGACACGACGAACGCCCGTCTTCAGCCCATCGCCACCACCTGCGTCCCCAGCCGCTCCGCCTCCCCCGCATCGTGCGTCACCAGCACGATCGGCAGGCGCGCGGTGTCGCGCAGGGTCAGGATCACCCCCTCGATCTCGGCGCGGCGCGACGCGTCGAGCGACGACAGCGGCTCGTCGAGCAACAGTATGTCGGGATCGCTCAGCAGCGCCCGGCCGATCGCCACGCGGCGCGCCTCTCCGCCCGACAGCGTCTTCGGCCAGCGATCAAGCAGGTGCGCGATGCCGAGGAAGGCGACCGTCTCCGCCAGCCGCGCGTCGCTCGCCGCGCCGTACAGCAAATTCGCGCGCACCCGCTTGTGCGGGAACAGCCGCGAGTCCTGGAAGACATAGCCGATCCGCCGCGCCGCGGGCGGCACGTCCACGCCCGCCGCAGCGTCGAACAGCGTCCGCTCGCCGACCCGCACATGCCCGCGCGCCGGGGGGAGCAGCCCGGCAATCATGTTCAGCACGCTCGTCTTCCCCGCCCCCGACGGGCCGAACAACACGGTCAGGCCATCATCCGCGGCGAAGGCGCAGGCGACCTCCGCCTCCCCCACGCGGGCGGCGACATCGACGTCAAAGCGCATGCTGCCCCCGCCCCGCGCGCCGCGCGATCAGCTCCGAAGCCACCAGCGCGGCCAGCGACAGCGCGACCGACACCGCCGCCAGCCGCCACGCGGTCGCCTCCCCGCCCGGCACCTGCAGCGCGGCGTAGATGGCCAGCGGCAGCGTGTCGGTCTCTCCGGGCACATTGCTGACGAAAGTGATCGTCGCGCCGAACTCCCCCAGCGCGCGGGCGAACCCGAGGATCGTCGCGGCGAGGATGCCCGGGATGCTGAGCGGCAGCGTTATGCTGGCGAACACCCGCCACCGCCCCGCCCCCAGCGTCCGCGCGGCATTCTCCAGCCGCGCGTCCACCCCCTCGATCGACAGGCGGATCGCGCGCACCATCAGCGGCAGCGCCATGACCCCGCTCGCGATCGCGGCCCCCGTCCAGCGAAACAGCACGCCCCCGCCCGCGAACCCCAGCACGCCCCCCGGCGCGAAGGCGAGCAGCAGCATCCATCCGGTGACCACCGGCGGCAGCACCAGTGGCAGATGCACGACCGCATCGACCAGCAGCTTCCCCGGAAACCGCGCCCGCGCCAGCAGATAGGCCAGCGCGAACGCCACCGGCAACGTCGCGATCACCGCAACGCCGCCGACCTTCAGCGACAGCGCCACGATCCCCCATTGCTCGGCCGTCAGCATGATCGCGCCGATGCCCCGACCGTTCGTTTCGAGCGCAGTCGAGAAACGGCCCCGGGCGCGCGTTCGCGTTTCTCGACTACGCTCGAAACGAACGGAAAACTGTGGCCCGGGTGCCTCACCTTACGACAAACCCATAGCGCGCGAAGATCGCCCGCCCGCGCGGCCCCATCAGGAACGCGCGGAACGGCGCGGCGTCCGCACTCGTCGCGCCCTTCAGGATCGCGATCGGATAGCGGATCGGCGGGTGGCTCGCCGCCGGGAACACCGCGACGACCCGCACCGCGCGCGACGCCCGCGCGTCGGTGGCGTACACCACCCCCAGCGGTGCCGCGCCCCGCTCGACCAGCGCCAGCGCGGCGCGGACGTTCTCGGCCCGCACCACCCGGCCCGACACCGCGCGCCAGTCGCCCAGCCGCTCCAGCGCCGCCTGCCCGTACTTCCCCGCCGGCACCGCCGCCGGATCGGCCATCGCCAGTCGCCCCGTGCCCAGCACCGCCGCGAGGTTGCCGCCCCGCCCCAGCCGCACCGCGACCCGCGACGCCGCCGGCGCCACCAGCACCAGCCGGTTGCCGAGCAGGTTGGCGCGCGTCCCCGCCCGCACCCGTCCGCCGCGCTCCAGCACGTCCATCCATGCCTCGTCCGCCGACACGAACAGGTCCGCCGGCGCCCCCGCCATCGCCTGCCGCGCCAGCGCCGAGGACGCCGCGAACGCCACGCGCGGTCGCGGGTGACCAGCGCGCGCCCACGCCTCCGCCGCCGCGGTCATCGATTCCTGCAGGCTCGCCGCCGCCAGCACCCGCGGCCCCTCAGCGGGCGGTGGCGCGGCACCGATCGCGACCAGCATCGCGGCGAGCATCGACAGTCGGCGGAACATCGCGGTCATCGGGCATCTCCCATGCCCCAGCTATATCGCGCGCGCACGCCGGCGCCACCCCGCGCCCACAGGCGCGCGCGCACGAACCCCCTGTCCTACACGAACCGATATGGTTATATGCGCGCGCCATGCAGAACAGAGTGCCTACGCTGCGGCCGGTCCGCGAGTTCGAGCCCGTCCCCCGGAAATACCGGCATGACGGCTGGACCGTCGAACGCCAGCGCGCCTTCATCGCCGCGCTCGCGGAAACCGGATCGGTGAAGGCCGCCGCCGGTCGTATCAACATGAGTCCGGAGGGCGCCTATTACCTCCGTCGCCAGCCCGGCGCGGAAAGCTTCGCCGCGGCGTGGGAAGTCGCGCTCGACCACGGCGTCCAGAGCCTCGCCGACATCGCCATCGAACGCGCGCGGGAGGGCGTTCCCGTCCCCGTGTTCTGGAAGGGCGAGCAGGTCGGCGAGAAGCGCTGGTACAACGATCGGCTGCTGATGTTCATCCTGCGCCACCACCTGCCCCGCCGCTACGGCGCCCTCGCCGCGCTCCCCACCGGCACCCGCCACCCCGACACGATCGCGCGGGAAGAGGCCGCGGCCGCCCAGACCGAAGCCGCCCAGACGGAAGCAGACCGCGCCGAGGCCGACCAGGCCGAGAGCGACCGCATCAACGAGGTGCTGTTGAAACGCTATGAGGCAAAGGTCCGCGCAGAACGCAGGCTGCGGCTGGAGGGCCGCGTCGTCGCCGCCGACTTCACCCTGCGCCAGCTCACCCACATCGAACTGATCCTCGACGCCGGCGGCCGCACGCTGGCGCTGATCGACCGCGCCACCGGCATGGGCCCGCGCGGCGAGCCCCTCGGCGACGAACCCTACGCCAGCGAAGTCAGCGACCTGCTCGCCACGATCCGCGAGGAAGCATGGGCCAAGGAGGCCGCCCCGCCCCGCCCGCCCGTGCGAAGGCCCCGCATCCAGAACGGCTTCGGCCGCGACGCCTATAACGACAAGGCGCGACTGGCGGTGCAGGTCGCCGCGGCGAAGCGGATTGCCGAGGCGCAGGCCGAGTGGGAAGCGGCGGGGACGGCGGAGGGGTGGAAGGCTTGGTGTGAGGGGCGAGGGTGAGGTGGAGAGGGGTGGGCGGCTGCTGTTGGGCTGGTAGCGGATTGGCAGGGGGTAACTCGGAGCCAGACTAAGAAGACTCAATTAGCGAGGCGATGCGGCCAGCATTTCGCTTGGTTTTGAGAAAGTCAGCTCCAGAACGTTGCAGTGGATCAAACTGCCATGCGTTAGTCGCTGCCGAGGCGAATCCTCCCCGACGTAACGCGCGGCCGCAAAACGTTCGAGGAAACGTCCAGTGATATTCACACTGCGTGAAGCACATAGCCGGTTCATCATCCCTAAAAAGGAATGATGCGCCGGTCGGTCAGTAGTTGGAATCGCGTAGAAAGCATTTTCGCTTGAGTCGGATCCTTCAATAATCGGTACGAGGAATTCCAGTTCATTTGGGAAGTAGTTGTCAATGAAGCCTGATTGCCGCTCGCGCACCGTTCCGATGGACCAAGCTTCCGCCTGACGGGCGTATCGCATGATGGGCGCATAGACCCGCCCGACCCTACACGCCTTATCGAAAGCCTCCTCTAGGCTCAACCACTCACGATCAAAGCTGATTGAGGCAATCGGCGTTGCATCGCCGTCGAAATCGGCAACTCGCCGAGCAATAACACGTTGTTGCGGTCCGACTGGGACCGATTGCGCTGCCAGCAGCGCCTGTTTAGTGGCCCAATCGGCCAACAAGGTACGTGATCTTGGAGGTCCAAAGGATCGACGTGGTCCAGCTGGTTGATAGTCGACCGCTCCCCAAAAGTCGTTGGCGTACTGGTTGAACCCCTCGGTTGCACGGAACATGCCGACAGCGCGAACACCACGCGCGGCCACGCCAGAAACCGCCGCCAGACCGGCTGACGGATCGTCGGGGTCTAAGAACGTCAGTCGCGGTGCTGCTTCGGCTATCTCTGCCTCGATCGCCTCAATTGAGACGTTGATGGCCTTGTTCACGTGCGGGAGCGAGATGCGCCGCAGCCAAGCTGCCCGATCTTCATCAAACCAGTTACGCGAGTGAATTTTTGTATTCTGCCCCGCCACATCCACAAAAATGTCAACATCAAGCATTGGGCAAAGAGCACCGATCATTTCCGTGAATGTCACGGGTGTCTCCGAGCGGCTGAAGGCCGAATCGAAGTGCAGGACTTGCTCCAACATCGTTCGGGCGAGCTTTAACGTGACGCGTGTCGATACTGTCGCGCTCGCGGTGACATTACCCGCATCAAGTAGAATCGGCCGGGTCGGAGCCCCCTTAGAAAATTTGAGCGTTCGAGATTGATCTAGACCTTGATCGAAAGGACGCGAAAGCACCGTGATCTCGTCAGCGATCATAAATGTCGAGAAGAAGCCGACGCCAAACTTTCCGGTACGCTTGCGCCCCTTAGACAAAAGTCCGGGCCGCTCAGCTTTGACGAGGCTGGAGGAGATGTAGCTTTCGCCAAAGTCGATGAGCGGCCCAGTAAGTACCGCCTCCGACATGCCGAGCCCATCATCCTCGATCTCAATCCGCACGTGGTCCGCGCCATCATCGCGCAAACGTGCGACGATCCGACCGCTGTAGGGGCTATTCTCCGGTTCCAGCTCCCGCCTATACCGAATTGCGTCGGCAGCGTTCTGAATCAGCTCGCGAACTGGCACCCACATCTGATGGCCGTAGAGCTTTTCGCCGCCGAACAACTCGACGATTCTGTCGACCCGCGAAATTCTGACGTCGGCAAGCACTGGGCGCCAGCCGCTGACCTGAACCAGCGCGGCGAGGCGATCTGGCGTCTCGGCGCCGCGGACCCGGTTTACTTGTAGCGGTGGTAAGCCGACATCGCGCAGGAGAGCGTCCGTCGCTTGAAGTTCACGATTCGCGACGCTAAGCGCATCATAGGCTATCCACCAAGCACTCGCGTCTTCCTCGAGGAACGGCCGAGTGGACGTGAAAACCAGTGCCTCGGGCTGCGCAGGATCGACATATGGATGGGCAAGCCGGTTCTGCGCACGCCAATGCTGCTCGGACAAGCCACGTAATTGCAGAAGCCCAAAAAGGAAATCGGGTGCGCGATCCTGATCAAGCTGGGTCGCGTCGGCACAGCGCAGCAGGCCGGCCAGCAAGATGGGCCGGATCGTCCAGTCAGCGGGCATACCTGCAAGTGAGCCGCGCGTGCCCCCAAGGCGATTAGCCAGCGTGCCCGTATCCCAATGGTGACTGGCAGCAATCTCACCGATTAGAGCGCCAAGATGGGTCCGTAGCTGATCGTCGTCCAGAAGATAGTGGCGTCGACCGACCGTCTCAACCTCGAAGTCGGCAAGGTCGAGTGCGCGCTCCGCATGGATGGCACGCAACGTGTCTAGGAGCAGAGCTCGTCTCGTTTCAACGTCTGGCTCGGAGAGCGCGCCTTCATCTTGTCGCTCGGCCCATTGTGCCAAGGCGTCGCGCCATTCTGACGTCGCCTCGACCGCGGCCAGACGACCTGGGAAAGCAGCAAGCGAATTAGCGGCGTCGTGTAGAAGGATGGCGCCACCAAAGACAAAAACTTCGAGCGGAGTCAGTTTGAATTCATTGCCCGCGACTTGATCCGCGCGAGCCCACAAAGCCTCAAAATGCCGATCGTCATGCAGTGTTAGTTGCGGCAGGTCCCGCTGAATCTCTCGCGATAATTCGACCGCGTTGTTCCAGAACTGGCGATAGCTAGCACGCAATTGCTCGCGCCTGTCGGGGGCCGTGCCCTCTCCAATGTTGCGATGCCAGAGCCCGAGCTCCTCAAATTGCCCCAAAACCGAACTCTCCATTGGTGTCCGCTTGCAAGCTTAGATGCATGGTCGGAATTCACCAAGACGGCATATCTTCTCTTGACTGCAGCGAGACGTTGGGAACGGAAGAACGCGTCCAAAAAGTCCGGTCTTCAGACCGAAGCGTTACACCACGATCTTCGGCAGTCGTGTGAACGGGTAAAAGCGCACCACTTTCGTAACCTCACTGACGCAAGCTGATCGACCATAAGTGGCGTGCAAAGCCCAAATCCGCACCCGCCGCGGCAAAGCCGCGTCGTCGGTCGGCGCTCGTAGCGCCGCCGGCCGGGCGCGACGCTGGTCTTCGTCCAACTCGGCGATTGCTGCGCAATCCCCTCGTTGGCCTCAGGCGTCGTCGCCCATCCTCAGCGCAGCAATGAACGCCTCCTGCGGGATGCTCACCGAGCCATATTCCCGCATCTTCGCCTTGCCCTTCTTCTGCTTGTCCAGCAGTTTGCGCTTGCGCGTGGCGTCGCCGCCGTAGCATTTGGCGGTCACGTCCTTGCGCATGGCGCTGATCGTCTCGCGCGCGATCACCTTGCCGCCGATCGCGGCCTGGATCGGGATCTTGAACATGTGGCGCGGGATCAGTTCCTTCAGCCGCTCGACCATGCCGCGCCCGCGCACTTCGGCGGTGCCGCGGTGGACGATCATGCTCAGCGCATCGACCGGCTCCTCGTTGACCAGGATGCCCATCTTGACCAGGTCGCCCTCACGGTACCCGATCTGCTCGTAATCGAAGCTCGCATAGCCCTTCGACAGCGATTTCAGCCGGTCGTAGAAATCGAACACCACTTCGTTGAGCGGCAGTTCGTAGGTCGCCTGCGCGCGCCCGCCGACATAAGTCAGGTTCTTCTGGATGCCGCGGCGGTCCTGGCACAGCTTCAGGATGCTGCCGAGATATTCGTCGGGCACGTAGATGACGGCCTGGATCCACGGCTCGGCAATGCTCTCGATCCGGTTGGGCTCGGGCATGTCGGCGGGGTTGTGCAGGTCGATGTGCCCGGCGCCGTGGGTCAGCTCGATCTGGTACACCACCGACGGCGCGGTGGTGATGAGGTCGAGGTCGTACTCGCGCATCAGCCGCTCCTGGATGATCTCCAGGTGGAGCAGCCCCAGGAACCCGCAGCGGAAGCCGAAGCCGAGGGCAGCCGACGTTTCCATCTCGAAGCTGAACGACGCGTCGTTCAGGCGCAGCTTGCTGATGCTCTCGCGCAGCTTCTCGAAATCGGCGGCGTCGACCGGGAACAGGCCGCAGAAGACGACCGGCTGGACTTCCTTGAACCCCGGCAGCGGCTCGGGCGTCGGGCGCTTGGCGTCGGTCAGCGTGTCGCCGACGCGGGCCTGCGCGACTTCCTTGATCTGCGCGGTGATGAAGCCGATCTCTCCGGGGCCCAGGTCGGGCAGCTGCTCGATCTTGGGGCGGAACGCGCCGACGCGGTCGATCAGGTGGGTGGTGCCGGCGGCCATGAACTTGATCTGCTGGCCCTTGCGGATCATGCCGTCGATCACGCGCACCAGGATGACGACGCCCAGGTACGGGTCGTACCAGCTGTCGACCAGCATGGCTTTGAGCGGCGCGTCCTTGTCGCCCTTGGGCGCCGGGATACGCTCGACCACCGCGTCCAGTATTTCCTCGATGCCGATCCCCGACTTCGCGCTCGACAGCACCGCGTTTGACGCGTCGATGCCGATGATCTCCTCGATCTCGTGGCGCACCTTCTCAGGCTCGGCGCTCGGCAGGTCGATCTTGTTGATGACGGGGATGATCTCGTGGTCGTGCTCGATCGACTGGTACACGTTGGCGAGCGTCTGCGCCTCGACGCCCTGCGCGGCGTCGACGACGAGGAGCGCACCCTCGCACGCGGCCAGGCTGCGCGAGACCTCATAGGCGAAGTCGACGTGGCCCGGCGTGTCCATCAGGTTCAGGATATGGCCCTTCCACTCCAGGCGTACCGTCTGCGCCTTGATGGTGATCCCGCGCTCCTTCTCGATCTCCATGTTATCAAGGACTTGCGCCGACATCTCCCGCGCCGCCAGCCCCCCGGTGGTCTGGATCAGCCGGTCGGCGAGCGTCGACTTGCCATGATCGATGTGAGCGATGATCGAAAAATTGCGGATCTTGTCGAGCGGAGTCATGGCAAGCGCCCTAGCAGCGCCGCGCCGATCCGCACAACCGCCGCCGATTGGCTTCGTCTGGCAACAGGGATATGCTGGACCCGTAACGACTCGACGGGGGCTCCATATGACGCGCAACGCACGCCTGTTCGGCTCCCTCGCGCTCACGGCCCTGCTGGTGCCCGCGCCCGTGCTGGCACAGGCCCGCCCGTCCAAGACCCAGCGCACGCAAGAGCAGATGGCGACCGACGTGCCGCGCTGCACGCGCAAGCTGGGCACGGTGTCGGTGATGGACGGCGACGATCCGTCGGGGTGGACGCAGTTCCAGCTGACCGGGCCACAGAAGCTCATCAAGGTGCTGGTCCAGCGGTCGGGGTGTTTCAACCTGGTCGATCGCGGATCCGGCCTGTCGGCGGCGCAGCGCGAGCGCGACATTGGCGGCAATTTGGGGCTGCAACGCCGGTCGAACGTCGGCCAGGGCCAGATCAAGGCCGCCGATTACGTGCTGATCGCGGAGGTGCAGGCATCGAACCGCAGTTCGGGCGGCAGCGCGGTTGGCGGGGCGCTCGGCGGGCTGCTGGGCGGGCGTGCGGTCGGCGGGCTGCTGGGCGGCGTAAGCAGCCGCAAGATGGAGGCGAACACGGTGCTGTCGCTGACGAACGTCCGCACGACCGAGACGATTTCCACGGTCGACGGCTATGCCGCGAAGAACAGCGTCAGCTTCGGCGGCGGCGGGGGCGGCTTCTTCGGCGGGGGCGCCGCGGCGGCGGTCGGTGGCGGTTACGACAACACCGACATCGGGCGGATCGTGACCCTCGCCTTCATCCAGGCCTATTCGAAGATGGTCAACGAACTCGGCCTGGTCCAGCCCGGTGCGGTCGGCACGGCGGAGGCGGCGCCGGCAAAGACCTTTACCGCTCAAGGGGCGGTGGCGATGCGATCCACCGCCGCCGCGTCGGGGCGGATCATCCGCACGATACCCGCCGGCTCGATCGTCTATCCGACCGGCAACAAGAACGGCCTGTGGTGGGAAGTCGCCGACGAGAACGACAACGTCGGCTGGGTACTGAACACGAAACTGGCGCCGTCGCAGCAGCCATATTGACGCGGGCGCTCAGGCGGCGTCCTCGACCGCGGTGAGCGCACTGCGGAAGCGTGCCTCGCCCTGCCCCGACACCAGCGCCCAGCGCACGCCGCGCCGCTCCAGCTCGGCGCGGGACAGGTCGAAGAAGCGCCGACGCTCCACCGCCTGGCCGAACATTCGCGTCCCGTCCTCGATCCACGGCAGGTCGATGTCGAACAGCAGGTACAGGTCGGCGGTGCCTGTCCACGCATCGAACCACGGGTCGCGGTGGCCGAACAGCATGTCGGCCCACACCGCGGTCATCAGCGGGTCGGTGTCGAGGATCACCGGATCGACCCCGCGCTGGATGGCGGCGCGGGTGCGTTCGTCGTGCCCCTTCGCGATCGCGACGAGGTCATCCATCGTGAACTCGATCCCGTTGGCCTCGGCATAGGTGCGGCCATATTCGTCGATCACCGCCCCGCCCAGCCGCGCGGCGAGCCGCGGTGCGATCGTCGACTTGCCGGTGCTCTCGGGTCCGTGGAGGCAGATGGTTCGGGTCATGCGGGAACGGCTCCGGACAGGCGATACGCGCGCCGCCAGTCGACGAGGCCCCAGACGGCGAGCGCGAGATAGACGAGGTAGAGGCCGGCGACGACCGTCAGCCCCTGCGCGAGAAACAGCGGCACCGACGCGACATCGACCGCGATCCACAACAGCCAGTTCTCCAGCTTGCGCCGCGCCATAAGCAGCTGCGCGGCGACGCTGGCGACGGCGATCGCGGCATCGCCCAGCGGCTGCGCCGCGTCGGTCAGCCGGTCCATCGCGAGGCCCCAGCCAAGCGTCGCCACGACCGCGGCGGCGAGCCACAAAGCGATCTCGATCGCGCTCATCCGCTCGACCGCAACCTCGCCGCCGTCCGCCTTGGCGCGGCGCCAGTTGAGGAAACCGTAGGCGTTGATCGCGACGAAGAAGAGCTGGAGCAGCGCCTGGCTGTACAGCCGCGCATCGAACACGACGAACGCAAGAACCCCGGTCGAGGCGATGCCGAAAGCGTAGTTCCACAAATTGCGCCGGACGGCGAGCGCGACGCAGATCAGGCCCAGTGCCGCGGCCACCCATTCGAGCGATGTCATGTCCCCCTCCTAGCCGCCCCGCCGGCAAGCCGCTAGCATCCGCGCCAAAAGCGGAGAGCAGCATGCGGCATATCGCGGTGATCGGGTCCGGCCCGGCCGGCTATTACACTGCGGAGGCCGCACAAAAGGCGTTCGGGGACACCGTGCGGGTCGATATCGTCGACCGGCTGCCGGTGCCGTTCGGGCTGATCCGCACCGGCGTCGCGCCCGATCACCAGTCGATCAAGGCGGTATCGCGCCGGTACGAGGCGACGGCGCTCGGCGACAATGTGCGCTTCGTCGGCAATGTCGCGGTGGGGCGCGACGTGTCGATCCCGGAGCTTCTGGAGCTGTACGACGCGGTCGTGCTGGCGACCGGGGCGCCCGCCGACCGACCGCTCGGCATTCCGGGCGACGACCTGCCCGGCGTGATCGGATCGGCGGCGTTCGTCGGCTGGTACAATGGCCATCCGGATCACGCGGCGCTCGCCCCCGCGCTCAATGGCGGCGGCGTAGTGATCGTCGGTAACGGCAATGTCGCGCTGGACGTCGCGCGCATCCTGGCGAAGGCGGAGGACGAGTTTTCGGGCTCCGACATCGTCGGCCATGCGCTCGACCGCCTGCGCGCGAGCCACGCGGGCGACATCACGCTGCTCGGCCGGCGCGGACCGCACCAGATCGCTATGACGCCGAAGGAACTGGGCGAGCTTGGCCACCTGTCTCGCGCCATGCCGGTCGTCGACCCCTCCGACCTGCCGCCGCGTGAGGATGACGACGCGCTGGAGCCAGGCCAGCGCAAGTCGGTCGCGCACCTCCGGGACTTCGCTGCCCGCTCCGACTACAAGCCGATAAGCATCGTGTTCGACTTCTTCGCCAAGCCGGTTGCGATCGAGGGCGACGGGCGGGTCGAGCGGGTGGTGGTCGAGGGCACCGCGCTGCAACCCGACGGCAGCGCGCGCGGGACCGGCGAGACCTATGCGATCCCGGCGTCGATGGTGGTCAGCTGCATCGGCTATCGTACCCCCAAAATCGAAGGCGTGCCCTATGACGAGGCGCTCGGGCGGTTCGCCAACGACGACGGTCGAATATCGGGCGGGCTCTACGCGGTCGGCTGGGCGCGGCGCGGGCCCACGGGGACAATAGGCACCAACCGCCCCGACGGATTCGCGATCGTCGAGAAGATCGCCGCGGACATGCCAAGCGATTCGGGCAAGGCGGGCCGCGCCGGCCTCGACGCGCTGCTGACGTCACGCGGCGTGGACATCGTCACCTTCCGCGACTGGCAGCGGATCGACGCCGCCGAAGTCGCACAGGCCCGCGTCGGCGCCCCGCGCGAGAAATTCGTCGGCATCGATGCTATGCTGGATGCGCGCGGCGGCTGAAATTTCGGGGACATCGCTGCAATGGTCGGGGCGAGAGGATTCGAACCTCCGACCCCTGGACCCCGAGACCAGTGCGCTACCAGACTGCGCCACGCCCCGACACATTGCAGGGTGCGGCGCCTAGCGGGCGGGCGCGCAGGGTTCAAGGGGAAAGTGGTGGTGGACTTATTTCCATCCTCCCCGGCACGGGCAGGTGGCAGCGCAAAGCGCTGACGGAGGGGGCCATCCGATAGCGCAGCGTTTGCTGCCCGCCCCCTCCACCGCTTCGCGGTCCCCCTCCCCGTGCCGGGGAGGATTTTAGTGCGCTGCCCCGCCCCGCATCCTTGTGTATGCTTGATACCCCACGACAATCACCGCACCGACGATCCCGCCGACGATGGCCGCGCCGATCGCGCCGACCAGCCAGTGGACCGCGCCATGCGCGACCAGCGTCGCCGCACCGGCGACCTCCGCGGCGTGTTCGATGGCGTGCGGGATGGCGCCCAGCCCGAAGACATCCAGCCCGTGCGCGATGATGCCGCCGCCGACCCAGATCATTGCCGCGGTGCCGATGATCGACAGCGCCTTCAGCAATTTCGGCATCGCCGCGACCAGCCCGCGGCCGACCGCCTGGCTCGCCCCCGAGGCCGACTTCGCCAGCCGCAGACCGACATCGTCCATCTTCACGATCAGCGCGACCACGCCGTACACGCCGATGGTGATGGCGATGCCGACGATGGCGAGCACCACGCCTTGCGTCAGCAGCGGCTCGCCCTCCAGGTCCGACAGAGCGATCGCCATGATCTCGCCCGACAGGATGAAGTCGGTGCGGACCGCGCCCGACACCTGGCGATCCTCGAGTGCCTTCGGGTCGGTGATCTCGACAACGGCCTCGGCATGGTCACCGCCGCCCAGTGCGTGCCAGACCTTCTCCACGCCCTCGAAACACAGGTATGCGCCGCCGACCATCAGGATCGGGGTGATCGCCCACGGCGCGAACGCGCTGAGCACGAGGGCGGCGGGCAGCAGGAAGATCAGCTTGTTCTTCAGCGACCCCAGCGCGATCTTGCCGATGATCGGCAGTTCGCGGTCGGGGCTGAGGCCGTGGACATATTGCGGGGTGACTGCGGTATCGTCGATCACCACGCCCGCCGACTTGGTCCCCGCCCGCACTGCGGCCGCCGACACATCGTCGAGCGACGCGCCCGCCAGCTTCGCGAGCGCCGCGATATCGTCGAGCAGGGCTACCAATCCACCGGGCATCGCAATTCCTGTCTGGTCTGTCCGACCCCGCTAACGCACGAAATGCCGCGGCGCACCAGATTTGGTTGCGCTTGACGGACGCGGCGAACCCGGCAACGATCGCGCACATAATGACGGTCGATCCCGCATCCTTCTTTCGGGACATGCTCGGCCAGTGGGAGAGCATGGCCAACCAGTACGGCGCGCAGGCGATGAAGTCGCCCGAGGCGGCGCGCGCGATGGGCGCCGCGACGAGCGCCGGCGCTCAACTGCAACAAGCTTCGAAGGACGCGATGGGCCGCGCGCTCGCCGCCGCCAACATGCCGAGCCGCGAGGAAGTGACGGGCCTGAGCGAACGCATGGCCGGTGTCGAGGACCGGCTGCGGCGGATCGAAACGCTGCTGGAGCGGATCGCCGGCGCCCCCGCCGAAACCGCAGCGCCGCGCCCGAAGCCCGCCCGCTCCAAGAAGCCGCTCAAGGCGAAAGGTTGAGCGGCACCGGCGCACAGCAGTCGACCGCCGACCCGATCGCCGCGGCCCGGGTCGAATTCGACCGCGCGCTCCAGCGCAACATCAAGGGGCTTGGCTATTTCGCCTCCCCCGCCCCGGTGCTCGGCGCGTCGGCGAAGGACGTGCTGATCGATCGTGGCACGATGCGGCTCTACCATTATCATCCGCGCGTCGATGAAGTGTACCGCGTGCCGATCCTGCTGGTCATGGCGACGACCAACCGCGGCTATATCTTCGACATGGTGCCGGGGCAGAGTTTCGTCGAATTCCTGCTCGACGCCGGATATGACGTGTTCATGCTCGACTGGACCGCGCCTCGCGCGGACGAGGGCAAGCTGACGCTCGCCGACTATGTGCTCGGCTTCCTGCCCGAGGCGATCACCCGCGTGCTGGACGAAACCGGCGAGCCCGACCTGACGGTCGTCGGCTATTGCTTCGGCGGCGTGCTGTCGGTGCTGTGGGCGGCACTGCATCCGGACGGCCCGGCGCAGAATCTGGTGTGCTTCACCACGCCGGTGGATTTCGCGGCGATGGAGATGTTCCAGGCGTGGGCCGACCCGCGGTTTTTCGACGTCGACCGGCTGGTCGACACCTTCGGCCAGTGCCCGGCGGACATGCTGTACCAGGCGTTCGACCTGCTGCGCCCCGGCGCGCGCATCGCGGGCAATATCCGGCTGTTCGACAATCTTTGGAACGACGAATTCGTCAAAAGCTATCGCATGTTCGATCGCTGGGCCGCCGACATGCTGCCGCTGGCCGGCGAATATTTCCGTGAGACGACCAAGAAACTGATGTGGGAGAACCGGTTGATGGCGGGGACGATGGATGTCGCGGGGCGCGCGGTCGATCTGGGGGCGATCACCCTCCCCTTCCTCCACGTCGTCGCCGAGCACGATCATATCGTCCCGAGCGCCGCATCGGCCCCGCTGATCGAGCGCGTCGGCTCGACCGACAAGGAGCAGGTGGTGCTGAAGGGCGGGCACGTCAGCCTGGTCGCGGGGGCGAACGCGCAGAAGCGGCTTTGGCCGAAACTCGATCAGTGGCTGCAGGAGCGGTCGCTTTGATCCGCGCGTTCGCGAGCGACGACCGGACGGCGATGCTGGCGTTCGCGCAAGGGCTGCCCGAGCATGACCTCATGTTCCTCGGCCGCGATTTGCGCCATCCGCGCGTCGTCGATGCCTGGGCCGCGGCGATTTCGGACGGGGATATCGACAGCCTGCTGCATGAGGATGAGGGCCGCATCACCGGCTCCGCCGCGCTGGTCCGCGATCCGCTCGGTTGGTCGGGGCATGTCGGTGAGGTCCGTGTGCTCGTCGCGACCGCGGCGCGGGGCCAGGGCGTCGGGCGCGCGCTGCTGGCAGCGATCATTCGCACGGCGCAGAACCACGGGCTGAAGAAGCTCACCGCGCGGATGACGCCGGATCAATCGGCGGCGATCGAGCTGTTCGAAAGCCAGGGTTTTCGCGGTGAGGCGCTGTTGAAGGACCACGCGATCGACCGGCAGGGACGGCTGCACGATATCGCGATCCTCAGCCTCGATCTGGAGCGCGAGGCCGTGCGCCAGACGGCATTCGGGATGCAGGACGCGTAACCGCGGACATTTACGCGACTGCGGGGCGTTACACCGCAGCGCAACATAGAGGACGCAAAGAATGGCGACGATCGACGGCAATGCGGTGCCCCCGCCCTCAAAATTCCTGGCACTGACCGAATTGCCACGCGCGCTCTTCGAACTGGGCAGCTTGGCGTGGACGGCGCCGTGGCTGATGGCCGGGCCGCGCGGCGACGGACACCCGGTGCTGGTGCTGCCAGGGTTCGTCACCACCGACATCTCGACCGGCATCCTGCGCCGCTTCCTGACCGCAAAGGGCTATGAGGCGCATAGCTGGAACCTCGGGCGCAACCTGGGGCCAAAAGCGATCGGGCGCGAGGGCGAGAAGCTAATCGCGCGGCTGGAGGAAGTTCATGCCCTGACCGGCCAGAAAGTCAGCCTCGTGGGCTGGAGCTTGGGCGGCGTGATGGCGCGCCTGCTCGCCAACTGGCGGCCCGATCTGGTGCGTCAGGTCATCACGCTGGGATCGCCCTTCGCGGGCAGCCCCAAGGCATCGAACGTCTGGCGCGCCTATGAGGCGCTGACCGGCGACCGCATCGACGGCGACCACACCCGGAAACTACGCGAACAGAGCGCCTCCGCCCCGCCCGTCCCGACGACGGCGATCTACTCTAAGGGCGACGGCGTTGTTGCATGGCAAAACTGCCGCGAAGGCGAATGCGCCAACACCGACAATATCGAAGTGTATGGCAGCCACATCGGGCTGGGCGTCAACCCCGCCGTGCTGAACGCAATCGTTGACCGATTGGCGCAGCCGGAGGGGGCATTCGCGCGGTTCGAACGGCGCGGACTCGGGCGGATCGTGTATCCGTCGAGCGGCCACGCGCATTGATCTAATCCTCCCCGGCACGGGGAGGTGGCATCGCGCAGCGATGACGGAGGGGGCGAGCCGACGGCGCAGCGCCCGCGGCAGTCCCCCTCCACCGCCTCCGGCGGTTCCCCTCCCCGTGCCGGGGAGGAGTTTCGGCCTAGCCCTTGTCCCCGCGGAACGGAGCGGCGCTTTCCCGACCGAACTGCATGATGAGCTCGCCGATCTCGCGCGCCTGCGCCATGCTGCGGCTGCCCTGTTCGCGCAGGTAATCGCTCTGGATCTTCATCACTTCAGACAGATCCTTGGCGCCCGCCGCGGCCCGCATCGCGGCAAAGGCTTCGCGGGCGTTCTGCTCGGCCTGGTCGATCACCTTCAGCCCGACCTGCGAGCTGCCTTCGGCGACCTTTTCGCCCGACGCCTTCATCGCCTCGCCGGCGCGCTTCATCGGGTCGATCACCTTCTCGTTCACGGTATCCTTGACCTTCTCGGTCGTCGATTTCGGGTCAGCCATTCTTGCCTCCTGCCTTCTTGCTGGGTTTTGCCGGCGCGGGTTTCGGCGCCGCTGCTGCCTTCAACGCCTCGAACGCCGATTTCAGCGCATCGGCATAGTCTTGAGGGTCCGGCATCATGTCGCGGTCGCTGGTGAAGCTGATCGCGATCGTGTCGACGTAGCTGTACACCGTGTTGATAAGGCCCATCGAATCGAAGATCGGCCCCGTCCCGTACATCGCCACCATCTGCGCGCCCGCGAAGTACAACGGCACGCGGCTGCCGGGCACGTTGGTGACGACGCAGTTGAACACCGGCGCGTGGGCGTTGGCCGCGCCGGCACGCGTGTAGAGCCGCGCCGACAGGCCGGCGAGGCCCGAAGGGATCAGTTGGCTGTAGTCGCTCAAGGTCTTGGCGCCGACCGCATTCGTCATCGCCTTCGAATTGCTCGCCTCGCCGTGAACATAGCGCAGCCGTTCGAGCGGATCGGCGATATGCGTGCCGAGCGCCACGACCATCGCGGAGACGAGGTTGCCGAGCGCCGCCTTCTCCCCCTCCCCGCGCACGCTGATCGGCGCCATCGCGGTCAGGCTGGCGTCGGGCAGCTCGCCCCTCGCCTCCAGATAGCCGCGCAGGCCGCCGCCCACGACCGCGAGGATCACGTCGTTCACGGTCGCGCCGGGCACTGCCTTCCTGATCTCGGCGATGTCGGCGAGCTTCATGGGCACGGCATCGAACACGCGGTGGGCACCGACCTTGCCGTTGAAACGGGTCTTCGGCGCGGGCTTCACGCCGGCGAGGCTCACGTCACCCTTGCCGACGCCCTTCGTCAGCCGCGCGAGGCCGGGGATGGTGTTGGCCAGCACCTCGGCATGTTTGAAGGGGGCGCGCAGATTGTTGAAATAGGTGCGGATCAGCATGTCGCCGATGCCGGGCAGGCTGTCGGGCGACCAGTCGTCGTCGGGGATGCGGTTGGGCTTGTCGGGCGACAGGTCGTGGACCGCGGCGGAGAGTTCGACCCCCGACATGCCGTCGATGGCGGCGTGATGAACCTTGGCGACCAGCGCGAAGCAGCCCTTTGGCAGCCCCGCGATATTGTCGAGCCCCTCGACGATGGTGAATTCCCACAAGGGCTTGTTCAGGTCGAGCGGACGGGCGTGGAGCCGCGCGACCTGGATGCACAATTGCCGCCAGTCGCCCGGCGCGGGCAGCGCGATGTGGCGGATGTGGAACTCGATGTCGAAATCGGGATCCTCGATCCAGTACGGATGGTCGAGGTCGAGCGGCACCCGCACCAGCCGCTGGCGGAAGCTGCGCGCCCCGCCCAGCCGCGACGCGACGAAGGCGAGGATATCCTTGAAACGCACCCTGCCCCCCGGCGCGGTCGAGGGATCGTAGATGCCGACCGACCCGATGTGCATCGGCGTGTGCGGGGTTTCCAGATAGACGAACGACGCATCCTGCCCGGATAGTTGGTGCATATGTCTCCCTCTCCCCGTTGGGGAGAGGGCCGGGGAGAGGGGGACGTCTCACCGAGACCGCCCACCTGCCGCACCGCCCCTCTCCCAACCCTATCCCCAACGGGGAGAGGGCTTTCCACCTATTTCCCGAACCCGAACACGTCCTGGTGGAAGCGCCCGGTTTCGATCATCTCCTCCAGCCACGCCGACGACACCGCGTGTTCGGTGCCAACCTGCTGCATATGGATGCGGATCAGCGTGTCGCGGACCGCGGGCGCCATGTAGCGCCCGTCGCCGCAGAGGTAGATTTGCGCTCCGGCGCGGATCGCCGCCCACACGCGCTCCTGCTCGGCCCAGAGCGCGTCCTGCACGAAGGTCCACGGGCTCGATTCGACCGCGGAGAAGGCGACGAACGGTTCGACCACGCCCGCCGCCGCCCACGCCTTCACCTCGTCGCGGCAGAACCAGTCGTGGTCGGGGTGGCGGCATCCGAAGAACAACAGCGACGTCGCGCCGCCGGCGACGCTGCGCTCCTCGATGAACCCGCGCAGGGGCGCGAAGCCGGTGCCGGGGCCGATCAGGATCATCGGCACGCTAGTATCGGCGGGCGGCGCGAACGGAGGGTTGGGGCTGCGGACGTAGCCGAACAGCGTGTCGCCGGGCGCAAGATCGCGCATGTAGGTGCTGGCAAACCCCTGGTGCTCGCCGAGGCCCGACCATGCCGGCGCCGCCATCGTGCCGACGATCAGCGCAGGCTCGTTCGGCGACACCAGCGGGCTCGAGGCGATCGAATAGAAGCGCGGGGCGATCGCCGATGACAGCTCGACGAAGGCGTCGAGCGGCAGCTCGGCGGCGGGCAGTGTTTCGAGCAGGTCGATCAGTGTCAGCCGCTTCGCCGTCACCTCGTCCCAGTCGAGTGCGGCCAGCTTCGCCTTCGTATCCGGGCATCGTGTGTGCGCCGCGATCACGTCGAGCGCGCGCTTGGGCAGCGGATCCTGCAACTCGACGAAATCGGTGAGCAGCGCGCGCACGCTGACCGTGCGCCCCAGCGGCAGATGACGAAAACGTCCGCTGGTGCCGTCGATCGACACCTTCGCATCGGCGGGCACGTCCAATCGCCGCAGCACGCGCGCGACCAGTTCGGGGCGGTTGTGGGCATAGACCGCGATATGGTCGCCGGTGCGGTATGTCACGCCCTCCGGCAGGCGCAGCCGGATGAACCGGGTCGAGGGGCGCGGCGGTTCCTTCGCGAAATCCCACAGGCCGTCGGCGGGGTGCACGAGTTCGCGGTTTTCAATCACCGTCAGCACCTGCGCGTGGTCGGGCAGCACCGCGACGCGCGCATCGCCGCTGTCGACCATCGTCAGGCTGAGCGCGGGCGCGGCGACGGTCGAGGGCACGGTGCCGCCGAGCGCCGCCCACAGGTCGCGCACGAACGCCGCGACCGCGCCGTCGAAGTCGCCGCGCCCGTCGGCTTCCGCCCGCGCAATCAGCCGGGTCGCGCCCGACTTCTCCAGCGCGGCGTCGATCGTCTTCGGGAAATTCTGGTAATTCGGCCACTGGCTGTTGCCGATGCCGAGCACGGCGAAGCGTGCCTCGGGCCAGCGCGCGGCGTCGAAATGGCCGAGCTCGATCGCCTTTTCGACCTGCACCGCGCTGTCGGGCGCGCGACCGTTGTAGGTCGCGGTCACGACCACGAGCACCCGGTCCTCCGCCTCCAGCCCCAGCGCGAAACTTTCGTCCAGCGCCCGCACGACGGTATCGAAACCATCCAGCCGGGCACGATCGGCGATCTCTTCGGCGATGTCGCGGGCGGTGCCGAGCGAGGTGCCATACAGGACAGCGAGGCGCTGCCCCTCCCCCGCTACCGACGCGACCGGCGCGGTATCCGCGATTGCGACCGGTGCAGAGACGGCGATCCGCTCGTGCGGCTGGCGCTTCGCGATCCGTATCGTGAAGGCGTCGGGCTTGATCGACAGCGTTTCCTTGATCGTCAGGCGGTAGCCGACGGGATCGCTGATCGCGAACTTCTGGAGAATCATCGCCATCGCCAGCTTCGCCTCGACGATCGCGAACTGGCGGCCGATGCAGGCGCGGGCGCCGTTGCCGAACGGCTTGTAGGCGTGGGGGTGGCGCGCCGCCTCGACCTCGGGCAGCCAGCGGTCGATGTCGAATTCGTCCGGGCGCTCCCAGACCTTGGGATCGCGGTGGAGGCCGGGGGCGAAGACGTTGATCGGGCGATCCTTGCGGATCAGATACTTGCCGCCGATCACCTCGTCCTCATACGCGCCGAGCGAGAACGCCGGCGCGGTCGGCCACAGCCGCTGCGCTTCCTTGATGATGCGCTCGATCACGTGGAACTGCGCGACGTGTGCATATTCGGGCCGGGTGTCGCCGGGCAGCACGCGGTCGACCTCGGCATAGGCCTGCGCCAGCACATGCGGGTGGCGCAGCAACAGATGGAAAGCGAACGTCAGCAGCCCGCTGGTCGTCTCGTGCCCCGCGATCAGGAAGGTCAGCACTTGGTAGCGGATGTTCAGGTCGTCGAGCCCCTCCCCACTCTCCGGATCGCGCGCGGTGAGCATCAGGTTGAGCAGGTCGTTGCCGTCGGTGGGGTTCTGCCGCCGGTCGGCGATGATGCCGTCGACCAGCGTGTTCATCTCGGCGATGTCGGCGTCGAACGCGGCCTGCGCCTTCTTCGCGAAGCGCTGCTGGATCGGCAGGCGCGTAATCATGTTGAGCGATTCGCCGAGCGCCCGGCCCAGCGCCTCTAGGAAGCTGTCGAGCTGGTCCTTTTCGAAACTGTTGAAGGCGTGGCCGAACCCGGCGAGCGCGATGCTGTCCAGCGTGAGCCGCGTCATGTCGTCGGCGACCTCGACATCAGTGCCCGCCAGCCGATCCCACTTCGCGATCAGCTGGTCGCACACTTGAAGGATGACGTCGTAATAGCCGCGCATCGACCGCTGGCTGAAGGCGGGTAGCAGGATGCGATGCGCGCGACCCCAGTTCGGCTCCTCAGTGAAGGCGGTGAACAGCCCGTCGCCGGCAAACCGCCGGACGATGCGCAGGCCCGGCCCCGGCACCTTGCGGAAGCGGGTTTCGTCGGACAGCTCCGCGACCAGATCGGCGCTGGTCACGAAGATGCCGACGCGGCTCCCGAATTTCAGCTTGAAGATGCCGTCCGGAAAATCGCGGCTGACGTTGAGCAGATGTCCGATCAGCCCGGCCCGCGCGATCTGGTGGAGGTGCCCGACGACCGGCAACCCCGGCGGTGCTGGAATCGTCGCGATCTCGGGCAACCTTCTCTCCTGCGCTGTCGGTGCAGGGTCGGACGATTCCGAGCGGGGTGCAAGGGGGAAGACGTCGCCGCTACGGCGGGGTCGGTTTAGCCATAACCGTTCGCCTCGAGTAGCGATTGAGTAGGCCGAAGGCCGTATCGAAAGCGCGTATCGAGAGGTCGCGCCCAAGCAACACTGTCTCGATACGAGCCCTCGATACGCGGCTGCGCCGCTACTCGGTCTCTACTCGACACGAACGGTGGAGGGTTAACGGCATTAGCGATCGTGGACAGTGCTCAACACTCCACCACGTTCACCGCCAGCCCGCCCTGGCTGGTCTCTTTGTACTTCGATCGCATGTCCTCGCCCGTCTGGCGCATCGTCTCGATCACCGCGTCCAGGCTGACGACGTGGCTGCCGTCACCGTGGAGCGCCAGATACGCGGCGTTGATCGCCTTGATCGCGCCCATCGTGTTGCGTTCGATGCACGGGATCTGGACGAGGCCGCCGATCGGATCGCAGGTGAGGCCGAGGTTGTGCTCCATGCCGATCTCGGCAGCGTTCTCGACCTGCGGGGGCGTGCCGCCGAGCGCCGCGGCGAGGCCAGCGGCGGCCATCGAACAGGCGACGCCGACTTCGCCCTGGCACCCCATTTCCGCCGCGGAGATCGACGCGCGCTTCTTGTACAGGCTGCCGATCGCGGAGGCGGTCAGCAGCAGGTCGCGCGCGCCGGCGCGGGTCGCGCCGTGGACGAATGCCTCGTAATATTTGAGCACTGCCGGGATCACCCCCGCGGCGCCGTTGGTCGGCGCGGTGACGACGCGCCCGCCCGCTGCATTCTCCTCGTTCACCGCCAGCGCCCACAGGCTGACCCAGTCGAACACGGCGCTGGGATCGCTGCGGGGGCCGCGTTCCATCAGGCAGGTGTGGAGCGCCTTCGCGCGGCGCTTCACCTGCAATCCGCCGGGCAGGATGCCGTCGCAGCGCACGCCGCGGGCGATGCTGTCGAACATCGCCTGGCGCACTTCGTCGAGGAAGGCGTCGGTATCCTCCGGCGAGCGCCAAGCCGCTTCGTTGGCACGCTCCAGGTCGGCGATCGAGCACTCTTGCGCCGCGGCGAGCGCCAGCATGTCCTCCCCCGACGAAAACGGGAACGGCAGCGAGACGTTGGCGCGGGAGGCGACCGCCCCTTCCTCCGCGATCGCGCCGCCGCCGATCGAATAATAGCGTGCGGTCACGTCGCCGCCGTTGGCCAGCGTCGCAACGAAGGTCATGCCGTTGGGGTGGCCGGGAAGGAAGCCGTAGTCGAACACCAGATCGCGCTCGGGATCGAAATCGATCGCGCGTTCGCCGTCGAGCATCAGCCGGTGAGTGCCCGCGATGCCGGCGACGATGTCGGGTACGGCATCCGGATCGACCTTCTCCGGCTCCCAGCCCGACAGGCCGACCAGCACCGCGGTGTCGGTGGCGTGGCCGCGCCCGGTCAGCGCCAGGCTGCCGTGCAGCGTCGCCGTCACCCGCGCGACGTCGCGGTCGGCGACCGATCCGGCGAAGGCGCGGGCGGCGCGCATCGGGCCGACGGTGTGGGAGCTCGACGGGCCGATGCCGATCGTGAACAGCTCGACGACGCTGATCGGGCGACCGATGTTGGCGCGGACGGACAGGCTGGCTTCGGTCATGGCGGATGCCGTAGCGTCTCGTATCGCGCGATACTATCCCGCGCGCGCGGCGACCGCGCCATCGCCCTGCCCGAATGCCGGCGCATCGGGCGGCACCGCGGCGCCGAGCCAGCGTTCGACGGGCACCGTCCGGCGCACCCCCTGCTCGTCGAGCGACCGCTGAATCAGCGTCGCGCCCTGTTGCACCGTATCGCCGACGGTCGCGCGGGTGCGCACCCAGAAGGTATTGGACCGAAACGACGTGCCGGGCGGCTGGGTGACGTTCTGGTCGTCCAGGTCCTTGGTCGTCAGAAACCCCTGGCGCGCGCGGACCTGCACCAGACGATCGGCGATGACGGGATCGCGGAACAACACGGCCAGAACCTCCGGGCTCGCCGTATTCAGGTTGATCGCAGTTTCGCCCGGCAGTGCCGTCACCAGCTGCTCCAGCCGCGCGACCGTCGCGGGGTCGAACCCGGCGAAGCGCAGGGGCCGCAAGTCGGTGAAGGGACCGTGGGCGCGCACCAGTTCGACCGCCTTCAGCGCCGTATCGTGATCGATCCCCGCAACCTCGGCCAGACGATCGAACATGATCGACGCCATCGCCGCGCCCGAGCGCAGGCTGTTGACGTTGAACTTCCCCTCGGCATCCGAAATCGCGAGATCGAACGTGCCGCCCGCGATCGGCGCCTTGTTTTCGGCAAGTGCCCCCCACGGTTCGCTGGGGCTGTCGGTGTCCGGGGCGACCAGCTGGTCGCGGCGCAGTGCCACGATCGCCGACACCTCGCCCCCGCGCACCGCCGCCGCCGCCACCGCCGCTTCGCGCACGCGCAGCGACCGGTCGAGCGCCATTTCCTCCCGCTCGATCATCAACAGGACGAGGCCGGCGGCGATCGCGACGAACATCAGCACATTGACCAGGATCATGCCGGCCTCGTCGTTTCGCGCGGGCTTCACGACACGTCCCTCGCCCGCACCGGCAGCAGCATCACCCGCCGCACCGCGCCGGACGGGGTTCCGGTCAGCGTCACCTCGACCTCCACCGCGCGCGGCCACGCCTTCGCCTCGCCGAGCGGCCAGCGATCGGACCAGCCGCCTTCGTAGAAGCGCCAGCGCACACCCGCCACGTCACGCAGCACCGCCTGCGTGCCGCTGCCCGCATCGCGGACCAGCACGCCGCGGTCGAGGCCGTAGCGGACAGTGACCGGCGGGCCGCCGACGCCGGGTGCCGAGCGGCGGAAGGTCAGGCTGGCGCCCCCGCCTGTGATATCGCCTGCCGACACCTGCTCGACGTCGCCCGACACCACCAGCATCGCGCGTTGCAGATCGGTGAGGCGATCGAGCCGAGCGCCCGTCCGCCCCTCAACCCCCAGCACGCTGTCGACCAGCGCGATCCCCGCCACCGCGATCAGCGCGAACAGCAGCAGGGAGATGAGAAGCTCGATCAGCGTGAAGCCGGCATCGGGCGCCTCGGCCCGCCGGGTCACGTCACGCACCCCGGCTGGTGGCGACGCTCGCATAACCGTCGGGGCTGGCGACCAGGATCGACAGGTCGCGCGCGCAGCTGCCGTCGGTGCGGAAGCGCACCGCGCCGGTGACGCAGGCGAAACCGTCGCTGCCGAGCAGGCCCTCGCGGTTCAGCTGATTCGCGTCGCGCAGCTTACTAGCGATCTTCGACGCGTCGTATGCGAGGGCCGCGACTGCACCCGGCGCGCCACCGTTGCGGCCCTGGAAGTCGGCGGCAAACTCGCCGAACGCCTTGGGATCCGGCGCGGCGATCCACGCGCCGTCAAGCGCAGCGAGCGCCGAGGGCCGGTAATCGAGTGCCTGGACGGTGCCGAGCAACTGGATGCCGCTGTCCTTCAGGTTGCGCGCCGCGGCGAGCAAGGCGTCGCCGCTGCCCGGGATCAGCACCGCATCGGGCGGGTCGCCGGCGGCGGGCAATGTGCCGCCCGCGGTCACGGTGATCGCGCGAACGTCCAGGCCGACGCCGCCCTGCGCCTTCACCGCCGCCTCGCTCGCGGCATTGCTCCACGCCGATCCGTCGCCGACCACGACCACCGACTTCACCCCGCGCGACCGGGCGTACCCCAGCACCGACGTCGTCACCTGCTGAGCGGTCAGGCCAAAGACATAGGCGCCGTTCGCGGCAGCGGCAGGATTGTTGGTGAAGGCGATGACGGGGACGCGGTTCGCGACGACCTGTGCCGCGGCACTCGCCTCCCACGATGTCAGCGGCCCCAGGATCATCGCCGCGCCGCGCTTCAGTGCAGCCTGCGCTGCGGTCGCCGCACCTCCCGCTGTCCCTGCGGTGTCGAGCGCGACCAGCAACCGCGCGTCGGTTTCCGCGAGCATGGCCGCGCGCTGCATGCTAAGCCCCAGCGCGGCGCGCTCGCCGGTCAGCGGCAGCAGCAGCGCCACGGGGCGCATGTCCCGTTTCTTGGCGCCGAACGCGAGGGGGGATACGACGGATGACGCCGCTGATACGACGAGGCTCGATCGCAGAAGCCTCAGAGCGTCCCGACGATTCACCACACGCCTCCGACATCGCACGCGAAGGCGCGCGGCGTCGTCTTATCGCGTTCTCCGCAATCGGTATAGCCGCTTACGCCGTCGCCATGATCGCGACGATCCCGGCCAGCGCCGTCGTCGATGACGGCGCGTGGCGCACCGGCGTCGGCGGGACGATCTGGAACGGCGAGGTTGGCCTTGCCGGGGGCAGCAGACTGGAATGGGAGTGGGCGCCGCTCAGGAGCCTGGTCAACCTCGCCTTCGCGGTCGACTGGCGTGCGACGGGCAGCGATACCAATCTTGGCGGCCGGGCGCTGGTCGGGCCATCGTCCACGACGGTCGATGCGATGAGCGGATCGGCAGACAGCACGCTTCTTCAGGCGATCCAGCCAGACCTGCCCTTCACCTGCGACATGCGGATGCAGATGGACTTTCCGCGCGCCAAGCTGGGCGGGTCGGGGCAGATGGCGCAGGGCACGCTGACCAGCGATCTCGGCAGCTGCACGCCCAAGCGCGGCGGTGCGCCGACCAGCGTCGCGCCGCTCATACTGACCGCCGAGCATGTCGGCGACATCAGCCGGCTTCGGCTGGCGCCGGCTACCCAGCGGCGGCGGACGCTGATGACGATTACCCTGTCGGAAAGCGGCACGGTCGATATCGGCATGACCCCGGAGGGTGCCGCGGCGCTGCCGTTCGTCGGCCTGCCGCCGGGCGCGAGCATCAAGGGAGCGATTTAAAGCGTCACCAGATTGTTGAGGTTGATGATCGGCAGCAGGATCGCCAGCACCATCATCAACACCATGCCGCCCATCATCAGCAGCACCATCGGCTCGACCAGCGCGACGAGTGTCGCCACCAGCGCGTCGAGTTCGCGTTCCAGTTCGTCGGACGCGCGGCCAAGTGCCGGGGCAAGCTTGCCCGAGCTTTCGCCGCTCGCGACGATCGCGGTCAGCATCGAGGGGAACACCGCCGCCTCCGCCATCGCGGCGCGCAAGCTGAGCCCCTCGCGCACCCGCGCCGCGACGATCAGTGCGCGGGCGCGGACGTGGCGGTTGGGGGTGACCGCGGCGGCGGCGTGGAGCGCCTCGACCAGCGGCACCGCGCTTTCGACCAGGGTCGCGAGGCTGCCGGCGAAGCGCGCGGCGTTGTGCTGCCGGCTGAAGCGCTTGAACGGGCGGCGCTCGGCGAACATGCGGTCGAGGCGCAGGCGGTTGGCGGGCACCCGCACCCAGCGCCCGAACACGAACCCGCCGACCAGCAGGACGAGCAGCAGCAGCAATCCCCAGTCCTGCAGGAACGCCGAAATCGCGATCAGAGCGCGCGTCAGGAACGGCAGATCGGCCCCGCGCGACACGAACACGCGGACGATATCGGGGACGACGTAGATCATCAGCAGAACGATGATGCCGATCGACACGGTCGCGAGCAGCGCGGGGTAGAGCAAGGCCAGTTGGAGCTTCTGCGCGTTGCCGTGGCGCGTCTCGACGAAGTGGGCGAGGTGGTTGAGCACGTCGGTCAGCCGCCCCGAACTCTCCCCCGCCGCGACCGAGGCGCGATAGAATTCGGGAAACGCCTTCGGATGGTTGGCGAGCGATGCGGCGAAGCTGCGCCCGTCAAGGATGCTGGCGCGCACCTCCATCAGCAACGTGCTGACGCTGCGCGCTTCGGATTGCGCGGCGACGAGGCGGAGCGCCTCCTCGACCGGGATGTCGGAGCCGACCAGCGTCGCGATCTGGCGGGTCATCGTCGCCAGTTGGCGAGAAGTCACGCCGCGCCGTGCGAACGGCAGCCGGATCGCGCCGATCGCCGCGCCCTTGTCGGCGGCGGGCTCGACCGACAAAGGCAGCAGGCCCTGTTCGCGCAGCATCGCGCGGGCGGCGGGAGCGCTCGACGCGTCGACCACGCCCTTGCGGGTGGCGCCAGCGCGGTCGGCGGCCTGGTAGGCGAAGGCGGGCATCAGAAATCCTCCCCGGCACGGGGAGGGGGACCGCCGCAGGCGGTGGAGGGGGCGGGCCGCAAGTGAAGCGTTTGCGGAGGCCCCCCTCCGTCACGCTGCGCGTGCCACCTCCCCGTGCCGGGGAGGATTTGCGTGCGACCCCTCACGCGTCGTCGCGCGTGACGCGCGCGACTTCCTCGACCGTCGTTACCCCGGCGCGGACCTTGGCGATGCCGTCGTCGAGAAGCGCCGGATTGCGCTCCCGCGCCGTACGTTCCAGCTCGGCTTCCGACGCGCCGTTGTGGATCATCGCCTGCAACCGCTCGTCGACTGCCACCACTTCGTACACGCCCGCACGCCCGCGATAGCCTTCACCGTGGCAGGCGTCGCAGCCCTCGGCGCGCCACACCGTCTCGCCGACGGTCAGTCCGCCGCCGAGCATCCGCGCATCGCCCTCGCTCGCCACGTCGGCGCGCGCGCAGTCGCGGCACAGCTGCCGCACCAGCCGTTGCGCGACCAGTCCGACGAGCATCGGCGCGAGCAGATAGCGTTCGACCCCCATGTCGATCAGCCGGGTGATCGATCCGACCGCAGAATTGGTGTGCAGCGTCGACAGGACGAAATGCCCGGTCATCGCCGAGCGAACCGCGACCTCGGCGGTTTCCTGGTCGCGGATTTCGCCGACCATGATGACGTCGGGATCCTGACGCAGGATGGCGCGCAAGCCCCGAGCGAACGTCATGTCGGTGCGCGGATTGACCTGGGTCTGGGCGATGCCGGCCAGTTCGTATTCGATCGGGTCCTCGACCGTCATCACGTTGCGCTTGCGATCGTTGAGCCGGGTGAGCGCCGCATAGAGGCTGGTGGTCTTGCCCGAGCCGGTCGGCCCGGTCACCAGCAGCATCCCGTGCGGGCGCTCCAGCAGGCGCGAGAAGACATCGACGTCGCGCCCGCTCATCCCCAGCGTCTTGAGGTCGAGGCGCAGCGAACCCTTCTCCAGCAACCGCATCACCACCCGCTCGCCATGCTGGGTCGGGATGGTCGACACGCGCGCGTCGACGTCGTGCCCACCGATGCGCAGCGTCACGCGCCCATCCTGCGGCACGCGCTTCTCGGCAATGTCGAGCTTCGCCATCACCTTGATCCGGCTGACCAACAGCGGTGCCAGCGCGCGCTGCGGCGTAACTACGTCGCGCAACACGCCGTCGATGCGGAAGCGGACGACCAGCGTCTTCTCGGTCGTCTCGATATGGACGTCGGACGCGCCCTCCTTCACCGCCTCGAGCAGCAGGGCGTTGATGAGCTTGATGACCGGCGAATCGTCGCGGGTGTCGAGCAGGTCGTCGATCGCTGCGGCACTGTCGGCGAGGGCGGCGAGGTCCATTTCGTCCATCTCGAACTCGGCGGCCTGTGCGGCGCCCTGCCCGTAAATGCCCGACAGCGCCGCATCGAACGCCTCGGGCGTGACCGCGACGAAGACGGCGGACGGATGGATGCGCTGCACCTCCAGCATCGCATCCAGCGGCACGTCGGGGCGGTGCAGGCACTCCCCCGCGCGCAGCACCACGCCGTTGCGCCGCGCATAGCTATAGGGCAGCAGCGCGGGCGGCGGCGGGGCGACGGTTTCGGTGACGATCAGCGTGTCGGTCACCCGCGATACTCGATCATCGCCGCCACACGACCGATCGCGGCGCCGCGACGCAGATCGACCTGCGTCGCCGTCAGCCCGGTGGTGCGGGCGACATCGGCCATCCAGTTCATCACGCTCGCATAGTCGGCGTCGGCGACGGTCGCGCGGACGCCCGATGGCGTCGCCTCGACCTGCACGGTCAGGCCATAGGCGGCGGCGGACTGGGTGAGCATTTCGACCGGACTGCCGGTGCGCGGCGCAGGGCCTGGCGCAGGGCCGAGGTTGCCGGCGGCGCGGACGCGGGCCGACAGCGTCTCGTACGTGCGGATATCGGCCAGCGACTGCGCGCGGCTGGCCTGCAGGGGCTTCACAACGCCGTACACCAGGATCGCCAGTGCCAGCAGCACGCCGAGCGTCCCGACCAGCCATTGCTCGCGCCGGCTGAGCCCCGACCACCATGTCGCAAGGCGCAGCCACGCCGCCTCGAGCGCGGGGAGTTCGATGATGCGCACGATCTTCATGCCGCGGGCGCCGTAATGCGGATGCCGCCGGCGGTGTTGGTGACCGTGCCGGCGATGCCGTTGTCGGTCAGTGCCTGCGCAATCCGCGTGGCAAGCGCCGGGTCGGTCGAATCGACGTCCATCGTCAGCCGTCCGCCCTCCAGCCGCATCGACCGCGCCGTCAGCGTCGGGCCGAGCGGCGCAAGCGCCGTCGCGAGCCGCGTGGCGGCGGGCAGGAAGGCGTTGGCGCCGCCGCTCGCTCCGGGTGCCGGCAGCAGATCGGCGACGGTCGCGGCGAAATCGTCGCCCGCGACAATGGTGCCCGGCGACAGCGAGGTGACCAGCGCGCGCGTCTCGTCGGCGCGGGCGTTCGCGATGCCGCGCAGCGCGACGGTGTCGGCCAGCGCGATGCCGACATGCGCGGCGACGCCGATCGCGACGATCTTGGCCAGCCGCTTGCCGAACGACGGCAGCGAGCGGAGCCGGCGGGCATATGTGCCCTGGCGCAGGTCAAGCGCGGGGGCGAGCAGCCGCCGCCCGATCGGATCGAGCGCCAAGCTGTCCGCGCCCGCCGCCATATCCGCGGGCAGCGCCGCTCCGTACGCGATCGTACGCGGCTGCCCCGCCGCGGCCCAGGCGGTGCGGAGCATCAACGCGGGGACGGCGAAGCCGGTGCCGTCGCCGGCCCGCACCAGCGCGCGGGTTTCGCCCAGTTCGACCGACCACTCCCCCGCCCCCGGCACCGGCAGCGCGAGACAGTCGGGCACGAGCGCGGCATGGTCCAGCCCGGCATCCTCGACCCGCGCGATCCACTCAGCGATGCGATCGTGGCGCACGACGCCCACGAGGAAGCGGCGGGGAGACAGCTCGACGCCGAGCGCGATGTGGACGCTTTCCAGCGGCTCGGCGATGCGATCCTCGATCGCGAAGGGCAGCGCCGCCAGCCGCTTGGCACGGTTGGCGATCGGCAGGTCGACGGCCAGCAGCAGCACGCCCTCGCTCGGCACCAGCACGGTCGCCGGTCCGTCGCCGTCCGAGGCGACTACCGCCGCGCCGTCGAGCGTCCAGATGCCCGCCGGGCCAGACACGCGCACCGGGTCCAGCGCACCAAGGCTGGCGCGCCGGGCCGTTTCGGCTGTAACAGGGGTGTCACCGGTGATGAGCATGGGCGAGCGAATGCGCAGTTTTTTCCGACAGTTTCGTGACACCGTGGCAGCGTGGGCGCCGACCCGCAAGGCGCGTGAGGGCATAAGCGGCGACGAAGGCCTGACGCTGGTCGAGATGATCGTCGTGCTGGCGATCATCGCGCTGGTCGCGGCACTGATCGTCCCCAACGTCATCGGTCGCCCCGACCAGGCGCGCGTGACCACCGCCAACACCGATATCCGCACGATCGGCGCGGCACTGAAGATGTACCGGCTCGACAACGGTCAGTATCCGACGACCGCGCAGGGGCTGAAGGCGCTGGTCGAGAAGCCGACTGCGACGCCGGTGCCCGCCAACTGGTCGGCGGAGGGCTATCTTCCGCAGCTCCCGGTCGATCCGTGGGGCAACCCGTATGTTTATGCGGCCCCCGCTCCCGGCGGCTTTGCGTTGAAGTCGTTCGGCAAGGACGGCAAGGACGGCGGCGAAGGCCTCGATGCGGACCTGACGGGCGCGAAGTGAGGACCGTTGCTCCCAGATCCTCCCCGGCACGGGGAGGTGGCGCGCAGCGGCGACGGAGGGGGCTAACCCCGAACGCTCCGCTTGCGGCCCGCCCTCTCCGTCAGCGCGTTGCGCTGCCACCTCCCCGTGCCGGGGAGGATTTCGATCTCGGCATGACCCTCGTCGAGATGCTGGTCGTGCTCGCAATCATCGGCGTCGCCGCGGGCGGCGTGACGCTCGGCATCGGCGCTGCCACCCGCGCGCCATCGGTCGAAAGCGAGGCGCGGCGCTTCGCGAACCGGCTGGAAGCCGCGGCGGACGATGCGATGCTCGGCGACCGGATGGTCGCGCTGACCGTCGACGACAGCGGCTATGGCTTCGTGAAAGTCGCCTCCGACGGCCAGGTGCCGCAGGGGACGCCGAAGCTCGACCACCACGTCCTGCCCGGCGGCATGGCGATGATGCTCGACCAGCGCCCGCCGCTGGTGCTCGGCGTCGACGGCGTGTCGAAGCCGCTGACCGCGGTGCTGACCTCGGGCGGGCAGCAGTGGACGGTCCGCTACGACGGGCTGACCGCGACGGTCGCACAGAGCGAGGGGCGATGATGCCGCGGGGGAGGAATGACGCCGGCTTCTCGCTGATCGAGGCGCTGGTCGCGCTCGCGGTGCTGGCGATCGCCACGGTCGGGCTGGTCGGCGCGATGGAGCAGCATATCGATTCGACCCGCGCGATGGAGCGGCGATCGGCGGCGATGTGGGTGGCGGAAAACCGCATGGCCGAACTCGGCATCGGCGCGCCGGGCGGCGAGCGGGTGACGATGCTCGACACCAACTGGCAAGTCCGCACTGCCCGCAGCGCCACCGACGATCCCGAGATCGCGAAGGTCCGCGTGGCAGTGTTCGAGGAGGGGGCGAAGTCGCCGACCGCGACGCTCGACGGATTCCTCGACCAGCCGCGCCCAGAGGAGCCGCGCCGATGATCCTGCGCCGCTTCGAGATGACGCCGTATCGCATCGCGCAGGCGCTCGACGTGCTGACCGCGCTCGTCATCATGTCGATCGCCGTTGCGCTCGCGCATCTGACTTGGCGGATCGGCGGCCATGCCGATACCGGCGCGGTCACCGTGCCACAGGTCCGCCGCGCCGCGCCCGTTGCCGACGTCGCGCCCGCGATCGCGCTCGCCCCGTTCGGGCGCGCGGGCGCGAATGGAGAGGGTGCGCCCGCCACCGGCCTGCCGCTGGTGCTGAAGGGCATCGTCTTCGCCCGGCCCGAAAGCCTGTCGATCGCCTATATCGCCAACGGCAGCGACGTGCCCAAGCCGTACAAGGTGGGCGAAGCGGTGACCGGCGCCACCATCCAGGCGATCCAGATCAACCGCGTGCTGCTGCTGAACGGCGGGCGCACCGAATTCCTCGCCTTCCCCGATCCGTTCGCGAAGCCGGTGGCGCCGGGCACTGTGGTGGCGGCGCCTGCGGTCACGATCAACGCCCCGCCGACGCTGGCGAACCCGGCGACCTCCGCTGTCCCGGATGCCGCAGCGCTCATCAACCGGCTCGACGCGCAGCCGGCGGCGGGCGGGTACCGCATCGGCGAGAACGCCCCGCCCGGCCTGCGCCCCGGCGATCTGGTGAGCCAGGTCAACGGCCAGGCCGTCGCCACGCCCGACGCCGCGCGCGACGCCTTTGCCAAGGCGCAGGCCAGCGGCACCGCCCAGATCACGATCCAGCGCGACGGCAAGCCCGTGACGCTGACCATTCCCGTCCGCTAGGGTTTTCGACGTGCCCCATCCGATTCGCATCACGATGCTCGCCCTCGCCCTTGCCGGCTCGACGCTGTCGGCACAGGGCGTGCCAGCCCCGAACGACATCGTCGTCAACATGCGCGGGGTGGAGATCGCCGACGTCGCCGAACAGATCAGCCGGCTGACCGGCCGCACGCTGATCCTCGACCCGACGGTGAAGGGCCAGGTGACGGTGACCTCCGCCGAGCCGCTGAGCCAGGCCGGGGTGTGGGACCTGTTCCAGTCGGTGCTGCGCGCCAACGGCTTTGCCGCAGTGCGGTCGGGCCGCGCGTGGCGGATCGTTCCGCAGGCGAGTGCGGTGCGCGACGGCGGCGTGCCGAGCCGGGGTGCCGGCGGGCAACAGCTTGTAACGCGCATGATCCGGCTGGGCACCGTGCCCTCTGCCGATGCCGCGCGCATCGTCCGCCCGCTGGTCGCGACCTTCGGCAGCGTCGAACCGCTGACCCAGCCAAACGCCATCGTCGTCACCGACTATGCCGACAACGTCCGCCGGATCGAGGCGCTGGCGCGCTCGCTCGACGGCGGCGGCGGATCGACCTTCACGACGATCGTGCTGCGCAACGGCAATGCCGCCGATGTCGCCGCCGCGTTGCAGGGCGTGCTGGGCGACGCCAGCGGCGCGCGTGTCGCCGGCGATCCGCGCAGCAATTCGGTGATCGTGCGCGGCGCCCCCGCCGCGGTCGCCGAGGCGCGGCGCATGGCGCAGGCGCTCGATGCGCCCGGCGGCGCCACGCCCGTCACCCGCGTGTTCCGGCTGAACTATGCCGATGCCGAGGCCGTGACCGACGTGCTCCGCGGCATCCTGGGGCAGGAATCGGGCAGCGTCACCAACCCGGTTGCACGGTCGCTGTCGGCGCGCGGCACCGGTGGCCTCGCCAATCCCACTAACCCGACCAGCGCGCTGTCGTCGATGATCGCCAGCAACGCCGCGTCGAGCGCGTCCGCCACCAATGGCACGACCGCCGCCACCAGCAACGGCGGCACGACCGGCCAGATCGGCACCCAGAGCGAAACCACGCCGCAGGGCTTCGCCACCGCGGAGCTGACCGTACAGCCCGCGCCCGACATCAACGCCATCGTCGTGCGCGGCACGCCGACCGCGGTCGCCAGCATCGAGCGGCTGATCCCCGACCTCGACGTCCGCCGCCCGCAGGTGCTGATCGAGGCGGCGATCGCCGAGATCACCGGCGACGATGCCGAGGCGCTGGCGATCCAGCTCGGCACCTCGGGCGTCGCGCTGACCCAGGCGGAAGGCGTCGGCACGTCGTTCAGTTCGCAGGGGATCGCTTCGCTCGGCACAATCCTCGGCGTGCTCGGCGTGCCGGCTGCCGGACTGATCGGTGAGGGGCTGAGCGGCAACATCGCGTTCGGCGACAATTTCTCGATCCTGGTGCGCGCGCTCAGCGTATCCACCAAGGCCAACCTGCTCTCGACCCCGCAGATCACGACGCTCGACAACAAGATCGGCGAGTTCGTCGCGGCGCAGAACGTGCCGTTCGTCACCGGATCGATCCTGACCGGCAACGGCACCGCTAACCCTTATACGACGATCGAGCGCAAGGACGTCGGCCTGACGCTGCGCGTGCTGCCGCGGATCAATGCTGGCGACACCATCCGGCTGGAAATCGCGCAAGAGGCGTCGTCGCTGGCGACCGCACAGCTCTCCACCGCCGCCGACATCATCACCAATCGCCGCGCGATCAACACGACGGTGCTCGCCGACAATGGCCAGACGATCGTGCTCGGCGGCCTCATCACCGACGACCGCCAGCTGACCAAGAGCCAGGTGCCGGTGCTGGGCGACATTCCGGTGCTGGGCGAACTCTTCAAGTCGCGCCGCGAATCGCGCACGAAGCGCACGCTGTTCATCTTCCTGAAGCCGACGATCCTGCGCAACGGCGAGGATGCGCAGACCGCGACCGCCGCACGCTACGCCCGCCTGCGCGGTGAGGAGCAGACGCTGCGCAAGGGCGGCAGCCTGTTGCTCAGCCCGCCGAAGCCCAGGCTGACGCTGGAGATCGATGGGGTTTACTAGGCGGGCGCGAGGGGCGTGGCGGCAAAGCCGCACGGCCCCGCTGCGAAGGCAAAGCCGAGCACGCGCCCGGCCGGCGCGGCTACAGTCGCGTCCGACGACGTGGGCTTTGCCCACGGCGGGGCCAGCCTCGAAGCCCTAGCCCGCCTCCCCCATCGGCAACGCCACCCGCGCTCGCTGCCCGCCGCGCGTGAAGAAGGCCGCGTCGATCGCGAGCGACTCGAGCGTCCAGCCATCGACGCTTTCGCCCACGTCCAACGTCCGCGTGCGCCCGTCGGCGCCGCGCACCATCGCCACCGCGTCGCGCCCGATCCGCCCGACGATGCCGGCCAGCTCGGGCGCATCGGCGGGGGTGCCGGCCGCCGGCGCGCTCGCCGCGCCGCCGAACAGCGGGCGCGCATAGGCACGGGCGAGGTCGGGCGCTGCCGGCGGCAGCACCAGTGGCGCCGGCACGACCACGGCCTCGTCCGCAGCGGACCGCAGCAGCAGGGCCGGCGCCGCCACCGCGATTACCGCGGCCAGCGCGAGTCCGCCCCATTCCGCGCGCGTTATCGCCACGGCGCCGCCACCTCCCCCTCCAGCCGCACCGACGCCCCGTCCGCGGCGATCGACCAGCCGTCGAACCGCGCGAGCGGACGCCCGCGCTCGAGCGCGTCGGCGAAGGCGACGACCGCCCGCTCCGACCCCGATGCGCGCAACCGGATGCGCGCGAGCCCCGCGCCATCGACCGCGCTGACCGCCTCGACCAGCACGCCGCCACGCCCGGCGAGCGCGCGCACCCGCGCCTCCAGCGCGCGCGTCGCCGCCGCCCGCGATCCGATCGCGATGGCCTGATCGCGCGCGATTGCCGGCACCGGATCGATCGCCGCGTGCACCACGACCCGCGCGCGCTCGCCCCGCGTCACAGCAAGCTCGCCGAGTGCGGAGCGAACCGGCAACGCCAGCAGCGCCCACCCGACCGCAGCCACAGCGAGCGCCACAAGAATCGGCGGCAGCCCCCTCACGGCTCGTCCATCGCGACGACCAACGCCGCATCGCCGCGGCGCTGCCCGGCGTCGCGCAGGTGCGCTGTCGCGGGATCGCGCCGCAGCCCGGCGCGCAGCCGGTCGGGATCGGCGGTGCTCGCCTCGATCGCCAGGCGACCGTCTGCGCCCCGCCCCGCGCGCACCAGCTGCGTCTCGCGCGGCAGCGCCCGCGCCAGCCCTTCCAGTGTGGTCCCGAGGGTCGGCCGGTCGATCACGGTCGCCAGCGCGCGCCGCTGCGCCGCCTGCGCCCGCGCCGCCGCGATCCGCGGACCCTGTGCCGCCGCGACCGCCGCTGCGTCGTGCCGCGCCGCCGCGGTCAGCAGCTTTGCGCCCAGCAGCGTCGCGACCGGCGCCAGTATCAGCAGCACCGCCACGATCCCCGCCGCCCGGCGCCCGATCGACACAGGGGGCAGCGTGCCGAGCCGCGCCAGCAGGCTGGGGTTGGGGGGCGCATCGTCGGCCATCGCGCGCCGGCCTAGGCGCGAACGCCCTACGCATCAATCCGCCGCCCGCACCCCGTCGCAATCGGCGCGCGGCGGGGGTGGCAAAAGCCGGTGCGTTCGCTAGGACGGCATCGAGTAGGTGCGCCAGCACCCCGTCTGCGAGCCTGTACCCGAGGATTTGAGTATGACCGACACCCGCAATCCCAGCATCGGCGATCTGATCGAGCAGCGGTATTCGCGCCGCGCCGCGCTGAAGGGCTCGGCTTCCGCTGCAGCGACGGTGGTCATCGGCGGGTCGGTGCTGGCGGCGTGCGGCGGCGGTGGTGGCGGGTCGACCGCCAACCCGCCCCCCACGGTCACCGCGACCGCCTCCCCCACCACGACGACCGCGGGCAACCGCGTGACGATCACCGCGACCGCGACCGACGACGGCAGCGTCGCCTCGACCAGCTTCGTGCAGGTCGGCGGCGCCGCGGTGACGCTGTCGGCGACGACCGGCCTGACTACCAGCTTCACCGCACCTGCCGTGACCGCGAGTTCGGTCATCGTGATCCGCTTCACCGCGACCGACAATTCGGGCAACACCGCCTCCGCCGACGTCAACGTGACGGTCGGCGTCGGCGTGATCGGCTTCACGGCGGTCGCGAAGAACCGCAACGACGTGGTGACGATCCCGAGCGGCTATGCGGTGTCGGTGCTGTACCGCACCGGCGACCCGATCGCGGCATCGACCGCGGCTTATGCGAATACGGGCGCGGACACCGATTTCGCGAACCGCGCGGGCGATCATGGCGCGGGCTTCTATTATTTCGGGCTGGTCGCGACCGGCACCGGGGTCGACGTGTCGAACAGCGCGCGCGGCCTGCTGGCGATGAATCACGAGGGGATTACCCAGGCGTACCTCCACCCCGCCGGCCCGACCTCGGCAGGCGGCGTCCGACCCGAGGCGGAGGTGCTGAAGGAAACCGAAGCGCACGGGCTGAGCGTGGTCGAAATCGCCGCCGGCACCAGCGGCTTCGCGCCCGTGCAGGCGAGCGCCTATAACCGCCGCGTCACCCCCTCGACCGCGGTTGCGATCAACGGACCGGTCAAGGGCAATGCGCTGGTCCAGACCGCCTTCTCCGCCGACGGCACCGCCGGGCGCGGCACGATCGGCAACAGCGCGCTGGCGCAGACCGCCTGGGGTACCGCGCTGTCGAGCGAGGAGAAATGGGCGCGCTATTTCCGCCGTCCCCCCGCCGCCGACGACGCGCGCCGCACGACCAAGCAGGTCCGCGCCCTCACCCGCTACGGCGTGACCAGCACCACCGGGCTCTATGGCTGGGCGACCGTCACCGGCAATTCGCTCTACGCGCGTTGGGACGCGCAGGCGACCGGCGCGTCGGCGACCGCCGACTATCGCAACGAACCCAACCAGTTCGGCTGGATCGTCGAGGTCGATCCCTATGACAAGGCGGCGACCGTGCGGAAGCGCACCGCGCTCGGCCGCCTCGCTCATTCGGGCGTCGCGACCTCCAACTTCATCGCCGGGGCGAAGCCGGTAGTGTACATGGGCGACGCCGGCGAGAACGAATATCTCTACAAGTTCGTTTCGGGCACGGCCTATGCCTCCGCCGATGCGGGGGCGACCGACCGCATGTCGATCGGCGACAAATATTTCGACACGGGCACGCTGTACGTCGCGAAATTCGCCAACGATGGCACCGGCACCTGGCTGCCGCTGACGTTCGGGACCGGCGGGCTCGATGCGGCCAACGCGACCTACAGCTTCACCGACCAGGCCGACGTGCTGACCCACGCCCGCATCGCCGGCGATATCCTGGCGGCGACGCCGATGGACACGCCGGCGTGGAGCACGATCAACGCGCTGACCGGCGACATCTTCGTGTCGCTGAAGGGCAACGACCAGCGCACGCCCGCCAACACCAACGGCCCCAACCCGCGCGCCTATGTCGATGCACCGAGCGCCCAGGTCGGCAACCGCAACGGCCATGTCCTGCGCATGCGCGAGGGTACCGGCGGTCTCGAGGGCACGACCTTCACTTGGGACATCTACGTCTTCGGTGCGGGTTCGGACCTCGATGCGACCAACATCAACATCTCGGCGCTCGATGCGACCAACGACTTCTCGGGGCCGGAGGGCCTGCGCTTCGGGCGGGGATCGAACCCCTCGGGGCTGGGCTCGCCGCTGCTGTGGCTCCAGACCGACGATCAGGCGTACCGCGACGTCACCAACAACCAGATGCTGGCGGGCCTCCCCGGCGGCGTCGGCGACGGCGGCACCGCGATCGACAAGACGGTGACCAACAGCGGCACCACCCAGGCAACCCGCATCGGCAAGGCGCCGGGTGCCGCGCTGAAGCGGTTCCTGGTCGGCCCGGTCGAGGCCGCGGTGACCGGGGTGGACACGACGCCCGACGGTCGCACGCTGTTCGTCAACATCCAGCACCCCGGCCAGAACGGCACCGCCGCGGCGCCGACGAGCAACTGGCCCGACAACCAGACCGCCGCAGCGGCAGGCGTACGCCCGCGCTCGGCGACGATCGTGATTACGCGGACCGACGGGGGTATCGTCGGGCTGTAAGGGTTGGCGTGGGGGGCGGTGGATGCCGCCCCTCACGCCGCTTCCCAAGAAGCCCGTTCATTTCAAGCGTAGTCTAGAAACCGCCGGCGAGATGCGCGCGGCCTGTTTCTCGACTACGCTTGAATCGAACGGGGCGGGTCGAGTTACCGACAGCTCCGACCCCGACGCCCCCCTATTGCGCGCCCACGACCTGCGCTACGCCGTCGCGCCCGATCGTGATGCCGTAGGTCGCACCACCCTGGCAGGTGGCGACCCACAGCGGGTCCGACGCGCCGGGGATCGTCTGGCGTTCCGACTTCGTCACGCCCTGACAATCCTTGTTGGCGTCGCGCAGCGCGCGGATGAAGACCAGGTTGCGTTCGTTGTCGCTGAGCGCGATCACCCGGGCCTGGATATCGCTCGGGCCTTCGGGTGTGGTGCGGGCGGGGGTCGTGGGCGCGCTGTCGCAGGCGGCGAGCAGCAGCGTGGCGGCGAGGATGGTCGTGCGCATGGCCGGCAGTGTCTGCGCTCCGCCGCGCGCGCGCAAGCCCTGTCGCGTCAGCTCTCGCCCTTCCCCACCAGTGTCCGCACCACCGCGCGATAGTTGCGCCCGACCGGCAGCAGCTCGCCGGTGTCGGTGACGATCGTATAGCCGCCCGCGGGCCGCCGCCGGATCGACGCAACGCGGTCCCGGTTCACGATGTGCGAGCGATGGATGCGCACGAATTTCTGCGGCTCGAACCGGTCGATCAGCGTGCTGATCGGCTCACGGTGGAGATAGGAGGCGTCGCCGTGGTGGATGCGGACATATTCGCCCTCCGACTGGACACGGTCGACCTGCGCCAGGTCGATACGCACGTTTTCGCCGCGCCGCTGTACCCACAGATGCCCGGTCTGCGACGGCTCGCCGCGTCGCTCGGCCCGAAGCGTCTCGACCTGGGCGGCGAGATCGGCGAGCCGCGCTGCGGCGCTGCGATCGTCGAGCGCACGGCGCACCCGCTCGATCGCGGTGTCGAGCCGCGCGAGCCGCACGGGCTTGGTCAGGAAATCGATCGCGCCGGTGTCGAACGCATGCGCCGCGAACTGCGGATAGGCGGTGACGAACACGATCAGCGGCGGCGTCCCCTCCGCCCCCGCCAGTGCCTCGACCACGTCGAACCCATCGAGCGCCGGCATTTCGATGTCCAGCAGCACCGCGTCGGGCCGATGCTCCGCGACCCCGGCCAGCGCCGCGCGCCCGTCGGTGGCGGTACCCACGACCTCGGTCCCGGGCAGCCGCAGCACCAGGTCGCGCAACCGCTCCACCGCCAGCGGCTCGTCGTCGCAGATCAGCACCCGGATCACACGGTCCCTCCCGACAGCGGCACGGCGAAGCTGACCGCGAAGCCGCCGTCCGGCGTCTTGCCCGCGGCGAAGCGGCAATCCTCGCCATAGCGTGCGATCAGCCGTTCGGCGACGTTGCGCAGGCCCACGCCGGTACCGGGCGAGGCATGGCGCGGGGCGGCGCCGTTGCTGCCGCTGTCGGCGACGCGGATGGCGAGCCGGTCGTCCTCCACCCACGCCGTCACCGTCAGCGTTACCGGCGCGGTCGATCCGGCGACGGCGTGGCGCACCGCATTCTCGATCAACGGCTGGGTGATCAGGCTTGGCACGCGCGCCCCGCGCACCGCATCGGGAATGTCGATCGCTACCACCAGCCGCTCCGGAAAGCGCACCGCCTCGATCGCCAGATACACTTCCTGCAGCTCGACTTCCTTGGCGAGCGGGATGTCCTCGTTGGGATCGAGCGCGAGGCCTGCGCGCAGGAAATCGGACAGATTCTCGACCATCTGCTCGGCGGGTTCCACCTTCTTCGCGCTGATGAGCGATGCGATCGAATTGAGCGTGTTGAACATGAAATGCGGGTTCAACTGGTAGCGCAGCGCCCTCAGGTGCGCGCTGTGCGCCTCGCGCTGCAACTGCGCCGATCGCCATTCGTGATCGCGCAACTCGCCCGAATAGACGATCGCCAGCAGCAGTCCCGACATCGCCGAATAGGCCCAGAACCACTGGAACACCGCGAACAGATAGCCCGGCACATTGGCCTCGCGCCCGCTCACCTCCGGCATGAACAGGTGGAAGACCAGGAAATTGGCGAGCGCATGGACGATCGCCCCGGCCAGCGCCGCGCCGATCGCGAATCCCAGTCGCCGCGCGATCGTGCGTGACCGGGTGCGGCGGTGGAATGCCAGGATCGCAAACGACAGCGCGATCCCGACCAGCGCGACGACGAGGCGCGGCGGCAGGTAGCTCCAGTCGTCGCCCGCGCCGAACACCAGCCGCTGCGTCGTCAGCAGGGAAAACTGGGCGAGCCAGAACAACAGGATCGTGATCGCCGACACGCGCGCCGTGAAGCGTTCGCCCGCCTGCGCCTGGCTCGAATGATCGCCGTCCATGCGCCCCTGCTACGGCGGGGAGCGGCCCGCTGCCAAGCGGTCGCTGCGCGGTTCGTGGGGCGCACCGTGCGGTTGGTGCCGCCACGCGCCGCCACGCGCCGCCGCTCACCGATCGGACGCGGCATTTCGCTGCACAGTCGCAGATTTTCGGGGCTTGCCACGCTTTTGCGACAAATCGCTGTTAGGCGGCCCGCTGCGGGGCGCCACCTGCGCCAAGATTCCACCGACCGACTGGGCCTGTAACCGATGACGCGTATCCCGTTCCTGCTCGCGACCACCGCGGCGTTCCTGACACCGGGGGGTGCCTATGCCCAGAGCGCGCCTGCGCCGACGCCCGCGCCCGAGGCGGAAACCGAAGCCGGCGACGGTGCCGAGAGCGAACCGATCACGGTGGTCGGCCAGCGCGAACGCGGGTCGGTGCCGGGCGACATCAAGCCCGAACAGGTTATCCGCGCCGCCGATATCCGCGCCTACGGCGTCAGCTCGATCACCGAACTGCTCGCCGAGCTGTCCCCGCAGATCGGCGCCGGTCGCGGGCGCGACGGCGGGCAGCCGGTGGTGCTGCTGAACGGGCGCCGCATCTCGGGCTTCCGCGAAATCCGCGACCTGCCGACCGAGGCAATCGAGCGCACCGAGATCCTGCCGCCCGAGGCCGCGCAGCAGCTGGGCTACCGCGCCGACCAGCGCGTCGTGAACATCGTCCTGCGCCGCCGCTTCCGCGCGGTCACCGCCGAGCTTCAGGGCAGCGGCGCGACCGCGGGCGACCGCTATACCGCGGCGTCCGACGTCAACATCGTCCGCATCGCCCGCGACAAGCGGCTGAACGTCAACGTGCATTATGACGGCGCGACCCCGATCTACGAGGACGACCGCGACATCGTGCCGACCCCGCCGACGCGCCCCTACGGCATCCTCGGCAACCTGACGCCCGCGAACGGCCAGGCGGTGATAGACCCCTCGCTCGGCGGCGCGACCGTGGCCGGCGTACCAGAGGGCGCGACGGGCCGCCTGCCCGCGTCGGCGTTCCTCAACCCGGCCAATTCCAGCGACTTCGGCGCGTACCGCACGCTGGCCGCCGCGACCCGCAAATTCTCCGCCAACGGCACCTACAGCCGCCCGATCGGGAAGGTCGCGGCGTCACTGAACGTCAATCTGGAATCGACCAGCAGCGATTCCGAACTCGGCCTCGCCAGCACCAGCTTCACCGTGCCCGCGGGCAACCCGTTTTCGCCGTTCACCAATCCGGTGACGGTCAACCGCTATCTGCTTGAGGCAGGACCGCGCGAGCGGAGCGCCGACGGCACGCTCGCCCATGTCGGGCTCGCCCTGAACGGCGATGTCGGCACGTGGCGCTGGTCGCTGACAAGCAACTATGATCGCACCCTGTCGCGCACGCTGACCGATGCCGGCATCGACTTCACCCCGCTCGCCGCCCGGATCGCGGCCAACGATCCGGCGATCAATCCGTTCGCCCGCTTCGACGCGGCGCTCGTCGGCCCCTATGCGCAGGATTTCGCGCGATCGGTATCGAACGTCGCCAATGTCGAGGGCGTCGCCAATGGCCCGCTGCTCACCCTGCCCGCAGGCAAGGTCAACGCCAGCGTGAAGGCAGGGTTCGAGAACAGCGATTTCGACGCGCGTGCGATTCGCGCCGGCGTCGCCACCACCAGCGGCACGACCCGTGGCGTCGGCAGCGGGCAAGTCCGCGTCGACGTGCCGATCACCAGCCGCCGCAACGACGTGCTGGCGGCGATCGGCAATCTGTCGCTCAACGGCAGCTACGCGGTCGATCGCACCTCGGATTTCGGCGCGCTCACCACCTATGGCTACGGCCTCAACTGGTCGCCGATCCCGCAGGTCTTTTTCCTGGCGAGCGTCAACGACGAGGACGGCGCACCGACCACGGCGCAGCTGACCAATCCGGTCATCGTGACCCCGGCCGCACGCATCTTCGACTTCGTCACCGGGCAGAGCGTGGACGTGCAGCGCATCGACGGCGGCAATCCCAATCTGCGCGCGGATTCGCGCCGCGTGACCGCGCTGACGCTGAACGTGACCCCGCTCAACAGCGTCGACCTGCGGCTGAGTGCGGAATATACCGCGACGCGCACGCTGAGCCCGATCGCCAGCCTGCCCGCGCCGACTGCGGCGCTGGAGGCGGCATTCCCCGACCGCTTCACTCGCGACGCCGCCGGCCAATTGGTGCGGTTCGACAATCGCCCGGTCAATTTCGCGCGATCCGACCAGCAGCAGCTGCGCACCGGCATCACCTTCTCGCGGCGGCTGGGCAAGATGCCCGAGCGCCCGGCGAGCGGCTTCGGAGGATTCGGCGGACGGCGCGGCGGTCAGGGCGACGGCGCGGCTCCGGCGGTGCAACCCGGCAGCACGGCTCCCCCACCGGCATCGGGTGATGCGCCCCGCGCCGAGGGTGGTGAGGGTCGGCGCAGCGAGGGTCAGCGCGGCGAGGGTCGCGGCGGCTTCGGCGGGGGCGGCTTCGGCGGCGGCAACTTCAACCCCAATTCGCCCCGCGCGCAGGCGTTTTTCGCCTCTCCGCAGGCACGCGCGCTCGGCAACGTCGGACGCCTGCAAGTCTCGGTGTTCCACACTTGGCGACTGGAGGACAGCGTGCTGATCCGCCCCGGCGTTCCGCAGCTCGACCTGCTCGACGGCGACGCGCTCGACACGCGCGGCGGGCGGGCCAAGCACCAGCTGGAATTCAACGCCGGGATCACGCGCGGCGGCTACGGCCTGCGCGCGTCGGGCAACTGGCAGTCGGGGACGTTCGTGCGCGGCGGCACGCCCCGCGCGCCGACCGACCTGAACTTCGCACCGCTGACGACGCTGACGCTCCGCGCGTTCGCCGACTTTAATCCGCTGATGAAGGTGACGCGCGACCATCCGGTGCTGCGCGGGCTGCGCGTCCAGCTGGCGGTGCGCAACGTGTTCGACGCGAAGCTGAAGGTGACCGACGCGACCGGCACCGTGCCGCTGAATTATCAGCCCGACTTGCTCGATCCCACCGGACGGGTGGTGTCGATCAGTTTGCGCAAGCTGCTGTTCTAGGCGGCCAGCCAGGCCTCCGCCTTGGCCAGCGCGGCCGGGTCGTCGACGTCGATCCAGCCATATCCGGTGACGTCGTGGGTCATCGCCCGCCCCGCCCGGGCGAGCGCCTGCACGCCGTCTGACAGGCTGCCCGCCGCACCGCCGGCCACCGCCGCGCGGATCGCGTCGATCAGCGCGGGCGTCACCAGGAACAGGCCGGTATCGAACGCGTCATAGGTCGCGATGTCCTTGCCGATCGCGAGGATCGCACCGTCCGGGGCGGTCGATACCTTCATCACGTCGTCCAGATCGACCAGCGGATTGGCGAGATCGCGGTCGATGGCGAGGACCAGCCCGGCGCCGTCGCTACCGCGTGCGATCAGTCCGGCGACCATCGCCGGGTCGATCAGATGGTCGGCCATCGTCAGCAGGAAGTCGCCGGTGATGCTCTCGGCTCCGGCCAGCACAGAATGACCGTTGGGCAACGACCAGTCGGCGACCCGCACGGTGTCGATCGAGATGCCGGTATCGGCAGCCAGATCGCGCAGAAAAGCCTCTACGCGGTCGCCCTCATACCCCGTCACCACGGTGAACCGGCTGGCACCGCCCGCCGCCGCCCGCGCGATCACCTGCGCGATCAGCGGACGACCGCCGACCGGGGTCAGCGGCTTCGACGGGGAAATGTCCCGCAGCCGGCTGCCGAAGCCGGCTGCGATAATCAGGCAGTGCATGGCCGGCGGCTCAGGCGGGGATGACCTCGACCGGGCCGCTGATGAAGTCGCGCGTCATCTGCGCGGCGACATCGTCACTGAACTGCTCGGCGGGATGCTTGCAGAAATAGGCCGACGGCCCGGTCAGCGCACCGCCGACACCGCGGTCGAGCGCCAGCTTGCAGCAGCGGATGGCGTCGATCACGACGCCCGCCGAATTCGGACTGTCCTCGACCGACAGGCGCACTTCGATGTTCATCGGCACGTCGCCGAACAGCTTGCCCTCCAGCCGCAGGAAGCACAGCTTGTTGTCGTCGAGCCAAGGCACATAGTCGCTTGGGCCGACGTGGATGTTCTCGTTCGCCATCCGCTCGGCGAGCACCGACTGGACCGATTCGGTCTTGCTCGTCTTCTTGGACGCGAGCCGCGCACGGTCGAGCATGTTCATGAAGTCGGTGTTGCCACCGGTGTTCAGCTGGTACGTCCGCTCCAGCGGCACGCCGCGGGCGCGGAACAGCGACGACAGCGCGCGGTGCACGATGGTCGCACCCAGCTGCGCCTTCACGTCGTCGCCGACGATCGGCAGGTTCGCCTCGCGGAAGCGGGCTTCCCACTTCGGATCGCTGGCGATGAAGACGGGCATGCAGTTGACCACGCCAACCCCGGCCTGGAGCGCGCATTCCATGTAGAAGCGCGTCGCCTCTTCCGAGCCCACGGGCAGGAAGTTGATGAGCACCTCCGCGCCCGAGGCCTTGATGGCCTCGACGATCTGCTCGGCAGTGGCGTCGGGCTGGTCGGCGCGCTCGAACCCGCGGCCGCCGGCCACGTCGAACATGTGCGCGGCCATGCCGTCGAGCGTATTGCCCATCATCACGGTCACGCCGGTCGACGGAATGTCCTTTTCGAACACCGTCGTGCAGTTCGGCATGGCGAAGATCGCCTCGGCCAGATCCTTGCCGACCTTGCGCCCGTCGGTGTCGATGGCGAGGACGAATTCGACGTCGGTGGGTCCGTACTGGCCGATGTCACGATGGATCAGGCCGCGCGCCTGGCGTTCTTCGTCCGCGTAATAGGTGATGCCTTGAACCAGTGAGCTCGCGCAATTTCCGACGCCGATGATGGCGACCTTGATCTTGGCCATGTCGTTCCCTGAGAGATATGAAGGTGCGCGACAGGGCGCCCGTTACACATTTAAGTCAAGGACCGTTTGGGGGCAGACGCGCTCGGTACGGCGCATTATCGTGAGCGTCATGGATGCCCCCACGCGCCCCGGGCGCCCCCCCGAATTGCAGGACTGGCTGAACGCCCGCGTCTATCATCCGCTGTCGTGGCGCTTGGCGCGGATACTGGCGCCGACGCGCGTCACGCCGAACATGGTATCGGTGTTCGGATGCCTGCTGCTGGTCGCGGCGACCGCGGCCTATGCCGGGCTGCCGTGGCCGGTTTCGGTGGCGCTGGGCTTTGCCTGCCACCTGGCGTGGCATGTCGTCGACGGGGCCGACGGCGACTTGGCGCGGATGACCGGGCGGACGTCGCCGTTGGGCGAGATGATCGACGGGGCGAGCGACTATCTAGGCCATGTCATCCTCTACGTCGTGCTGACGCTGCAACTGGCGGACACCATCGGCAGCGGGCCGGCGTGGGCGCTCGCGCTGACCGCAGGGGCGAGCCATGCCGTCCAGACCAATCACGCCGAGAGCCAGAAGCGCGTGTATCTGTGGTGGGCGTACGGCGTGCCGTGGATGAAGCAGACGCCGGGCGCCGCGGCGGCGCGCGGTGGGCTGCTCGGGTGGCTGACGCGGCTATACCTGGGCGTGGCGCTGGCCATGAACCGCAGCGCCGATGCGGTCGATGCCGCCTTCGCCCGCGCTTCCGGCGATCCGGCGCGGACCGAGCGGATGCGGGCGGCGGTGCGCCAGCGTGCCGGGGCCTTGCTGGCGACGTCGAAGCTGGTCGGGCCGAATCCACGCGCCTTCATCCTGGCGGCGGCGATGCTGGTGGCCGACGTGCGTTGGTTCCTCCTCGCTGAAATCGTCGTGCTGAACCTACTGCTGATCGCGTCGATGCTGCGCCAGCGGAGCCAGAACCACGCACTCGCGGAGGCGCTCGCCGCGGCGTAACTGGTAACATTTGACACTAAATCGGCGCAGGCGTATTTGGCTGGCCTGCTTTTCGAGCTCCATTTCCGAGGACGCGCCATGACCGACACCATCAACCCGTTGGGCCTCAACGGCTTCGAATTCGTCGAATTCACCTCGCCCGATCCGGACGCGATGGCGCGCCAGTTCGAGCAACTGGGCTTCGTCCCCAGCCACACCCACCCGACCAAGTCGATCACCCGCTACAAGCAGGGGCGCATCAACCTGATGCTCAACCGCGACGAGAGCGGCCGCGTCGCCGAGTTCCGCGCGGCGCACGGCCCCTCGGCAAGCGCGATGGCGTTCCGCGTGTCCGACCCCGCCGAAGCGATGCGCTGGGCGCTGGAGCATGGTGCCAAGCGCACCGTCGAGGACGATACCGTGATCGAGGGGATCGGCGGTTCCTACCTGTACTTCATCCAGGACGGCACCGACCTGTACGCCGACTGGGCCGAAATCCCCGGCTGGCAGGAAGCGGAGGCGGAGAACAACGTCGGCCTCGACCTGCTCGACCACCTGACCCACAACGTCCGCCGCGGGCAGATGCAGGTGTGGAGCGCCTTCTACAAGGAGCTGTTCGGGTTCGAGGAACAGAAGTATTTCGACATCAAGGGCCAGGCGACGGGCCTGTTCAGCCAAGCGATGATCGCCCCCGACAAGGCGATCCGCATTCCCCTGAACGAAAGCCAGGACGACAAGAGCCAGATCGAGGAATTCATCCGCGAGTATAAGGGCGAGGGCATCCAGCACCTCGCGCTGACCACGCCCGACATCTTCGACACGGTCGAGCGGCTGCGCGCGCGCGGCGTGAAGCTGCAGGACACGATCGAGACCTATTACGAGCTGGTCGACAAGCGCGTGCCCGGCCACGGCGAAGACCTGGAACGCCTGCGCCGCAACCGCATCCTGATCGACGGCAATGTCGGCGACGAAGGCATCCTGCTCCAGATCTTCACCGAAAACATGTTCGGGCCGATATTCTTCGAGGTCATCCAGCGCAAGGGCAACGAAGGGTTCGGCAACGGCAATTTCCAGGCGCTGTTTGAGTCGATTGAACTCGACCAGATTCGACGCGGCGTAATCCAGGTCGACGCATAAGCGTCGGCCGCGATGCCGAGCGCAGGCGAGGCCCGCGCCCGGCCAGCGGGAACGGAGCCGGCCCACAGGGCGCGGCTTCGCCGCGACTGACGGGCCGGCGGGCCGCGTCCGGACCGGCGCGTAACTGGACCCCGGCCTGCGCCGGGGTGGCGGAGTAAGATGATGGCAGACCAGCACTACACCCCCGGCTTCGCCAACCACATTGCGACCGAGGCGGTGCCCGGCGCTCTGCCGGTCGGGCGCAACAGCCCGCAGAAGACACCGTTCGGGCTCTATGCAGAGCAACTGTCCGGCACCGCCTTCACCGCGCCGCGTAGCGAGAACCGCCGCAGCTGGCTCTACCGCCTGCGCCCGACCGCCAACCACCCCGCCTTCACCCTCTATGACGGCGCGCCGGATCTGAAGTCGGCGCCGTTCGACGATGTGCCGCCCTCCCCCAACCGGCTGCGCTGGGATCCTTTGCCCTATCCGGACGCGGCGACCGACTGGATCGACGGGCTCGTCACCTACGGCGGCACCGGAAGCGTCGCCGAGCAGACCGGGGTCGGCATCCACCTCTACGCCGCGACCGCCGACATGCAGCGGGCGTTCTTTTCCGCTGACGGCGAGTTGCTGATCGTGCCGCAGGAGGGCGCGCTCCACATCGAGACCGAGATGGGGCGGATCGACGTCGCCCCGCTGTCGATCGCGCTGATCCCGCGCGGTGTGCGATTCCGCATCACCCTGCCCGATGGCAAGGCGCGCGGCTATGTCTGCGAAAACTACGGCGCGCTGTTCCGCCTGCCCGACCTCGGGCCGATCGGCGCCAACGGCCTGGCCAATCCGCGCGATTTCGAGACTCCGGCGGCGTGGTACGAGGACAGCGATGCCCCGTGCGACGTCATCCAGAAATTCCAGGGCGGGCTGTGGCGGACGCGGCTCGACCATTCGCCGTTCGACGTGGTGGCGTGGCACGGCAATCTGGCACCGTGCCGCTACGACCTGACGCGGTTCAACACGATCAACACCGTCAGCTTCGACCATCCCGACCCGTCGATCTTCACCGTGCTGACCGCGCCGAGCGATACGCCGGGCACCGCGAATTGCGACTTCGTGATCTTCCCGCCGCGCTGGATGGTGGCGGAGGACACGTTCCGCCCGCCGTGGTTCCACCGCAACGTGATGAGCGAGTTCATGGGCCTGATCACCGGCGCCTATGATGCGAAGGAAGGCGGCTTCGCGCCGGGCGGCGCGTCGCTGCACAATCAGATGAACGGCCACGGGCCCGACCAGGCGAGCTATGAAAAGGCGGTCGCGGCAGACCTGAAGCCCCACAAGATCGACGGCACGATGGCGTTCATGTTCGAGACGCGCCACGTCGTCCGCCCGACCCGCTGGGCGAGCGAGGCGCCGACGATGCAGCTCGACTATGACGACGTGTGGTCGGGCTTTGCCAAGGCGCAGCTGCCCCGGTGAGCGATGCGGCTCGGGTGTACGCCACTCCGCCGGGGGTAAAGCTCGGCCCGATCGATCAGGTCGCCGACGGCAAGGCGCGCAATTTCGTGCTCCAGTTGCGCGCCGGACGATTTCACGGCTTCGTGGTGCGGCGAGGGGATGGGGTGGTCGGCTATGTCGATCGCTGCCCGCACATGCAGGTGCCGATGGCGCAGCGGCTGGACGAGTATCTGACCCCGGACGGATCGCTGATTGCGTGCAGTTGGCACGGGGCGCTGTTCAGGGTCGAGGACGGGGTGTGCGTGGGCGGGCCGTGTGCGGGGCAGGCGCTGACGCCGTGGCCCGTCGCGGTGGTGGATGGGGGAATCGTGACGGCTTGACTCCCCTCTCCGTTCGTTTCGAGCGCAGTCGAGAAACCTGCGCTCGGACCCGTTTCTCGACTTCGCTCGAAACGAACGGATGGGGGTTACACCGCCGCCCGCGCCCGCTCCGCCAGCCTTTCCACCGCCGCCGCGTGGATGCCGGGCGCTGCCGCGAGCACGCCGAACGCGCGCGCGTCGTGGGTATTGAACGCTAGCGGGTCGCCGAATGCGTCGCTGACCGTGGCGCCGGCCTCGGTCGCGATCAGCGCGGCGGCGGCGACGTCCCATTCGTGGCCCCAGCGTACCGTCGCGACCAGGTCGGCCTTTCCTGCCGCCACCATCGCGATGCGGAGTGCGATCGAATTGGGCTTGGGCACCATCGCCAGGTCGGCATCGACGCGCGGGAGGCTATCGGCGGGGACGCGGGCGCCGGCCAGAGAGTCTCGATTGGCGACCCGGATCGACGCTCCGTTGCGGGTCGCGCCATTGCCCCGCTCGGCGATCCACACTTCGTCTCGTGCCGGCGCGTCGAGCACGCCGATCACCGGCACGCCGCGCTCTACCAATGCAATCGACACCGCCCAACCGGGGCGCCCGCGCACGTAATCGCGGGTGCCGTCGATCGGATCGACCACCCACACCCGCTCGCTCGCCAGCCGCGCGGCGTTGTCGAGCGTCTCCTCGGACAGCCAGCCGGCCTCGGGCAGCAGCGCCTCCAGCCGGGCCCGCAACATCGCGTCGACCTCCAGATCGACCTCGCACACCGGGTTGCCGGGCGATTTCTCCCAGCGGCGGAAGTCGGTGCGCCACTTCGCGAGCGCCAGCGCCCCCGCCTCCCGCGCGATGCCCGCGACCGCCGCGGTCAGGTCAGCCACCGGCGACCATCATGCCGTCGATGCGCAGACTGGGCGCGTTCATGCTGCCGCGGAATTCCAGATCGCTGGCCGGGGTCAGAGCCAGGAACATGGCCTTCAGATTGCCAGCGATGGTGAATTCGCTGACGGGTCGGGTGATCTCCCCGCGTTCGATCAGGAAGCCCGCCGCACCCAGGCTGTAGTCGCCGGTGACGCCGTTGACGCCGTGGCCGATCACTTCGGTCACCAGCACGCCGCGATCGATCTCCCCGATCAGCGTCGCGCGCGGGGTCGCGCCGGCGGTTAGGTGGACGTTGGTCGCAGTGGCGCCCGGCGATCCGCTAACGCCGCGGGAAGCGTGGCCGGTCGGCTCGAGCCCCAATTGGCGCGCGGCGGCGCTGTCCATCAGCCAGGTCTGGAGCACCCCGTCGTCGACGATGCGCGTGGGCGATACCGGCAGCCCCTCACCATCGAACGGTTTCGAGCGCAGCCCGCGCGGGCGGTGCGGGTCGTCGAGGATGTGGACGCCCTTGGGCAGGACGGGGGTGCCGAGCGCGTGGAGCAGGAAGCTGGTCTGCCGCGCGATCGCCGCGCCGCTGATCGCGCTCAGCAACGCGCCGATCAGTCCCCCGGCGATGCGCCGATCGAACACCACCGGCATCGCACCGCCCTGTATCCGCCCCGGATTGACCCGCGCGGCGACGCGCTCTCCCGCAAGGCGCCCGATCGCCTCGGGCGCGTCGAGCATCGACAGATGGCGGACGGTGTGGGTGGCGTAGTCGCGCTCCATCGCGCCGGTTTCGCCGGCGAGGACGCTGGCGGAGGCATTGTAGCTGCTGAGCGAATAGCCGCCGGAAAAACCGTGGCTGGTGGCCAGCGCGATGGTGACGCGCGAGGCGGAGGCGGACGCGCCGTCGCTCATCGTGACGCCCGGCACCGACCGCGCGGCCTCCTCGACCGCGAGCGCGCGTGCCTTCAACGCGTCGGGGGCGGGGTCGCCGTGGTCGTCGAGGTCGAGGTCGGGCTTGATGCCAGTCAGCAGGCGGTCGGCGGGAGCGAGGCCGGCCCAGGGGTCTTCGGGCGCCAGCCGCGCCATCGCGACCGCGCGGTCGACCAAGGTCGCCAGCGCATCGTCGGACAGGTCGGAGGTGGAGACGCTGGCCGAGCGATGGCCGACGAACACGCGCAGGCCAAGTTCGGCGCTTTCGGCGCGACCGACATCCTCCAGCGCGCCCATCCGCACCTGCACCGCGGTCGCGGCGTCGGCGGCGAACACGGCATCGGCGGCATCGGCCCCGGCGGCGCGGGCGCGCGCGACGATGGCGGCGGCGGTATCGGTGGCTTGGGCAGGCGTCAGCATCGCGCCGAGGTAGGGATGGCGGGGTGGAACGTCAAAGCGTGGTCCCCACGACCACGCAGGCGAGGAACATCAGCGCGCCCGCATTGCGGTTCGACCGGAAGCGGGCGAGCGCACCCGCGCCGTCGGCGGGCACCAATGTCGTGACCTGCCAGCCGAGATGCAGCGCCATCGGCAGCAGCGCGACGAGTGCCAGCCAGTCGCCGCGCACCAGCCAGATCGCCGCGCCCCACAGCAGCAGGGCAAGCGCATAGAAGCCGGCGACGCCGCCGCGCACCCCCGCCCCCAACGCCCGTGCCGACGACCGCACGCCGATCAGCGCGTCGTCCTCGACATCCTGAAGCGCGTAGATCGTGTCGTATCCGATCACCCACGCGATGCCGCCGGCGTAGAGCAAAGCCGCCGCCCAGCCGAAATCCCCCGCAACCTCGACCCAGCCGACCAGCGCCGCCCAGCTGAACACGATCCCCAGCCACGCCTGCGGCCACCAGGTGATGCGCTTCATGAAGGGATAGGCGGCGACGGGCGCGAGGCTGGCCACCGCGACGATCGCGGCGGGCAGGTGGAGTTGCAGCAGGACGACGAGGCCGATGAGGCTGAGGATGACGAGCCAAACCCACGCCGCCCTCACCGATATCGCCCCACTGGCGACCGGGCGCGACGCGGTGCGTGCCACCTGTCGGTCGAGGTCGCGGTCGACGATGTCGTTATAGACGCACCCTGCCCCACGCATCGCGATGCTGCCGAGCAGCAGCCACAAGATCAGATCCCAACGCGCGAAGGCGCCGCCCGCCAGCGCGACGCTCCAGGCGCCGGGCCAGAACAGCAGCCACCACCCGATCGGCCGGTCGAATCGCGCGAGCGAGGCGAATGCGCGCAGGCGCGGCGGGAGCGAACCGACGAGCCCGCGGTGTTCGGTATCGGGGACGATCTGGGGCGCGATCATGCGCGAATGTTGACAAAGTTGACGGCCGATCGGGGGGTGTCCGGCCCCCTTTCAGGCGCCACGCCGGGGCGCGGATGGACGGATCGCGTAATCATAAGCCGGTCCTGACAGATCGCCGGCGTGTAGGACAGGGGCGCGATGGAGCGTTGCCGCGCGTTCGTGCGTTGGCCGCACCACGACTGGATGGAGATTCGTGTATGCCGCGCCTGCCGATTGCCATGACCATCGTCGCGCTGGCGACCGCAGCGGCACCCGCCGCCCCGCCCGCACCCGGCTGGGCGGGGGTATGGCGCAATGCGTCGAACAGCGTCCACCTGCGCGCGGCGCCGTGTGGCCGCGGGCGCGATGCCGGCATGTGCGGGACAGTGATTTGGGCGAGCCCGAAGGCCAAGGCCGACGTCGCCGCGCGCGGGCGCACGCTGGTCGGCGCGCAGCTGTTCCGCGATTTCCAGCCGACCGGCGATGGCGCGTGGGAGGGTGAGGTCTATGTGCCCGACATCGACCGCAGCTTTTCGGGCACGATCACCCTGGAAGGGCGCAACCGCCTGGTCGGCGAGGGCTGCCTGTTCGGCGGCTTCGGCTGCAAGCAGCAGGTGTGGACGCGCGTCGTCAAATAGCGGAGGGCACCCCGTCGCCCCAATCGGCGGACGCGGGTGCCGGCGCCGGGCGTACCCGCAGCCACGACGCGCCAATGCGGGCGTCGAGCGCGGGCGGATCGAACGGGTCGAGGCCGGAGCCGGGATAGAAGGTCAGCTCGCCGAACATCGGTCGCCCGGCGATTTCGTAGAAATCGGCGCGGACGAAATCGATGTCCTCGCCCAGCGTTTCCGCCGCCGCGATCATCGCCGACAGCGACACCGGCGGGGCCGGATCGTCGCCCGTGGGTGTCGAGACACGCGCCCAGTCGCGGTCGAACAGCACCCAGCGATGTGCGCCTGCGCGGTCGAGGTGAACCTGGATATATTCGACTCGCCCGCCGAAGACGTAGAGCTTGTAATCGAGCGGCAGTCGCCCCGCCTCCCCCACGAACGGTTCGACCAGCAGCCCGCGGGGAATCGCGCCGTAAAGCCATTCGTCGAGCCAGCCGCCGTAGCGCGTCCCCATCCATCGGCGCGACGCACGCCGGATCGCCGGCCAGTCGATGTCGTCGTCCAGCACGAACGCGTTCTGATTGCAGCCGTGGCGCGATTTCACGACGAACGGTGCCGGCCATTGCGGCGCGTCGGGCAGCCGCGTGCCGTGCCACAAGGTCGGGATCACCCATTCCCCGCCCAGCCGGTCGGCGACGTGCGCTTTCACCGCCACCTTGTCGGCGAGCATCGGCAGGCGCGGATCGCGGTCGTTGAGCTTGCGGTGCTGGACCAGCTCGGTGAAGGTCGTCGGCGCCCTGAGATCGGGCAGCTTCCCGTGCCGCCACAGATAGGTCAGCGACACGCGAGCCAGCGGCAGCAGTTCGGGAGTGTCGGCCAACTGGGCCATAAGCGAAGCGATCATTGCGGGGGAGCGCGCGGCGCGGACGCTTGTTCCGTTTGCGACACGATCGCAATTGTGGCGCGCTCGCCTGGCAGCGGTTAGGGGGACGATATGCCCGCTACCCCCGCCTGGCCGCCGCAATCGACCCCTCGCCTCTTCATCACCGAACCGCTGGCGCAGGGCGCGGCGATCCGCCTCGACGGGGCGCAGGCGCATTATCTGGTGTCGGTGATGCGGACGAAGATCGGCGATCCGGTGAAGCTGTTCGACGGAACGTCGGGCGAATGGCTGGGCGTGGCCGAGAGCGTCGGCAAACGCGACCTGACTCTGGTGGTGCGCGAGCAGCTGCGCGCGGCGGAGTCGGTGCCCGACCTGTGGCTGGTCGCCGCGCCGCTGAAGAAAGGCCGGATCGACTGGCTGGCGGAGAAGGCGTGCGAACTGGGCGTCGCGCGGCTGGCGCTGGTCGAAACGCGGCGGACGGTGGTGGACCGGGTGAACCTCGATCGGCTGACCGCGCACATGATCGAGGCGGCGGAGCAATGCGGGCGCACCGCGGTGCCGGCGCTCGACCCGGTGGTGAAGCTCGCCGCAATGTTGCGCGACTGGCCGGCGGATCGGGCGTTGTTCTTCGCGGACGAAACCGGCGGCGCGCCAGCACTCGCCGCGATGCGCGCGCATGCCGGGCCGGCGGCTATCCTGATCGGGCCGGAAGGCGGCTTCGACTCCGCCGAGCGCGACGCGATCCGGGAATTGCCACAGGCGGTCGGCGTCGCGCTCGGCCCCCGCATCTTGCGCGCGGATACCGCGGCGGCGGCGGCGGTCGCGTTGTGGATGGCCGCGGCTGGGGATTGGTAGGCGCCATTCCTCCCGGTACGGGGAGATGGCAGCCGGAGGCTGACGGAGGGGGCCATTCTCCACCGCAGCGCTCGCGGCACGCCCCCTCCACCAGCCTGCGGCTGGTCCCCCTCCCCGCGAGCGGGGAGGATTTTGCGCCCCACTAGCGTCCGCCTCTGCCCCGGCGTAAGGGCCGCGGATGACGACGAAGACTGCCTCGGCAACCCCCTCTCCCGCCATCGAGTCGGTCGAGCAGCTCTATGCCAGCTTCGCCCGCGGCGAGAAGCCGAAGGAGCGGTGGCGGATCGGCACCGAGCATGAGAAGTTCGTGTACTCGACCGCCGATCATCACGCGCCGAGCTATGACGAGCCGGGCGGCATCCGCGCCCTGCTGGGCGAGCTGGAGCAGTTCGGATGGAAGCCGGTGTTCGAGGGCGACAAGGTCATCGCGCTGTCGGGCGACGACGGTTCGGTCAGCCTGGAACCCGCCGGGCAGTTCGAGCTGTCGGGCGCGCCGCTGGAAAACCTGCACCAGACCTGTGCCGAGACCGGGCGCCACCTGAAACAGGTGAAGGCGGTGGGCGAGAAGCTTGGGATCGGGTTCCTGGGGCTTGGCATGTGGCCAGACAAGACGCGCGCGGACCTGCCGCGGATGCCCAAGGGGCGGTATGGCATCATGCTGGACCACATGCCGCGGGTGGGGTCGCTCGGGCTAGACATGATGCTCAGGACCTGCACGATCCAGGTGAACCTGGATTATGCGTCCGAGGCCGACATGGCGAAGAAGTTCCGCACGAGCCTCGCGCTGCAACCGCTCGCCACAGCGTTGTTCGCGAATTCGCCGTTCACCGAAGGCAAGCCGAACGGCATGCTGAGCTATCGCAGCCACATCTGGTCGGACACCGACCCGCATCGGACGGGGATGCTGCCGTTCGTGTTCGAGGAGGGTTTCGGCTACGAACGCTATGCCGAATACGCGCTCGATGTGCCGATGTACTTCGTTTACCGCGAGGGGCGCTACATCGACGCCGCCGGCCTTTCCTTCCGCGACTTCCTGAAGGGTGAGCTGAGCGTCCTGCCCGGCGAGACGCCGACGATGGACGACTGGAACGACCATCTCTCCACCGCCTTTCCCGAAGTGCGGCTGAAGACCTTCCTGGAGATGCGCGGGGCCGACGGTGGGCCGTGGGACAGCATCTGCGCGTTGCCAGCACTGTGGGTCGGGCTGCTATACGATGACGGCGCGCTGGATGCGGCGTGGGACGTGGTGAAGCACTGGACGATGGAGGAGCGCGAGGCGTTGAGGACTGCGGTGCCGCGGCTGGCGCTGGACGCGCCGATCCCGGGTGGGGGCACGTTGCGCGATATCGCCGGCGAAGTGCTCGACATCGCGAATGCCGGGCTGACTGCGCGCGCGCGGCTGAACGGTGCGGGCGACAGCGAGGCCGGGTTCCTCGACCCGCTGCGCGCGATCGTGCGGTCGGGGAAGGTGCCGGCGCAGGTGCTGCTCGATCGCTACCACGGCGCGTGGGGGCAGGACGTGTCGCGGGTGTACGGCGAGTACAGCTTCTGAAGCGCGCGGCGCGCTGGTCCGCGCTGGTTGCAGCGATGCTGACGGCGGTGCCCGCGCACGCGCAGGATGAGGACGCGCAGCTGTGGTTGCAGGTGAACGCCAGTGCCCCGCTCGCCGAGCGGGTGAAACTGACGCTCGAGCAGATCGCGCGGATCGGCGACAGGCAGGGCGGGCTGTTCCAGACCGAACTCGGCGGGATCGTGGCGTATCGCGTGTCGGACCAGATCGAGCTGGGCTTCGGCTATCGCCGCGTCGGGTTTCACAACGGCAACCGTAGCGAGGACGAGAACCGGCTGCGCCAGCACATCGTGGCGACGTTCGGGCGCTTAGTCGGGCGGTTGCGCGTCGACGAGCGGTTTCATCCGGGCGGCGACGAGATCGGATTCCGCATCCGCCCGTTGCTGCGCTACAATCAGCCGCTGGGAAAAGGCGGGCTCAAATTGTTCATCAGCCATGAGAGCTTCTACCTGCCCAACGCGACGCGCTGGGGTCAGCGGAGCGGGTATGAGCGGATGCGCAACAGCGTCGGCTTCACGATCCCGCTGGGGAAACTGAGCAGCGTCGATGTCGGCTATCTCAACCAATATCGTCCGGGGCGCAGCGGGTCACCGGCGCAAATGGATCATGCGCTGTCGACGCAGCTGACGCTGAGCATCGGCAGCCACACGTCGTCGCAAGTCGAGGACTGAGCGTTCGGGTTCAGCGCGACAGGCGGGCGAACATCCGCGGGATCAATCCGTTGCGCGCCATCCACCCGTCATAGGCCTGGTAGGCCGGGTCTAGCCCGAGATGCCGTTCTTCGGTCTTGGCGCGCCAGTAATAGACGCCGCTGACGACCGCCATCAGCGCAGTGTTACGCGCTGCGTCCGCCCAGCTCCCCGTGGTCGACAGGATCGGGATGGTCGAGATCCACCAGAACAGGTTCTTGCTGAGATAGGCCGGGTGGCGGCTGAAGGCATAGGGCCCGTGGGTCATGATGCCGCGGTGGGTGAGATTCGAGAAGCGCAGGCCGAACGCCATCGTCGCCCAGGCATAGATCGCGGTCAGCGCGACCAGCACCGCGCCGGTCCCCGCCAGCAGCACCGGGTGGCCGGCGAACCACGCGGTCCAGTCCGACGTGCCGATGTGATAGTCGAGCGGGCCGCCGTCGGCCATCAGGATGAACGGCGGGTAGCAGATCAGCGCCGCCATCCATCCTGCCGCATAGGGCTGCGCCTGGCGGATGTGCGAATCGAGCGCGCGGAAGGTAAGGAGATAGCCGACCGTCGCGAACGCCACGTCGATTACGAACATGAAGGTGATGAGCCACTGCGCCAGCGCGACCGGATCGTGCAGCAGCATCGACATGTCGCCGCGGATGAACTCACCGAATCCCCCCGGCACGATCGCGAGCATGAAGGCGAGGAAGAACGCCTTCACGCCCCAGCTGCGCAGATGGGCGTAGATCGCCTCGCGCTCATAGGGTTCGTCGAGGTTGAGCATCCACGCGCCGAGCGCCCAGGCACCGTCGCGCGGCTCGACCAGGCGGCGGTCCATCCAGAGCACCCAGGGAATCGATGCCGCGACGACCCACGGCGCGGCGACCGAGAAACACCACATCGCGAAGGCGAAATTGCCCTCCCAATAGAATTTGCCGACCGCGTAGATCGCGGCGATGCCGCCCCAGGTGAGCCACAACCCGGCGAGCTTCGTCAGCGACACGTCGATCGTCGCGCGCCACGGCTTCACGTTCGTCCAGTCGATCCCGGTCGAGGGATTGCGGTGCACCTTGTCGACGGCCAGCGACCAGACGACCATCGGCATGCCGCAGGCGATGAGGTTGCACAGCGCCGCATACGGCCCGTCCATCCCGAACCAGCGCGCCACGCCGACCCACACCAGCAGCCCGCCGAGCCCCGCAAACCCGACCCCGTGGCTGACCGCCGACGCCGGGCGCGGATCGGTCCGTGACTGCGCGGCAAGATGGGTGTCGTGGTACATGCGCCCGACTGCTAGCGGCGATTGGTAAGCAAGCGGTGAAGGATATGCAGTGGACGGCACTTTACGGAGCCACCGATAGCCCCCTAAGCATCTGTCATCCCATCGCTTCGAGAAGGCCACCGATGACCCGCACCCTCGCGCTTGCCGCCCTGCTCCTCGCCTCCACCGCCGCGACATCCTCGGCCCAGGTCCGCAATACCGAGCCGGCGGCGACCGCGCCGCTGCCCAACGACATTCCCGAGGCGCGCGACGTCGCCTATCCGGGCGTGATCCAGCTGGACGTCGATGCCACCAACATCGCGCAGGGCATCTACCGCGTGAAGCAGGTCGTGCCGGTCGCCGATGCCGGGCACATGGTGCTGCTGATGCCGTCGTGGCTGCCGGGCAAGCACGGTCCGCGCGGCGAGATCGAGAAGCTGGCGGGCCTGAAGGTGACGGCGGGCGGCAAGGCGGTGCCGTGGCGGCGCGATCCGGTCGACGTCTATGCGTTTCATGTCGACGTGCCGGCGGGCGCCAAGGCGCTCAACCTCGATTTCCAGTTCGTGACCGCGACCGCGCCGAACCAGGGCCGCATCTCCGTCACGCCCAATATGCTGAACCTCCAGTTCGAGCAGGTCAGCCTGTACCCGGCGGGCTATTACACCCGTCGCATCCCGATCCAGGCGACCGTGAAGTATCCCGCCGGCTGGACCGCGGCATCGGGCCTGCCGAGCAAGGCGAGTGGCTCCACCTACAGCTACCAGCAGACCAGCTATGAGACGCTGATCGATTCGCCGGTGTTCGCCGGCCGCTATTTCAAGCGGTGGGAGCTGACCCCGCGCGTCGGCCTGAACGTGGTCGCCGATTCGGCCAAGGAGCTGGCCGCGACCCCGGAAGTGATCGGCCTGCACAAGAACCTGGTCGACCAGTCGGTGAAGCTGTTCGGCGCGCAGCATTACGACAAGTACGAATTCCTGCTGTCGATCAGCGATGAGATCGGCGGGATCGGGCTGGAGCATCACCGCTCGAGCGAGAACGGCGTGGATTTGGGCTATTTCACCGAGTGGAAGGATGCGGTGGGCGACCGCGACCTGCTGCCGCATGAATTCACGCACAGCTGGAACGGCAAGTTCCGCCGCGGCGCCGACCTGTGGACCCCCGATTTCCGCACGCCGATGCGCGACAGCCTGCTCTGGGTGTACGAGGGGCAGACGCAATTCTGGGGCGTGGTGCTGGGCGCGCGATCGGGGATGTTGTCGAAGCAGGAAGCGCTCGACAATTTCGCCGGCTGGGCGGCGGGCCTTGATGCCAGCAAGGGCCGCACGTGGCGCCCGCTGGTCGACACCACCAACGACCCGATCATGGCCGCGCGCAAGCCCAAGGGCTGGACGAGCTGGCAGCGGCCCGAGGATTATTACATCGAGGGTGCGCTGATCTGGCTGGAGGCAGATGCGATCATCCGCAAGCAGACCCGCGGTGCGAAGTCGATGGACGATTTCGCGCGCGCCTTCTTCGGGATCAACGACGGCGACTGGGGTGAGGTGACCTACACGTTCGACGACGTGGTGAAGACGCTGAATGGCGTCACCCCCTATGACTGGGCGACCTTCCTCGACACCCGCGTCAACAAGGTCAGCGACCGCGCGCCGCTCGGCGGGTTCGAGGGGAACGGCTACAAGCTGGTCTATGGCGACGAGCCGAACGCGGTGGCCAAGGCGGGCGAGAAGGCGTCGAAGACCGTGAGCTTCGCCTATTCGCTGGGCATGACGGTGGCGAGCGACGGCGCGGTGCGCGCGGTGATGTGGGATTCGCCGGCGTTCGATGCCGGCTTCGACGTCGCCACGACGATCGTCGCGGTCAACGGCGACGCGTACACCGGCGACAAGCTGAAGGACGCGGTGAAGGCGGCCAAGACGTCGAAGGAGCCGATCCGGCTGCTGACCAAGACGGGCAGCAAATATCGCGACGTCGCGCTCGACTATCACGGGGGCCTGCGCTACCCGCGCCTCGAGAAAGTGGGCACCGCGACCAATGGTCTGGACCGCCTGCTGACGGCGAAGTGATTTAGCCCGAACCGTTCGTTTCGAGTAGCCGTCGAGCCTGTCGAGGCGGCGTATCGGGAACATTGTCTCGATACGCGCCCTCGATACGCGTGTTCCACGCTACTCGGTCGCTACTCGACACGAACGGTCTAGTTGAGAAGGAAGGTACAGACATGCGGATCGACCTGATCCCGGTGGGCGACGATCCGCCCAACAGCCTGAACGTCATCATCGAGGTTCCGGTGGGCGGCGAGCCCGTCAAGTACGAGTTCGACAAGGCCAGCGGCGCGCTGTTCGTCGATCGCATCCTGCACACACCGATGCGCTATCCGGCGAACTACGGCTTCGTGCCCCATACGCTGTCGCCCGACGGCGATCCATTGGACGCGCTGGTCGTCGCACGCTCGCCGTTCGTACCGGGCTGCGTCGTGCGCGCGCGCCCGATCGGCGTGCTGAAGCTGGAAGACGAGGCCGGCGGCGACGAGAAGCTGGTGTGCGTGCCGGTCGACACGACCTTCCCCTATTATTCGGACGTCGGCGAGCGGCAGGATCTGCCGTCGATCGTGCTCCAGCAGATCGAGCATTTCTTCAAGCACTACAAGGACCTGGAGTCCGAGAAGTGGGTGCGCATCGGCCAGTGGGGCGATGCCGAGGAAGCCAAGCGGATCACGCTCGAAGCCATCGAGGCGTACAAGGCCGACAAGGCCGCCCGGGCCGACAACGGCGAATGACCCCTGCCAACGCCTGGCGCTGGTGTGCAGCGGCAGGCGTGGCGGCGTTCCTGTGTTCGTGGGGCTTCGGGCAGATACCGGGGCTGGTGGCGTGCGGGCCGACCGGTGGACTGGGGCCGATTATCGCGTTCGAGTTCGTGCGGTCGCCGGCGCACGTTGCGATGCTGTTCGGTGCGGAGCCGTGCCGGTCGGCGCTGGTTGCGGCGCAGAAGACCGGGCTGCTGCTCGATGCGCTGGGGTTCATCCCGGCGTATGCGGCGTTCCTGGTGTTCGCGGCGCTTGCCTGTTCCCCGGCGAAGGCCGGGGTTCAGTCGCGAGCGGCCCATAGCTCGGCCCCGGCCTTCGCCGGGGAACGGATCAGGTGGTTGGTGATCGGCGCGATCCTGCTCGCGGCGCTGTGCGACCAGATCGAGGGCGCGCTGCTCTACCGCATTCTTGCCGACCTGCCCGGCCCCCCCACGCTCATCGACGCCTTGTGGTGGCCGGTGCACATCAAGTTCGCGCTGCTCGCGGCGGGCACGGCGGGCATCGCGATCCTGCTGCTGTCACATATGCGCCTGCCCGGCTTCGTCGCGGCGCTGTTCGTTACCATCGGCGTCTGCACCGCAGTCGCGGGATGGCTGAACGGCCCCTCGCCGGTCATGATGCTCGGCTTCACGATTTCCTGGGTGACGATCCTGCTTTCGGCGCTTTTGGCTTCCTGGCGGCCTTCGCTTTTTTCGGCGCGCGCAGCCCCGCCTCCAGTGCCAGCGCCGCCCAGCGCCTGAGCGCGTCGGCGTCGTCGTACACATCGTCGGGCGCGCGGCGGTAGTTCATCGTCGCGACGCTGCCGTCGCTGGCGGTGAAGCTGAACCGTTCGCATCCGGCGGCGTCCCATTCGGGATCGCTGACCTTATCGGACTTCAGCCACAGCGCGTCATCGTCGACGATTCCGAAGACCTGTCCGTCGAGGTACAGCGTCGCGCCGCCCATCATCGCGCGCTTCGTCAGCGTGCCGAGCGGCTCGGTCGCCTCCGCGACCCAGGCGATCAGGCCCTCGTCCGCCGCCATTATGCGCCCTCCGCCAGCCGGGTCAGCGCATCGCCCGACACGCGGTACGTGCGCCATTCGTTCATCGGCTCCGCGCCCTTCGACAGGTAGAAGGCGATCGCCGGCGCGTTCCAGTCGAGCACCGCCCATTCGAACCGCGTACAGCCGCGCGCGACCGCGATGCCGGCGAGATGCGTGAGCAGTGCGCCGCCCACCCCGCTCCCGCGCGCATCGGGGGTGACGTAGAGATCCTCCAGATACAGCCCGCGCCAGCCGGTCCAGGTCGAGAAATTGAAGAAGTAGAGCGCCATGCCGACCGGCACGCCATCCACCTCAGCGACGACCGCATAGGCCGCGGGCTGCTGCGCGAACAGCGCGTCGGCCAGCAGTGTTTCGGTCGCGACGACCTTGTCGGCGGCGCGCTCATACTCCGCGAGCTCGCGGACGAAGCGCAGGATGACCGGAACGTCGGCGAGGACGGCGGGGCGGATGGCGACGGTCATGGAGCTACCTCGAGTTGGGGGACGGCGGTGGGTTTCCCCCGCGCCGCGATGAAACAGCCCGCGACGATGAGCGCGGCACCGGCCAGCGTCCACGGCGACAGCGGTTCGGCGAACACCAGCCAGCCGAGGATCGCCGCCCACACGAACGACGTATATTCGGTCGGCGCGAGATAGCTCGCCTCGCCGTGCTGATACGCCCAGCCGAGCAGCAGCAGCGAGACGGTGGCGAGCACCGCGGCGCCCAGGATCGTCGGGATATGCTGGCTGTCGGGCACGTCCGCGAACCACGGCGCGGCGATGAGCAGGCAGGTGGACACGATCAGGCTTTGCCAGAACGCGACTTCGATCGGTTTGGCGACCTGCGCCTGCGCGCGCATCAGGATGATGTTGAAGGCATAGCAGACCGCCGAGAGCAGCACGGCGATGGTACCGGCCAGCGCCTCGCGCCCCAGGTCGGCGCGTGCCTGCCCGGTCAGGATCAGCGCGACCCCGCCCGCAGCGCACGCGCAGGCGATGACCGACCCGCGCGGCACGTGTTCCTTCAGGATCAGGGCGGCGAGGAACAGCGAGAGGATCGGCGCGATGAAGGCGAGCGCGATCGCCTGCGCCATCGGGATGCGCGCCAGCCCCCAGAAGAAGCTGAGCGCCATCACGACACTGACGAGACCGCGGATCAGGTGCAGCCGCATCGCCGCACGCGTCGGCCAGGGGCTGCGCGTGCCGGCGTAGAGCGCCCCCGACAGGATGGCGCCGGCCAGGCTGCGCCAGAACATCGTCGTATAGACGCCGAGCGCGAGCACGAGGCCCTTCATCACCGCGTCCATGCCGGAGAACACGAAGATGCCGAGCGCGGCGACGGCGAAGGCGGTCGCGGGGCGGACTGGCGTGTCGTTCGTCATGCGCCCCTTCCCCCGCTGGCGTTGGCATTGCGAGCGCCTATACCAGCGCGATGAGCACGCGCCAGCAATCGATCGGCAACCGCATCGCCCCGCCCCGTTTCCTGGCGTTCTGCGTCATCGCCGCGGTCGCGGTGCCGATCGCGATCGCGCGATCGGGCTGGTCGACGGGGATCATGGTCGGCTTCGATATCGCGGCTACGGTGTTCCTGCTGTCGATCGTCCCGCTGCTGACCAGGTCGGATGCCGATGCGATGCGCGACGCCGCCGAGCGCAACGACGCCAACCGCGTCGTTCTGCTGGGCATCACGGGCGCGACCTCCATCGCGATCCTGGCCGCAGTGGTCGGCGAGCTGGCCGCGAAGGGCGCGCCGCCGCCGCTGACGATCGCGCTGGTCATCGGTACGCTGGCGCTATCGTGGCTGTTCGCCAACACCGTCTACGCACTCCACTATGCGCACCTCTATTATTCGAAGGGTGACGATTCAGGGGATGCGGCGGGACTCGATTTCCCGGAGTGCGACGAGCCCGATTACTGGGACTTCATCTATTTCGCGTTCACGCTGGGGATGACATTCCAGACGTCGGACGTGAGCATCACCGATCGCGGCGTACGCCGCACGGTGACTTTCCACTGCCTGGCGGCGTTCGTGTTCAATCTGGGGGTCATCGCCTTCACGATCAACGTGATCGGCGGCAGCTAGCCTCTCGCGAAATGGTCGTAGATCGCGTCCGCGCTGCGCGACGCGGCGTTGCGCCACGTGGGTGCGTCGGCAAGGTTGAGCGGCTTTCCCGCGGCATCGAGCATCAGGACGGTCGGGGTGCCCGGCACGCCATCGAGACCATAGCTGCGCGCGATGTCGAGGTTCTTCGTCTTCTTGCCGACATTCACCCATACGATCTCATAGTGGGGGTCGAGCATCGCCCGGAACCGCGGGGTCGCGAACCAGCCGGCGAGCGCGCGGCTGTCGTGGCACCAGTTGCCGCCGAAGATGACGAGGACGCGGTGGCCGTTCGCGCGCGCGCGGGTGAGCGCGGCGGCGATGTCGGCGCGGGCGCGGGAGGGGGATGGGAAGGGTTTGGCTTCGGGGTGGGCCGCACCGCTCGCGCTCGTCTCGCCTTCCGATTCTGCCCCCACCCCGTTCGTGCTGAGCCCTTCGACAGGCTCAGGATAAACTTCGGCGCCACGCGCCGAAGTCGAAGCACGTGCCTCAAGCGCGGCGTTTGGGGCATGTGCTTCGACTGCGCTCAGCACGAACGGGGATAGGATGAGGGCGATCGCGACCGCCAGCCCCGCACACTTCACGCCGCCGCCTTCGACACGCCCGTCTCGATCTCGTGCGCCTTGGCCTCGACCAGCTTGACGATGTGGTCGAGCATGTCGGCGCTCTCGACCGTGTGGTCGGTGACGCCCGACAGGTACACCATGTGCTTGCCGTTGCCGCCGCCGGTCAGGCCGATGTCGGTTTCGCGCGCCTCGCCGGGGCCGTTGACGACGCAGCCGAGGACCGAGAGGCTCATCGGCGTGCGGATGTGCTGGAGGCGTTCCTCCAGCGCCTGGACGGTGCGGATCACGTCGAAGCCCTGACGCGCGCAGCTGGGGCAGCTGACGACGCGGACGCCGCGGTTGCGGATGCCGAGCGCCTTCAGGATCTCGAACCCGACGCGGACTTCCTCCTCGGGCTCCGCCGACAACGACACGCGGATGGTATCGCCGATGCCGTACCAGAGCAGGCTGCCGATCCCGATCGCCGACTTGACGGTACCGCCGACGAACCCGCCGGCTTCGGTGATGCCAAGGTGCAGCGGGCAATCGACCGCCTCGGCGAGCTGCTGATAGGCGGCGACCGCGAGGAACAGGTCGGACGCCTTCACCGCCACCTTGAATTCGTGGAAATCGTGGTCCTGGAGCAGCTTGATATGGTCGAGCGCGCTTTCGACCAGCGCCTCGGGACAGGGCTCGCCGTATTTCTCGAGCAGGTCCTTTTCCAGGCTACCGGCGTTCACCCCGATGCGGATCGCGCAGCCATTGGCCTTGGCGGCGTTGACGACTTCGCGCACGCGCTCGGACGAGCCGATGTTGCCCGGATTGATGCGCAGGCACGCAGCACCCGCGTCCGCCGCTTCCAGCGCGCGCTTGTAGTGGAAATGGATGTCGGCGACGATCGGCACGCGCGCGGCACGGACGATGGTCTTCAGCGCGGCGGTGCTTTCCACATCGGGGCAGGACACGCGGATGATGTCGACCCCGGCATCCTCGCAGCGGCGGATCTGGTCGATCGTCGCGACTGCATCGCTGGTCGGCGTGTTCGTCATCGTCTGGACCGTGACCGGCGCATCGCCGCCGACGGGCACGTTGCCGACCATGATCTGGCGGCTTTGGCGGCGCACGATATCGCGCCAGGGTCGAACGGACATGGGGAAACGCTCCAGACTGATGCGCCGCCATATAGCCCTCCGAAAGGATGAGGGAAACCGGCGCAAACGCTAACGCATCGTTATCCTAGACCCGGTAACGGCGGGGCGTGCGCCACGAGCCGAACATTACCGCCGCGATGCCGGCCCGCCAGCGCCATTACGGCATGGACTGGCTGCGCATCGGCGCGTTCGCGCTGCTGATCCTGTATCACATCGGCATGGTCTTCGCGCCGTGGGGCTGGGTGGTGAAGTCCGCCACGACCTACCCCGCGCTGATCGCGCCGATGGCCTTCCTGACGCCGTGGCGCCTCGCGCTGCTGTTCGCGGTATCGGGCTATGCCAGCGCGAAGCTGTTCGTGCGGACGCCCGATGTCACCGTCTTTTTGCGATCGCGCAGCGCCCGGCTGCTGGTGCCGCTGGCGTTCGGCATGGCGGTGTTCGTGCCGGTCGAGATGTGGGTGCGAGTGCGCGGCGGCGGCTATGCACCGGGCTATCTGCATTTCTGGGCGGTCGATTACTGGCGCGTCGGCGCATTCCACGGCGTCGGCTTCCCGAGCTGGGAGCATCTGTGGTTCGTCGCGTATCTGTGGGCGTACACGCTGGGGCTGGGCGCAGTGCTGGCGCTGGGATGGCGCGCAGCGCCGCTGGCCGCGTGGCTGGCGGAGGGACGGCGGCTTTTGTGGGCGCCGATCGTGGCGCTGGCGACCGTAAAGCTCGCGCTGATGTTCGTGGTCGCCGAGCGGCAGGGGCTGTTCAGCGACTGGGCGGGGCATGCCGAATATGCGCCGATGTTCGGCCTAGGGTTCGTGCTGGCCGGCCACCGCACGCTGTGGCCGCCGCTGGCGAGCGTGTTCGTGCCGGCGATCGCCACCGCGCTGCTCGCCGGGATGGTCGTCGTCGGAATAGAGGTGCGCTATCCGGGCGAGGCGCTCCCCCCGCACGCGCTGATGGCGCTCGACCGTGCGGCGCGGATCGCGATGGCGTGGAGCATGATCTGCGTGCTGTTCCAGGCTGCCGATCGCTGGCTGAACCGCGACCATGCGTGGCGCGGGCCGCTCGCGCGGGCGGTGTTCCCGGCGTACATCCTCCACCATACCGCACTGATCGTCGCGGCATGGTGGACGCTGCCGATGGGGTTTGCGCTGCTGGCGGAGTTCGCCATCCTAGCCGTCGCGAGCCTCGCGGCGTGTTTCGCAGGCTATGCGATCGGGAGCCGGGTGGGGTGGATCGGGACGGTGATCGGGATGCCACCGCGGTAGGGGTGACGCGCGGAACGCGCGACGGAGGGGGCCTCCGCGCACGCACCGTTTGTGCCGCTCCCCCTCCACCGCTTCGCGGTCCCCCCCCCCCGTGCCGGGGAGGATTCCTGCGCTTCCCCCCGCCCGGCCCCTCCGCTACGCCGCCGCGCGATGGCACGGCATTATGGCATGGACTGGCTGCGGATCGGGGCGTTTGCGATCCTGATCCTCTACCATATCGGCATGGTCTTCGTGGCTTGGCCGTTCCACGCGAAGGTGGCGCCGACGATCGACTGGGTGGCGATCCCGATGCTGGCGATCAGCCCGTGGCGGTTGACGCTGCTGTTCCTAGTGTCGGGCTATGCCAGCCGCGCGCTGTTGCGGCGGTGGCGGTCGGCGGGGAGTTTTGTCGTGCACCGATCGTGGCGGCTGCTGGTGCCGCTCGCGTTCGGCATCCTCGTCATCGTGCCGCCGCAGTCGTGGGTCGAGCTTACCACCCAGCATGGCTATACCGCGTCCTACTGGCACTTCCTGACCCATGATTACTTCCGCTTCGGCATGCTCGACGGGCTGGTGCTGCCGACGTGGAACCACCTGTGGTTCGTCGCCTATCTGTGGCTCTACACGGTGGTGCTCGGCGTGCTCGTCGCCCTCCCCACGCCGCCACGCGCGCAGGCCGCGTTCGACCGGGTGTTCGGGGGCATCGGTGTCCTCACGCTGCCGATCCTTTGGTTGTTCGCGACGCAGGTGGTCGTGTTCCAGCGGTGGAGCGACAGCCACGACGTCTGGAACGACGGGGTCGCCCACCTCGCCTATTTCCCTGCCTTCCTGTTCGGCTACGGCCTGGCCGGGTCGGACGCGGCGATGGCGGCGATGGTGCGATGGTGGAAGCCGGCGGCGTTCCTCGCGATTGCCAGCTACGCCGTCACCGTCGTGATCGAGGTCGCGTATCCCGGCCTCGCTCGCCCGCCGCAGTGGGTGTCCGACCTGTCGGTGTGGGCACGCCAGCCGCACACCTGGGCGGCGATCGTCGCGCTGATCGGCGTGGCGGAGGCGTATCTGAACCGCGACCACCGCTGGCGCCCGATGCTGACCGAGGCGGTGTTCCCCTTCTATATCATCCACCAGACCGCGATCGTCGTCGGCGTGTGGTGGCTGCTGCCGCTCGCGCTGCCAGCGGCGGCGGAGTTCGGCGCGCTCACGCTCATCACCATCGCCGCCTGCTGGGTGTTCTACCTGGGCGGCCGCGAGATCGGCTGGGCCCGCCCGCTGATCGGGTTGCGGCCGAAGGTGGCGACGCCTGCGCAACCTGCTACGACCGAGCCGACCCTATGACGCCGACCCTATGACGAAAGTCGTGCCCATGCGCCTCATCCTGCTGATCGGAGCCCTTGTCATGTCCGCCCCTGTTGCCGCCCAGACCGCCAAGCCCGGCTGGACGCTCGTCATCCACGGCGGTGCGGGAGTGATCGAGCGCGACCGGATGACGCCGGAGAAGGAAGCGGCGGCGCGCGCCGGGCTGAACGCCGCGCTCGATGCGGGACAGGCGGTGCTGGCCAAAGGCGGCAGCGCGGTCGACGCGGTCGAGGCGGCGATCCAGGTGCTGGAGGACGATCCCCAGTTCAACGCCGGGCGCGGCGCGGTGTTCACCTATGAAGGCACCAACGAACTCGACGCCGCGATCATGGACGGGTCGACGCGCGCCGCCGGAGCGGTCGCCGGCGTCACGCGCACCCGCCACCCGGTGAGCCTCGCGCGCAAGGTGATGACTGACAGCCCGCACGTGATGCTGGCCGGCAAGGGCGCCGACGTCTTCTCAGCCGAGAACGGGCTCGAACAGGCCGACCCGAGCTGGTTCGCGACGCCCGAGCGCAAGCGGCAGCTGGACGAATTGAAGGCGAAGAAGGTCGGCTGGTTCGACGTCGACATGAAATACGGCACCGTCGGCGCGGTGGCGCGCGACGCGGCGGGCCATGTCGCCGCCGCGACCTCGACCGGCGGGGTCACCGGCAAGCGGTGGGGCCGCGTCGGCGACAGCCCGCTGATCGGCGCCGGCACCTACGCCGACGACCGCGCCTGCGCCGTCTCCGCCACCGGCGCGGGCGAGTTCTTCATCCGCGAGGGCGTCGCCCACGAAATCTGCGCGCGCGTCCGCTTCAAGGGCGAGACGCTGAAGGCCGCCGGCGACACGGTGATGGGCGAAGTGAAGACGATGGGCGGCAGCGGCGGCGTGATCCTGACCGGGCCGTCGGGCGAAATGGCGTGGAGCTTTAACACGCCGGGCATGTACCGCGGGCGCGCGTCGGCGGAGGGAGAACGGGTGGTGGCGATCTACGGCGACGAGAAATAGGCTAGCCGTCCGGCGCTCGGGGGGAGCCGCCTAGTCGGCCGCGTTGTCGAACTTGCGCACCTCGACCGCGCTTTCGTCGAAACCGTCGAGCAGGCGGGCGTTGATGCCCATCTTGCCGAAGTCTTCGCCGAGCGTATCCCAGTGGGTGCCGCAGCCGCAGGTCGGGCAGTGGTGGATGCCGATCATGCGGTCGCCCCAGACATAGGCAGTGGTCGGGCCGGTCACGCGGACCTGTTCGGGCGGGTAATAGGCGACGCGCCACGCGAGCTTGCGGCACAGCGAGCAGTTGCAGTCGGCGACCCATGTCGGCGCCGCCGGTACTTCGATCCGCACCGCGCCGCAGTGACAGCTGCCATGAATGTCCATCGCGCCGGGATACGCCGATCGGCAGCGCCGCTCAATCCGCTGACCGCCCCGCCGGTGCAGCGAACGCGCTTTCCCGCGGCGCGGGCGAGCGCTAGGTCTGCCGCTATGATCCGCACCCTCGCCGCCGCCCTCGCGTTCGTCGCGACCATCATTGCCGCCCCGGCTTCGGCCTATTGGGAATATGGCCACGAGACGGTCGCGAGCATTGCCTACCGCAACGTATCGCCCGCCACCCGCGCGAAGATCGATGCGCTGCTGCGACAGTCGCGTTTGCTCGAGACGCCGACGTGCCCGGCGCGCACCATCGAGCAGGCGAGCGTGTGGGCGGACTGCGTGAAACCGCTCGGCCAGCGGTTCAGCTATGCCTATTCGTGGCACTACCAGAACGTCGACATCTGCAAGCCGTTCGACGTGAAGTCGGCGTGCAGGGACGGCAATTGCGTATCCGCGCAGATCGAACGCGACGTGAAGCTGTTGCAGGACAAGGCCGTGCCGGTGCGCGAGAAGGTGCAGGCGCTCGCGTTCCTGGTCCACTTCGTCGGCGATCTTCACCAGCCGCTGCACGCCGGCGATCGCGGCGACCTGGGCGGCAATCGCGCGCGGGCCGACTACGGCATCTATGCGCCGGAGAAGTTCAACCTCCATTCGATCTGGGATGGGCCACTCGCCGAGCGCGCGATCTCCACCCCGCCGAGCCTGGTGCGGGTCTATTCGCCCGCTGCGAAGGCGCCGGTGCAGGCCGGATCGATCGAGGACTGGAGCCGCGACAGCTGGCAGGTCGCGAAGGCATCGGTGTACGCGACCGCGATGGGCGATCCGTGCGGCCCTGCGCCGGCGCGCTCGCACCTCGACGAGGCGACGATCGCGAAGCTGGTCGTGCCGGCGCGCGAGCAGGTGATGAAGGGCGGACTGCGGCTGGCGCGGTTGCTCGACGAGGCGTTCGCTCCGGCGGCGCTACCGCCCGCGAAGTAAACATGCGACGCTCCGCGCGCTGTCGTGGCGCGGAGACCGAGTCGATGATGCATTCGGGCGGGATGTGGGTGCGGGCCGCTAGGATCGGCGCGATCGCCATCGCGGTGTCGCCGCTTCCCGCAATCGCCCAGGCCGCCGGCACGCTGATCGCCGCCGAGCCGCTGGCCGGCGCGCCCGCCGGGGCGCAGGCATGGCGCATCCGCTACACATCGCGCACCGATCGCGGCGCGCCCGAACAAGTGACCGGCGTGGTCGTCGCGCCGACCGCGTCGCCGCCGCGCGAAGGACGCCGCGTCATCGCCTGGGCGCACGGCACCTGGGGCGTCACCCCGGCGTGCGCGCCGTCGCTCAGCCCGGCGTTCTTCACGATGACGCCCGGCCTGACCGATGCGCTGCGGCGCGGCTATGTCGTGGTTGCGACCGACTATCCCGGCCTCGGCACGCCGCAGCCGCATCCGTTCCTGGTCGGCGACAATGCCGCGCATGCCGTACTCGATTCGGTGCGCGCGGCGCGGGGGATACGGGTCGCCGGCGCGGGGGACAGTTTCGCGGTGTGGGGCGAATCGCAAGGGGGCCACGCCGCGCTGTTCACGGGCGAGCGCGCGCGCAGCTATGCGCCCGAGTTGCGTCTGGTCGGGATCGCCGCGGCGGCGCCGCCGACCGACCTGGTGGCCAATCTGACCGGTGGTGCCGATCCCACGGCGCGCGCGTATCTGACCGCGTTCGCCGCACATAGCTGGCAGGCGTTCTACCGCGCCGACCTGTCGACGCTGGGCAGGCCGGCGACCGGGCGGCTGATCGGGCGGCTTGCGCAGAATTGCCTGACGACGGGCAAACCACTGAAGATCGGCACCGCGATCGGGCTGCTCGCGCTGCGTCGCGACCTGCGCGGGGTCGATCTGGGCAGGATCCAGCCGTGGGCACGGTTGGCGCGGATCAACAGTGCCGGACAGAATCCGCCGGGTGCACCGCTGCTGATCGCGCAGAACAGCGGCGACAAGATCGTGGCGCCAGAGGTGACGCGCGCCTTCGCCCGCCGGCTGTGCACGGGCCGCGCGCGCGTGCGCTACGTGACGATGGCGACGAAGGGCGGCCACATCACCAGCGCCGCCGACAGTGCGACGACGACGCTCGACTGGATCGGCGACCGCTTCGCCGGACGGCCCGCGCCAAGCGACTGCGGACGCATCTAGCGATCGGACGACCCCCACCGCCAGCGCCAGCCGCCATCGGTCTTGAGCCACGTGATCGCCAGGAAGGCGACCGTGAGTGCGCCGCCGAGGATCAGCTTCACCTCGTCCGAATGCATCGCCTTCACGATCAGGCCGATCGCGAGGACATAGAGCGCGGTGGCAACCCACCCGGCAAGCGTCGCCGGCACCGCGCCGAAACCGTATCGCTTCTGGGCGAACCAATAGCCGTCACGTACCGGCTGCGACCATCCGAACTGCCTGAAATATCCCGACATCATTCACCCTCTCCCGTCTTGGGCGGCCGCCCCCGCCGTGCCTTTTCCGGTGCTGCGACTTTTACCCCCCGCCGCGCCAGCGCCTCGCGCAGCAGGCATTCGACCTCAGCGTTCACGCTGCGCAGGTCCGCCGCCGCCGCGCGCTCGATCGCCGCGTGGAGCGCGGGATCGAGGCGCAGGGGGAACGCCTTTTTCGGGGGAGCGGTCACCGGCCCGGCCTATTGATACAGCGTGCCGGCGTTCACCACGGGTTGCGCATCGCGGTCGCCGCACAGCACGACCATCAGGTTGCTGACCATCGACGCGCGGCGTTCGTCATCCAGCTCGACGACGTTCTTTTCGCTCAAAAGGTCGAGCGCCATTTCGACCATGCCGACCGCACCCTCGACCAGGGTCTGGCGCGCGGCGACGACCGCCTGCGCCTGTTGACGCCGCAGCATCGCGCCCGCGATCTCCTGTGCGTAGGCCAAGTGCGTGAAACCGCATTCGTCGACGGTGATGCCCGAAACGGTAAGCCGCGCGATCAACTCCTCACGCAGTTCGCCGCCGATCTGGTCGTGGTTGCCGCGTAGCGTCACTTCCTGATGCTCGAAATCGTCGTACGGATAACGTGACCCGATCGTCCGCACCGCCGCCTCGATCTGCACCAGCACGAACGCGCGGTAATCGTCGACGTCGAACAGCGCCTGCGCGGTGTCGGTCACGCGCCACACCACCTGCGCCGCCATCTCGATCGGGTTGCCGCGCAGGTCGTTGACCTTGATCCGGTCGGAAATGATGTTGTTGGCGCGCACCGCGATCTTCTTGCGGATCATCCACGGGAGGACCCAGCGCAGCCCTTCCGTCCGGTCGGTACCGCGGTACGCGCCGAACAACGTGATCGCCGCCGCCTGATTGGGCTGGAGCATGTAGAAGCCGCAGGCGACGAACGCCGCGACCAGCATGGCCCCCGCCGGCACCAGCGCGAACACGGGGTCCAGGCGATCGTTCGCCAGCGACACGACGAAAAATCCGGCGACCAGCACCGCAACCAGCATGAAGCCCAGCATCGCAAAGCCGTTCGCGGTGCTGGCCGGCACCTCGACGCTATGGCTCAGCGCGCGGCGCTCACGTGACGACTCGATCATCTCCACCTCCCGTTAATGTGATATCACATTTATATCGGGATTATGGAGGGGTCAAGGTCATGAAGCCCTCTCCCCTTGGAGAGAGGGTTTGGGAGAGGGGATGGTGTCTCACCGAGACTTGGCGCCCGTGGTAGGCCCCTCTCCCAACCCTCTCCCCAACGGGGAGAGGGCTTAAAGGGACTACTGCAACGTCACCGTCACGGCGCGGCGGTTCTGAGCGTAGCTGGCCTCGTCCGACCCTTGCGCGGCGGGGCGTTCCTTGCCGTAGCTGATGGTCGAAATGCGGCCTGCGTCGACGCCGCGCGCGATCAGATAGTTCTTGGCGGCGTTGGCGCGGCGATCGCCAAGCGCGAGGTTGTATTCGCGGGTGCCGCGCTCATCGCAGTGGCCCTCGACCGAGATGCGGACGTTCGGATACCGCTGAAGCCACTGCGCCTGGGTGTCGAGCACGGCGCGCGCTTGCGAATCGATGTCGAACATGTCGAGCCCGAACAGCACCGTGTCGCTGGTGACGGAGCGCATGAAGTCCTCCCGGCTGCCGGGCACGACCGCGCCGGTACCCGGGCCGGTGTTCTGGCCGGCGTTGGGATCGACCTGACCCGCGATGCCCTCGGGCGCGGGCGGCAGGACGGCGGGGCGCTTCTTGGCGCAGCCGGCGGTTGCGATCAGCGCGGCGGCGATGACGATCGCGCGAGTTTTCGTAGTGGCCATGATCGGGTCTCCTTTTCGATGGCGGAAATGTCAGGGGCGCAGCGGCCCCCAGCTGGGATCGGACCCGTCGAGCGGGGTCGGGATGCGGCGTTCGTTGACGCCGGTCAGGTCGACCGACCAGACATCGGCCTTGGCCGAGCCCTGTGCGGCGCGGAAGAAGGTGAGGACGCGGCCGTTCGGCGACCAGCTCGGCCCCTCGTCACCCCATGCCTCGGTCAGCAATTTCTCGCCCCCGCCCGACGGCGACATCACGCCGATGCGGAACGCGCCGCCGCCGATGCGGGTGAAGGCGATCAGGTCACCGCGCGGGCTCCACGCCGGGGTCGCATAGCGCCCGCCGCCGAAGCTGATGCGCTGCTGGTTCGACCCGTCGGCGTTCATCACATAGAGCTGCTGCGTGCCCGAACGATCGCTTTCGAATACGATCTTCGACCCGTCGGGCGAATAGCTGCCGCCGGTGTCGATGCTGGCGCCGTTGGTCAGCCGCTGCGGCGCGCCCCCGCCGATCGGCACGCGGTAGATGTTGGTGGTGCCGGCCTGCGCCATCGAGAAGATGACCCACTGGCCGTTCGGCGACACCCGCGGTGCGAAGGTGAGTGCGTTGCTGCTCACCAGGCGGCGCTGGCGCTGGGCGCCGATGTCGTAGACGTAGAGCGTGGGCCGGTCGTCGAGATAGCTCATATAGACGATCTGCTGCTGGTTGGGTGCGAAGCGCGGGGTCAGCACAATCGACTGGCCGTTGGTCAGGAAACGGTGGTTGGCGCCGTCCTGATCCATGATGGCGAGCCGCTTGACGCGTCGTGCCTTCGGCCCCGTCTCCGAAACATAGACGATGCGGCTGTCGAAATACGGCCCCTCGCCCGACAGGCGGGTATAGACGGTGTCGGCGCATTTATGCGCGGCGCGGCGCCAGTCGGATGGCGGCACGACGAAGCCCTGCCGCGTCAGTTCGGTCTTCGCGAACACGTCGTACAGATAGCAGCCGACCGTCAGCGTGCCGTCGCCGTTGGCACGGACGAAGCCCTGCACCAGCGCCTGCGCGCCGGTGCCGCCCCAGTACGGAAAATCGGGCGCTGTGACCTGATCCTGGCCGATGGTGCGCAGCTTGTCGGGGCCGATCGGCTTGAACAGCCCGGAGTTGCGCAGGTCGTTGGTGACGATCTCCGCCAGCTGCCGCCCGAGCGCGTCGGTGGAGCCGGCGGCGGTCTGCTGCGGCGCGGGCGTCGGCATCGCCGGGATCGCGATCGGCATCGGCGCGGAAATGCCGCCGACGACATCGACCTCGACCTGCGCGAGTGCGGGGGTGGCGAGCGATGCAGCAAGCGCCCCAACCAGATAAGCTATGCGACGAACCATGTTCCTATTCCTACCGTTCGCCTCGAGTAGCGATCGAGCAACGTCGAGAGCGCGTCATCGAGAGGTGTTCACCCGCGGCGCCGATGTCTCGATACGAGCCCTCGACAAGCTCGGTCTCTACTCGACACGAACGGGTGTGTTGGCCGCTGGTCATCCCGGCAGCCGATAATTGATGATGATATCCTTCCACCCGTTCTCGTACAGCTCGGACGGCAGCTTGTAGGGCGCGCACTGGATGACCGCGGCGGCGGCGAGTTCGCCGACGCGCTGGGAGTAGCGCTCATTCTCGTCCGACACGCCACTCTGGCTGAGTACGGCAGGGCGACCGGCGAGAGCACCGTCAGGGTTCATCCTGATCCTAAGTTTTGTGACAATCTGGTTCGCACCTGGTCCAGGATTTGGAATCCGATTCGCGCAAGGCTGCACCTGCCGTATGATCGCGCTTCCAAGCCCCGCCTGAGCCTGCGCACTCACCGCGGCGGCGCGGGGGGCCTGGCCCGTGCCCTTTTCGCTCGAGATCGCGAGGCTCTTGCGGAAATCGTCGCCGAGCATGCTGCCGCGCGGGCGCGTGGCCTTCGATGCCGGGCTGGTGCCGGCGCGTTCGGGCGCGACGTTCGGGCGGGCCAATCCGGGGCGGGTGCGGGCCGGCTGAGCGGGCGCGGCCTTTGCAGGCGCAGGCTTGGCCGGCGCGGGCTTGGCAGCGGCGGGCTTTGGCGGAGCGGGCTTCGTCACGGGTGCGGGCTTCGGCGCCGGCGCCGGGCGCGGCGGCGCGGGCTTGGCCGGCTCGGGCGGCGTCGGCTGCGGCTTGGGTGGCGCTGAGCGTGGCGGGGTCGGCGCGGGCGGCACGGGAGCGGGCGCGGGTTCAGCTACCTCGGGGGCCGGCGCTGGCGCAGCATCCTCGGGCGGGCCTACGTCAGGGGCCTGCGACGTTGCCGGTGCCTCGGTCGCGGCCGGGGCGGCGCTCTCCAGCGCGACCGCGTCGACCAGCGAGATGTCGATCGGCTTGGTTTCCAGCTTCAGCGGATTGGGCGTGGCGAGGAACCCGACCGACAGCAGCCCGAACAGCAGGATATGCCCTGCCGCCGCCACCCCCAGCCCGTATTTCTCCGCCCGCTCCATCAGGTGCCCGGCGCTTCCGCGTTCGTCACCAGCGCGACGCGGTTCAGCCCGGCGCGGTTGAGTTCGCCCATCACGCCCATCACCTTGCCGTAGCCAAGCGTCGTGTCGGCGCGCAGGAACACCTGCGGCGGCTTCGCGGCGGGCGCCTTTGCAGCGATCCCGGCGAGCGTTTCGGGCAGGGTCGCGGTGACGTCGGCCTTGTCGAGGAACACCCGGCCCTGCTCGTCGATCGCCATGTCGATGGGCTTGGCATCCTGGTCGAGCGGCTTCGCGCGGCTGTCGGGCAGGTTGACGGGCACACCCGCGGTCAGGAGCGGCGCGGTGACCATGAAGATGATGAGCAGCACCAGCATCACGTCGACCAGCGGGGTGACATTGATGTCCGCCATCGGCGCCCGGCGGCCCCGGCCACGCTGGGAGGGGAGGTTCATCGCCACGGCGTCACCGATCCGAATCCAGCTGCCGGCTGAGCGTCGCGTGGAAGCCGTCGGCGAAGCGGTTCAGCCGCGCCTCGATCCGGTTCACGCCGTGCGAGAAGCGGTTGTAGGCGATGACAGCGGGAATCGCCGCGAACAGGCCGATCGCGGTGGCGAACAGTGCCTCGGCGATGCCCGGCGCGACGACGGCGAGCGAGGAATTCTGCTGGCTGGCGATGCTGGTGAAGGCGCGCATGATGCCCCAGACGGTGCCGAACAGCCCGACGAACGGCGCGACCGATCCGATGGTGGCGAGCACGTTCAGCCGGTCGCTCAGCACGTCCACCTCATGCGCCGCGGCGGCGCCCATCGTCGTCGCCAGCCGCTCGCGCGTGCCGTCGCGATCCACGACCTTGCCCGCGGTCGATCGCCGCCATTCGGCGACCCCCGCGGCGAAGACCCGCGCCACCGGCAGGTCGCGGTCGCTCTGCGCCTTGTAGAAGGCGTCGATATCGGCGGCCTTGCGGTAATCGACCTCGAACTGCTCGGTACCCTTGCGCACCTTGCCCAGGCGCGTCCGGAACATCGCGATGATGCCCCACGTCCAGATGCTGGCCGCTATCAGGCCGAGCATCACCGCCTTCACGACGAAATCGGCCTGCAGGAACAGCGCGACCGGCGACAGCGTCGCGGCATCGGCATTGGCGATCAATTCCATGTCGTACTTTATTCCCCCTGGCTCAAAAGCCGTTCGAACGTCGCCATCCAGTCGGACGGCTGGCGCCGCGGTCGGCCCGATGGCGTGACGAACGCGGCCTCGACCGTCGCCTGAGTCAAGACAAGCGTGCCGCGCATGACCTGTTGATGAATGACGACCGCCGCCGCGCGCAAGGTCACCAGCCGCGAGACGACGGTCAGCGTGTCGTCGAGCCGCGCAGGCGCGGCGAAGCGGATCGCGAGGTCGCGGATGGCGTACACCCCCTCCCCGGCTTCGAACACCGCGCGCTGGTCGATCCCCGCCGCGCGCAGCATCGCCGATCGGGCGCGCTCCATGTAGCGCAGATAATTGGCGTGATAGACGACGCCCGACAGGTCGGTGTCCTCGAAATAGACGCGCAGCGGAAAGTGATGCTCGACCCCCTCGAAGCGCCCTTCGAGCGGGAGATTGTCCACTGTGGCCGTCATGCCACAGGCTGTTAACCGATGCGGGCTGCGCGCGTAACCCCGTTCGTCGGCGGAATCGCACCGGTTGTCTGGGGGTAGGCAGGAAACGGTTTGGGGAAGGCGCGAAGGCGCGAAGGTAGAAAGGGGTTTCCGCGCAGAGGCGCGGAGGCGCAGAGGACGCAGAGGAAGTGGGGACGGCTCCGATCCGATCGGCGCGGAGCGCCTTCCAACGACGCGTTGGTTGAAGCCTGCGACGCCTCGACCGCACCGCCCCTGCGCCCTCTGCGCCTCTGCGCGAATACCTCTTAGCGCCTTCGCGCCTTCCCTGAACAGTTTCCCCTTCTAGTCGAACAACCCATCCTGCACTGCCGCCGGCGGATCGAGCCCCAGATGCTTCCACGCCGCCCCATTCAGGCACCGCCCGCGCGCGGTGCGGGCGACCAGGCCGAGCTGGATCAGATAGGGCTCGATCACTTCCTCGATCGTGTCGCGCGGTTCGCTGAGGCCCGCGGCGAGTGTTTCGACGCCCACCGGCCCTCCGCGGTAGATGTCGGCGATCATGGTCAGATAGCGGCGGTCCATCGCGTCGAGGCCGAGCCCGTCGACCTCGAGCCGGGTCAGCGCGCGGTCGGCGGCGCGGGCGTCGACGGTCACTTCGCCCGCGACATTGGCGAAATCACGCACCCGGCGCAGCAGCCGCCCGGCGATGCGCGGCGTGCCGCGGGAGCGCCGGGCGATCTCGCGCGCGCCGTCCTCTGCGACATGCAGGTCGAGCAGCCCGGCGGCGCGGGTGACGACGCGCAGCAATTCGTCCTCGGTATAGAACTGTAGTCGCACCGGGATGCCGAAGCGGTCGCGCAGGGGTGTCGTCAGCAGACCCTGCCGCGTCGTCGCGCCGACGAGCGTGAATTTCGGCAAATCGATGCGGACGCTGCGCGCCGACGGCCCCTCCCCGATCATCAGGTCGAGCGCGCGGTCCTCCATCGCCGGATACAGCACCTCCTCGACCGCGGGGTTCAGGCGGTGGATCTCGTCGATGAACAGGACTTCGCCGTCCTCCAGATTGGTCAGCAGCGCGGCAAGGTCGCCCGATTTGGCGATGACCGGCCCGGACGTGGCTCGGAAGCCCACCCCCATCTCGCGCGCGACGATCTGCGCGAGCGTCGTCTTGCCGAGCCCCGGCGGCCCGAAGAACAGCACATGATCGAGCGCATCGCCGCGCGACTTCGCCGCGTCGATAAACACCCGCAGATTGTCGCGCGCCGCCCGCTGCCCAACGAATTCGTCGAGCGTCTTGGGACGTAGCGCGGCGTCGACGTCCTCAGCGCGGCGCGCAGGGGTCAGGATGCGGTCGTCGGTCATCCACGGCCTAAAAAGGTCTTGCGTGCCATTCGAGCCTCATCGTGTGCGCCATCGAGGTTGTGATCCATCAATCCGCGAACCCGCGCCGACCTTAAAAATCGTGTATGCGCCCAATTCAACAATTCTGGATTTCTAGCATAAGCCATAGCAATAAGTGACGTTTCTAGCCAAGCAATTACTTGTTTCGCGGATTTACCTGTTGCGTATATCCAATCCGAGTCAAATTCTCCGGATATCAAAGGAAACAGGTAAATATGATATGGCCCGGAACATTGACTCGCCATCGCGCGGAAATGAGCCACTTTGTGAGTAGCAAAAACTTCATTCTTGAAACCTTTACTATTTTCACATTTGCCAACGTACCAAGGGATGGGGTTTGCACCTCCGGATGCGAAAGCATAACATCCTATTGCTGATGAAACTCCATCATAATTCTCATCTACGCCCGACCACCAGATCTTACCAGGCACCCAATCATATCCTTCGTCAAAGTCGACAACAAAGGGGCCATAGGCTTCAAAATGATACTGCATGGCGTAATCTCCCTTTACTTCGCCGCCTTCCGCAGCGCTAGTCGCACCAGCGCGTCGAGGGTGGCGCCCGGGCCCAGTTCCTCCTCAGCCGCGGTCACTGCGGCGGTGGCCTCGGCGGGTTTGAAGCCGAGGTTGCCGAGGGCGGAGAGCGCGTCGCCGGCGGCGCTGCCGGCGGTGATCGGGGTGGTGCCAAGGGCGCCCAACGACACGGCGCCGACCTTGTCCTTCAATTCGCGGACAATGCGTTCGGCGAGTTTCGGGCCGACACCGTTGGCGCGCGCGACCATTGCCTTGTCCTGTGCGGCGACCGCGCGGACGAGTTCGTCCGGACCGAATGCGGAGAGGATGCCGAGCGCCACGCGCGCGCCGACGCCCTGCACGCCGGTCAGCAGGCGGAACCAGTCGCGCTCGGCGGCGGTCGCGAAGCCGACGAGGCGCAGGAAATCCTCGCCCACCAGCATCTCGGTGTGCAGCGTCACGCCATCGCCCACGGCGCCGAGCGCATCGAGCGTGCGCGCCGACGCGCCGACGAGATAGCCGACCCCGCCGACGTCGATCACGGCGTGATCGGCGGCGGTGCTGGTCAGGATACCTTTGAGATGTGCGATCATGGCGCGGGCGCCCAGCGATTTGCGCAAGCAAATCGCGGAGACGCCACGGCGGGCAGCGGGGCGGCGCAGCCGTCCCGTCTGACGGCGTGGCGGAATGAGGCGAAAGTCACGGTTGGGACATAAGCGGAACACCGCATGCCTGGGAAGGCAAATGTGCGCGATGATTCTCTCGTGAGCGCATCGCTTGCCGCCCGCCCCCTCCGTCTGGCTGCGCCAGCCACCTCCCCGTGCCGGGGAGGATCAGCGTAGCGCCCGCGCGCTGGCCAAGTGATGCGCGTGGCAGATCGCTACCGCCAGCGCGTCCGCTGCGTCGGGGCCGTCGATCTTCACGCCGGGCAGCAGGATGGACACCATCGCATGGACCTGCGCCTTTTCCGCGCCGCCGGTGCCGACCACCGCCTTCTTGACCAAAGTCGCGGCATATTCGCCGGGGTCGATCCCCACCCGCGCGACGCCCAGCAGCACGACGCCGCGCGCCTGCCCGAGCTTTAGGGTGGATTGCGCGTTCGAGTTGACGAACACTTCCTCCACCGCCGCGGCCTGAGGCGCGTGGTCGGCGATCACCGCGGCGAGCATCGTGTCGAGATGGGCGAGCCGGCGCGCAAGCGGCTCGGCGGTCGCGGTCTTCAGCCGCCCGTTGGCGACATGCGACAGCCGGTTGCCCTCCGCACGGATGACGCCCCAGCCGGTGGTGCCGAGGCCGGGATCGAGGCCGAGGATGATCAAAGCCCCTCTCCCATCGTGAGAGGGAGGGCTCCATGCGAAGCATGGGAGGGTGAGGGCAGGCTCGGGCGCGTCACTGCACTCACCCTTCCGGCGCTTTCGGTTTCCATGAAAATATTACTTTCATGGGTGCCCTGCCGCGCCTCCCTCCCTCTCCCGACGGGAGAGGGAAAGATCTTCACCCCAGCTTTTCCATGACCGCGTCGGAGACTTCGTAATTGCCCCACACGGTCTGGACGTCGTCGTCATCGTCGAGCGCGTCGATCAGCTTGAACAGCGTCGCGGCGTCGCCTTCGCCCACTTCGACCATCGTCTGCGGGCGCCAGGCGAGCTTTGCGCCCTCGGCCTCGCCCAGCACCGGCTCAAGCGCCTTCACGACTTCGTGCAGGTCGCCCTGCGCGGTCCAGATCTCGTGGCCGTCCTCGCTCGACGTCACGTCCTCGGCGCCGGCTTCCAGCGCCGCCTCGAACACCTTCTCGGCATCGCCGACCGTAGCCGGATAGGTGATGAGGCCCAGGCGATCGAACGCATGGCTGACCGCGCCCGGCGCGCCCAGGTTCCCGCCGTTCTTGCTGACCGCGACGCGGACGTTGGTGGCGGTGCGGTTGCGGTTGTCGGTCAGCGCCTCGATGATGAGCGACACGCCGCCGGGGCCGAAGCCCTCGTAGCGGATTTCCTCATAGGTCTCGGCATCGCCCTTCGACGCCTTGTCGATCGACCGCTGGATGTTGTCCTTGGGCATCGACTGCGCCTTGGCGGCGTTGACGGCCATGCGCAGGCGCGGGTTCATGTCGGGATCGGGCAGGCCCATCTTCGCCGCGACGGTGATTTCGCGGCTGAGCTTCGAGAACATGCCCGAACGCTTCTTATCCTGCGCACCTTTCCGATGCATGATGTTCTTGAACTTGGAATGGCCTGCCATGATCGCCTCAGATTGGATGGGCGGGTGATACCCACAAGCGCCGCCGGCGGCAAACGTCGCCCCGGCGGCCACGCGCATCACGCCATCCCGAGCGCCTGGCGATACGTTTCGAGCAGCGCGTCCTGCTCGTCGAGCTGGTGCTTCTCCATCTTCCGCAGGCGGATGATGGCGCGCATGATCTTGGGATCGAAGCCGGTGCCCTTGGCTTCGGCATAGACGTCCTTGATGTCGTCGCCAATGCCGCGCTTTTCCTCTTCCAGCCGCTCGATGCGCTCGATCAGAAGGCGCAGCTGTTCGGCCGATACATTGTCGGTCATTCGTGAACTCCGGGTGTGAAACAGGCGGCGCGTGTAGGCGATTGCGGGCGGCGCGTACAAGCATGAACCGGCGCCATTGGTCGCGTTCGCCTCACTCGACCGGGAACAGCGCCGGCTTGCCAGCCGCCTTGCGCACGCGGCCCTTCTGCATGACGAAATCGACGGTGTTGAGCCGCGCGACGTCGGCGACGGGATCGCCCGCGACCGCGATGATGTCGGCATCCATGCCCGGTGCGATGCGGCCGATGCGGTCGGCGCGGCCGAGCAGGGTGGCGGCATCGATCGTCGCGGTGCGGATCGCGACCGCGGGCGCCATGCCGATCGCGGTCATGTACCCGAATTCGAGTGCGTTGGTCGCATGGGGGCCGACGCCCGAATCGGTGCCGAACGCAAACTTCACGCCGCCGGCCAGCGCGCGGCGGTGGCTCGCCTTCACCACCAGCGCGACCTCTTCGGCCTTGGCGGCGGACGCCGCGGGACGCTCGCCGGCGCGGCTCTGGCGGATGACGCTTTCGAAGGCGTGCATGGTAGGGACCAGGTACGCGCCGGTCGACTTGAACAGCCGCACCGTCTCGTCGTCGATGTAGCTGCCGTGTTCGATCGAATCGACCCCGGCGCGCAGGGCGGTGTCGATGCCCGACTTGCCGTGGGCGTGGGCGGTGACCTTGCGACCGAAGGCGTGGGCGGTGTCGACGATCGCCTTCATCTCGTCATAGGTCATCTGCGCTTCCAGCCCGCCGGCGATGTTGCTGCCGACCCCGCCCGAGGCTGCAAACTTGATGACCTCGGCGCCGGTGAAAATCTGTTCGCGCGTCGCGCGGCGGCAGTCGTCGGCGCCGTTGCAGAGGTGGTCGGCATCCATGCGCTCGGCATGGGCATAGTCTTCCTTCAGGCCGTTGGCGTCGCCGTGGCCGGCGGTGACGGAGATCATGCGGCCGGCGTTGACGATCGTCGGCCCCTCCATCTCGCCGCGCGCGATCGCGTCACGCAGCGCGCGGATGCCGCGCGGCTCCGGACTGCCGAGATCGCGGACGGTGGTGAACCCGCCGAGCAGGGTCGCGCGGGCATTGCCGGCAGCCGCGACGAAGGCGTCCTCCTTGTCCTTCGTCGGCCCCTCCAGCCGCGATTTGAGCGGATAGCCCGAGGAGTAGAAATGGACGTGCATGTCGATCAGGCCGGGCAGGACGTAGCGGTCGCGCAGGTCGATCAGTTCGGCGCCCGCAGTCGGCGCGACGAAGCCGTCGCGGACCTCGGCGACCTTGCCGTCGCGCACGACGATCGTGGAGGGACCGCGCGGCGCCTGTCCCGGCGTCGCCAGCAGCTGCCCGGCCTGGATATAGGTCACGCGGGGGCCGGCGGGTGCGACAGGCGCGCTCGTCTGGGCGGCCACCGGTGCGGCGATGGCGAACGCCACGGCCATGATCGTCGAAAAGCGCATGCATCCCCCCCGGAGTGTGTTCGGGGGGATGCTAGGGTTCATTCGCCCCGCCGACAACGTCCGATCGCTGCCCGATCAGGCGGCGATCGTGTCGACCGGCACCGGGAAATTGCGCGCGCAGAAGGCACAGTCGACGACGATATTGCCCTGCTCGTCGGCCATCTCGGCGCGTTGCTCGGGCGCGAATTTGGCCAGCACCTGCGCGATATAGTCGGGGTCGCAGCGGCACCCCTTTGCCAGCCGCGTCTCGGCGAGCAGGCGGACTTCCTCCTCCTCGTTGAACAGCCGCCAGACGAGCGATTCGAGCGGAAGCGCCGGGTCGGCGAGTTCGTCGGTACCCGCCGTCTGCCCCAGCGTCGCGACATGTTCCCACTCCGGGTGATCGAGCCGGGTGTGAAGGCGGTCGCGACCGACTTCGCCCTCGGGCAGATGCTGGAGGAACAGGCCGCCTGCGACATGTCCGCCTCCCACGGTGCGCCGCACGCCCAGACGGATGAGGCTCGGGATCTGTTCGGACTGGAAGAAATAGCTCTCCGCCGCCGCTGCCAGCGAGTCGCCGTCCAGCGGCACGATGCCCTGATACCGCTCGTTCGACGTCGCCTGGTCGAAGGTGATGGCGAGGTGCCCCTTGCCGAACAGCGCGTAGAGCGACGGCGCGTCGGCGACTTCGCCAAGCCGATCGGCGTCATATTGGACGTATCCGCGCAGGGCCCCGTCCTGATAGTCGCATACCAGCAGCGACACGATCCCGCCGCTCGTCTGCGCCTGCAGCGTCAGCTGGCCCTGCGCATCCTTCAGCAGCGTGCCCAGCAGCGCGGTCAGCGTCAGCGCCTCCGCCAGCAGCGTCTCGATCGGCTGCGGATAGGCGTGGGCGGCGAGAATCTCGTCGAGCACCGGCCCCAGCCGCGCGATGCGGCCGCGGGCGTGGCGGGCGGGAATCGTGAAACCGATCGCGCGGTCGAGATCGGGGGAGGAGGCAGATGTGTCGGTCATCGCGGCCAGATGGGGTCGCGGTCGCCGCGCGGCAACGTCATCCGATCTGGCCGAAGCACCAGCGCAGGATCGATTTCTGCGCGTGCAGGCGATTCTCCGCCTCGCGCCAGATGCGCGATTGCGGCCCGTCGATGACCGCGCTCACCACTTCCTCCTCGCGGTGCGCGGGCAGGCAGTGGAGGAAGATGGCGTCCGGGTCCGCGCGCGCCATCAGCGGCTCGGTCACCTGATACGGCATCATCGCGGCGAGCTTCGCCTCGGCATGCGCCTGGCCCATCGAGATCCAGGTGTCGGTGACGACCACCTCGGCGCCCGCGACCGCGCGGAGCGGATCGCGCTCGACGGCGACGCGGGCGTTGGTGCCCGCGAGCGCGGCGTTGGCGGTGTCGATCCAGCGTTGCTCGGGGTCGTAGCCTTCAGGGCACCCCGCGCTCACCGAGAATTTGAACAGCCCAGCCGCCTCGACGATCGAATGCAGGACGTTGTTGCCGTCACCCAGCCACGCCCATTTGCTGCCGGGCAGCGATTTCCCTTCCTCGACAACCGCCAGCAGGTCGGCGACGATCTGGCAGGGGTGCGATGCGTCGGTCAGGCCGTTGATGACGGGCACGGTCGCGAACTCGGCCATTTCCTCGAGCTTGGCGTGATCGTCGGTACGCACCATGATCGCGTCGCAGAAGCCCGACAACACGCGCGCGGTGTCCGCGACGCTCTCGCCGCGGCCGAGCTGTGTCGTGCCGCTGTCGAGCACCAGCGCCGACCCGCCGAGCTGGCGCATCGCCATGTCGAACGACACGCGGGTGCGGGTCGAGGATTTTTCGAACACCATCGCCAGCGTGTGCCCGGCGAGCGGCGCGTCGGCGTCGGCCCGGCCCTTCGGCCAGTCGGCGCGCGCGCGCTTGCGGTCGAGCGCGTCGGCGAGGATTGCGGCGATGCCGTCGGCTCCGGCGTCGCTCAGGTTCAGAAAATGGCGCATTCTCACTCCCTCTCCCGCCGGGAGAGGGAAGGGGCCCGCTCGGCGGAGCCGAGTGGGAAGGGTGAGGGCAGTCGATGCCCCTGCCCTCACCCTTCCGCCGCTCCGCGGCTGCCTCCCTCTCCCATCGGGAGAGGGAATCAATCAATCATCGCTGGCCGGCACGAACGTCCGTGCCCCCGCGCTCAGCCGTTCGATACAGTCGGCGACATGCGCGTCCTCGATGATGAGCGGGGGCAGCACGCGGAACACGTTCTCGCCGGCCGCGACCGTCAGCAGCCCGTGGTTGTCGCGCAGATGCGCTACAAACTCGCGCGCGACCGCCGGCTCCTTCATCTTGATGCCGAGCATCAGGCCCTTGCCGCGGATTTCCTCGAACAGATGATCGTGGTTGGGGATCAGCTGCTCGAACGCGGCGCGCAGGCGCTCGCCCATCCGCGTCACGTGATCGAGGAAGCCGTCGGCCAGCATCACGTCGAGGATCGCTTGCCCCGCGGCCATGCCGAGCGGATTGCCGCCGTAGGTCGATCCGTGGGTGCCTACCACCATGCCCTTGGCCGCCTCTTCGGTCGCGAGGCAGGCGCCGAGCGGGAAGCCGCCGCCGATGCCCTTGGCCGAGGTCAGGATGTCGGGGGTGATGCCGTAATGCTCATACGCCCACATCTTGCCGGTGCGTCCGTAGCCGCACTGGATCTCGTCGAGGATCAGCAACAGGCCGTGGTCGTCGCACGCCTTGCGCAGGCCGCGGATGAATTCGGGCGTGCCCGCGGTCATCCCGCCCTCTCCCTGCACCGTTTCGACCAGGAAGCCCGCGGTCTCGTCGTCGATCAGCGCCAGTGCCGCGTCGAGGTCGTTGAACGGCGCGTAGTCGAAGCCCGGCAGCAGCGGTTCGAACCCGTCGCGCATCTTCGCCTGGTCGGTCGCGGAGATCGCGCCGAGCGACCGCCCGTGAAACGCGTTGCGGAAGGTGATGAGCTTGTGCCGCTCAGGGTTGCCGTTGGCGAAATGATAGCGGCGCGCGGTCTTGATCGCGCATTCGATCGCCTCGACGCCCGAATTGGTGAAGAACACTGTATCGGCGAAACTGTTATCGACGATGCGCTGCGCCAGTGCCTCGCCCTGTGGGCTACCGTAGAGGTTGCTGACGTGCATCAGCGTCGCCGCCTGCTCCGCGATCGCCTGCGTCAGGTGCGGATGACCGTGGCCGAGCGCGTTGACCGCGATGCCGGCGGCGAAATCTAGATAGCGTTCGCCCTGCTCGCCGATCAGGTAGCAGCCCTCGCCTCGCACCGGCCGCACCCCGCAGCGGGGATAGACGGGCATGAGGGGAGTGATCGCCACGGGTAAGTCTCCACCGAAACGCAAACGGCGACCCGTCACAGGCCGCCGGAGCGCAGCTTTACGAGGCGGCTTGGCCCTGCGTCAATTCTTGAGCTTCCACCCGCTCCTGAGCAGCGCATACACGCCGATCGCCATCACCAGGTCGATGCCGGCGATGATCGCGCCCGACGCCCAGATCGAGACATAGCCGTCGGTGACGCCCAGGAACCCGTAGCGGAAGCCGGAAATGATGTAGAAGAACGGGTTGGCGTGGCTGATCGCCTGGAACGCCGGGCTCAGCCGGTCGACCGAATAGAAGGTGCCCGACAGCAGCGCGAGCGGGCCGACGACGAAATTGGTCACCGCGGCGGCATGATCGAACTTTTCCGCCCAGATCGAGGTCATCACGCCGAGCAGCGCGAGGAAGGCCGATCCGAACAGCGCGAACCACAGGATGGCGAGCGGCGCGACCGGAGTGACGTGCACGCCCGGCCAGAGCGCCATCGCCAGCCACACCGCCCCGCCGACGCAGAACGCCCGCGTCACCGCCCCGCCGGTCAATGCGGCGAGCAGTTCCGCGGTCGACAGCGGCGGCATCAGGTAATCGACGATCGTGCCCTGGATCTTGCCGACCAGCAGCGAGAAGCTGGCGTTGGCGAAGGCGTTCTGGAGCATTCCCATCACGATCAGCCCCGGCGCGATGAAATCGGCGAAGGCGACGGTCGCGCCGCCGACCTGCACCGCGCTACGGCTGCCCAGCGCGACCGTGAACACCACCAGGAAAAGCAGCGTCTGGATCGCCGGCGCCCAGATCGTCTGGAGCTGGACCTTGAAGAAACGCCGCACCTCCTTCACATAGAGGGTCTTCAATCCGCCCCAGTTGACGTTCCGGATCGTCGGGACACCGGGGGCAGACATCAGGTTTTCCGCTATCGGAGAGGGCTGGTCGAGCATCGCTGCCGCGTAATCGACCCGGCCCCGGCCCGCAAGCGAGCAAGTAGGACGTTGCATGAGCTGGACCGACGAACGCATCGATACGCTGCGCACCCTGTGGGAGGGCGGCCAGACCGCGAGCCAGATCGCAGAGGCGCTGGGCGGGGTCAGCCGCAATGCCGTGATCGGCAAGGCGCACCGCCTGGGGCTGCAGTCGCGCCCGTCGCCGGTGAAGCCCAACGAACCCGAGGCCAAGGCCGCGGCGAAGCCGGCGCCCGCCGCCAAAGCCGCGCCGCCGCCCGCTCCGCCCGCCGAGGAGGTGCCGTTCGACACCGCTCCGCCGGCGCCCCCCGCCCCGCCTGCCGCGCCCAAGCCTGCGACGCCCGTCGCGATGGCCGACGACGACGTGGACGATGCGGACGACGAGGCCCCGGCTGCTTCGCCGGCAGAGGCGCGCCCGGCCGCCGACGTCCCGGTCATGCGATCGGTCGGTCCCGGCGGCTTCCTGCGCCAGAATCCGGGCGAGCAGGCGGCACCGATTACGCCTGCCCCGCCGCGCCGCCTGGTGCCGGCCAAGCCGAGCGAGGCGATCGCGGGCAAGACGAGCCTGCTCGACCTGAACGACCGCATCTGCAAATGGCCGCTGGGGCATCCGGGCGAGCCCGACTTCCACTTCTGCGGCGACAAGGTGAACCCGGGCTTCCCGTACTGCGTCGCGCATTGCGGCCATGCGTATCAGGCACAGCTGCCGCGCCGCGACCGGCGTCCGCCGCCGCCGCTGCCCTACGGCGGCCCGCGCGTCCGCTAATGCCCGCGTAACAATAGATAGAGGCGCGGCAGGCCGATCGGGTTGGCCGCGCGCCGGCCCCGGTCGCCTATTCGAGCGCGAGCCGCGCTTCGCGAATCAGTCGGGTGGCACTCGACAGGCGCCGCGTCTCGAGCCGGTCGAGCTTTTCGGCGCACAGGCCATCGGCGACCGCCTGCAACTGGCCGAGATAGGGCTTGGCCGCATCGGTCAGGCGCAGTCCCTTGGCGCGGCGATCGCCCTCGAACGGCACGCGCTCGACCAGCCCCTGCGCTTCGAGCGCATGGAGCTGGCGCACCAGCGTCGGCCCCTCGATCCCGACCATATCGGCCAGCTCGCGCTGGGTGACCAGCCCCGGCAGAGCATCGATCCAGTAGAGCACGGTGGCGCGCGCGAGCGTCAGCCCGCCGGGCCGCAGCCGTTCGTCCATATGCGACCGCCATTTGCGCCCGAGCAGGACGCATTCGCGGACGAAATCGAGTTGGGGGCGGTCGTCTTCGATCTTCACGTCCTCTCCATTGTCCGCGACCGCGACAAATGCAACGCCGCTCGGACGTTCGATAGTAGGCTAGCCAGTCGGATGCGCAAGCGGACTATTGCGCCGCGAATCGTTCCGCAGCGGATCGATTTCGGCTTGTGCGTCCGGGCCGAACCGGCTTGGCTTCGCGTCCTGTCCCTTTCCGGAACCGTTCCAGCATGAGCTTCTACGGTTGTGTCGCTGACGATCCGCACGCCCCGGTCGCGATCGACCGCGGCCTGCGCGTAGTGACGCTGGGGCATGCGCGCGCGCAGCGGCAGTGGGCGGGGGACGGCGTGCGGATGGCGGCGGCGGACGGCGCCACGCTCGCGACCGCGCCGGGCGGCTGCGCGGCGCTGCTCGACGGGTACATCCACAATCGCGCCGATCTGGAGGCTGCACTTGCGCTCGCCCCCGGCGAAGCGGCGAGCGACGCGGCGCTGCTGCTGGCGGCCTATCGCCGCTGGAGCGACGAGTGCGCCGATCATGTCGTCGGCGATTATGCCTTCGTTTTATGGGACGGCGCGCGGCGACGACTGCTGATGGTGGTGGAGCCGGGCGGCATGCGCCCGCTGTTCTACGCGGTTCGCGCCGATGGCCTCGCCTTCGCGAACGAACCCCGCGCGCTGCTGACCGATCCCGACGTCGACCGCACGATCGACGCGACGCGCGTCGCCCACTGGCTGGCGCTGATCCCGCCGCCGCCCGAGCGCAGCTTCTTCGCCGGGATCCGCCGCGTGCCGCCGGGCGGGCGCGCGACGTGGCAGGCGGGCGGCACGGTGAGGACCGGGATGTGGTGGCACCCCGAACGCCTGCCGATGCTGAACTTGCGCGACCACCGCGATTACGCCGACGCGGTACGCGCTGCGCTGCGCAGCGCGGTTGCCTGCCGCATCGGTACGGGCGACGAGCGGATCGGGTCGCATCTGTCGGGCGGACTCGACAGCGGCGGCGTGACCGCGCTGGCGGCGGCTGTGCTTGGCGAACAGGGCCGGCGGCTGACCGCTTTCACGGCGGTGCCCGCGCGTGCCGTCGCCGACCCCGCCGGGCGCTTCGCCGACGAATGGGCGCACGCCGCCGCGGTCGCCGCGCGCCATCCGGCGATCGACCATGTCGCGGTTTCGAACGACGACCGGCCCGTGATGGAAGTCATCGCCGCGCGCGAACAGGCCCAGGACGTGCCCCTGTTCAACCTGTCGAACATGGTGTGGGCCGACGCGATCGATCGCCGCGCCCGCGACGCCGGGGTCGGCGTGATGCTGACCGGATCGATGGGGAACATGACGTTCAGCTACGACGGCGCGCTGCTGACCGCGCAATTGCTGCGCGCCGGGCGGATCGGCGCGGCGCTCGCTAGCGCATGGGCGATGCGGCGGCACCGCGGCTGGCCGGTGCATGCGGTCGCCGCCCACCTTGCGTCGGCGGCGCTGCCGCCCGCCTGGGAGCGGGTGCTGCGCCGCATCGCGGGCATGAAACCGGCCGAATTCGGCGATTATTCGGCGATGCACCGCGCGCTGCTGGACGACAGTGGCCTCGCGGCGCATCCGCTGACCGATGGCGGTGCGATGCGGCGGCTCCACCCGCACGACAGCCGGGCGCTGCGCCTCGCAGTCATGCGGCGCAACGACGTGCAGGGCGAATTCGCGACCGGCACGCGGCGGCTGTACGGCATCGACACGCGCGACCCGACCCACGACCGCCGCCTGACCGAGCTGTGCTTGTCGATCCCGGAAGAGCAGTTTCGCCACGGCGGCATGCCGCGATCGATTGCGCGGACGGTGCTGGCCGATATCCTGCCGCCGATGGTGGTGCAGGAACAGCGGACCGGGTTGCAGGCGGCGGACTGGGCCTACGGCTTCGACGCGGCGGTGCCGGGGTTGCGGGAGGAAGCGACGCGCCAGCGCGCCAGCCGGTCGCTCGGGCGCTGGATCGACCTCGAGCGTGTGCAGCGGTCGCTCGACGGCTGGCGCGGGCCGGGATCGGCGAGCGTCACCGAAGCGGTCGCGATCACCCGCGCGCTGGCGGCGGGCCGGTTCGTCCGGCGGATCGAGGGGGGCAACGCGTGAGCCTTGCCACGCTCGGGCGATGGCGCGCGCTGGACGGGGAGCGGCGGCGCGCGGTGGCGGAGGCGTTCGCGGCGCTGATCGTGGCATCCGCAATGGTGAAGCTGCTGCCGTTCCGCCATATCGCGCGCACCGCGACCCGGCCCGTGCGGGCGCCCACCGCTGCCGATCCCGCCGCGACGATCGCGCTGGTCGCCTGGGCGGTGCGCACTGCCGCGCGCCGCGCCCGGTTTCGCGCGGTATGCATCGAACAGGGGCTGGCGGCGCAGGCGATGCTGCGGCGGCGCGGGGTGGCGGCGACGCTGCACTACGGCGTCGCGCAGGACGGCGGCGTGCTGACCGCGCACGTCTGGGTCCGCGTCGGCAGCGTCGATGTCGTGGGATGCGAGGAAGCGCCGAAATTCCGCCTGCTCGCGAGCTTCGACCCCGCCGACTGAGCCGGCGGGGCACTTCGCAGCCGCGGGGCGTGACGCGCGCGCCGGGGCTGCTAGGTTGTCGACGACAAATCAGAGGGGCCGTCATTTCCATGAAGCACAGCGTCGCATCCGTCCTCGCCGTCCTGTTCGTCGCCGGTGCCGCCGCCGCACAGGTCGCTCCCCCGCAGGACAAGCCCGTCGAAAAGACCCAGGCGCCCGAGGACAAGGCCGCCAAACCCGAACCCGTGCCGAACCCGCTGCCGATCGCCAGCCCGACGCCGACTGCCGCGCCCGCGCAGCCCGCGGCGGCACCTGCCGCCCCCGCCAAGCCCGCGAAATGGGACGTCAACGCACCCCCCGGCGCGGTCATCCGGCAGGTGCCGATCAACGTCGATGAGGGCAGCTGGATGGACGTCGACGTCAGCCCCGACGGGCGCACCATCGCTTTCACCCTGCTCGGCGACATCTACACCATGCCGATCGCCGGCGGCACGCCGCGCCGCATCGCCGAGGGGCTGGCATGGGAAGTCCACCCGCGCTTCTCGCCCGACGGGCGCCGCATCGCCTTCACTTCCGACCGCGGCGGCGGCGACAATATCTGGGTGATGAACACCGACGGCAGCGACAAGCGCCAGGTCACGAAGGAAAGCTTCCGCCTGACCAACCAGCCGACATGGAGCCCGGACGGCCGCTTCATCGCCGCGAAAAAGCATTTCACGACCGGGCGCTCGCTCGGCACCGGCGAGGTGTGGCTGTACCACGTGTCGGGCGGCGCCGGCATCCAGCTGGTGAAGCGCGCCAGCGAACAGCTGCAGAAGGAACTGGGCGAGCCGATCTACGCGCCGGACGGCAAGGGCATCTATTACACCCGCAACATCACGCCCGGCCCGGTGTTCGAATATGCGCAGAATTCGAACACCGACCTGTTCAACATCGAACGCTACGACATCGCGACAGGCGAGGTTTCGACGATCGTGTCGGGCGCCGGCGGATCGGTGCGCCCCACCCCCTCGCCCGATGGCAAGTCGATCGCCTTCGTCCGGCGCGAGCGCGCGAAATCGAAGCTGTACGTCAAGGATCTGACCTCGGGCATCGAGCGCAAGATTTACGACGCGCTCGACCAGGACGTACAGGAAACCTGGGCGGTGACCGGCGTCTATCCGAACATGGCGTGGACGCCCGACAGCAAGTCGGTGGTGTTCTGGGCCGGCGGCAAGATCCGTCGCATCGGCGCGGACGGTGCGGGCGCCGCCGTGATCCCGTTCCGCGTCGCCGACACCCGCGGCGTCATCGACGCGCCGCATCCGCAGATCCCGGTCGGCGCGGCGAGCTTCGAGACCAAGATGCCGCGCTTCGCCGCGGTGTCGCCGGACGGCGCGCGCGTGGTGTTCGAGACGCTCGGCAAGCTGTGGGTGAAGCCCGCCGCCGGCGGCGCGGCGCGGCGGCTGACGAACGGCAGCGGCGACGATCTGGAGCTGTTCCCGACATGGTCGCGCGACGGGCGGACGATCGCCTTCGTGGGCTGGACCGACGCCGGCCTCGGCCGCATCCGCACGGTCGCGGCAGCAGGTGGGTCCCCGCGCGACGTGACGACGCAGCCCGGCCACTATGCCCGTCCCAAATTCTCGCCCGACGGCAGGACCATCGTGTTCGAAAAGGGCGAGGGCGGCAGCGTCACCGCGCCCGACTGGTCGGAGAACCCCGGCGTGTACCGTGTCGCTACAAGCGGCGGCGCGCCGGTGCGCGTGGCCAAGGGCATGTCCTCCCCCCAGTTCGGCGCCGACAACGACCGCGTTTTCATGATCGCCAGCGGCGGCGGCAAGCGTCAGCTCGTCTCCACCGACCTGTCGGGCGATGCCAAGCGCACGCATGCGAGCGGCGAACTGACCAGCGACTATATCGTCTCGCCCGACGGCGAATATGTCGCCTTCCGCCAGAACTACGCCGCCTATGTCATGCCGCTGATGCCCGGCGTGCAGGACGCGCCCGCCGACATGGATGCGAAGGCTCTGCCGGTGACGCGCGCCAGCGCGGGGGGTGCGGAGTACATCCACTGGTCGAACGGCGGCAAGCGGCTGCACTGGAGCCTGGGGCCGACGCTCTACACCGCCGACAGCGCGGCACTGTTCCGCCCCGCCCCCGCCGATGAGGGCGCGGCGAAGTTCGTTCCGCCGACGACGGGCGTCTCGCTCTCCATGCCGATGACCGCCGCGAAGCACCGCGGCGTGGTCGCGCTGACCGGCGCGCGCGTCGTCACGATGGCCAATGACGCGGGCGGCATCATCGACGATGCGACGATCGTCATCGACGGCGACCGCATCGCGGCGGTCGGGCCGCGCGCGTCTGTGTCGGTGCCCGCCGGTGCGACCGTGATCGACGTCGCCGGCAAGACGATCATTCCGGGCCTGGTCGACGCTCACGCCCACGGGCCGCAGGGCGACGACGAGATCGTGCCGCAGCAGAACTGGTCGGCGATCCAGAACCTCGCGATGGGCACCACCACGATCCACGACCCGTCGAGCCAGGCGAGCGAGATCTTCGTCGCGTCCGAGCGCCAGCAGGCCGGGACGCTGCTCGCCCCGCGCATCTTCTCGACCGGCGAAGTCGTGTACGGCGCGAAGGCCAACGGCATCTACGCGCAGATCGACAGCCTCGACGATGCGCTCGCCCACGTCCGCCGGCTGAAGTCGCAGGGCGGCCATTCGGTCAAGAACTACAACCAGCCGCGCCGCGAACAGCGCCAGCAAGTGGTCGAGGCATCGCGCCGCGAGAACATGCTGGTGGTGGCCGAAGGCGGGTCGCTGTTCGGCATGGACATGACGATCATCGCCGACGGCAATTCGACGCTGGAGCACAATATCCCGCTCGATATCTTCTACGAAGACGTGCTGAGCTTCTTCAGCCAGACGAAGACCAACTACACCCCGACCCTGGTCGTCAGCTATGGCGGCTTGGCCGGCGAACCCTATTGGGACCAGGCGATCGACGTGTGGAAGGAGCCGCTGTTGCGCCACTCGCCGCCCGACCGGCTGACGTCGAAACTGGTCCGCGTGACCAAGGCACCCGAGGAGGATTTCGTCGACGACGACAATGCGCGCGAGGCGAACAAGCTCGCCAAGCGGGGGGTGAAGGTGTCGATCGGCGCGCACGGGCAGCAGGCCGGCATCGGATCGCACTTCGAACTGTGGAGCTTCGTTCGCGGCGGCATGACCCCGATCGAGGCGTTGCGCGCGGGCACGATCGCGCCGGCCCAGTCGCTCGGCATGGCGAAGGACATCGGCAGCCTTGAGGTCGGCAAGCTCGCCGACCTGGTCGTGCTCGACGCCGATCCCACCCAGAACATCCGCAATTCGAACAAGATCAGCCGCGTCATGCTCGGCGGGCATTTGTACGACGCGATGACGATGAACGAAGTCGGGACTGGAACTGCGAAGCGGATGGCCTATTGGTGGGAAACCGGCAATCGCGCCGGATCGACGACCGGAACGGCGGCTGCGGCAAGTGGGGATGGGCACGGACACTGAAGCCAGCGCCGCGCGCGCGCGACTGAATGCCGATGTCGTCCGCGTCGCCGCGGGCGACCGGGCGGCATTGCAGCGCGTGTACGACGCGACGTCGGCCAAGCTGTTCGGCATCTGCCTGCGCATCTCTGGCGACCGCGAGGCGGCGGAGGACGCGCTGCAGGACACCTTCCTAAAGGTGTGGCGCCGCGCGAACCGGTTCGACGCGGCACGGGCGAGCGCGATCACGTGGCTGTGCCTGCTGGCGCGCGGCACCGCGATCGACGCGCGGCGCGTGACGATGCGTACGGCAGCGGGCATGGGCGCGGTCGCCGAACACGCGCTTGTCGAGGGGCAGGCCCCAGAAATCGATGCGCTCGCGCTTGAGAATTGCCTGTCGCTGCTCGACGACGGACAGCAACAATTCATCCGTTCGGCCTATTTCGACGGATATAGCTACGCCGAACTGGCGCAACAGGCAGCGATGCCGCTCGCGACGATGAAGAGCCGGATTCGTCGTGGGCTGCTCGCGCTCAGGAGATGTCTCGACGATGCCTGACGGGCAGGGACAGGACATGGACGACCCGAACATCGCGCGCGACGCGATGGCAGGCGAACTCGCGCTCGGCGTGCTCGAGGGTGAGGAGCGCGCGGTGGCTTTGCGCCGGTTGCTCGCCGAACCCGATTTCGCACGCGATGTGGAAGACTGGCAGACGCGGCTCGCGCCGATGCTCGACGCCATCCCGGCGGTAGAGGCGCCCGCGGGTGCATGGTCGGCGATCGCCGCGCGGATCGACGGCGTGGCGAGCGTCGCGGTCGCGCGCTGGCGTGCGCTGGCGCTCGCGACCAGCGCGGTCGCCGCATGCCTGGCGGTCGCGCTGGTGTGGCGCCCGGCGGCACCGCTGCCACCGCCGCCCGCCCCGCCCGAGATGCTGCTGGCGCAGCTGGGCGCCGATCCCGCCAAGCCGTTGGTGACCGCGCAATATGACGCGACCAGCGGGCGGCTGCGCGTGCGGACCGCCAACATGCCGGCGGGCGAGAAGGCGCCCGAGCTGTGGGTGATCGGCGCCGACGCGACGCCGCGGTCGCTCGGCTTCGTGCCGCTCGAAGGCCCGGCAGACTATGCGATCGACGCGGGCTTGCGCCGGCGGCTGATCGATGGCGTGACGATCGCCGTGACGCTGGAGCCGCGCTCCGCAACGCCCCACGCCGCCCCCAGCAGCGCCCCGCTCGGCACCGCGCGCCTCACTCTGGTCTGACGCACCGGCCAGCCTGACGCCCAGCGATCGGACCCGTCCGGCCTGCGGAGTGCGGGCGGGCGCCGTCCCCCTGAACGCAGACATCCCGCCGCCCCTGCCGGGGCAACGGGATGGAACTGTCCGGCTGCCGGCCCCCGACGCTTAGGGGGCCGGCAGACCGCCATCAGGGAAGGACCGGTGCGACCAGGAAGTCCGGCACCACCGCCGGGGGGGCCGGCATGTGGAACACATAGTCCTGGCCCGGCTGGTACCCGTCGACGCCGTTGGCATTGACCACCAGGAACGTGCTGCCCGACAGGTCGCCGGCGTTGGGCGTGAAGAACACCGCCGCTCCGCCTGTCAGCTGCGCGCCGATCGACGCCGCAAGGTCGTCGTTGAACGATGCGGTGTTGAGCGCGCCTCCCGACACGCTGGCATAGCTGTCGTGCGTGCCGCCGATGCGGATCACGTCGCTGGCATAGTCGAAGTCGGGGAAGCTATCATATCCGGTGCCGCTCGACTGGGCCGCCCCGGTGTAGGTCAGCAGATCCTGGCCGGCGCCCGTCGATAGGGTGACCGGCTGGGTCGCCCCCGACAGGTCGAACATGTCCGACCCGTTCGCACCCAGCGTCAGGACGACGCCGTTGGCGAAGCGGAACTGCTCGACGTTGACGAAGCTGGTGGTCTCCATCCCGTTCGCGTTGGCGAAGGTGACGTTGCTGCCGGCGCCGCGCGTGATCGTATAGTCGTTGTAATTGCCCTCCAGCACGCCGGTATCGGTGCCCGATCCGCCGTCGACGATGTTGCTGCCCATGCCACCGTGCAGCACGTCGTTGCCGGTGCCGCCCGACAGCGTGTCGTCGTCACCCTCGCCATAGAGCGTATCGTTGCCGGTGCCGCCGGCAAGGTTGTCGTCGCCGTCGCCGCCGTGGATCACGTCGTTGCCGTTGCGTCCGAAGATGAAGTCGTCGCCGGTCCCGCCGAAGATGAGGTCGCCGAACAGCCCGCCCTGGAGGTTGTCGTCGTTAGGCGTGCCCGCCGGCCCGGCCTCCAGCGTGCCGTCGATGTGGATCGTCACCGCCTCGACCGTCACGGCATCATGGGTGTCGGTGATGCGCACGTTGAAGGTCGCATCGACGCTCTGCCCCGGATCGAGGAAGTCGAGCGCCTCCGCCGTGAAGCTGTACACGCCCGTCACCGGATCGATCGAGAAGCCCGCGACGAGCGCGTCGATCTGCGTCGAGGTGAGCACCACCCCGTTGCCGACGACGGTGCCCTCGCCTGCCGTATGGCTGAAGCCGAAGGTGTCGCCGACGTCGTCGGTGACCTTCAGCGACCCGATGACCGCGATCGGCGCATCGCTTTCGGTCACGGCCTGGACGATACGCGCGCCGCCTGCCGGGAAGGCGGGATTGGCGACCGAGACATGCATGTCGAAGGTCGTCCCGGCTGTCAGCGGATTGGCGGGGCTGTCGTTGCCGAGGCCGGGGAACCGGTCGATCGCGACGGTGTAGGTGCCCGCGGGCAGCACGACCTGGATCATGCTGGCCAGGCTGTAGGTCTCGAGCGGATCCGAGCCGTTGTCGTCGTTGCGCGCGACGACATTGCCCTGCGCGTCATAGATCACGATCGTGGTATCGACGCCGAATTCGCCATTGCGCGGATTGTCGACATCGATCGTGACCGCGCTGCCGCCGGCACCGACGGTGAAGCTGTAGTGGTCGATGACGTCGGCGGTCGCGGTGCCGCGGATCGTGACGAACGGTACCGTCGCCGCGCCGATCACCTGCGCGTCCAGCCCCTTGGCGAACAGTCCGTCGAGGCTGATCGCGGTGGCGATGCTGCCGTTGCCGGTCGCGCTGTCGAACAGCTGCGATCCGTTGACGATGGGGGCGTCGTTGGTGCCGTTGATCGTGAAGGTCACGACCTGTGCAGTGCCGTCGGCGGTGCGGACGGTGAAGCTTTCGCTGCGGCTGTCGCCGACCGCGATTTCCTGCACCGCGCGGGCGTCGTTGTCGACAACATAGGTGTACAGGCCGTCCGTGCGCACCACGAGCGAGCCGTAGGTTCCGGTGATGTCCTGCGCCTGGAACGAGGATTCGCCCGTGTCGGCATCGGTCACCGTCAGCGTGCCCGACACGCGGATGACGTGCATGTCGTTCGGACGCGTCACCACGTTGACGTCCTCGGTCACCGAAGCCGTCAGGGCGCCGCCAACGATCGCGGTATCCTGGGCGCCGTTCAGGGTGATCGTGAACGTGCCGGTGTTGGTGGCGTTGGTCGCCCCCGACCCGTCATCGACCATGATCGTGTAGCTGAGCGTGACCGCCTGCGTCAGCGCGTTGATCGCGGCGTCGTTCGGGGCGAAGGTATAGCTGCCGTCCGGGTTGACCGTCAGCGTTCCATAGGCGTCGTTGGTCGCGTTCTCGCTCGCCGATCCCGCGCGCGAGAAGGTGTATGTGCCGTTGGCATCCGCGTCGGTCAGGTCGCCGACCGGCGGCTGCGCGACGCGCAGCACCATGACGGAATGCGCAATCGAATCGATCCGCCCCGACACGTCCTGGAAATCGTCATAGGCCGCGGTGTCGTCATACGTCGCCAGCGATCCGCCCTGGAGCATCGGGCGATCATTGGTGCCCTCTATCCGAATCGTCACGACCTGGCTGGCGCTGCCGTCCTGCGACGTCACCGTGAAGCTGTCATAGGCGACCTCACCCGCGCCCAGCGCCTGGATCGACGGCTGGTCGTTGGGCGCCAGATAGCGCCACGCCCCGTCGGCGTTGATCGAGAAGGTGCCGTAGGTGCCCTGCACCCCCGTCTGCACCGCGGTATGCGCCTGGCCGGCATCGACGTCGCTCGTCACGATCGTGCCGAGCGCCTTCAGGAAGCCGAAGCTGTTCGGATTATCCTCGACCACGGTCGCGCCGAACGATCCGGTCAGCGTCGCGGTGTCGTTGACGCCGTTGATCTGGACCGTGAACGTGGCGGTGGAGGTCGATCCGGCATTGTCGGTGACCGCGACCGTATAGCTGACGCTAGTCGGCGCGGTGAGCGCGTTGATGGCCGCGGCGTTCGGCGCGAAGCTGTAGCTTCCGTCGGGGTTGAGCGTCAGCGTGCCGTAGGTCGTGTCGGGCGTGCCGGTCAGGCTGTAGGTATAGACGTCGCCGACATCGGCGTCGCTGAGGTTTCCGACCATGCCCGCCCCGACCGTCGCGGCGGAGGTGGTGTCGATCTGGCCGGTGACCGCGGCGAAGCTGTCGGTCGCGCCGGTATCGTCGATGGTGGCGAGCGTGCCCCCGGTCAGCGTCACGGCATCGTTGGTGCCGGTGATCGTCACCTTCACGCGGATGCTGGCCGACCCGTCGAGCGTGGTCGCCATGAACCCGTCGGCCAACTGATCGCCCGCGCCGAGCGCCTGGATCGCCGGCAGCGCGTTGTTGACGGTATAGACCCAGGTGCCGTTCGCCTGGAGCGTGAAGCTGCCATAGCCGTTGCCCCCCGCCACCGTGCGCGCCTGGAACTGCGATTCGCCTGTGTCGGGATCGGTCGCGATCAGCTGGCCGGTCGCGGTCAGGTTGCCCCCCGTCACCGCGACATCCTCCGTCACGTCCCCGCGCGAGACGCCACTGATCGACGCGCCGTCGTTGGTGCCGGTAATGGTGATGGTCAGCGTCGTCGGGGTCGAATCGCCCAGGTCGCCGTCGTCGGCGGTATAGACGAACTGGTCGATCGCGGTGACGCCCGCCGGCAGCGCGCGCGTGCCAGCGTTCGCGACATAGTTGTAGCTGCCGTCGGCGTGGATCGTGAGCGTGCCGTTGTTGCCGGCCAGCGGCTGACCGACGCTGCCGGCCACGCCGTTGAACGCGATCGCGCTCACCATTTTCTGGTCGCCGGCACCCTGGTCGAGGTTGATGTCGTTGGCGAGGACGCCCGACGCCGCCGCTACCGTCAGCGTGCCGAGTTGCTGCACACCACCGGTGTCGGCGCGACTGTAAACCACCGCATTGCCGCCGACGACCTGGATGCTGACGGTTTCCGCAGGACTGATGAACTGGATCCGCTCGATATTCGTGAGTGTGTCGATCCCGAGACCTGCCGCCGACGCATTGACCTGAAGCGTTCCGAACGCCTGCTGCGCCATGCCGTCCGACACCATTGACGTGCCGTAGATAACGGTATCGAAGCCGCCACCGCCGTCGATCTGATCGTTGCCACCTCCACCTTCGACGACATTGTCGTTGTCGTCGCCGATGAACTGATCGTCGCCCGAACCGAGCGCAAAATTCTCGAAGTTCGCAATCGTGTCGACGCCGCCCTGAACGCCGGCATTCACCTGACCCGAAACAAGGTTGACCTGAACCGCATTGGTCACGTTGCCATAGTAGAGGGTGTCGAAGCCAGCACCCCCATCGAGCACGTCGTTTCCACCACCACCCGAGATGAAGTCCGCGCCGTTGCCGCCGTTGATGACGTTCACGTCGGCGTTGCCGAAGATACGATCATCACCAGAACCGCCGGTGACATTCTCGAAATTCCGGAAGGCATCGGTGCCGATCTCAACACCGGTAGCGAAGCCCACCAGCGTGTCGGTGGGCAATCCGGCATTCGTAAGAATCGCAGCGATTGCCGCATTCGAAGCGCGATTGTCGAGATTCATGTCGACGTACACGCCCTGCGACGTCGACGGGTATACCAGCGTGTCGGTGCCGGACTGGCCGTCGTAGAAGTCGTCGCCCGCGCCGGCGCCGCCGTGGACGATGTCGTTGCCGCCACCGGCCAGCACGACGTCGTTGCCGGCACCGGTCTCGATCTCGTCGTCGCCCTCCCCGCCGTCGACATGGTCGTTGCCGCTGCCGGTGGTGACGCGGTCGTTGCCGCTGCCGGCGTCGACCGTGTACGCGCCGCTGCCCGATGCATTGACGACGTCGTCGTCGATGCCGGTCGCGATCGTCTGGGGCGTGGCGCTGGTGATCGTGATCACGTCCTTGTTGTCGACCCCGTTCACCGTGATCGTCACGGTGGCGGTGACGCCGCCGCTGTTGGTGTAGGTGAAGCTGTCGGTCGCCTTCGTCACCGCATCGGGCGACGAGCCGACCAGCGCCAGATACTCGAACTTGCCGTTGGGATCGTAGCTGTAGCTGCCGTCGGCATTCAGCGTCAGCAGCGCGCCGGACGCGAGCGTCACCTGGGTGCCGACGCCAGCGGTCGACCCGTTGACCGCGGTCACGGTCGCGGCAGGGCCGCCGTCCGGATCGGTATCGTTGGCGAGCACGTTGCCGGTGACCGCCGAGGTCTCGTCCGTGGTCGCGGTGTCGGCGATGGCGGGCGTGTCGTCGTGCGGCGTGATCGTCAGGGTCGTGGTCGCGACCGCGCTGTTCGCCTCACCGTCGTTGGCGACCACGGTAATCGTGCGGGTGGCTGTGGTCGCCGTCGGTGTGTCGCTGGTGGTGCCGTAGCGGACCTGGTTGATCGCGGTCGAATAGGCCGCACCCGTGGCCGCGCCCGACAGAACGAGCACCAGGTCGCCGCCCTGTACGACCGGCTGCGAGGCGGTGATCCCGCTCGGCAAGGTACCCGCGATCGACAGCGTGTCGCCCGCCTGCGTCCCGACGATGCGCACCGTCACCGACACGACGCGGTCGCCGCCGGCTTCGTTGGCATCCGCGATCACGGCGCCCGATGCGATCGCCGCAGCCGCGCCGTCCTCGGTATAGGCGGCGGCAAAGTCGATGCCGGTCGCGGTGCCGTTCAGGTCGACGGTCGGGGCCACGTTCGAACCCGCAGACACGGTCGCTTCCGCGGTGATATTAAGGCCGACGAAGAAGATGTTGTCGTCGCCGCTGGCATTGCGCGTCACGATGTTCGCGGACGTCGCGCCCTGCGCCAGGAAGCCGCTCAGGTCGTAGAGCTCGTCGTCGTAGCGCGTTCCGGTGGTCCCCGCATTCGGATCGGCCGGATTGGCGATCGAATCGCCGACACCGCCGATGGTGATGAGCGCACCGTTCGCATCGGCGCCGTCATCCGATCCGCCGGCCGACGAGGTAAGGCGCCGACCGTTGACGTCGATCGTCGACTGCTGCTGCGAGCCCCCGCCCTGATAGCTGAAATCGATGCCGACCGACATGATCGCCTGGAAGCCGGGCAGCGTCTTGTCGACGCCGTTTGCGAAGCCGATCGCGAACTGGTCGCCGGCGGGATTGCCCGCGCCGTCGGCGAAGACGATCGTGCGGCTGGTCTCCGCGGGATTCGAATAAACCGTCGTCAGTGCGAAGCCGTCGATGTTGGCCCCGCCGGAACCGGAATTGCGCACCGGGATATCGAACGTCGTGGCGCTGCCGCTGCCGACGATCGAGGCGACCACCGCGGTGACGTCGACGCGGTAGGTGCGCAGCCCGTTGCTCTGGATCTGGCCGAGAAATTCAAAGGTCGTCAGCACCGTCGTGCCGAGCGTGATCGATGTCGGCGCGACGTTGCCGTAGGACGTGACGTACAGGAACGTCTTCTGAACGGCGGATCCGGTCGGAACCTCGACCTGGAAAGTCCCGCCCGTACCGGGCGCACCGTCCAGCGACCAATTGCCCTTGCCGCTGAAAGTATAGCTGGTTGCCAGTGTCATATCATGTCCCCCGCTCGTCCCGGCGCACCGGAATCGTGTCTGTTGAAAGTCTGGAAAGTGGCTGGTCGGCGTCGATCGACGACCGGCGATGCTATCGGCGGATCCCTCGGAACCGCAGGCGCGTGTGCAACATTACCGATGCCCCCTCGCGCCGCCCGACGGATCGCGATCCGTGCAACGCCTGTGCTGATTTCGCGGAGGACGGGCGCGGAACATTCCGGCACCTCACCCCACTTGCCGGGGTTCTTAGCGGCTTGTCGCGCGCTAACGCTTGTCCCACCGTCCGGAATCTTTGACCGGAGTCGGACAAATTCTTACAATAAAGCTAATGCACCCGCTCGCGTCGCGGCAATAATCAATCGGTGCGGCGCCTGCGCGGCGTCACCGAATAGGTCGCGCGCGTCGCTTTCGCGCTTTGGCGTGCTTCGCTGGCGGTCATGCCGTAAGCGGCGCGGAACGACCGGGCGAAATGCGCCTCGCTGGCAAAACCGAAGGCAAAGGCGATCTCGCCGATGCGCCGCGTTTCCCCTTCGGCTTCGAGCGCGACACGCGCGCCGCGCAGCCGCCGGCTGGCGATGAAGCGCGACACCCCGCCGAACCGCTCCATGATCGAATAGAGTTCGGACCGCGACATCCCGAGCTTCGCGGTCAGCCACGCGGGACCGAGCTCCGCGGAGCCCAGCCGCCCATCGACCAGCCGTTCCGCCTGGGTGATCGTCACCCGGTCGCGCGCGCTGACGGTGTCGCCGCGGTCGTCCGGATAGCATTCGAGCGCGATTGCCAGCAGTTCGAGGAACACCCGCGCCAGCATCGGCCCCGCCGCTCCCGGCAGGGTTTCCAGGGCTGCCGGGAAGGTCGCCATCAGCGCGACGAGCGCGTGCGCGGTCGTCGACTCCAAGACGCGCCCGTGCAATTCGCCGACACCACCCGCGACCGCCGGCACCATTGCCCGCGGCACGGCGACGTTGACGACGTTTCGCGCGGTCCGGTCGGCGATGTCGAAGGGCTGGCCGTAATCCAGCAGCAGGATGGTGCCGGGCGTGCTGTCGACCACGCGTCCGCCGGCGTCACCCTGCGCGACACCCGCAACGATGTACTGAACGCCGATGGAATCGTAGCGATCGTGCGCGATGCGGGTCGCTGTCCGACGCGAGCGGCGTGGCGATGCGTCGAGCGTCAGCACGCTCAGCGCGCCGAGCTGGAACGCGTCCATCCGCGCCGAAAACCGGTCGCTGAGGAACGTCGTCTCGAGAATACCGTCGAGCCGGTCGAGATACGCGCCGCGACGGTCGCCCTCGTCCAGCCCCGCGGTGTCGAAGCGCAGAGTCGAAAGATCCCCCGTCAGCATCGGAACCGCGTCCCGACGCACCGCCCCGACTTCCGCCGCACCATGCCACCTTTTTCGAAATGCCAGGACGCCGACGAACCGAGTCCCCCCGGCGGCGAAGTGACACAAACTCACGACGAGCCGCAAGGGGCATAGTTACTCAGCCGTTACGATCATCCCGCCCCGGGACGCTTCGACGACGGCTTTAGCCCTTCCCGAACGGACCGATCAGGCGGCTGTAGCTCGCTTCCGCGCCGCCATAGCTCGCGCCGGCGATCGCGCGCAGGCCCACGCGGTCGCGGACGACGATGCGGCCGCGCGTGCAGCGGACGATGCGGTCGCCCTCCAGAATGTGCAGCCAGTCGGTGACGCTAGCGCGTCGGACGTTCAGCGCCGCCGACAGCTCGATATGCGTGACCGCCAGATCGTCGCCGGCGATGCGGTCGTGCAGCATCAGCAGCAGCCGCGCGAGCCGCGCGTCGATGCCGTCGCGCAGGCTGGAGGCGACGGTCTGCGCCAGCTGCACGGTGTAGCTCTGCACGAACCGCAGCAGCGAGGCGCGGAGGCTGGGGCGCCGGTCGCACAGATCGACCAGCGCGTCGGCGGCCATCGTCAGCGCGGTGCCGCCGTCCAGCCGCGCGACCGATCCGTGCACCACCCGCTCGTCCGACAACAGGACGGGCCAGCCGATCATGCCCTCCGATCCGACCACGCCGACGTCGACCTGCGTGCCGTCGGCCAGCGTCTCGCAGATCGAGGCCACAAGCGTTTCGGGGAACCAGACCTGCGCATCGACGCCGCCGCCCGGCAGCCGCATCCCGCCCGACACCGACACGCGGCACAGGTACGGGGCGAGCATCGCCGCATCTGCCGCACCAAGGCTGGCGGTCAGGATGTTGCGCTGTAACGCAACGCGATCGAACGCAAGTGTCGTGACCAAGCTCTGCACACCGGCCCCCCTCTAATGTTTTGCAGTACCTCCGACGAAATCGGCTGTTTGGATGCACTGTGTGCGCCAACGGACACAAAAATAAGTCGCTGGAACGGCGACCATAAACAGCCGTTCAATGGCGGATATCACAAAGGGAGGAACCCTGATGGCCGAAGATGTCGAACTGATCGAGGCGCTGGATGCGCGCGTACAGCGTCGCGAGGAGCGACGTGAATTCTTCCGGGCTCTCGGGGGTGCTGCGATGTTTGCGGGCGGTACCGCCGTCGCGCTCGGCGGTGGGATGACCGCGTTGCAGGCGCAGACTGCGCCTACCGATGCCGACGTCCTCAACTTCGCGCTGAACCTCGAATATCTCGAGGCGCAGTTCTATTATTATGCGTCTTACGGCACGGCATTGCCGAGCTCGAGCACGTCGGGCGGCAGTGGGGCCGCGGGTCCGCTGATCACCACCGGCGCAGGGGCCGTGCCCTTCACCGACCCGGCGGTTCGGGCCTATGCCCGCGAGATCGCCGACGACGAAAAGGCGCACGTCGATTTCCTGCGGTCGGCACTCGGCACCGCTTTCGTCGCGCAGCCTTCGATCGACATCTCGGCCACGCCGACCAGCGCGTTTTCGAACGCCGCGCGTGCCGCCGGCCTGATCGGCGCCGGGGCGACCTTCAACCCCTACACTACGGACGAGAATTTTCTTCTCGGTGCCTTCATCTTCGAGGATGTGGGCGTAACCGCGTACAAGGGCGCATCGCCGCTCATCACCAACAAGACCTTCCTGGAGGCCGCCGCTGGCATCCTGGCGGTCGAGGCCTATCACGCCGCGATCGTCCGCACGACGCTGTATGCCAAGGGGCTGACGACGCCGGCGCTGATGCTGGTCGAGGCGACCGAGGCGATCTCGGGCGCGCGCGACAGCCTCGACGGTACGACCGACCTCGATCAGGGCGTCGCCAACGTCTCCGATCCCAGCGGCAGCCCGGCGAGCAACATCGTCCCGCTCGATACCAATGGCATCGCGTACAGCCGCACGACCGGCCAGGTACTCAACATTGTGTACCTGAACCGCGCTCAGGTGACGATGGGCGGGTTCTTCCCCGCCGGTGTCAACGGCACGATCAAGACCAGCGCCGCAAACTGACGCGTACCGCCAACTCAATCAGGGAGCTGACCATAATGGAACAGCATCAGATCAATGAAATCCTGGCGGCGTGCGACAAGCGCCGCGACGAACGCCGCAGTTTCCTGCGCGCAGCAGGTGGCGCCACCGCCGCCGTGGCTGGCGCTGGCCTGCTTGCCGCCTGCGACAAAACCTATCCGACGCCGGCGCCTTTCCCGACCCCCACGCCTAGCCCGACGTCCTCGGCGACCACCGATGCCGATGTGCTGAACTTTGCGCTGAACCTCGAATATCTCGAGGCGCAATTCTACAGCTACGCGGCGTTCGGCGTCGGCCTGAACAGCAATCTGCTGACGGGCACCGGTGCGCAGGGGCCGGTCGCCGGCGGGTCGCGCGTGCCCTTCAGCGATCCGCTGGTCGCCAATTACGCTCGTGAGATCGCCCGGGACGAAATCGCGCACGTCGCGTTCCTTCGCTCGGCGCTGGGCAGCTCTGCGGTCGCCCAGCCGGCGATCGACATCAGCGTGTCGCCGACCTCGGCCTTCTCGAACGCGGCGCGTGCGGCGGGGCTCATCACCGCGAGCACCGACAGCTTCAACCCCTATGCCAGCGACGAGAATTTCCTGCTCGGCGCGTTCATCTTCGAGGACGTGGGCGTCACCGCCTACAAGGGCGCGTCGGTGCTCATCACCAACAAGACCTTCCTCGAGGCTGCCGCGGGTATCCTGGCGGCGGAGGCGTATCACGCTGGGCTGGTGCGCACCGTGCTGTACCGCAAGGGGCTGACCACGCCGTCGCTCATCTCCGCGACCGAGAGCATCTCGAACGCGCGCGACAGCCTCGACGGCGGCTCCGACCTCGACCAGGGCGTCGCCCCCAGCGGTTCGGGCGCATCGCTCAAGTCGAACATCGTGCCGACCGACGGTAGCAGCGTCGCCTACAGCCGGTCGGCCGGGCAGGTGCTGAACATCGTGTACCTCAACAAGGCCGCGGCGACCGGCGGTGGGTTCTTCCCGTCGGGCGTAAACGGCACGATCCGGACCAGCGCCGCCAGCGGCTGATCCGCGCCGTCATCGATACTTAAGCCCAAGGGCGGTTTGCTCCCCGAGCGAACCGCCCTTAGTCTATGCGCCACCGCAACAGGAGAGACGCCGACATGCCGCCGCCGCTGGCCGCCGAAACCACCGCCGATCCGCGCGCGAGCCTGGCCGAAGTGCATCGCAGCGTCGCGGTGCCGGCGATGGGCGGCCCGTTCTGGCGGCGGCTGGGCGCGTTCATGGGGCCGGGCTATCTGGTTGCGGTCGGCTATATGGACCCCGGCAACTGGGCGACCGACATCGCCGGCGGATCTGCATTCGGCTACACATTGCTGTCGGTCATCCTGCTGTCGAACCTGATGGCGATGGTGTTGCAGGCACTGTCGGCGAAGCTAGGCATCATCGGCGGCCTTGACCTGGCGCAGGCGTGCCGCGCGACCTATTCGCGGCCGGTAAACCTCGCGCTGTGGGTGCTCTGCGAACTCGCCATCGTCGCGTGCGACCTGGCCGAAGTGATCGGCACCGCCATCGCCCTGCAACTGCTGTTCGGCATCCCGCTAGTGCTCGGCATCGTCATCACCGCGATCGACGTGCTGCTGATCCTCGGGCTGCAACGCTATGGTTTCCGCAAGCTGGAGGCGTTCATCGTCGCGCTGCTGATCGTCATCGCCGGCTGCTTCGCGATCGAGCTGGCGTACGCTCAACCAAGCCTCGCCGCGATCGCCGACGGGCTGATCCCGCGCACCGAGATCGTGACCAACCCGGGGATGCTCTACATCGCGATCGGTATCCTCGGCGCGACCGTGATGCCGCACAACCTCTACCTCCATTCCTCGATAGTGCAGACCCGCGCGTTCGATCCGTCACCCGCGGGCAAGCGCGACGCGCTGAAGATGGCGACGATCGATTCCTCGGTCGCGCTGATGCTGGCGCTGTTCATCAACGGATCGATCCTGATCCTCGCCGCCGCCACCTTCCACACCGCCGGGCGTACCGACGTCGCCGAGATCCAGGACGCCTATCACCTGCTGACGCCGATGCTGGGCGCCGGTATCGCCAGCACGGTATTCGCTATCGCGCTGCTGGCGTCGGGTCAGAATTCGACGATCACCGGCACGCTTGCCGGGCAAATCGTGATGGAGGGGTTCCTGAACCTGCGGTTGCCGATGTGGCTGCGGCGGATGGTGACGCGGCTGATCGCGATCGTCCCCGCCGCGATCGTCGCCGGGCTGTACGGCGAGAGCGGCACCGCGAAGCTGCTGGTGCTCAGCCAGGTCGTGCTCAGCCTGCAACTCCCCTTCGCGATGGTCCCGCTGGTGCGCTTCACCAGCGATCCGGCGAAGATGGGCGACCACGCCAACCGCGGCTGGCTGAAGTACGCGGCATGGGCGATCTGCGCGGTCGTGATCGCGTTGAACGTCACCCTGCTCTACAATTTCCTGTGAGCGCCGCCGCCCTCCCCACCCGCAAGATCGGACCGTTCGCGGTGTCGGCGATCGGGCTCGGCTGCATGAACCTCAACCATGCCTACGGGAAACCGCCGAGCCGCGAGGATGGCGCGGCGCTGTTGACGCATGCGCTCGACACCGGGGTGACCTTCTTCGACACTGCCGCGCTCTACGGGATGGGGGAAAGCGAGCGGTTGGTCGGCGCGACTCTCGGCCACCGGCGCGGCGAGTTCACGCTGGCGAGCAAATGCGTGCTCGACATCCGCGACGGCAAGCGCAGCCTGGACGGGTCGCCCGCCGCGATCGCGACAACGCTGGAGGGGTCGCTCAAGCGCCTCGGCACCGAGCATATCGACCTCTATTATCTCCATCGTCTCGATCGCGACGTGCCGATCGAGGAGTCAGTTGGCGCGCTTGCCCGCGCGGTCGAGGCGGGAAAGATCGGCGCGATCGGCCTTTCCGAAATGTCCGCCGCCACAATCCGCCGCGCACATGCCGTCCACCCCATCGCCGCGGTGCAGAGCGAGTATTCGTGCGTGGTGCGCAATCCCGAGATCGCGGTGCTCGACACGTGCCGCGAGCTCGGCATCGGTTTCGTCGCCTTCTCACCCGTCGCGCGCGGGTTGCTGGCGGGCGCGGTGCGGAGCGACGATTACGGCGCGACCGACCTGCGCGCGTCGATGCCGCGTTTCACGGGGGAGAATCTGCGCCACAACCTGATCGCAGTGACGGCGTTCGACGCACTGGCGCGGGAGGTCGGCTGCACGCCCGCGCAATTGTCGATGGCGTGGCTGCTGTCGCGCGGCGACCATGTCGTGCCGATCCCCGGCACCCGCAGCATCGCGCATCTGGACGAGGATCTGGGCGCGGCGTCGGTCGCGATCACGCCCGAGGTGGCGGCGCGCATCGACGCGATCTGCGCGAAAGACGCGATCCGCGGCGCCCGCTATCCGGCAGCGATGCAGGCGCAGATCGACACCGAGACGTTCGCAGACGAGGAACTGGCGTAGGCGCTGGAACGGGAAAACGTGGTTCCCTCCTCCGTTCGTTTCGAGCGAAGTCGAGAAACGGCTACGGGCGCTCCCGGAGCGGTTTCTCGACTTCGCTCGAAACGAACGGGGTAATCTGGCGCGCTATTCCCTCCACCCGTTCGTGCTGAGCACAGTCGAAGCACATGCCAAGAACGCAGCGCGTGCGACACGTCCTTCGACTGCGCTCAGGACGAACGGGGTGGTGGACCACACACTGCGCAGGGCGCTTAGGTCACCGCCCCCCGCGCGCGGTACCGTGCGACGTCCCACGCCCCGCTCGCCAGCACCTCGCCCAAAATCTCCGCCGCCCGCCACACGTCCTCGAACCCGAGGTACAGCGGGGTGAAGCCGAAGCGCAGCAGGTCGGGTCCGCGGAAGTCGCCGATCACGCCGCGCGCGATCAGCGACGCCATCACCGGGTATCCATCGGCATGCGCGAAGCTGACGTGACTGCCGCGCGCCGCCGGATCGGTCGGCGAGGCCAGTGCGAGGTCCGGGCACCGCGAGCCGACCTCCGCCACGAACAGCTCGGCGAGCGCCCGCCCCTTCGCATAGAGCGCCGCCAGATCGACCCCATCGAACGCCGCCAGCCCGGCCTCAAGCGCCGCGAGCGCCAGGATCGGCGGGGTGCCCGCCAGCCAACGCTTCATGCCGGCGCCGGCTGCATAATCATCGCCGAAATCGAACGGCGTCGCATGCCCCATCCACCCCGTCAGCGGGGAGGCCAACCGCGCCTGATGCCGCTCCGCGACGAACAGATACGCCGGCGCACCGGGGCCGCCGTTCAGATATTTATACCCGCACCCGACCGCCAGGTCGGCGCCCGCGCCGTTCAGGTCGACCGGCACTGCGCCGGCGCTGTGCGACAGGTCCCACAGCATCAGCGCACCCGCCGCGTGCGCCGCCTGGGTTACCGCGGCCATGTCGAACATCGCGGCGGTGCGGTAGTGGACGTGGGTCAGCATCACCACCGCGACGCGCTCGTCGATCGCCTCGGCAATGCGCTCGCGCGCCACCGTCCGCACTTCCACGCCCGGCAGCGTCGCGGCGATCCCCTGCGCGATATACAGGTCGGTCGGGAAATTGCCCGGCTCGGTCAGGATCACCCGCCGCCCGCCCTGCGCGCCCAGCGCCGCGACCAGCAGCTTGTGCAGGTTGACCGAGGTTGAATCGGCGACGACGACTTCGTGCGGCTGCGCCCCGATCAGCGGCGCGATTTTCGCTCCGACCCGCATCGGCGCGTCGATCCAGCCGGCGTCGTTCCAGCTGCGGATCAGCCCCTCGCCCCACTCGCGGGCCACCGTGTCCGCGACCCGCGCCGACGTATCGCGCGGCAGCACGCCCAGCGAATTGCCGTCGAGGTAGAGCACACCCTCGGGCACCGCGAACCGCGCCTTCAGCGCCGCAAACGGATCGGCGGCATCCAGCGCCCGCGCCTCATCCCGCGTCAAAGCGCCGTCCTCACGCTCAGCAACTCGGGGAAGAACCCCTGGTCGAGCACTTTCGCCAGATAAGCGACGCCCGCCGTCCCCCCGGTCCCGGTCTTGAAGCCGATCACCCGTTCGACCGTCTTGAGATGCCCGAATCGCCAGAGCTGCACGTGATATTCGATGTCGACCAGCTTTTCGGCCAGTTCGTACAAATCCCAGTATCGATCCGGTTCGGCATAGACCGCGCCCCAAGCCGCCTCAACCGCTGGCGACGCGTCATAGGCTTGCGTCCAGTCGCGCTCCGTCACTGCCCCGGGAATCGCGAACCCGCGCCGCGCGAGCAGGCGCAGCGCCTCGTCATACAGGCTCGGGCGGTGGAGTTCGTCGCGCAGCGTATCGGCGACCGCGGGCTCGCCGGCGTGGATGTCGACCATGTCCACCCGCTTCGCGCCCAACAGGAATTCGACGAGGCGATACTGGTCCGACTGGAACCCGCTCGACGTGCCGAGCCGCCCGCGCATCGCGGTGTAATCGGCGGGCGTCATCGTCGCGAGCACTTCCCACGACTGGATCAGCTGGGTCTGGATGCGCGCCACCCGGCTCATCATCTTGAACGCCGGGGGCAGCGTGTCGGCGATCACCGCCGCCCGCGCCGCGCGCAGTTCGTGCAGGCTCAGTTTCAGCCAGATTTCCGACGCCTGGTGGATGCTGATGAACAGAAGCTCGTCATGCGCGTCGGTCAGCGGGGTTTGCAGCGCCAGCAATTCGGGCAGCCGCAGGTAGCTTCGGTAGGTGACGTTGATGGCCATTGCCCCCTATAGCCCGCCACACGTCCCGTCCGCCAGTTCAGGAGCCGCCCCCGTGAAGACCCGCGCCGCCGTCGCCTTCGAAGCCAAACGCCCGCTCGAGATCGTCGAGCTCGACCTGGAGGGGCCGAGGGCCGGCGAGGTGCTGGTCGAGATCATGGCGACCGGCATCTGCCACACCGACGCCTACACGCTGGACGGCCTGGACAGCGAGGGCCTGTTCCCGAGCGTGCTGGGCCATGAGGGTGCGGGCATCGTGCGCGAGGTCGGTGCGGGCGTGACGAGCGTCGTGCCCGGCGACCACGTCATCCCGCTCTACACCCCCGAATGCCGCCAGTGTAAGTCGTGCCTTTCGGGCAAGACCAACCTGTGCACCGCGATCCGCGCGACGCAGGGGAAAGGGCTGATGCCCGACGGCACGACGCGCTTCAGCTACAAGGGGCAGCCGATCTTCCACTATATGGGCTGCTCGACCTTCTCGAACTTCACGGTCCTGCCCGAGATCGCGGTTGCGAAGATCCGCACCGATGCGCCGTTCCAGACCAGCTGCTACATCGGTTGCGGCGTAACCACCGGCGTCGGCGCGGTGACCAACACGGCGAAGGTGCAGGCGGGCGAGACGGTCGTCGTCTTCGGGCTGGGCGGCATCGGCCTGAACGTCATCCAGGGCGCGCGGCTGGTGGGGGCGTCGCGGATCGTCGGCGTCGACCTGAACCCCGAGCGCGAGGCCTGGGGCCGCCAGTTCGGCATGACCGACTTCATCGATGCCCGGGGCAAGTCACGCGAGGAGATGATCGCCGCGGTCGCCGCGCTGACCGACGGCGGCGCCGACTATAGCTTCGATGCGACCGGCAATACCGACGTGATGCGCACCGCGCTGGAATGCTGCCACCGCGGCTGGGGCACGTCGATCGTCATCGGCGTGGCGGAAGCGGGCAAGGAAATCGCCACCCGCCCGTTCCAGCTGGTGACCGGCCGCAACTGGCGCGGGACCGCGTTTGGGGGCGCGAAGGGGCGCACCGACGTGCCGAAGATCGTCGACTGGTATATGGACGGCAAGATCGCGATCGACCCGATGATTACGCACATCCTGTCGCTCGACGAGATCAACAAGGGTTTCGACCTGATGCATGCCGGCGAAAGCATCCGCAGCGTCGTCGTTTACTGACCCCAAGAAAGAGGAGGAGAGGCCGATGTTCAGCCACGTCATGCTCGGCGCCAACGATATGGCGGCGTCCAAGGCATTCTACGATGCCACCATCACCGCTCTCGGCGGCAAGCCCGGTCGCAGCGACGACAAGGGCCGCGTGTCGTACATGCTGAACGGCGGCGTGTTCATGCTGTCGCAGCCGATCGACGGCCAGCCGGCGTGTCACGCCAACGGCGGCACGGTCGGCTTCGCGGCAGCGACGCCCGAGGCGGCGGACGCCTGGCATGCCGCGGGCCTAGCCGCCGGGGGCACCGCGATCGAGGATCCGCCCGGCATCCGTTCGAACGCGTTCGGCTCGCTCTATCTCGCCTATCTGCGCGATCCGGCGGGGAACAAGGTATGCGCGACCTGCCGGATGCCCGCCTGATTCCGTAGCATCCTAACCATTTCCGGCGCGCCGCGATGCAACCAAAGCGGCGCGCCGCACTTTAACGCTCCACAGGCTCGCACCGTCTCGGCGGGTCGTGGAGATTCCGATGTCCCTTACCCGCACACCGTCCCGGCCCGCGCTGCATCCGTTGCACGCGATCCTGCTCGCCTTTCCGATCGCGCTGTTCACCGGCGCCGTGCTGTCCGACGTCACCTATCTCAACAGCGCGGAGATGCAGTGGTCGAACTTCTCGGCCTGGCTCATCACCTTTGCGCTGGTGTTTGGCGGGCCGGTGGTGCTGTGGGCGCTGATCGACCTCATCCGCGCGGGCAACCGCGGGCCGGCGCGGCTGTACCTCGTGCTCGTCGCGGTGATGTGGGTGCTCGGCCTCGTCAACGCCTTCAAGCACAGCCAGGACGCCTGGAGCTCGGTCGGGGCGCCGGGGCTGATCCTGTCGATCCTGTGCGCCGCGCTGGCGCTGGTTGCCGGCTGGATCGCCTATTCCCCCGTTACCGCCGTGGAGGCCGCACGATGACCCGCCTGATCGCCGGCGCCGCCCTTGCGCTCACCCTCGCCGCCTGCGGTGGCCAGCCGAAGGACGTCGTTCAGACCGGCGCCAACCCGCAGCTGCCCGCGCAGGACCAGACGCTGATCCCGCCGATGAAGATCGCCGATCCGACCAGCTGGGACGGCGCCAAGCCGACCGTGCCGGCGGGCTTTGCGATCACCGCGATCGCCAGCGACCTGAAGGTGCCGCGCCAGATGCTGGTGCTGCCGAACGGCGACATCCTGGTCGCCGAGGGCAAGGGCGGCAGTGCGCCCAAGGTCCGGCCTAAGGACGTAATCGCCGGCTTCATCAAGGCGAAGGGCACGACCAGCGTGAAGGGCGGCGACCGCATCACTCTGCTGCGCGACGCCAACGGCGACGGGCAGTACGAAACGCGCAGCGTTTTCGTCTCCGGCCTCAACGCGCCCTACGGCCTGGCGCTGGTGGCCGGTAGCCTGTACGTCGCCAACCAGGACGCGCTGCTGCGCTTTCCCTACACCGACGGGGTGACAAGCATCACCGTGCCGGGTGAGCGTGTCACCGAACTGCCGTCGCGGATCAACCATCACTGGACGAAATCGCTGGCAGCCAGCGCGGACGGCACGAAGCTGTATGTCGGCATCGGATCGAACAGCAACATCGGCGAACGCGGCCTGGAGGTCGAGCAGGACCGCGCCGTCATCTGGGAGATCGATCGCGCGACGGGCGCGCATCGCACCCTGGTGTCGGGCATCCGCAACCCGACCGCGCTGGCCATCAATCCGCAGACCAACGCGCTGTTCGCCGTGGTCAACGAACGCGACGAGCTGGGCCCGCGGCTGGTGCCCGATTACCTGACGCAGATCCGGCCCGGCGCCTTCTACGGCTGGCCGTACAGCTATTACGGCGCGAACGTCGATCCGCGCGTCCATCCGCAGCGTCCGGACATGGTCAGGAAAGCGATCGCGCCCGATTATGCGCTGGGCAGCCATGTCGCGGCCCTCGGCCTGTCGTTCGCACAGGCCGGCGGCTTCGGCGGCGCGCTGAGCAACGGCGCCTTCGTCGGCGAACATGGCAGCTGGAACCGCCAGGATCCCGCCGGCTACAAGGTCACGTTCGTGCCGTTCGCGGGCGGTCGCCCCGCGGGCCCGCCACGCGATTTCGTCACCGGCTTCATGGGATCGGACGGCAAGACGCGGGGTCGCCCGGTCGGCGTCGTCTTCGACCCGCGCACCCGCTCGCTGCTGGTGGCGGACGATCTGGCCAACGTCGTCTGGCGCGTGACCCAGGCTCCCGCGGTCGCCGTGCGGTAACATCGCCGGAAAAGAAAAGGGCCGGCGATTGCCGGCCCTTGTTGTGTACGGTCAGGCCGCCTGCTTCGCGCGGCTCGCCTTCTTCCGCTCATGCGGGTCGAGGTGGCGCTTGCGCAGGCGGATTTTGGTCGGGGTCACCTCGACCATCTCGTCGTCGTCGACATAGGCGATGGCCTGCTCCAGCGTCATCTTCTTGGGCGGGGTCAGGCGGACGGCGTCGTCCTTGCCGCCGCTGGCACGGAAGTTCGTCAGCTGCTTCGCCTTCATCGGGTTGACCTCAAGGTCTTCCGTCTTGGCGTTCTCACCGATGATCATGCCCTCGTACAGCGCCTCGCCGTGGCCGACGAACAGGATGCCGCGGTCCTCGAGCGGCCCCAGCGCATAGGACTGCGCCTCGCCCGAACCGTTCGAGATCAGCACGCCGTTCTTGCGCCCCTCGATCTGGCCCTTGTGGGGGCCGTATTTCTCGAACAGCCGGTTCATGATGCCGGTGCCGCGCGTGTCGGACAGGAATTCGCCGTGATAACCGATCAGGCCGCGCGACGGGGCCGAGAAGGTGATGCGCGTCTTGCCGCCACCCGACGGACGCATGTCGGTCATCTCGCCCTTGCGCTGGTTCATCTTGTCGACGACCGTGCCCGAATGCTCGTCGTCCACGTCGATGACGACGGTTTCGTAGGGCTCGGTCTTCTTGCCGCTCTCGTCCTCACGGAACAGCACGCGCGGGCGGCTGATGCCGAGTTCGAAGCCCTCGCGGCGCATCGTCTCAATCAGCACGCCGAGCTGAAGCTCGCCGCGGCCGGCGACTTCGAAGCTGTCCTTGTCGGCGCTCTCGGTCACCTTGATCGCGACGTTCGATTCCGCCTCGCGCTCCAGCCGGTCGCGGATCATCCGCGACGTGACCTTCGATCCCTCACGCCCCGCCATCGGCGAATCATTGACCGCAAAGCGCATCGACAGCGTCGGCGGATCGATCGGCTGCGCCTGAATCGCCTCGGTTACGGCGATATCGCAGATCGTGTTCGACACGGTCGCGACGCTGAGACCCGCGAGCGAGATGATGTCGCCCGCGCGCGCTTCCTCGACGGGAACGCGCTCCAGCCCGCGGAAGCTCATCAGCTTCGACGCGCGACCGGTCTCGATCACCTTGCCGTCCATGTCGAGCGCGTGGATCGGCTGGTTGACCTTGACCACGCCCGACTGGACGCGGCCCGTCAGCACGCGGCCGAGGAAGTTGTCGCGGTCGAGCAGCGTCACGAGGAAGCTGAACGGCGCATCCTGATCGAGCGCGGGCGGCGGCACGTGATCGACGATCTTCTGGAACAGCGGCGTCAGCGTGCCCTCGCGGCGCGACGGATCCTCGCTGGCGTAGCCGTTGCGGCCCGACGCGTAGAGGACCGGGAAATCAAGCTGCTCGTCGGTCGCATCCAGCGACACGAACAGGTCGAACACCTCATCCAGCACTTCCTGGATGCGCTCGTCCGGGCGATCGACCTTGTTCACGACGACGATCGGGCGCAGGCCCAGCGCCAGCGCCTTGCCGGTCACGAACTTCGTCTGCGGCATCGCGCCTTCGGACGAATCGACCAGCAGGACGACGCCGTCGACCATCGACAGGATGCGCTCCACCTCGCCGCCGAAATCGGCGTGGCCCGGCGTGTCGACGATGTTGATCCGCGTGCCCTCCCACTCGATCGACGTGGGCTTGGCGAGGATGGTGATCCCGCGCTCCTTTTCCAAGTCGTTCGAATCCATCGCGCGCTCCTCGACGCGCTGGTTGTCGCGGAAGGTGCCCGACTGGCGGAACAGCTGGTCGACAAGCGTGGTCTTGCCGTGATCGACGTGGGCGATGATCGCCACGTTGCGGAGGCTCATGGGAATATTCTCGATGTAGGAGCGATGGAGTTGCGCGGCCCCTAGCGCAAATGTTGCGTTGCGGGAAGAGGCCCGCTTGCCGCACCCCGTGTATTGCCTATATGATACACTTGAACGCGCGGACCAACGGCGTCATGGATCGGCGCTGGCACGACGCGACGGAGGACAGGAATGGCGACGACCCCGACCGAGACGCTGACGGCCGAAAAGGAACTGACGCTGACCCCGCCCGATCCGGTGCCGACGGTGCAGGCCGAGAAGGCCGCCGGGCTGGTATCGATCGATCCGGGCACCAAGTCGAAGCTGGAGGAGCGCGTCGAGAGCTTCGTCACCGACCTGGTCGCGCAGGACGTGAACTCGCCCGAATTCGGCAAGCGAGTCGATGCCATCACCGGCATGGGTGCCAAGGAAATCCGCGAGGCGGCCGGCCAGTCGAACCGCTTCCTCGACCGCCCGATCCGCGCGATGGACCAGGAATCGGGCGTCGGCGCCGACCTGGCGCAACTGCGCCGCGTGATCGAGGATCTCGACCCCGGCAAGCAGGGGAGCCTGACCACGTCGAAGAAGCTGTTCGGGATCATCCCGTTCGGCAACAAGATGCGCAATTATTTCGACGGCTATAAATCGTCGCAGACGCACATCTCTACGATCCTGAAGAGCCTCGCCAGCGGCAAGGACGAGCTGTTGATGGACAATGCCGCGATCGACGTCGAGCGGCAGAATCTGTGGAACTCGATGGGTCGGCTGGAACAGATGATCCATCTGTCGAAGGCGATGGACACCGCGCTGGAGGACAAGGCCAACGACCTCGACCACACCGACCCCGCCAAGGCGAAGGCGATCCGCGAGACCGCGCTGTTCTATACCCGCCAGCGCACGCAGGATCTGCTGACCCAGATGGCGGTGACGGTGCAGGGCTATCTCGCGCTCGATCTGGTCAAGAAGAACAATGTCGAGCTGGTAAAGGGCGTCGACCGCGCCAGCACCACGACCGTCGGCGCGCTGCGTACCGCGGTCACCGTTGCGCAGGCGCTGACCAACCAGCGGCTGGTGCTGGAGCAGATCACCGCGCTCAACACGACGACCGCCAACATCATCGATTCGACCGGCAAGTTGCTGAAGTCGCAGACCGCGACGATCCACGAGCAGGCCGCGGCCTCCACCATTCCGATCGAGACGCTGCAGCGCGCGTTCCAGAACATCTACGACACGATGGACGCGATCGACGTATTCAAGCTGAAGGCGCTCGACAGCATGAAGACGACGGTGACGACGCTGTCGACCGAGGTCGAGAAGTCGAAGGGCTATATCGCGCGGGCCGAGGGCCAGGCGCAGGCCCGGGTTTCCGGGCCGTCCGCCGACACCTTCAAGCTCGAATCGCTGTAAGAGGCGTGTCCGAAGTCGACGACCAGATCGCGCGTGCGTCCGAACTGATCGACCGTACCCGGTCGAACTCCCGCGGTGCCTCGACCCGCTCGCGCAAGCGTCGCGAGGCTGAGGTCACGCGCCGCATCGCGCGCATCGCGATCGTCGATGCGACGATCATCGTGGCGGCTGTGGTGATCGGCTGGTTTATCCCGCTCGGCATGTTCGGCGCGCTGGCGGTGATGGCGCTGCTGATCGCCGCGACGGTCGTGCTGGCGATGGCGCCGGTGACGCCCGAGGTTCGCGCCGAGACGCTGCCGAGCGTGCCGCTGCGCGCGCTGCCCTTACAGACCGAGGCGTGGCTCGACCGCCAGCGCCCCGCCCTACCCGCGCCGGCGCAGACGCTGGTCGATGCGATCGGCGTGCGGCTGGATACGCTCGCCCCACAGCTGACCGCGCTCGACGACGGCGCGCCGGTTGCGGTCGAGGTGCGCAAGCTGATCGGCGAGCAGCTGCCCGAACTGGTGAAGGGCTACGCGCGCGTCCCCGAGCCGCTCCGTCGCGTCCCCCGCAACGGCCGCACTCCAGACGAGCAGCTGGTCGACGGGCTGAAATTGATCGAGACCGAGATCGGCGAGATGACGACGAGCCTGGCGCAAGGCGATCTCGACCAGTTCGCGACGCGCGAGCGGTTCCTGCAGATCAAGTACCGCGATGATGAGGTGAGTGGCTGACCCCTGTGCTCCCGCGCAGGCGGGAGCACGGGACAATATCCCTAGAACGCCGCCCGCACCGAAAACACGACCTGTGGCCCCGCGATCGACCCGCCATCCTTCCGCGAGGCGAAGTTGGGCAGCAGATACGCGCTCTCGGCCCGCGTGATGTCGGTATCGACATAGGCCGCGCCCAGCGTCACCGCGCCCAGCGCATAGTCCGCGCCCAGCGACCAGTCCCAATAGCGCCCGGTCGGTGCCATGCTCGCCCCGTTCGGGCCCAGCCCGGGATTGCCGTCCGAATAGCCGATGTGCGCGCGGGCAGTGACCGGGGTGCGCGGGATACCGGCGGAGAAATCGCCCCACAGGTACAGATTGTCCTCGGACCGGCTGCGGCTACCGCCGGTCCCGGACACATTGGCGAGCGCCTGCTGCTTGGGGGCGTAGGCGACCCCGGCCAACGCCGTCAGCGGCCCGATCGTGCCCGACAGCTTCGCATAGGGCTCGATCACGTCGCTGTTCCCCGCGCCGCCGGGATAGAGGTACCAGGTCGCGCCGACGTCGAGCGTCCCGCCCTCGGTCACATTGAACCGATAGCCGCCGATCAGGTCGAGCTCCAGGTCGGCGCCGCCCGACGCGCCCCAGCCGCGCAGCGTCGATGCCCAGGCGCCGGCATAGAAACCGCTTTCGTGGGCAACGGTGACGCCGCCCTGCACCGCGACATCCTCGTCGCTTCGCGACACGCCGCGGAAGCGATAGTCGGATGCGATCGCGGCATCGCCGGTGACGGTGATCGCCTTGGGCGGGTCGGTATCCTGCGCCGCCGCCGGCATGGCGATGAGGGTGGTCGCCATGACGGCGGCGGCGGCGGCGATGGAAATCTTCATAAGCCCAGCCCTATCGCGGGTTACGGCCCGAAGTTCCACCGGCTTCGGGCCCGGCGACCCCCGCGGGGAGGGGGAGTGGGAAGCCGTCCGGGCCCGAGCGGTCTGACTATACGGTGGATCGTGCGGCGAAATGTCAGTCGTGTAGCGAAATATTGCCCAGGTCAGGGGCGCGGCAGCACGATCTCGGCGGAGAGGCCGCCGTCCGCGCGGTTGGCGAGCGTCAGCGTGCCGCCCTCTGCATCCACCGCGCGCGCCACGATCGGCAGGCCCAGGCCGAAGCCCGAGGTGTCGCGGGTGCGGGCGTTGTCGAGCCGGACGAACGGCTGCAGCACCGCCTGCGCGTCGTCGTCGGGGATGCCGGGGCCGTCGTCCTCGACCCGGATCGCGACGGCGGCGTCGCGCGGTTCGAGGATCAGCCGGGCGTTGCCGCCGTAATGCAGCGCGTTTTCGACCAGGTTGACGATCGCGCGTTTCAGGCCGGAGACGCGGACGACCATCTCGCAGTGATCCGGCCCGCTATAGATCGCATCGCGCCCGTTGTCGGCGGCGTCGCTGGCGATCGTCTCGCACATCACCGCTAGGTCGGTGCGCGCCGGGGTCTCGCTGTCGCCATCGCCACCGAGGTAGGCGAGCAGCGAGGCGACCATGTCGTCCATCTCGGCGACGTCGCGCTGGATGGCGTCGCGCACCTCGTCGTCGTCGACCGAATCGGCACGCAGCCGCAGGCGCGCGAGCGGCGTGCGGAAGTCATGGCCGACCGCGGCCAGCGCCTCTGTGCGATCGGCGATCAGGCGGTGGATACGGTCCTGCATCGCGTTGAACGCGGCGATCACGCGGCGGACCTCGCCCGGGCCGGTTTCGGGCACGGTCTCGACCGCGCCGTGCCCGACCCGGTCGGCGACCCGCGCCAGCCGCCGCATCGGGCGCAGGACGTGACTGACCATCACGCCGCCGATCACGATCAGCGCGATCGCCGGGGTCAGCGACAGCAGCAACCGCCCGATCGCCAGATCGAGCGCGCGCAATGGCTCCAATGTGCGGAAATAGAGCCAGCTGCCGTCGTCGAGCGCGACACCGCCGGCGATGAAGCCGTTCCGGCCGGGCGACGTCAGCCGCAGCCACAGCCCGTGCGCGGCGAGCGACGGCTCCCAGTCGAGGATCTGCACCTGCATCTCGTCAAGCCGCGGCGCGACCCGCGGCGGTTCGGGGCGGCTCGGCTGCCAGCGGACCAGATAGCGGGTGGTCGTCAGTTCCTCGGCCATCGCGCCGCGGCGCTGCACCGGCTGTTCGGCGACCAGCCGGCGCGAGATGACGAGGTGTTCGGCCAGGCGATTGGCCTCGTCGTCGCGGACCGAGAAATGGCTGGCGCGCTCGTACAGGAACGTCGTTGCGCCGAATTCGACCAGCAGTGCCAGCAGCAGGATCGCGAAGATGCGGCCGATGATCCCGACGGTCAGGCGCCGCAGCAGCCTCAACGGCGCTCGACCGGCACGTTCAGCATATAGCCGACGCCGCGCACGGTGATGATCGGCGCGGGCTTGCCGGCGCTCGACAATTTCTTGCGCAGCCGGCTGATGAGCACGTCGACGCTGCGGTCGGAGCTGTCGCCCAGGCGCGTGCGCGACAATTCGATCAGCCGCTCGCGTGCGATCACGCGCTGGCCGTTTTCGCACAGCGCCACCAGCAGGTCGAATTCGGCCCCGGTCAGGTCGACGATCGCACCGGTCGGCGAATGCAGCTCGCGGCGCGGCAGGTGGACGGTCCAGCCGTCGAAGCTCAGTTCACCCTTCTCGCGCTTGGCGGTATCGCCCTCGCTGCCGTGGCGGCGCAGCACCGCGCGGACGCGCGCGACCAGCTCGCGCGTGCCGAACGGCTTGGGCAGGTAATCGTCGGCGCCCAGCTCCAGCCCGATCACGCGGTCGGTCTCGCTGCCCTTGGCGGAGATGAAGATGATCGGCACGTCGCTGTCGCGGCGGATCGCGCGGCACAGGTCGATGCCGCTGGTGCCGGGCAGCATGATGTCGAGCAGCACCAGGTCGACCGGCCCCTGTTCGAACGCCAGCCACATTTCGGGCGCCGACCCTGCCGGGCGGACGACATAGCCGTTTTCCTGGAGCGCGCGCGCGGTCAGCGTGCGGAGCGGCGGATCGTCTTCGACGAGGAGGATGGTCGGTGCGGTCATGATGGCGTGTCCGGGAGGTATGGGGCGCACCGGCGCGCGTCAACGCCGCAGCAATGTTTCGTCACCGCCGCGGCGATCGCGAGCAAGACGGCATCGCTAGATCGTGGGCATCCCCATGAAAGCTCCACCATGCGCCTGCCCCTGATCCTCGCTGCGTCCGCCGTCGCCGTGCTCGCAGTCCCCGCGGCTGCCCGCGACCATGCGCAGCACTTCCCGAACCTCCGCGCCGCGATCGACGCCGGTTGCCATGTCCAGCAGGTCCACACGCCTGCCGGCAAGATCGCGCAGAGCGCGCCGATCGTGCGCTGCACGCCCGCCCAGATCGCGACCGCAAAGGCCGCGCGTACCGAGGCATCGCGCGCCGCCGACTGAGTTCCCTCCCCTGCCGTCCGTGCTCCACCCAGCGCGCGGACGGCATTTTTTCTGGACGTTCAGAAGACTGCGGTCACCAGCTGCGCGAAGGCGTCGGCGCGGTGGCTGATCGCGTGCTTGGCGTCCGGGTCGATCTCGCCGAAGCTCTGCTCGTCGCCGTCGCGTACGAACATCGCGTCATAGCCGAAACCGTAGGCGCCCCGCGGAGGCCAGACGAGCGTGCCCTCGACCCGCCCCTCGAACCATTCGACATGCCCGTCGGGCCAGGCGAGTGCCAGCGCGCAGACGAAATGCGCGTCGCGTGGCGTGTCCGGCCCCTTCGCCTCCAGCTGTTCGTTGACCAGCCGCATCGCCAGGTCGAAATCCTTGGCTTCGCCCGCCCAGCGCGCCGAGAAGATGCCCGGATCGCCGCCCAGCGCATCGACGCACAGCCCGCTGTCGTCGGCGAGCGCGGGCAGGCCCGACAGGTCGGCGGCCTGCAACGCCTTCAGTTCGGCATTGGCGACGAAGGTCGTGCCGGTTTCCTCGGGCTCGGGCAGGTCGAGTTCGGCGGCCGACACCACCTGCATCCCGTGCGGTTCGAGCAGCGCGCGAATTTCGCGGACCTTGCCGGGGTTGTGGCTGGCGATCACGAGCTTGCCGGGAGCGAGCTTGCGGATCGACTGCGGATCGCGGCCCTCCCCGCTCACCGCCCGGTCGCCTTGTCTTGTGCCGCGAAAATCTGCGAACAGCCGATCCGTGCCAGGCGCAGCAGCCGCAGCAATTCCTCCTCGTCGAACGTCGCGCCCTCGGCGGTCGCCTGCACTTCGGCGAGCTTGCCGTCGCCGGTCAGCACGAAATTCGCATCGGCCTCGGCGTTCGAATCCTCGGGATAGTCGAGGTCGAGGACCGGCGTGCCGTTGTAGATGCCACAGCTGATCGCGGCGACCTTCTGCCGGATCGGGTCGGCGGTCAGCTTGCCGTCGGCCATCAGCTTGTCGACCGCCATGCGCAGCGCGACCCACGCGCCGGAAATCGACGCGGTGCGGGTGCCGCCATCGGCCTGGATCACGTCGCAGTCGATGACGATCTGGCGCTCGCCCAGCGCCTTCAGGTCGGTGATCGCGCGCAAAGAGCGTCCGATCAGCCGCTGGATTTCCTGCGTCCGCCCCGATTGCTTGCCCTTCGCCGCCTCGCGGCTGCCGCGGGTATGGGTCGCGCGGGGCAGCATGCCGTATTCGGCGGTCACCCAGCCCTCGCCCTTGCCGCGCAGGAAGGGCGGCACCTTCTCCTCGATCGACGCCGTCACCAGCACCTTGGTGTCGCCGAAGCCGATCAGCACCGACCCCTCGGCATGGCGCGTGAAATTGGGTTCGATGGTGATGACGCGCATTTCGTCGGGCGCACGGCCGGATGGTCGCATGGGTGTCTCCTGATCAAGCCCCGCGCCCTAGACGCGTGGCGCCCGACGCGCCAGTGTCCCGGCATGATCCGGCCACGCCTTTCGCCCACGCGCCCGGCATCCTAGATCAGCGGCATGACCCCGACGATCCCCGAGCTGACCGACCGCGCGCGAGACGTGTTCCGCATCGTGGTCGAGAGTTTTCTCGATTCGGGCGTCCCCGTCGGATCGCGCACGATCGCGCAGGTTTCGGGGCTCAACCTCTCCCCCGCCTCGATCCGCACCGTCATGCAGGATCTGGAGGAAGCCGGGCTGCTGGCCGCACCGCATACTTCAGCGGGGCGGATGCCGACCGAGACCGGCCTGCGCCTGTTCGTCGACGGGATGATGCACGCGGTTGCCCCCTCCGAGCAGGAGCGCGCCGCGATCGGCGCGGGGGCGGCGCAGCGCGGGCCCGTCGAGGAAGCGATCGCCGCGACCACCGCTGCCCTCTCCGGCCTGTCGTCGTGCGCCGGGCTGGTGCTGGTGCCCAAGCGCGAGCCGCGGTTGCGGCAGTTCGGCTTCGTGCCGCTCGGCAACAATCGCGCGCTCGCGGTGCTGGTGGGGGAGGACGGATCGGTCGAGAACCGCGTCGTCGATCTGCCACCCGGCATGGACCCCGCGGCGCTCACCACCGCCGCCAATTACCTGACCGCGATGCTCGCCGGCGCCACGCTCAGCGAAGCGCGGACGCGCATCACCCGCGAGATCGCCGACGAACGCGCCGCCCTGGACCGCGCCAGCCGCACCCTCGTCGAGCGCGGGCTTGCGGTCTGGAGCGAGGACGGCGGCCACCGCCCCGTGCTGATCGTGCGAGGCCAGGCCAATCTGATTGAACCGCAGGCGACCGCCGACCTCGACCGCATCCGCGGCCTGCTCGACGAACTGGAGGGCAAGGAGGAAATCGCCCGCCTGCTCGATTCGGCGCGCCAGGGCGACGCCGCGCGCATCTTCATCGGCTCGGAAAACAAGCTGTTCGCGCTCTCCGGCTCGTCGGTGATCGCCCAGCCGGTGCGCGCGCTCGACGGGCGAGTGGTCGGCGTCGTCGGCGTGATCGGCCCGACGCGGTTGAACTATGCGCGGGTCGTGCCCATGGTGGATTTCACGGCCGCCACGCTCGCGCGACTGCTGGCGTAGCGGCGCCAATCTTTCTAGATACGGATCCCATGACCGATACCAATCAGACCCCCGACGACGGCCTGACCGTGGACGCCACCGACCTGCGCGAGGAAACCGCCGAGGCTGCTCCCGAAGTCGCCTCGAACGACCGCGTCGCCGCGCTGGAGGCCGAGCTGGCCGAGGCGAAGGCAGCAACCCTCTACGCCCGCGCCGACGCGCAGAACATGCTGCGCCGCGCCGAGAAGGAAGCCGCGGATTCGCGCGCCTATGCCGTCACCGGCTTCGCCCGCGACCTGCTGTCGGTCGCCGACAACCTCTCGCGCGGGCTCGCCGCCATTCCGGAGGAGATGCGCGGCGACGAGAAGCTCAAAGGGCTGGTCACCGGCCTGGAAGCGACCGGTCGCGAGCTGGAAGCGGTGTTCGCGCGCAACGGCATCACGAAGATCACCGCGATCGGCGAGCGCCTCGACCCCAATCGCCATCAGGCGATGTTCGAAGTGCCCTCCGCCGACGCCGAGGCCGGCACCGTCGTCCAGGAGATTCAGGGCGGCTACATGCTGAAGGACCGCCTGCTTCGCCCGGCGCTGGTCGGCGTGGCCAAGGCCCCATAATTCCTCCCCGGCACCGGGAGGTGGCAGCGCGCGAGCGCTGACGGAGGGGGCTCTCCACCGGACGAGCCGTGTGCGGCACGCCCCCTCCACCACCGCTTCGCGGCGGTCCCCCTCCCCGTACCGGGGAGGATCGGGTAGGGCTTCTCCATGTCCCGTTTCGACCACGTCCCCAACCGCCGCGCGCTGATCGACCGGCGTTCGGTCGCCGAGGCTCTGGGAGCGCTCACGGGCAGCGACCCCGCGGCGCTGCGGCGCGCGGGCACCGCCATCCTCAAATCCGCGCTAGACGCCGGTCGCGCCGAGATCGCCGCGCGGCTTGCCGCCCATCCCTCCCACGGGCTGGAGGCGGCAAATGCCGGTGCCTATCTGGTCGACCAGATCCTGCGCCTGCTGTGGGACTTCACGACCGAGCGGCTGTACCGCAACCCCAACCCCACCGCCGCCGAGCGCATGACGCTGATCGCGGTCGGCGGCTATGGCCGCGGCGAGATGGCGCCGCATTCGGACATCGACATCGGCTTCCTGACGCCCTCCAAACAGACCGGGTGGAGCGAGCAGGTCATCGAATCGATGCTCTATGCCCTCTGGGACATGGGGCTGAAGATCGGCCATTCCTCGCGCTCGCTGGACGAGATGGTACGCCAAGCGAAAAGCGACGTGACGATCCGCACCGCCCTGCTCGAGGCGCGCTACGTCTGGGGCGACACCGACCTTTACGAGGAGGCCGCGCGCCGCTGGAAGGCCGAGGTCCAGCACGACACCGCCCGCGTTTTCATCGCCGAGAAGCTCGCCGAACGCGACGTCCGGCACCGCAAGATGGGCGACAGCCGCTACGTCGTCGAACCCAATGTGAAGGAGGGCAAGGGCGGCCTGCGCGACCTCCACACGCTCTTCTGGATCGGCAAATACGCTTATGACGTCCAGCGCGCCGCCGAGCTGGTCGATGCCGGGCTGTTCACCCGCGAGGAATATCGCCGCTTCCACCGCGCCGACAATTTCCTGTGGGCGGTGCGCTGCCACCTCCACCTGATCGTCGGGCGGCCCGAGGATCGCCTCACCTTCGACGTCCAGCGCGAGATCGCCGAGCGGATGCGCTTCACCGACCGCCCGGGCAAGTCTAAGGTCGAGCGGTTCATGCAGCTCTACTTCCTGCAGGCAAAGGCGGTGGGCGACCTGACCGGCGTCTTCCTCGCCCATCTCGACGAGAAATTCGCCGCACGCGGACGGCGCTTCGGCCTGCCGACGATCCGCCGCCGCCCGACGAAACTGCACGGCTTCGTGCTTGATCGCGGGCGCCTGGCGCTTCCCGACGACGATTTCTTTCGCAGCGATCCCGTCCGCCTGGTCGAGATGTTCGCGCTCGCCGAAGGACATGGGCTGGAGGTCCACCCGCTCGCCATGCGCGCCGCGTCGCGCGACGCACGGCTGGTCGACGGCGTTCGAAACGACCCGCGCGCCAACGCCCTGTTCCTCGACCTGCTCAGCGGCCGCAACGATCCCGAGATGGTGCTGCGCTGGATGAACGAGGCCGGGGTGTTCGGCCGCTTCGTCCCCGACTTCGGCCGCGTCGTCGCGCAGATGCAGTTCGACATGTACCATCACTATACGGTGGACGAGCACACCATCCGCGCGATCGGGCTGGTGTCGAAGATCGAGCGTGGCGAGCTGAAGGACGACCACCCGCTCTCGACCGGCATCTTCGACCAGATTGTGGCCAGGCGCGCGCTGTACGTCGCGGTGCTGCTGCACGACATCGCCAAGGGGCGTGGCGGCGACCATTCGGTGCTGGGAGCCGAAGTCGCCGAGCGGCTCTGCCCGCGCTTCGGCCTGACCCCGGCGGAAACAGAGACGGTGGCGTGGCTGGTCCGATGGCACCTGTTGATGTCGGCGACCGCGTTCAAGCGCGACCTCTCCGACTTCAAGACGATCCTCGATTTCGCACAGGCGGTGCAGTCGCCGCAGCGGCTGATGATGTTGCTGGTGCTGACCGTCGTCGATATCCGCGCGGTCGGCCCCGGCGTCTGGAACGGGTGGAAGCGCCAGCTGCTCGGCAATCTGTTCGAGGGGGCGGAGGAAGTGCTGCGCCTCGGCCACAAGCAGCGCGGGCGGCAGGAGCGCGTCGCCGCCAAGCAGGAGGATCTCGCCACGGCGCTCGGCTGGGACGCCGCACGGATGGCGACGCTACGCCGCCGCCTGCCCGAAAGCTATTGGGTGGCCGAACCCGCCGACGTGCTGGAGGCGAACGTGCGGCTGATCGACGGCGCCGGCACCGCGCCGCTCTCGATCGCGGCGGTGCCCGATCCTGCGCAGGGCGCGACGCTCGTCACCGTCTATGCCAGCGATCATCCGGGCCTGTTCTACCGCATCGCCGGCGCGATCCATGCCGCGGGCGGCAACATCATCGACGCGCGCATCCACACGACGCGGGACGGCATGGCGCTCGACAATTTCCTGGTCCAGGACCCGCTCGGGCGCCCGTTCGGCGACCCCGGCCAGCTTGCCCGCATCCGTCAGGGGATCGAGGATGCGCTCGCCAACCGCGTGCGCCTGCGCGACCGGCTGAAGGCCAAGGCCCCCTCCCGCCCCCGCGCCGACGCGTTCCAGGTCCAGCCCAACGTGCTGATCGACAATGCCGCATCGAACCGCTTCACGGTGGTCGAAGTGAACGCCCGCGACCGCCCCGCGCTGCTCCACCACCTCGCCAACGCGCTGTTCCAGTCGAAGGTGACGATCCGCTCCGCCCATGTCGCCACCTATGGCGAGCGCGCGGTCGATACCTTTTACGTCACCGACCTGATCGGTGGTAAGATCGAGGGCGCGGCACGGTTGAAGGGACTCGAGAAACGCCTTGCCGAGGCGGCGATCGGCGACGGTGAGCGCGTCGGGGATGGCTGAAGGGGAGAGGTGACATGCCGGTAGTTGGAATGGGCGGATTGTTCTTCCGCGCGCAGGATCCCGACGCGCTGAACGCCTGGTACCGCGATCATTTGGGCGTCGGCGCCGGATGCGGCACCAGCAGCGACGGCGACTCGAGCGAATGGTATTGGCAGGTTTCAGGCGGCCCGATGGTGTTCGCGCCGTTCAAAGCCGACACCGACTATTTCGCCGCCGACAAGGCCTTCATGATCAACCTGCGCGTCACCGACCTCGACGCGCTGATCGCCCGATTGCGCGCGGGCGGAATCGACGTCGTCACCAAGCCCGAGTGGAACGACCCCACCACCGGCCAGTTCGCGCGCATCGACGATCCCGAGGGCAATGCGATCGAACTGTGGCAGCCGCCGGCGGAATGAGCGCGATTCTGCCCGTCGTGCTGATAGCCGTAGCTCTGTCGCTCGCGCTGCTGCTGTCGTCGTCGAGCCGGAGGTCGTCGCCGCGGAAAAGTGGTGGCGGCGACGGCGGGGCCGACATTGCAGGTTGGTCGGACAGCGGCAGCGTGGATAGCGGCGATTGTGGCAGCGATGGCAGCGGCTGCGATTGAGCCCACCGTCGATATTGCCAGGCGTAAGTAGGTAGTCTGCCGTTGGGTGGAGGGCGAACAGGCAGGTTAGCGTCGAACTGCACCGACACCGGCCATCGGAGGACCGGATTTGCGAGCGGACATACAACCAACGAGGTCAAAAAATTGCTTAGGCGCGCTGTCACGTTGAGTTGTGCTCCAATGCCATGCTGCGTCGCCCAAAGAACTTAACAGTATGTGCGCTGGGGCTATGCCGCCACGCCTAGGAATATCGTTAATTACATCATAGCTCGCGTTGGTACCGATATACTCCATATCTCCTAAGGGGCGCGGTCCACCGTCTGGTGATGGCGGCCGCCAGTCCGGATGCGTAACGTCAGTCGTCGACGCGAGGTTTTGCTTATCGTTGGTTCCGCCGCCCCAAGGAAGCCACCAATAAGTGCGGCCGGTATCACCGAAATGAATGCCTAGTGCGATATCAGCGGGCCAATCAGGGCCGCTCTTAACAGGACGAAATGCCGCTGTGACGACCGGTTTCTGGCGTAAGGCGTATCGGGCATCTTCAGTCCGGCAGGTTGTTATAGCTGCGAGAGAAAGAGCAGCGAGTATAACCATCAGAGCCTCCCGATTAGCCGCTTACCATGTCAGTGCCGCTCCCGAATTCAATGGCCCATTACGCGATCGTTGTTCCGCCGCCGACATTCCGCACCTGAGGCGAAAGCAGACAATCAGCCAGCAAAGGCAAACGGCCCGTCCTCGCAAGGACGGGCCGCTCGAACTGTTCGTGCATCCGCCACGGCGTCAGACGGAGCGGTTGCGCCGCACCACTGCCCGAGCGGGAACCCCCGACGTAGCGGGGCCTCGCTCAGCTTTTGCTGAGCGAGGCTGCGCGCATCAGAACCGCACGCGGCCGGTCACCCCGTAGGTGCGCGGCTCGGCCAGATACTGCGAGAAGATCTGGCGACCGCCCGGATACTGCGGGTCGACGAAGGGCGCGCTGGTCGTGCCCGCCTGGAACGGAGAGTTAAACGCGACCTGGGCGTAATCCTTGTCGAAGATGTTCTGGCCCCAGAATTCCAGCGCCCACTTCTCGTTCGGTCCGCGGATGCCGACGCGGGCGTTGGCGACGAAGAAGCTGTCCTGCGCCTTCTGCGGGAACAGGTCGGAGCCGGTGTTGTAGTCGTCGCTCAGGCGGCCGTCGATGTAGAGCAGGCCCGACAGGCCGGTGCTGCCGATGCGCGGCGTCCACGAGAAGGACGAGGTCGCGACCCATTCCGGCGCGTTCGACAGGCGATTGCCCGGCAGGACGCGGAGAGCGGGATCGAGCGCGAGGCCCGCCGCCGAGCCGACCAGGTCGTTGCGATATTTCGTGTCCGCATAGGTGATGCCCATGTTGAACGCGATGTCGCGCGTGGGCTGCAGCGAGGCTTCCAGCTCGACGCCCTGCGACAAGACGCCGTAGCTGGTGTCGCCGGAGCAGGCGCCGGTCGCCGCGCTCGTGTCCCGATCCGCGCCGCCCAAGGGCGACTTGCACGAATTGACCGTGGCGACGAGGAAGACGGTGCCGTTGAACGTGTTCAGCTGGAAGTTCTGGAACTCCTGGCGGAACGCAGCGGCGGTGATCGTCGCCCGGCCACGCGAGTATTTCGCGCCGATTTCGTACGCGTTCACCTTCTCCGGATCGAACTGAAGGTTGCGGGTGAGCGCCTGGGCTCCGCCGACCGAGGCGAACGACGCGATCGGCGACTTCAGCGCCGAGCGGTCGAGGTTGAAGCCGCCCGCCTTGTAGCCGCGCGAGTAGGAGCCGTAGATCAGCAGCGCGTCGGTCGGCTTGTACGAAAGCACCGCGGTGCCGGTGAATTCGTCCTCGTTGCGCTGGTCGGCGATGCTGACGCCGTTCAGCTCGGAGGTCGAGTTGCCCTGGCACGACAGGCCGATGATGCCGCCCGCGGTCGCGGCGAGCGCGGCGTTGGTCAGGAAGCCCGACAACGCGGCCTGGTTGGCGACGCAGGCGGTGTTGTCGTTGGTGAAGGTCGCGTTCAGCCGCTTGCGCTCGTTGGTGTAGCGCAGGCCCAGCGTCAGATCGAGCCTGTCGGCCAGATGGATGATGTTGTGCGTGAAGAACGCATAGTTGCGGCTGTTCTGCAGGTAACGATCCGCAGTCGAGCCCTTGTCGTTGATGCCGTCTAGGCGATCGATCGCGGCAAGCACGGTCGGGCCAGCGGCGCCGAGCGCGGAGACGCCCGCGGCGATCGCGGTGCGCACCGGCGCGGCGAGACAGCCGGTGCCGGTCGGCGAATAGCCCACCGCCAGCGTGCTGCCCGATACCAGGCGGCACGTCGCGAAGCGGCCGTACTGGTTGCCGAAGCGCAGATTGTCGACGACCGTCAGATCCTCGTTCGCGTAATAGCCGCCGACCAGCCAGTCGAGCTTGCCGTTGAACGCCTCGCCCTGCAGGCGCAGTTCCTGGCTGAACGTCTTGAACTGGCGCGACGCGTTGCCGTTGGCGGCGCGGTACAGGATGTCGACGCTCGAATAGTCGGTGTCGGAGCCCTGGTCGCTCTTGTAGTCGCGGTAGGCGGTGATCGACGTGATCGACGCGCCGCCGAAATTATAGTCGACCTGGCCCGAGACGCCCCAATCCTCGGTGCGACCGGCAAAGCTGCGGCCCGGCGACACCGACACGGTGCGGTTGTAGCCCGCATTGGTGATGCGCGTGACGTTCTGGCCCAGGTCGCGCAGCACGTTGACGATGTTGTTACCGTCGGTCGACAGCGGCGACAGCGACGTCGCCGGGTTGTTGAGGTTGCCGATATATTCGTTGGCGCTGCGGTCGACGTAGATTGCCGCGCAGCACTTTTCGGTGCGCTTGGTATAGTCACCGATCAGGCGGATGTTGAGGTCGCTGGTCGGTTCGAAACGCAGCTGGCCGCGCACGAAATACCGGTCGCGATCGTTGATGTCGGTGTTGTTCTGCGGATCATAGTAGAAGCCGTCGCGCTTCGAATAGATGCCGTCGATGCGCGCCGCGACCGTCTCACCCAGCGGCACGTTGATCGCGCCCTGGAAGCGATAGGCGTTGTAATTGCCGTAGCTGCCCTCGGCCATGCCCTCGATCCCGCGGAACGACGGCTGCTTGGTGATGATGTTGATGGCGCCCGCCGACGAGTTGCGGCCCGACAGCGTGCCCTGCGGCCCGCGCAGCACCTCGACCCGCTCGACTTCGCCGAGCTCGTTGAGGCCGGCGCCGGTGCGCGAGCGATAGACGCCGTCGATGAACGTCGCGACCGAGCTTTCGAGGCCGGGGTTGTCACCCACCGTGCCGATGCCGCGGATACGCGCCGAGCCGTTCGCTTCGGTTCCGGTCGAGGACACCAGCAGCGACGGGGCGAGCTGGTTGAGCGAGCGGATGTCGGTCGCGCCCGACAGCTGCAGCTGCTCGGACGACACCGCCGACACCGCGACCGGCACGTCTGCCAGGCGCTCGGCGCGGCGGGTGGCGGTGACGACGATGTCGCCGGCGCTGACCGGGGCCTGATCCTGAGCCTGATCCTCGGCGGGGGCGGTCGTCGCATCCTGCGGCGCGGGAGCGGTGGACTGCGCCCAGGCCGGGGCCGCGATCGCGGCGGTGGCGACGGTCATGAGCAGCGCGAGCTTACGCATCGTTCGGCAATCCTCTCTGTTCGAAAATCGTTTTTTATTATCGGGTACGGAAATGCCGAAATCGCGCGGCGTTTTCCAGCCCGCGCACTGGGGCAGACCATTCTTTTCGCACAGACGATGCAGGAATGTCACAGGGGTGGCGCACCCCTGCCACGCGCAGGGCGGCAATAGCATTGCAGATCAGTCACTTGCCGCCCCTCGCCCCCAACGCCAAACGACCGCCCGTGGCTGGCGCCACGGACGGTCGTTTGCGTACCGAACCTTCGAAAAGGTTATTTGGGGGCGAGCACCATCAGCATCTGCCGGCCTTCCATGCGCGGATAGGCCTCGACCTTGGCGACTTCGGCGACCTGTTCGGCGACGCGCTGGAGCACCGCCATGCCGAGCTGGCCGTGCGAAAGCTCGCGCCCGCGGAAGCGCATGGTGACCTTCACCTTGTCGCCCTCACCGATGAATTCGACGACCTTCTTCATCTTGGTGTCGTAATCATGGTCGTCGATGTTCGGACGCATCTTGATCTCCTTGATCTCCTGCGTCTTCTGCGACTTGCGAGCGAGGTTCGCCTTCTTCTGCGCCTCGTACTTGAACTTGCCGACGTCCAGGAACTTCGCGACGGGCGGGTCGGCGTTCGGCGACACCTCGACCAGGTCGAGGCCCAGCTCCGCCGCCGCCTCGATCGCCTCGCGCGTGTACATCACGCCCAGATTCTCGCCCTCGTGATCGATCACGCGGACCTTGGGCGACTGGATGAATTCGTTGAACCGGGGGCCGTTCATTGCCGGCTGCATCGGTCGGCGCATCATGGGCGGACGGATAGTTGGTGCTCCTGTGGTGGTATGACGGGGTCTATATAGGGAAAAGCGGGCGGATGCGAAAGGTGCGGCTCAGCGAAGGTCGGGCGGGGTCGCCTCGCCGGCCAGCCGCGCCACGATCTCGTCAAGAGCGACGAATTCCTGCCGGTCGCTGCCGAGGCGACGGACGGCGACCTTGCCCTCCTCCGCCTCGCGCTTGCCGACGACCAGCAGCGCCGGAACCTTGGCAAGGCTGTGTTCGCGGACCTTGTAGTTGATCTTCTCGTTGCGCAGGTCTGTATCGACGCGGATGCCGGCGGCGCGCAAGCGTGCCGCGACCTCGCGCGCATAGTCGTCCGCATCGCTGACGATCGTCGCGACCACTGCCTGCACCGGCGCCAGCCACATCGGGAAGCGCCCGGCGTGATGCTCGATCAGGATGCCGATGAAGCGTTCGAAGGTGCCGAGGATCGCGCGGTGGAGCATCACCGGGCGGTGGCGATTGCCGTCCTCCCCCACATAGCTCGCGTCCAGCCGGTCGGGCAGCACGCGGTCGGACTGGATCGTGCCAACCTGCCACGTCCGCCCGATCGCGTCGGTCAGGTGGAATTCGAGCTTCGGGGCGTAGAAGGCGCCCTCGCCCGGCAGCTCCTCGAACTTCGCCTTGATGCCCTCGTCCAGCGACGATGCCAGCACCGCCTCGCGCAGCTCGGCCTCGGCCTTGTC